>JBEKNL010000032.1:0-39413 GCA_049522855.1 Candidatus Korobacteraceae bacterium
ACGGCATAGGCTTTCACCAACTCGGGATCGAGCTTGTGCTGGCGGATGATCTGGCAGAGCCGGTCGCGGACCTTGTGACCGGCACCACCATTGCCGTTCCCGTTTCCGTTGGTATTTTGGGGTGGAAACTTACGTTGATCGGAAGCTCCCGCCATCGGACCGGGATTCGATCCGATCTCCTCGACCGAGCAGATGCCGATGCCATACGCCTTGCGAAGGGCACGATTGACCGCTCGGGTTTCTGCGATGCGCATCTCGGCACCGCGGACCAGTAGAGAAACGTTGGAGGGATCGGCGTCGCCGTAGCCGACGAAACCGGCGGAATCTTTGGACGGATACACTGTCGCCTTGAGAACGAAGCGACTGGCGGCGGAATCACACAGCGAATCGACGGCTTCGACATGGATACCGCGGCATCTCTTGCGACGCGCCAGCCGAACAAGGCCGGTGTGGGTTACGAACCAGCCATTCTCAAGCTGAATCACATCTCCACTCGCGAAAGAAAAGCTGAATTGTCTGGTCAGCTCTTTTAGCGCTTGGATGCGTGCTCGGTTGATGTTCGGGTAAAGCTTCTTGACTAGCGAAGTGTTGTGGCGTATTAGCTGGAGGTTGTTCTGGTCGAGATTCTTGGAAGGCATAAGCACCTCATTGATATCTAAATGAAAGCCGATTAATGCCTACACGAGCAAGCATATGCTTGCTCGTGTAGGCATGTCAAGCACCAAAGTCGTTATTGTTTTTCCCTGTTGGATGGGGCATATATAGACCTAACCGCATGGGCGAAAAGAAAAAGAACCCGCACGCCGTTGCCTTGTCCAAACTGGGTGCAAGAAAAGGGGGCGAAGCCAGAGCCGCAGCACTTTCCCCCGAGCAACGGCGGGAAATCGCCCAACGGGCGGCACGCGCCAGGTGGTCGAAAACCAAGAAGAAGACCCAGTGAGCACCGCTCACAGAATCAGCCGATACCCGCATCTCGGCGCCGCGGACCAGCAGAGAAACGTTGCAGGGGTCAGCGTCGCCGTAGCCGACGAAACCTGCCGAATCCTTGGACGGATACACCGTCGCCTTGAGCACGAAACGATTGGCTGCAGAATCACACAGCGAATCGACGGCCTCCACGTGGATGCCGCGGCATCGCTTGCGACGCGCCAGGCGAAGGAGACCGGTGTGCGTGACGTACCAGTTGCAGTTGATCATTTGCAGTTCACCGGCCGCGATTGAAAAACCGAAATCTCGAGTGAGGACTTTCAACTGCGCGAGCACCAGAGGGGTTACGGTATGGCCGAAAGCACGTTTCGTCACGCGAACGTTCTCCTGCAGAACTTTCGCTTGCCGATTGCGTGCTTTGCCAAGTTGGCTACAGAGCTCTGACAGATGCTTAGTCATAGGGGATCCTTATGGTTGACTCAAATCGTGCGTTTGACACCGAGGGTGGCATAACCTAGCAATGAACCTCTTCTGACAATTGCGTAAGGACGGCTTGCCGTGCCATAAATAAGCGACCGGACGTAGAAGCCGTGCGTGCTTTATACGGGTAACATACCACTGTTACGCTTACTATGTCAACTAAAAAGATTAAACCTGTCGTTCCAGACCTAGTGGCAATTGGGCGCCGAATCCGGGAAATTCGCGGTTTTGATTACAATCAGCGGGATTTCGGCAGATTGCTCGGAATAGGTCAGACGCAGCTATCGAAGTACGAGAAGGGGCAGAGTGTGCCAACGCTGGAACTGCTTCTGAAGCTGAAAACACACTCCGGGCGTAGCATTGACTGGATTGTGACGGGCGAGGAGGGAGCATGATTCCAGCATCTGATTCGCTTCCGTAACAATCCACCACCATCTGTAATTCCGCCCAGGATCAGATCCGGTTTACCCATAGCACCCTGCGCAACGTCTGCTTTAGCTGGAAGCCGCCTTTGCGGCGTTGGGCGGAAATCTACCACGCCCAACGCGCGCTGGCCCCCCGGCCTGGTGCTGGATGCGCAGTGGGAATGGCGCATTCAGCGGAACGTTGAATCCTCCGGTGGATGTGTTGGGGAATCTGGTGGGGTACTCTCACAATCGCAGGCTTACGTGCTTAATGCGACGGTGGTGCCGTTGGGATCGCTGGGTTACCAGACCTTGTGGCCGGATGGCGAACAGCAGCCCTACGTCTCGGCATTGAATGCCTACGACGGCGCGATTAGCTCAAACATGGCCGCTGTGCCCGCGGGCAACAACAGCAAGATCGAAGCTTACGCTTATAGGACTGGGACGACGAACCTGATTCTGGATATCTCCAGCTACTTCGGTATCACGCGAATTCCTCGGCCCCCTCGCGACCTCCGCCTCGGCCCGGTCCGGTGAGCGCCATGATTGGTATTACGGCAGACTCTGGTCAAGCTGGTAAAGTTCGATTTCATCCCGGTCCGTCGTGCCGATTTCTTCCGGCTCCAACGCTCTGATGCTATGTAGGACTATCATGGCGGTCTTAAGTCGCATAGCTGCCGGCACATCCTTGTTGGTCAGCAATTCCAGAAGGGTTGCCAGGGCTGTCTCAGACAGTCCCCGCAGTTGTGCACACATCGACTCGGCTTGCTCTTGCTTGGAGAGGTTCATCTCAGCCACAAAGTTTGCATCCGACTTCAGCCAGAGGTAGTAGGTCGACCGATCCACTTCGGCCTGCTTGGTCGCCTCGGTTACGGTTGCTCCCCGCACCAAGCCTGCGATGACCGACGCTTGTTGCGGCGTAAGTGTAGATTTTGTCGAGTTTTGTCGAGTGCGGGTCATGTGAGCTCCTCTCTTGCCTTGTAGGTGCGCCGCAGCTTTGATCAGCTGATACGCGCTTCCTGGCTCTCATGATGGGACCCTGCCGGAATCTGCACAATCGTCGTGGAGAAATCTGAAGATTAGCGGACAAGAAACACCTGCTAACCGGCGTACTGACAGCGGATTAAACATGACCCTAAAATTTCAGGGTCGTTCATTCCGGACGACAGAAATGGTCAGGATTAGATCTCACAGGCTTTTTCATACCGCCGTTTCGCGTCAGAGAGACACCTGCGGATCCCACGTGGGTGATATTGGATAGCCTGCTCGAAGGTGCGAATAGCTTTTCGAGCGTACTTCTGATTGTACTGTGCTATTTTTCCCCAATCAGCAGGTTGTAGGTGCGGCTTAAGCTCGAAACCAACATCGTCCAACTGCCTTGCTATGGACAGTACAGCTTGATCGGATACTCTGTTTTGAACCATTGCCCCTTGAAACAATCGGCCGGCAAGTCTCTCAAAAGGGGTGAGACGTTTCAGCTTGACCTTGCTTCGCAGTTGCTTCGGTGTCAGAACCTCGATCGAAAGCCCCTCTTCAGAAACCCACCAGAACATCCGTTTCCAATTCTGTGTAAGGTCATCTATCATTTTCCACAAGTGGCCGCGATAAACTCCCCCTCTGACAAGAGTCTTTCCGTCGAGCGCGGTCGACAGTGAATTGATCGCTAACGGGCGCTCTGCTCCTTTGGCAATTTTTTTCACGGCCTTGCGAAAGGTCGCTTGAACTTCGACCGACAGATTGACGAAATTATTGAATGCCAGTGCGCTGGCTTGTGCCGGTTCTGCAAGCTCCGCAATGAACCTTTTTGGGTACGCCACGAATTCGCTTTCGCCATCTCTTAGGAAATCTCTCACCACATATTCGGTCAGATTCGGAGAAGTTCTGATGCGTCTGCGGCGCTTTCTTTTCATAGAAATCTCACTCTCACTAGTATCGCTGTTCGTGACCAGCGATCAAATAGCGACCGAAGGTCGGGGCGGAACACAGAGCATTCAAACTCATGATCGATAAGCTTAAACGCGAGACCTCAGAGCACAATGATCCCTGCATATAGCCGGTTTGGCTTCTGCCAGATTGACGGGGAGGCGAATCCTACCCTGGCATTGAGCAGCAGCGCCTCCCAGGTGGAGATGGGAGAAAGCCACAGCTCGTTGGTGCGGTTGCGCAGCTCTGCTCGGAAAGAAATACGGAGGCGTGCCTACGCATGAGCTTCCTCGACGTGCTTCAGCGTGGGCAGTCGGCTGATCGATTTTCCCACCTTCTTCTGCGCCATGCGCAGCTCGTAGAGGCTTTGCAGGTTGAGCCAAAACTCGGCAGTCGTCCCGAAGAAATGAGCGAGCCGAAGAGCGGTGTCACCTGTGATCGCCCGCCTGCCGTTCAAGATTTCAGTGACACGATTGGTGGGCACATCGAGCTGACGAGCAAGTTCAGCAGCGCTTATGCCGAGTTCCTTAAGCTCTTCGGCCAGATGTTCTCCAGGATGAATCGCACTGATTGCCACGGTGGTTTCTCCTAATGATAATCAACAATCTCCACATTTAATGGACCAGACGCTCCCGCCGGCCACTCAAAGCAGATTCTCCATTGGTCGTTGACGCGGATACTATACTGACCCTTCCGGTCACCTTTCAAAGCTTCGAATCGGTTGCCCGGTAACGCACCAAGATCTCTGAGCTCGACAGCTGCCTCCAAACGATCGAGCTTGAGCCGGGCCGAGCGTTCAAACCCCGAGAACGCTTTGACCCGCTTACCGGATGCGAAGGTTCTTGTCCGCTTGTCCCGGTAGCTGACGATCACGCTTAAGAAATAGCAAACTGTTACGTGTTACGTCAAGCGTAACCAATGACCAATAGACCCGGGAGGTTAAACGCTGTGGCCAGCCACCACCTTCCAGTAGTCCCGCGCCATATTGTGGACGCCACCATCCTGCACGCGCCCAGCTCGACCAAGAACCGGGACCAGCAGCGGGATCCGGAGATGCACCAGACGAGGAAGGGGAAGGATTGGTATTTCGGGATGAAGGCGCACGTAGGCGTTTATCAGCCTTTAGCCGGAGAGTCCCACGGTACAGAGTTTTCCGCTTCGATGGATTCATCTAATCATCTGATAACAATTGACTTATACCAAAAGTTTAATAACTAACAATAAAAAGATAATACGCAGCTCATATATGTGTAGCCCAGCGCTGCGGTCAACCAGCCGCGGTTGCCTGGACCAGATTAAAGACGGAGGAGAACATCTCATGCAAGAACTAGAAGAACTAAGAGAAGCAAATGTCCAAGTCGCCAGCGCAGACAATGAACAGCGCAGTGATAAGCAGCAGGAACTTGAGCCCTCCGACGGCAACGGCGGAGGACGCGATGCACATCCGATTTCGCTGGCGAAGCTGGCTGCCAACCGTCAGAATGCCCAGCACTCGACGGGACCGAAGACCGAAGCAGGCAAAGCCCAGTCGCGGCGGAATGCGCTCAAGCATGGCATCTTCGCGGCGAATATGTTCGTGTACGGAGAGAACCCGAGCGAGTACGAGGAGCTGCTGGGTGTACTTCGCGAAGACTTGGCGCCCGAGAGCGCACTGGAAGAGTTGTTGGTGGAGAAGCTCGCAATCTGCGTTTGGAGAGGGAAACGCGTTTTGCGCTGTGAGGGAGGCTTGGTTAGAAGTTTGGTGGGCAACTCGGAAAAAGACATGCGTGATTCGAGGGCGCTTCCTATTCTCTCCGAACATCAGATGGATCGCGTCTTGCGCTATGAGGGCATGATCCAGCGTCAATTGTCCTCCACGCTGAGTCAGCTCGAGCGCTTGCAGCGGGCACGAAGGGAGCGGCAAGCGGCTGCAGCGGTTAGTGATCACAACGCAGACGACCAGTAGCGTTTGGGCAAATCGGGTGGGCTTTGGTGTTGCGGTACAACTGGCACACCAGCACGCGGCGGCTCCGCTGCTGGAAGTTCGGCATGCTCTCGTCGCACGAATTCGTCTGAGCGTGTTCCTGCGGTGTCGCCGGAGCTCGCTCATTCGGAGTGAGATGACTGATTTCGACTTGCTCGCCACGCAGATGCAAACCGTGTGGTCCCCGGAATTTTGGTGGGGGAGAGGGTATCATTCGCTGGGTCAAATCCCGGCCATTCGAGAACAGCGGCCGGTGGTGAAAATCTGGTTCGTAGCACAGCAAGACGGGGACTATGCGCGAAGAAACGCGCCCATGGCAATGGGGGAAGCGCAAGCAGCGAGGCCCAAACACGCGTGCTTCGACCACGGGGAGTTGCTCCTACGGCCAGCGGTGCCCGTTCTGGGCTAAAGCCCTTGTCCCAAACGCCGCCACATCTCGACCGCGTTTGGTGCCTTCATATGATCGAGTGCCTGGGTGGTTGAGTCGACCTGATCGTCATAGTTGGTTCCGGGGAAGCAGCCCGTAGTGCGTCTATTGCTGTGGCGGGCGACCCTTCTGCATCATGCTGCCCACGTCCATCTTGGTGTAGCCGGCAGGAATCTGGAACAGGCTGGCGGCGGGCTCGCTTTCCTTGATGTTGGTCAGCGTCCAGGTTGAATCTTCGGCCACGGTCTTGATGGGGAAATGAATCTTCCGGTCAATCCAGACATCGGCCACCTTGCCGTTCTTGTCGGTGATCTGCCAATGGTCGCACGTGCGGCCGTTGATCTGTTCGACGCCGAGGTTCTTGCAGGTCACACCCTGTTCGCCGGCGCAGGGGTTGCTAGGGTCGCGGAGTGGCCTGAGCATCATGGCGGGACGCTGACCCTGCATCTCACTAGCCTTGTACTCCATGTACATGTGTTTTGCGGGGATGAGGATGTCGGTGGTCTGGGTCTTGAAGTCGGTGATTATGATGCTGCCACCGCGCGGGCCAACCTGCATGTCCCGACGCAAGTGTCCGGCGGCGAAGTACATCTTGCCGGACATATCGCGCTTCATGCCGCCTTCAGCGGTGGAGGTGAATTGCACGTCGGCCGAGAACGGCTGACGTCGCATGGGCGTTTGCGCGGTTGCAAGCTGAATCAGGACGAGAAAAGCAGCGGTTGCCATAAGGATGATTGCAGATCGGGATTTCACGGGGGCTCCTTGTGCACGAGTTATTGTATTTGTTTTCTTGTGGGTTGGTGCCGACAATCAGGAAGTCTTGGAGGCAGCCAACGGTACGGCGTATCCGCCCTGGCTTGCCTCAAACAACCCGATCTTTTGACCGAGAATATCCGGCCGATGACGAAGCAGTTCTGACGTGACCGCGCCTCAGTGTGAAGACACGATCCGTTTGCTCGCCTCGACGAGCTGGGTCTGAACTTCTGGATGACTGTTGGCGTACACGATGTCAGCTTGATACATCTGCAGGTATTGAACAGGAACCGTTCCGTTCTGCGCGCCATACAAGTGGCCGTAGGGCGTGCCGGCGAAGAAGGCCGTCAGGGCGTTGGCGAACGCCTGCTCTAGCGTGAGGTTGTTGCAGCCAGCCGAGGCCTTGTCGTTGCTCGAGCAACCCTCCCTTGTCGGGTCCCTGGAAATCGCAGTGCCGAACTCTCCTCCGGCCAGGACCCGCGGATTGAGCCTCGCCACCGACTCCATCACCGGTCTCATGGCCTGAGGGTGGGACGCCGCGATCCCGTTGTTCTGCGTTGCCTTCGCGTTTGTTCCCAGTGGCTGGCGGGCAAAATACGTCGCAATCTCCAACGTCGAAGCCAGGTGTTCTCTCGGTGGACTGAAGGGAAGACCGGCCGCAAGGGTCAGGGCGAGGGTGACATGGCTGAAGATCTTTCCATAATCGTCGATCTCCGCCTTCCACTCCTCGACAAATGCCTTGTTCGACCGGTGGTATGACGGATCACTGTAGAACGCATCGAGAAGCTGCGCCCACTTCTCCTTCTCGCCGGATCCATGAAACGGCATGATGATTTCTTCGGATTGGGACGTGGGGCCTGCAATCGCGATCGATACGAAGGCATTGCGCTGTCCAAACCTCTTGGCAAACTCCACCAGAAATGCGTGCCAGTGTTCCTTGTACACGGGGTTCCAGGGCAGCGGTAGCTCGTGCACCTCGCCCTTGTGGCTGTAGCCTTCGGGCAAGGCGAAGGTTGCCTTTGCGCAGGCGGGCGATGCGGAGCCCCTCCTCTGGGCTGTCACTGGCCGGCCGTCGCAGGACGTGAGCTTGTCCAGGAGCCAGGTCGGTGTCCAAAAGCCAGGAACCACGACGAGCTGCAGGGTCTTGTGCTTCGACTCCGCCATCACGAGCGCTTCTTCCACCGGACTGAAGTCGAATTGGCCCTCCTTGGGCTCAAGGGTCGCCCAGTGGAAGTACAAGAACAGCCCTGAGATCGCGGGATTCTCAATCGTGGCGGTGTACGAGCGCTGGCCGGTGTCCAGGAAGACGCCGTAAATGCCCCTGGGCTGACGAGTGGTGCTCTGGGCCCCCGCCTGCTGAACCATTGGAGCTGGCGAGGCGGGCATCTCGCTCCCCGCCGAGGAACGCGCAACGACCTCGCGGATGGCGTGCTCCCAGGCACGCGCCATCTTGTCGTACCCAACGGCTTTCGGATGAAAGCCGTCCGCGTAATCGGCTCGAGAGAGGATGTTCCGCATGTCAACGATCGACACACCCGGGCCCTTGGAGGCGGCGATGGTTGGAATCGCAGCATTGTAGGCCCGATGGGCCTCATCGGTTCCGGCCGCGAACGGAATGATCTGCGCCACGATCACCCGAACCTGTGGCAGGCGAGTCAGAATATCGTCGAGCAGGGCGGAGAGCTTCTCGGGCGCCGATGCCGCACCGCCCACGCGAGGCCGAAGATCGTTCGTGCCGATGTGGAGCAGAATCACATCGGGCCGGTAGGTTTCGAGCCACCCTTGTGAATCAATGCCTTTCTGGATCTGCTGGATTGTCCAGCCTGAATGCCCTTCGTTGTTGGCCGACGGGGTGACACCAGTCCCACTCTGCATGGACCCAACGAATTCGAAGCTGTACCCATCGTTTGCCAGCAACGTCCCGAGCAAGTGCCGGTAGCCCCCGTAGTCAGGGTCTTTCAGGCCCCAGGTGATGGAATCTCCAAGTGCCATTATCTTGAGATGGGCTGTTTGCGAAGGTCTCTGGCCAGAGAGGACGACAGTCTTCGATGGCACGTCCATGCAGACGAGACAAAGAACGAGAAGGACGGGAACAATCGGCGACGCTGTTGGTCTGCGGTCGCGGAGTCGGACGTGCATCATGACGACCTCCTCAGACGCTCGGGTCGAACTTCGTCGTGTGGTTGTATCGACCAACGATAGTTCAAGTTGGAGGCGCTTGCAATGGAGCGGCGGCCTTAGGCGACCTTCCGTCGTTTCATGCGACTTCCTTGCTCGGACTCGTGGGAGCTCGTGTCGGCCGCCTGGTGCTTCGCTGGTATGAAGTCGAGAGGATAGAGGATGGGAGTGACGTAGAACCAGGCGGACAGAACCACCTGCAGAATGTGCGTGACGTCTCGGCATCGCCGAGTCCTTAAGCTCGTAAGTTCGCGGAATGGGCGAGATTTGGAACCGCGTCGCTGCGATGCGCGAGCTGTTCGCGCAATTTTGCAGATACGCTACAGCATGGGACAATGCTTTTATGCTTAGATCGTTCAACCTGCCAATAAGTGTCGTGGCCGCCGGCATGATGCTGCTCGGAAGTGCCTTGGCGCAGCAGAGCCCAGCCACGAATACCCAACAAGCTGCTCCGGCGAAGACCGGACAGGCCCCCGCGGCAGGAAGCCAAAACAACCCGGCCCTACCCACGCAGAAAGCCAAGCTCAGCTACGCGATTGGCATGAGGGTTGGAAAGGGACTGCGCGGCCAAGGCTCCGACATTGGACCGAACCCCACTCTCATCTTTGACGTGGATCTGCATTCGATCCAATCCAAAGGCCAATAATGTCTCAATTTCCTTTATACGTCCTCGTGCGTTCGGCTCCGTTCTGGCGATGCCAGGAGTCTCTCATGTCGGCACTAACTAATGGCCCTCGTTTCGTAGACATTGAAACGACCCAGACAGGCGGCCGGTTTCCGCCGCCAAGCATACGCTGTAAGGAGAAGAGGAAGCTGTCGGCCCGGACCTAAATCTTAAGAAACCCGTCGCTTTCCCGACGAACATACCGGGTTGCGAATGAAGGATGTACGCGCCAGTTTGAGGCTGTGACCGCGATGAAAAATCGTTTTGCCAAGTCGCAAACAGATGAGATAGGCGTACAGAGGTGCCGTTCTTGAGGTCAAGAAGGAAATTCCGGCTTATGTACCTTTCATGGCTTCGCTGTGCGATTCGGGTTCTGCTTGGTGTGTGTTTTTTGTCATGGATCCTGCCGTCGGCTCATGCTCAGCCCAACGGCGATGACGTCAAGGGCCGGCAGCCGATTCCGTGTGCATCCACCGCCGATGCAATACCCAGCGGACTAGCTGTCGTTCTACCGACGGGAGACACCAGGGATCAATCGGTGAATCTACAAGCTCTGAATAATTCGTTCATGAGTGGCGTCGCCGTGCAAATCAATTGGCGCGACATCGAGCCGGTAGAAGGAAAACCCAATTGGTCGAGGCTGGATGCGTTGTTCGCCGCCGCAGAATCATCCAATAAATGGGTACGCCTCTCCGTCTTTCCCGGTTTTTTCTCTCCTGCGTGGGCCTTGGAAGGCGCAAAGACCGATGTGTTCGAGATTCAGTATGGACCTGGCCACGGGACGCCGGCGAAGCTGCCCATGCCGTGGGATCGGGTGTACCTCAGCCGCTGGTTCGCATTCATGAGACAGGTCGCCGAAAGGTATGGAGACTCGCCGGCTTTTAGAGCAATCGGAGCCGCCGGTCCAACCTCGGTTTCCGACGAAATGACCTTGCCCGTTTCCCGGCCGGCTATACAGAAATGGCTCAGTGACGGCTATACGCCGGCTAAGTATTTAGACGCATGGGAAGAAGTTTTTCACGTCTATGCGCGCTCCTTTCCCAATCAGTGTGTTTCACTCTCGGGTCCGGACCTGCCCATTCTGGAGAGTGGAAGATTGAATCGTCCTGAACGTATGCGCGCAAAGCAAGATATCGTGGAACGGGCGATGCGGGCCTTTGGACGCCGGCTTGCCATTCAGTCGAACGATCTTCACGCTGGGCATGCTGCGGTGGAAGCTATGGATAACACCGATTTCATCAATAGCTATAGCGGACGAATCATCACCGGCTTCGAAATGCGCGGTGGTTCGCAAGGTCCCATTGCCAGCCAAATCATGGGCGCCGAGGGCAATCCTCCCCTGGCTTTGAGGAGGTCGATCGATAAAGGGATGGCGCCGAACAGTGTCGGCCGACACATCAATTACCTGGAAATTTACGAAGGAGATGTGCTTTCGGCCGATATGCAGCCTGTCCTAGAGTATGCAGCGTCGCTGTTCCACCAGTCACGCCCCTGATGAATTCGCGAGCCTTGCTTCCACATCCCCGCGCCTCATTTGCTGCCTTAACCTAGCCATCGCTTGCTGGCATCATGTTCACCCGTGCCGGTGGCCGGCACCAGGCACCTCTACGGTTGGGCTGCAGGGTGGTTCTTCGCATGTGAAGTAAATTCTCGAAGCACAAACCCCGTGAAATCTGATCGTGAGTCTGCTGGCGGAAGCTCTCTACCTTTCCCGTGGAGAGCTACCACCTTCCCCAATGAAGGGGGAGAGGTGGGAGAAGACAGGAGGTCGAGATATCGAAGCTCGAAGAGAATTAAACATGCCCCTACCACGACGTGCAGCAGTAACCCTGCTAACCACAACCGTACCAGTGCACTGGGACCTAACACAAGTAGGAGAAACAAGATGGCAGTTACTCATGATGACGGCTATAACCAAAACATCGCCATCGCCAGGGACCGTCACCAACGGAGTGCCATCGAACTTCAGAAGATGTTCCTTAACCAGGCGCCACATCATGTCTGACGTGGCCGCCAGATGCGCTCCGTCGCGGAAGCGCCCTGCAATGTGTTTCGAGTTTTCACCTGGTTCCGGCGCTCAGGAGCCGGACCCGATGCGCCGGGACTGGGACTCTGAGCGTGTTGTTCTGGGCAGCCAATACATCGCCGCTGACGCCGTCTTTCCAGGTTCCACTGATGTTCGGGAAGTTCACAGCGCGCGGCGCGTCGGACACGTTTATAGCGGTAAGCGCCATCCCTTTGTCGCTGGTGAACCGCCAGCCGGCAGCTTCCGGGAAAGGCGTACGGACCAACTCCACCGAGCTGCCGTGATCAACGAACGGAGCGAGCTTCTGTCTCGCCGTCAATAACGCCTTTACGTATTCTGCTGCTGCCGGAGCTTTCCTGCCCGCCAACGTCTTATCGATGGCCGCGGCGCGAGGGCGCAACCCCTCGAGCACTCCACGCAGCGTCTCGCTGTTCGAGTATAAGTGCTTGAAAGGGTCGGGCACACCTTCCATCTGTTCCCAATACCTCGGGAGGATATCATCGAGGCCAGGCATTGTGAGGCCAAGCATCAGACCGGCATTACGCCATGCATGCAGTCCCCAGAACGCGTGGTGGGCAATGTGTTCCAAATCAACCCGCTTTTCCGGCAGATCGTTCTTGAGAAACTCCCCGAGAAACTCTTGCGCTGAGGAGCTGGGCGGAGTCTGTAAGAACTGGGACCCACAGCCGAGTTTGGCGCCGATAGCCAGGATCTGGTTCCAGTCATCGAGCGAATAGCTGCTCGTCATCGTATCGGTCTTTCCCTGGTCATCCCATAGCCAGCGCCTTACGAAAGTGTCGATGCCCCACTCGAGAGATCCGTCGGTGTGCTCGAACAGTCTCATCATTTTCGGGCCCTCGGTGAATATGATGGCCTCCGAATTTCCTTCGCGCAATGCGGCACGGGCCCGGCGGACGAGATTGGCGCAGCCGTTGTTGAATACCTCCGGATCTCCTGGGGGATGCCCATGCTTCCTTGACATGCACTTCCACCCCTTCTGGAACCCCTGGGAATCGAAGAAGATTCCATCGGCGCCGTATCCACCGATTCGCCGCGCGACGCCCTCAACATACGCGAGCCATCCTTCCACCCCTGGGCACGGCTTCCAGGTTCCAGGATATGGTTGTTCGGGAGGACCGTTGGGCCCCATGATCGACCACTGCGCTCCATGCGTCGTGCCGACATTTGAATCTTTGTTGATGATGAACCCTTCGACATACAGGATTACGCGCCCTCCCTGGGCGTGCAGGGCGGAGATACCGTCCTTGAGCGCGGCGGCGCCGCCCATGTCAAGGCGAGGAATGTAATCTCCCTTGTTCATCCAGTAATTGAATGGACGCGCCCCCGGCTTCCCTTCGAACCAATCCACCAGGTAGATTGTGCTGGTACCAAGTGACCTCGCCTGGTCGAGCAGCGAGGGAAGCTCGCGGAAGTTTTTAATCAAGGACGACAAGAAGGTTATAAGAGGAAAATCAAGCATGCAGGCGCCGGCGCTGACGGTTGACGGGATGTACCATCCTGGGGTGTTCCGCACCCAATCGGGAGAATTGGCGAACTTAACCTTGGCCCCCTGGCCGCGATTCGTTGGCAACCAGAGTTGCGGTTCCGGGGAAACTTTAACCGGGGCCGATTCGCGCTTTCGCGCACCGCGAACCGGTAGTCTACCCTGGCCGTAGGCAGCAAGTGCGTTCCCCGCCAGGACCGCGGCAAGGAACTGGCGTCGGGACAAATATTTCGTCATTGTTTTCTCTCCTGGCGGGCGGTGGTTGCGTTGGAGGAAGCTTACCTTTTCTTTGGAAATTTACAAGTAAGTTGATTTGCAATATCGACATCAATGAGTTTGTGGTTTCCCTCTGGCCAGGCCAGTCCCGCACTCCTGCCTCCGCATCCCGGCGCTTACACTTTGCGTCTGGAACTTGTCTCGGAGTGGGTGACCTGGTTCAACGACCGGGGCGTCCAGCCAGGAAGGGCCGAAGTTCATGCGAGTGAATCGGGCCGAGGATCACGCCGAAGAGCCAGAAAAACACAAAGGCAAGCACGAAGGGATTGGCAAGGTCGGACTGGAGTGCCTTGCCTGCGACGGCGAAGACGAAACAGGTCGCCAGGCTGATGGCCAGAAACCATTCCGCTCGCCACGTGGCACGACCAAGGGCGGTCTTAGGGCCCCTCACCCCCTTGGCCCCCCGAAATTCACCCGATAACGGCATTGTTGAAGGCGATGTTGACGCAAACGATCGGCAAGTGGCCAAACGGAACCCACCCCATGCTTATGTTCCTCTTTCTTGCGCATGACATCCTCCTCGCAGCAAATCCTCAAGCGTCCAGACGTGGTCCGTTAGCCCGCTCTTCATCGCAGGGGTCACCGAAGCGTTTTGTGCGTCCGGCAGGGGGCACGTCATCATGCGGTCGTCGATGCTGCCCTTCCCTGGTAGCGGTAGTTTCCAAATCCGAGGATGAGGTAGCCGATGCCGCACAGAAGAAAGAGCAGAAGGAACCCGAACAACGCGCTCTGACCGAAGGCCTTAGCGATATCGATGGCCACCACAATCGCGATCACGATATTCACCAGCGGAACGAAGTAGAGCAGCAGCCACCATCCGGGCCTGCCTGCAATCTTCAGCAGGATGTAGACGTTGTAAACGGTCGAGGGATTCCATCGCGCTATTTTTCCTTGATGGAGGTCCTTCAGCGCAGGAACCTCATCGCCATTTTCGTCCGCCCACGACTCGCGCCAGCGAGCGCGGACAGGCACGAAGAAAGTATCCCCGTAGGAAGTTTTGTCCTCAAGAATCTCTTTCATCATCAACGGGTCTGTGATGTGGGCAAACTCTTCTCGTGGGACTTCGCGCTTACGACAACTCCTAAAGAGGCCAGCAAACCGTTCACGCTGGTTCAGAACTGGACCGAGGACCTTAAGAAATAAGTACAACGTGCGAGCAGGCGCGGGCGTCCCAAATCCGTTCTTACGAGAGTTTCGATTCAGTAAATCTCGACACGGACAATGACTTGTTTCCCGCAGCCCCAAACGAGGGCAAACGGGGACAGTACGACAAAGACGCTGCCTGGCCAGGGAACCGGGCATACTCTACGCCAAGAAGCCAATGACTAGGAACAGCAATAGCCCGAAGTACGCCAGCGGGTAGGCCCACCGTCCCGCGCTGTGTACCTTCACTGCCAAGGCTCTCCGCCCGTCCTTTTGCAGGAGATAAACCAGCGTAATATCCAGGATGGCGAGAAAGCAGAACGCGAAACTCGCGATGAACATCGCGTCCAGAAAAGTAAGGTACCCGACTCTTGGAAGATCGCGCACCACGGCGAATTCGAAGGCGACAATGGCCAGCAGCATGGTCAGAGGCACTTTCAGCAACCAGTCGAACTCCTTGGGGTCGATCCAGAAGACGACCCCAGGGATCATGGTCATCATCAGGAGTGGCAGAATAATCTTCCAGACATAGAAGCCTGATCGGCGCTTAATGCCAACCTGGAACAATGCCTCGCGAGTTGCGGGAGCCACACCGTCGCCAGCCAATTCTTCGCGCGAGTACCGAAGATCTTGCATACGCCAGGCAGCCAATTCAACGTGCTGGTCGGGGCTGATTGCTGTGGAAGGCAGGGCCTGCGGGGCGAATTGAACCTCGGAAACCGAAGAGAGGAAAGGCTGAAACTCAAACTGCAGGACTTGGGAGTCAAAGGGAAATCTCCTCAAGGCATAAAGATTGGAGAGCACCGCATCAAAGCTTTCCACGTAGGTCACGGTGCCATTTCGGTCAATGACCAGCGAATACGAGTTCCTCTTGTGGGAAATCGAATTCGCCGCCTCAATCGGCGGAGTCCAAATGTCTTCAACTTGAAACACACGCGTAGCATTTGTTTCGGCCCGGTCATCGGCAGTCCCGTCGACAGGCAATGCGAGGCGAGGATCGTTCCATCTGGTGGTGAGGTACCCGACCACTTCAAAACTGTCCCGAGTTTCATCGACGGCTACCAGATTGGTGATGTACAGCCCGACAGAAACCTCTACTGGAGTCTTACCGCCTGTCGGATGTTGGCGAAGGTTCGCGTCGAGCGTCAGCCTCGCGGCATGCGGTCTTGGGTTTGCCGCAACCGCAACCAACGTCATTGCCGCTACGCAAAACATGGCCAAGGTCTTACCCAACCAACTGCATCGCTGGCTCAAGCTCACCTCGTAAGAAGCGGCCTCACTTTAGCACAAAGGTTATGCTTTCGCCGATTCTAGCTGGCTGACCGGCAAACCGGAGATTGGTCGGATTAGTCAAGAGTTTCGCATGGCCTGCGTCCCACCCATAGATATGAAAATTGAGCCGAGTCGCGGGTACGATCAAGCGGGCGTGGGACGGTTGAACGTACTCCTTTGACGTTGGCGCGTTCCGCCCTACAGGCCCTTTATGGCTGTTGGGGCTCTGCTGCACAGCGCGTTCCGCCTTCTTTCTGTCGGCTCCCAAGTGGCCCTCGAAACAGAAGCGCCCCGACAGATTCGCGTGGATCGCTGCGAGGGTGAAAGCTGAATCTGGCGGGAAGTTGAATTCGTCTCCGCCTTGCGATAGTTCGATATCGCAAATGACAGTTGAGTGACTTCGGGCGGCCATCGATCCTTGTGAGCCTCTGCGAAATCTAGGGTAATGAGTACAGTTGCGCTGCGCCGGGCGCGTCTGCGGCATCCTGGCGGCCCACGGCGGTTGACCACCTGGGCCTGAACCCTACGAGAACCAAAGCGCCAGGCCGATCAGTACCCTTGTCCAGTCCAGCAAATTTTGCTGCTCTGATTCTTAATACGCCCATTCTTCGCCCGAAAAAAAGCTGGAGCACCATCCCAGTGATCCTGCGCAGGGCGTTTGTTTAGGACACTATCGTCTCGCTGTAGACCGCCTAAAACGAGATGCTAATTGCAACCCCGGGCCGGTTAGTATACCTGCGGTTGTATAGGTAATACCCGTCATTAGAGTATGCGACGTAAACATCATCGGTTTGGTACCAGGTGTCTCCCCAGTATTCTGGATACGGATCAACCAATAGGAACCAATAGCCACCGTACTGGAAGCGCGGATACCCGCCCTCCACCATGAAGGGGAGGCTGTAGACGCGGAAATAGTGACTCGGACCATAGTAGCTGCGGTAGTAGTCGTCAGGAACGCGGTAACCGTTGTAGCCGCCGCGCTGCTGCCAATTGCGGTGCTCGGACTGCCAGTTGTGAGCGCGATGCTGCTGCCAGGTACTCTGCTGTTGCTGCTGATAGTCATGCTGCTGTTGCGGCGTGGGTCGTAGCTGTGCGTGCTGATTATTCTGGCCTTGTTGTTGCGGCTGGGCCTGCTGCTTGTTCTGGTTTTGCTGTGGTTGCTGTGGTTGCTGGGGGTGCTGTGTCTGCTGCGGCGGCTGGACCTTCTGGGGGTGCTGTATCGCCTGCGGCGGCTGGGCCTGCTGCTTGTTCTGGTTTTGCTGTGGTTGCTGGGGGTGCTGTGTCTGCTGCGGCGGCTGGACCTTCTGGGGGTGCTGTATCGCCTGCGGCGGCTGGGCGTGTTGTTGTTCGGGTTTGGCTTGCTTTTCCTGGTTGGTCTGCTTTTCGCTTTGCTGTTCCTGCTGCGCGTAGCTAAAAGCAGTGGCTCCGAGAAGCACAAACAACAGAAATGCTCTGCTGACAACTCCAAATCGCTTCATAAGCGTGCCTCACATTTCAGCTTAAGCGTAGCCACGTTGATTGACTGTCTCGTTTTGACCAGTTCAGGAAAGGATGATCCTGCGACGGTTGCCGAGCTTTGGCCAGGGCTTCCCCTCATGTACGGCGAAGGTGCTTGGCGCAGCGCGGCAGGCGGCGGACGGTACGCAAAGAATTCGCCTTTGATTTAGTCTTGGTCACGTTCCTGTTCCCCTTTTCTGAGACGTGTGAGCGTTCTCTAAAACCGCAGCCTTGCCACCTAGGGGAGGAGGCATCATGCGTGCTATGACGACGTTTCTCGCCTTGCTTGCATTTGCCTCGCCGGTCGTTGCGCAATACTGCCCGGTTGCCGTCGGGCCCGGCTGCGACAGGATCTGGCTCGTCGAGAACGGCGCGCCGCCCCAGGGAGAGGATCGGGATCCCACACTGCCGACGCACTTCCGCCATTTGCCGGAGGTGGGCTTGCGAAGCCTCGGTGAATCCGGCTCCGCGCAGCCCACGGCTAACGGATACAGGCAGATTGCATCCTGGCTGCGCAAGACCTATCCGCAGGTGAGCACGGTGGCCGTGTTCGACTTGCGCCAGGAGTCGCACGGCTATGTCGCCGGCACGCCGCTCAGCTGGTACTACGGGCGTGACCAAGTCAACTGCGGAAAATCCGAATTGGGCATGGCTCAGGACGAGGGCGAGCGGCTAGCAGCGTTCAGCAAGCAGACGGTGGTCCATCTGTTTGGCCGTACAACCCCCCCGACAGACGCTGCGTGCAAGACGGGTATTGCCCCGCGTACGATCCCCGCCCGCCTTGTTCAGTCGGAAGCCGAGGTTGTGGAAGCGCTTGGATCTTCCTGGCGCTATTATCGCCTGCGCATCGCCGATTTCCACGCGCCCAGCGACGACACGGTGGGTTTTTTCGTCGGCGTGTTGAAGACCCTGCCGGAGAAGAGCTGGCTGCACTTTCATTGCGCGGCCGGCGATGGCCGCACCACTACCCTGATGGCGATGGCTGAGATGATGCGCAGCGCGCGCACGACCGACCTGGAAAGAATCATTGCCGGACAAAGGCAATTGGGTCATGGCGCCATCGACCTCGGCGAGTACTGCAACATTCCCAAGTGGAAGAGCGACTGGGCGCGCGACCGGCTATGGTTCCTGCGGCTCTTTTACCAATACGCCAAGGAACAATCGCCGGGATTCGAGCTCGCTTTCAGCCAATGGAAGGCCAAAAACAGCGACTTGGTGAAGGACTTACGCCCGCTTGAATGCCCTGCAGGCGCGCTCCCCGCCGCTCCCGCAGCGACATCACCAGATTGCGACGACTGCCCGAATCCGCGCCGCTAAACCAGCCGAAGAAGACCGCAAACAGCAGTACACTCGCCACGAGCGGCGCCACGAGGTTTATCACTCTGGCTGGCATTAATATGTCTAAGGCTGCCGGCGCCCGCCCCTCAGCATGTCACTCCAAAGGTAAAGTATCGCGGCCAGTCCGATAACAAAACGGTGCGCGAAGGCAACGCTGTCCCGCGATCCCAGATTTCTCTATGCCGATCAAGCGGAAGGTGGGGTCTTGCTATAGCAGAGCTGGTAAGCTGTGGCCGGATTGCCCGCTCCTGTTTTATACGGCAAGTCAAGTCATAGCGTGTGCGCCGTGGCAGATTCCCGCGGAGGCAGTGAAGAGTACAGCCGTGCAGAAGGCAGTCGCAAACATCAAGAACCGGGCGAGTGTTCCACCAACTCGAAACGACTCAGGGCAAACGCTCTTACTTTTAATGAGTTAGCGAGGTGCAGCAGAATGTAACCGGATCGGGCGGACCGAGAAACAAGGCGTCTTCGTGCCGGGCGATGAAGGCGCCGGTCGCCAGATCGAAGACCAGGCTGCGATTCATCTTCTTATTGAAGGTGAAGTCGAAGTTGTCGAGGGTCTTCTGGGAGTCGCGGAACTGGGCCTGCTTTGTCCGTCGCTCCAACAAGCGCTCGCCACGCCGGGCCAGTTCGTCAGAGACCAGCGTGCGCCCTGCGGACTGCCTCACCGTGGCTCGATCACCTTCAGCCCTCTTATCTGGGCAAAGTGACGTTTGTTGAATGTAGCTACGTCACTGCCGCGTTCCAAAGCCGTCGCTCCGACGATGAGGTCGTAGAAGCCAATCATTTTGCCGGCGGACTCCAAGGCAGCCCAAATGCGCGCGTGTTCATATGCCGTCTGCTCTGTATAGGCAAGGATTGGCAACGGTGCCAAAACGGTGCGAAGATAATGCTCGCGCTTGGCCTTATGTGATCCTGCAGCCCGTTCCACTCCATGCCAAAGTTCGGCCACGGTGATGGCCGCGATCTCGAATTGATCGTTCGGGCGCGACGCCACCCAGTTCTTGAGATCGAAGGTCCCTTTTGCACCGCGAATGACAACGTCAGCGTCAAGAATTATCGCCATTTATCACCCGGAGCTTTGAGGGTTTTGCGGGCGGCCTCTAAATCACGACGCCATGCCCTGGCTTCGTCCTCCGGCAACTGGGTTTTGCCCAAAACCAGGGCCAAGTCCCGGCCGGAACAGAGCTTCTCATCATCCGGCACCAGTCGGGCAACCGGAGAGCCATTCCGGAGCAGTACAAACGTGACGTTTTGATAGTGGGCGCGGTTGACGCAATCGGCAAAATTTCGTGCAGCCTCCGTCACGCTAATGCTAGTTGTTTTCATACAATAAGATTATCAGATTTTTTGCAGATTAAGTAGCGCTGCGCTCCGACCTCAAGAAGAAGCTTGAGTTGGTTGGGGCATTAGCGGGAAGAAGCGTCGCCCGGATTTGCGACGCATTTCTCCGAACCGGATTGATTGCTTACGGCAAGGAAGGCTCGAAGTACCTCCAGCGATTCTTGGCTCGACGCAGCGACCAGTCGCAACACCGTTAGCAGCCTGTGGTGCAAGTAGCTGATTTCGGGCACGGCCAGCGGCATGTTCGGCTTCGTGGTCCCGCTCAGGATTCCGCGCCGGACATCTTGTTTCGGCTTCTGTAAAGCCGATTCCGAGCCTCCCGGCACGTGAAAATAAACGAGCTGAAGAAGCATGCCACCGCGGCTTCTCCACCCGCGGCGTGCCCGCACGCAGCAACTGGCGCAGGATCAGGCTCAGATTGAACGCTCCCGCATCGATCAACTGTCGCCTGTGAATGTTCTCCCACCCGCGCAGGTGGGTGCGCCTTATGCCGCCCGTCTCGTAAGGTGTGTCAATTGTTCTGTGTAAACGACCAGGATTTGTTTTTGGGCTAGGGTGCAGGGAAGAGGGCGATTCCCCTTACCCAGCGCATTGATGTCGAAGCATTCTGCGCTTTCATGATGCCTGTGCCGCCGCTGGAGAAAATTATTCCGCCCAAGTAGATATAGATGTTGGCCGATACGCGTCCGTGTTATCCGCGGACGGCCAACGATGCGCTCTGCACAATCCTGCATGAATTCGTGAGCCGCCGTTCCGCTCCGGTCGCTGGAGTAGTGCGTGACGCAGAACTTTGTGTCAGCATCAATCGCGGTCCCCGTCGACGAGTCACCCCAGACCCTCTGCTCCTGCTCAGGCGTTACGTTCTTTTTTTTTGACCCCGATGAACTGCCAGATTTCGTCCCGTTGCAAGCGACGGACCCGCACATTGCGAATGTGGCGGTGATGATACGCGGCCCAGGCGCAATCCATATCAACCGGCGACTTCGTGACTGTATTGGATGTGATTGCGGATCTGACTCCGGACAACCGGCGGTGAGGAATGTGCTAGCAAGAACTCCTGACCCGTGGCGACCCATGCCGAATTAGAGCGGCGCATTCCCACAACGGGAACAGCGAATTGGTGGGACTTTGGCAAGCCGCAAACGACGAGATGGGGCAGTTTGGCGCCCTTGAGTGGCATGCCGGCAGACTGTTGGTGCTCGCACGATCCAACGGCAGTACCGATCGCTCCGTCGGGTAGCCTACCAAGTAAACAAAATTCTTTCAAAATAACCAAAAATTGTGCTTGACGGGCCCGTGACCGATTGTTATAGTTTTGCAGACTCATAAAGTAACCTCCAAGGAGCGAAGACACGATGGACACCCTGCGCCGTTTTATGTCAATAACCCTTTTCCTCTGCTTGATGACGATGATAACGACCTTCATCGCTCAGGCTCAGACACCTTTATATTATGTTCCGACCGGTCCGTGTCGCTTGGCGGATACGCGCGACTCCCATCAGCCCCCCGGATTCGGGACTGACGCCACGCTGATAGGAGGCGTAGCTCGGGCATTCATCCCTTCAAACAATCCCAACTGCCATATCCCCAACGATGCGGCAGCGTACGCGCTGAACCTCACTGTGGTCCCGCCTGGCTACTTGGATTACGTGACAGTGTGGCCCGACGATGAGGCGACACAGCCTGGAGTGTCCACGCTGAACTCTTGGGATGGTCGCATAAAAGCAAACTCCCTCATCGTGGGAGGAGGTGCCAAGGACGGTGGCTTTTACGTCTTTGCCACCGACAATACGGACGTCGTGTTGGATGTCACTGGCTACTGGGTCACTCCGGAGTTTTTTAGTAACGATGTCGGGCTGATGTACTCCCTCCTTCCGGGCGTGGTACCCTGCAATGTGTATAACAGCCTGAACGGGAACCAGGGAGGGATGCCAATACTGGCCAATACCGTGACCAATATCAACGTTGCGACTGGCAACCCGTTTTGTAATATACCCGGAAACGCCAAAGCGTACGCGCTGAACTTTACGGCAATACCGGCGGGTGGTGCGCCTGCGCCTATAAGCTACTTCCAGGCGTGGCCAGGGGACCAACCCGTTCCCCCGCATACTTCTGTTCTTAACGCTCCAACGGGCACGACGGTTGCGAATATGTCGATCGTGGAAACATCAGATGGCACGATTAATGTGTATTCCACCGCTGACACGAACCTGAGTATCGACGTCTACGGGTACTTTGCCGACGCTAATACCAGTCCTAATGAGCTAGCGTTGTATCCTGTGGTACCCGCTCGTTGCTGGGATACGCGGCCGAACCCGATCGACCTGGGTCCGTACGGTGTCGATATTCACACAACTAATAGCCCGTGCTATTCCTCCTTCGAGCCGGACTTCCTTCCCAATGCGGAGGCTTATGTGCTCAATGCAACGGTGATTCCATTGACCAGTGGAGGGATCCCGGAGGCATTGGGTGCACTCTACGTTTGGACGTCCGGCATGGCACTGCCTGAGCTGGCGGTTCTGGAGGCATTGGATGGGGCGGTTACTTCGAACATGACGATCACGCCCAGCCTGTTCGCGCTGAACAGCCCGGGTGCGGTTTCCACTGACGCAAGCAATCCGACCAACATGGTCCTCGACGTGAGCGCTGTCTTTCAAACCGATCAGCTCAGCGTTGCTAGCAGCCATCTGCCGGATGCACAGGACAACGTTACTTATTATGCCCCGGCGTCTACGGGGTTTCAAATGATTGGGTGGGGTGGCGTTGGTCCGGGCCCGGGGGGGGTACCGGGGTACACCTGGACTGGTGGGGGGTTCCCGGCTGCTCTTGGGATTAGTGCGAGTGGCCTAGTTTCCGGTTGCCCGACAGCTTCCCCTGGCACATACCAGCCAGTTGCTCAGGTGACTGACCCTGCGGGCAATGTCTCGACGCTAACAGTGCTTTCTATCAATGTCATTGGGCCTCCTCCTCCTCCTCTGATCTCAACTGTGCTCCTGCCGCCTGCGCCGGTCAACCAGCCCTACAGTTTTCAGCTGGCTGTTGGCGGAGGATTGGCGCCCTTCACGTGGACCTATTCACCGACCGGTCCACCAACCTGCGTGGGTAACGTCTGCACCGGCTTGCCGGATAACATGACCATGTCATCCACCGGCTTGATCACGGGAGCGCCGCCACTGGCGGACAACGGTAACACCTACACATTCGCTGTGACGGTTACTGACTCTGAGTGCCCCAGCGGGTTAACCGATACCGTTCTGCTCTCCATTACCGTACCCCTTACTATGTAACGTACGCGGAGTGGTGAGTGGCAACTACGTGGATAAGGCTCCTGGGTAATAGCCCGGGAGCCTTATCACAAAGAGAGACTGGTCGCGAATCAACTAGCACTTTCGGGCTCGGCTCAGCGGTGTTTGGAGGGAGAGGGCTCAAAGTTGACTTTACATATAGGAGAAAAGGTTATGATGAGGAGTAGGTTATTGGCAATCACAGGGCTTGTGTCATTCGCTCTGGCCACCTCGGCTCTGGCAGTCGCTCAATCGAGTGACACATTGAGTCCCAAGGGTACCGCATTGAGTGCCACCAAGACGCAGATTAAGTCAACTGGCACTAAGCCGACACACCACCAATCGCCTCCGCCGCCAGGGGCGGTTAGGCCTACAGGCACGGTGACCATACCAGCCAGCAGCAATAAAACTGCCAAGGGTTTTGCCCACACCAACATTGAGATCTTTGTACCTAAGGGACAGCCCAGTATAGCTATCCCTGGCCCCGCGGTGCCGGTTAGCCAATTTGTTGAAACTCCTGCGTCGCTGGGTTGTGTCTACAACGTTGGCCCGCAGTACGCGGGATGTAATCCGGCAACCGGCCGCACTAATCACCCTACTGGTGGTTGGGGTGCGATCGCGTTGGTGGACGCATTTGACAACCCGAGCGCCGGACCTGATCTTGTCTTTTTCTCTAAGTCCATGGGCCTAGCCCCCATTATCCTTGACCCTTTTGCCGGAGCCAACTTCCATAAGATCTCCGCTGACACAAGATGGGGAGACCCCTTGGGCCTAGGCTGGACGGCGAGTTGCAGTACAGGCGTCGGTTACCCTCCCCCCGACCCGGGCTGGGGCTTGGAGGAGGATCTGGACATCGAGTATGCCCACGCGATGGCGCCCAGTGCCACGATTCTCCTGGTAGAGGCCTGCAGTAACAGTTACCAAGACCTGTTTTTTGCTGAAATTGTGGCCCAGATACTGATTGAAGATTATTATCCTGGTGGCGACATCTCCAACAGTTGGTCGGGAGGCGAGGACCCAGCCCAGCTCGGAGACTGGAGCCTTCTTCCGGCCTCTGGATGGGACAACGTTTTCTACCGCTTTGCACCGCCGAACACCACCTTCTTTGCGTCGGCTGGCGACTTTGGCTGGGGGGCTGGATATCCGAGCACCAACCCTTGGGTAATCTCCGCAGGCGGCACCTCGGTCTGGCGTGACAGGATAGGCAATTACCTTGCGCAAGGCTGCTGGGGTAATCTCTACGGTGCTTCTGGTGGCGGTCCTAGCGCCGTTGAGATCTACCAGGATACGGATATCGAAGAAGGGCCTGGGCCTTGGACTAACTATCAGTATCAACTGTTCGGTGGAACCCCGGGCTTTACTCCTGCGCGGGACACTCCTGACATTGCCTTTGACGCCGATCCGTTAAGTGGCGTCTATGTCTATGATGGCGGTCTCTGGTACATAGTAGGTGGTACCAGCGTGTCTTCGCCCTCCTTGGCTGGGATCGTCAACAACGCGAACAACCGCTTCTCGCAGTTTAACCTGACGTTCCCGGAGTTCTACACGCCAGAAGAACTCAACTACATCTATAGTCAGCAGGACGCCTATACGACGTTTCCGGCTAACTGGTCCGAGGTCACCTTTGGGGATAACGGCGCATGTTCCTTCGGCATATGCCCAGGGATCGGTGTCGCGTACAATGAGTGCACCGGCCTTGGATTCCCGCTCGGCAAATTAGGCAAGTAGAGTTTGGCGTACAATCAAGGATGATGTTCTTCGAGGCCCTGTCAGGCAGGGCCTCCTCTTTTTGTCCGCAGCGCAAGCTTCTAGACACCGGGTCTCTAGCGAGTGCCCCGCCCAGTCGGCTCCGCTCCGGCAAGTCAGCTCAGAGTCTTAGGCACCGTTCGTTCTACGGGTTAGGACTAGCACGCCTTTGAGTGTCGAGCTTTACTTGGCTCCGGATTGTTCGCACGAATGCGGCTAAATCTTCGGAGGCGTGCAGTAGCGCCTCATCGCCGCCCGATGCCTGGTGCTGAATGCATTGCAGATCCCCACTCAGCTTACCGGCATACGAGATCCTGGTTGTGGTTCCGAAGGAGGATGATCTCATGCAAATCCCGATCGGGATTCTGCTGACATCGCCAATCTCTGTCAGCAGACGCCGCAGCTTGTTGGCGTCGATCGTTCCCGGAGGATACTCCCGCTTCGCCCCCAGAGCCTGCGTGCTATTACTAGGCATTGCAGTCGCGCTGCCGTCACTGTGTATGACAAGGTTGTAAGCCACGGTGTTGGTGGAGCCCGATTGAATTATGGTGGCCAAATCTCCTGCAATGCCAAGCTTCTTTTCCTGATCCGCCGTGGCCGTGGCTTCGCTCGTGGGTGCCCTCTGTGAGGCGGCAGGGCTGCTTGGCAGCAACCCCGCCGATGCGAGCAAATTTAGGGGGACGAGGCACAGGCCAAAGCCGAATAACCAACGCCACACGGATGCTTGCGGCCCTACGGCACCGCGTTCGGACGCCTTGTCAATTTCTGTGAGCATGTTTCCTCCTTCGTAGGCCGATGGAGCGCGCATCATTCTCTGGAGCGTACGCGAAACGTCATTATCAGGGCCGTGGTTTGCTGCCTGGATGCGCCAGGTCAACATTAGACTCGCGACCTGCTTATGATTGCAAACCCGTGTGCATATACAAAAGCGCGTCTCGAGTGAAGGAGCTTGCCCACAGTGCGATCTGCTAGCTTCGATCTCGATGATGCCCTCCGGCACAATGTAGACATTAGGAATTCAGGCGGTGCTGGTTGGGGCGGAAGACTGCTGATTTCGGCTTACATCACAGCAATGAATGGCTTCAATTCGAGATCGTCCTCCGACGCCAGCTTCGTGGCGAGCGAACGCGCAAGGGCTCGATCTTCGTATCGACCAACGCGCACCGGATACCAAAGCTGGCGGGGGGAATCCTTGCGCTCTACGACGTTCACGTCGGGATAGCTTTTGTTCTTCAGGCCGTCCGCCAATCGATAGGCATTCTCTTTGACTTTGAACGCGCCAACTTGGACGAAAAAATACTGCTTCGTATTGCGAAATGCATTCAGAGTCCTAAGGTCTTTGGAAGCCGAAGCGGGGGGAATCTCCGACGATGTTGGAGCAGCCGTTCGCACATTTGGCGAAAGCGCGGCGGAAGATGCCGGCTTATTTTGGCCCGACCTCCCGGTAACGACTGTCGGTGCAGGGTGCAATGCGGGATCAGCGGGCACAACCGAGGAGACGTCGACTGGAACCTGCTCATTCCCAACCGCAGGTTGGGGCACGGGGCCGGGTTGCGCCGGCCCTGGTTCTAGAGGCGGTGCAGCTTTTGCAACGCCCTTTTGCAGAGGTGCAGGGCATCCGCAATTTTCTTGCGCAGGCAGCGCATCGCTAATGCGGCCGCGCTGGAACAGCACAGCGTTGTCAGGTCGTACCTGATAGGTAGCATCCCCCTTCGTCTCGGAGACTATGACTGCAGCCGCGTTCGACGGCGGGGACTGCACGCAAGGTGTCGCCTTGCGGTGTGACATGAACTGCAACGTGCACTGTTCCGGGTCCTGGCATCAGCAGGCGCAAATCGGGAGTAAGCAGCGTGTCGGCAGAAGTGCTGAGGGAATAGTTCATCTCCAGGGTCCCGCTGTTCAGGTTGAACACTAACGCGTTCCCATGTTCTGACGCGGTGATCACGACCTTAGTGCCGGGACACACCAACAGATTTCCGCCACGGGCCAGCCTCAACGTGGCGGTCTGCAATCCTGCTTCGATCGAGGAGCCGCTCAGTACGCTGGTATTTGCGCCGGCCAGAGTGATCGACCCTGGCACACTGGCGCCCGTGGCGTACCCGAGAACGTTGGTGCGGAACATATGTAAGAATCCGGCCAATCCCGGCTGCGTCTGGATTTCGGATTGGGGAACTTTTCAAACCGGATATCTGTCGCTTCCGACTGTCTGGAGCAATAGCGGAGCCGACTACGGCGCCGAAGCAGCGAGGGCTCTGAGCTTCATGACGACGTTCACAGTTGGTGGCTGCAGGGGAGAGGATCCATCGAATTTCTTTACGAACAGCGATGCCGCTGACCTGGGCATCGTGTTTCACCACGAGCCGCAGTGGAGCATCCCGCCCCTATAGTGAGCGCAGAGAGTTCGCCCCGCCACCTTGGCTTGATGAGCAACTGGAAGCCGATTGATGCTGTGAGATGCGGTATGTGCCGCAAGTTTCTCGATTCACTCCCCGCGTGATGCAATGCTGAACTGAAAGGCGTCAAGCTCTGTAGTCAGTTGGAACACGGAATCCCAACCGGAGAAAGGAAGAGGCAAGGGACGGACACTTTGTCCGCCCCTTTTCGTGTCACTTAGCTGTCACCGTTAGGCTAACGCTCGTCGAGTGTCTTTGCGTAAGGCTGGTACCAGTGATGGTCAACGTGAACGTTCCCGTCGGAGTGCTAGAAGTGGTTGAGACGGTCAGGGTTGATTTTGCCGGAGACGGCGGCAAGGTGAACGAGGCTGGGTTGAGTGTGCAGTGGCTTTGCGAAGGACAGCCCATGAGGCTCAGGTTAACCCTTCCCGTGAGCCCATTCAGTGCTGTCACCGTCGCAGTATAGGAGGTGATGGAGCCGCGCACGATCGACCGACTGGAAGGGGAGGCGGAGATGGAGAAGTCGGGCGCAGCAACCACGGTCAGGGTCACTGTGGTGCTCTGCTGCATGCCCCCTCCGCTGCCGGTCACAGTGATGGGATAGGTTCCCTTCGGCGTACTGCTCCGCACTGTGATCGTCATGGTTGATTTGCCCCCGCCCGGGGCAGGAATTGGATTGGGATTGAAACTTACCGTCGTCCCTGTTGGCAAGCCTGACACCGACAGACCGACGGGGCTGTTGAAGCCGCCGCTTACGGTCGTCGTGATCGTCGATGTTCCTGTGTGTCCTTGCTGAACGCTGAGCGAAGCCGGCGAGGCGGAAATGGTAAAGCTGGCCTGTTGCTGTGCCGTCACTGTCAGCGTAACCGTCGTGCTGTGCTGGATGCCGCCGCCATTGCCCGTCACCGTGATGGGATAAGTTCCGGTCGCCGTGCTGGCGCCTACCGCGATGGTCATCGTCGAGTTGCCCCCGCCCGGGGCAGGAATTGGATTGGGATTGAAACTCACCGTCGTCCCTGACGGGGCTCCTGAAGCCGACAGACTGATCGCATTACTAAAGCCGCCGCTGATGGTCGTGGTAATGGTCGAGGTTCCCTGGTTGCCTTGCTGAACCGAGAGCGAGGACGGCGAGGGCGAGATCGTGAAGTCCGGCGAAGGCGGGCCGCCGCAGCCTGGGAACCGCAGGGACGCCAGCCGCGTGCTCCAGTCGAAGGTCGTTGTCACCGTGTAGTACTGATTGGTGTACCAGAAGGTACAATCGTCGGCAGCGTCGATTGCCATGCTGGTGTAGTCTCCCCAGCGATTGTAGGAGTCGCTCTGTGACCCGCTGCCGGCGACGATGGAAGCCTCCGATTCCATCGTGCCCAGCCCGTCGCCCGGCACGCGCCCAGTGAAGCTGATCGATGGGTACATGCTTGAACTGGAGACGCTGTAACCCAGAGCGATGTCCTGCGCACTGTCCATGGCGATCGAGCCCATCCAGCGATAGTTGCTGTCAGGGGCAAAGGTGCCCTGCTGGTACACCGACAGGCTGGTCGAATTCTCTGACGCGCGCAACTCGTACCAGCGCTCGCCCACGGAGCTACCGGCAGTCACCGAATGACTCACCAGCCAAGTTTGGTGGTCGCCGCTGAAATTGCGGTAGGCCAGGCGGTACATCAAGCGATCGCCAAGCGAATCGAGCTGGTCGGAGACGCCTTTCTGCGGGATACAGGTGCCGAAACCACCGCACGCCAGGCTGAACGACGCCACACCAGGAATCGGCATGCTCCCGCCGGAACCGGTGAAGGTGGAGTTCGAGGGAGTGGTGAAATCCACGTGGAACAGGTACTGGTAAATGCTAGAACCACCCTCGTCGATAGTGCCCAGAAAAAGCTCCTGTTGACCCGAGGGCGGAGGAGTGGCAACGGAATCGAGATCGGCGGGCAGCAGGCTGGTGTCGAAGGTGCCGGCCTGGAAGCAGATCTGCTTTGCCGTGGAATCCCCGGTCAGCATCTTGGCCCGTTCATAGGCACAGGCATACGCCCCAACAAAGGTATTGCCGCCGGTTCCAAAGTTGTTCTGGCTCTGATAATAGGCATCGGACCAGATACCCAACTTCGGGTAATCGGGAAAGCCGGGCTGGGAGAATTGGTAAAGGTAGTAGCTTCCGGTGGCATCGGCAGTCTGCGACACCGCGACGCACGTATAGTAGGGCGGCCCGGCGAACACGTTCTGGGCCAGCAGCCAGCGGTGAGCAACCTTATCCCATTGGGCGATGATATCGCCGTCGTTGTTGTTAGCGCACGCTCCGCCGAGGCTACTCCAGAGCGTGTTGCCCTCGATAGGCCCGGCGACGACGGCGCCGGTCGCCTTGTCAAATACGGCATAGGACACGTTCACCCACTGTACGACCTGGGTATCGCCGACCGCCAGATTTACGTCGGTCGGGACATACTGCACCGAGTAGCCGGGAAAGCCGTTACCGACGCCAAGCAGGTTCAGCCCAATCGTGGCGCTGACCAAAGGCCCAATGGACGTTTGTAGCGCTCCGTCCTCAATGGCTTGTCCGCGCTGAGCGGCTTCCTTCAGTAGTTGCAGCTTCGGGTACCGGACTGGCGGCGCCTCATGAAAACCCCACTGAGGCGAAACCTCCGTTGCCATGTCACGCAACGGAGGCGACACGTCAAAATGGATCGGATAGTTAACTGCCGGATTAGTGAGCACCGAAGGCTGGTTGGGTGTCCCCTGCGCCGATGCCAGAACGGCTGGCATGAACGCTAGGAGGAGTATGGTAACAAGGCTTAGCGCCAGGCTGACGTGCCTGCTTTTCATGTAATCTCCTTCGTGGTCAGTGGTTCAACGGAATTCTGACTCTCGATTCCGGAACCTTGCAGCAATATTTTAGAGGACTCGCCTGCTGAAACATAGTACGAAAATCGTTCCCAGGCGGCTGAAAAAGGACAGTCACTGGTGGGATGTCTGTACTATATTGGCACAAAGCCTCCGCGTAGGCAAGCTGCTGTGATTTAACAACGATGGTATAGGGCCGGTCGCAGCGAACGTGGCCTTCCTTCCCGCGTCAAGTGCTTGAATTCACTTTTCAGTTGCTCTGTCTCGCGTATGGTCCCGGAAGCGCTTATGAACACCCGCACAGGTCTGATCTCCTTACTGCCGTACGAAGCTCATTTTTTCTACTGCTGGGATGGCGGTTTCGAGGACGACGGCTGCGTGGCTCCCGCCGATGCGGCTGGCACAGGCTTTTTGAAGTATGCCTCGTCCATCCAGACATCAACTTTCTTTTTCATCGCGTCTATCTCGGCGTCCATCTTCTGTTGCTGCAACTTGCTCTTGATCTCTGCCGCAACCTCTTTCAGTTCGGGGCGTTGATGTGCAAGAACTTTGACCACAATGAAGGCTTGGGGAGTATCCACAATTTCAGAAACCCCGCTGTCGGGCACGTCAAAGGTTGCTTTCTCCAGGGCTGGTATCATCACCCCTCGCCGAAAGGTCCGCGGCTTCTTATCGATCATCATGACGCTGATGGACGTAGCGAAAGTCTCTGCAACCTCCTCGACGTCCTTTCCGGCCAGCAGGGCCTTGCGGATCGATTCCGCTGTGCTTCTTGCATCTTCAAGGGGTAATCCCTGCGTAGGATCTTCGCTGCCTTGAGGCCTCTTGCGAATGAGAAACTCGCGGACTTGAACCGTCTCAAATTCTGATCGGTGTGCGCCGAAATATTGGCTGACTTCCCCTTCTGTGATCTGGACCTCGCTTGCCATTTTCTGGTACTCGGCTTGGGCAAGCGTCTGGGCACGCTGCAGTTCAAGCTGGGATCGGATGGCAGGAGTTAAGTCGAGATGTTGGTCTAACGCTCGCTGAGAAAGCAGGATCATCTTTACATAGTCTTCGCCGATGGGCTGTCGGCCCCGCGTAGCTACCATGGCCTTTCCTTTGGGGCTCAGATGGGACACAGCTTCGTCGATCTCGGATTGAGTCACCTGGGTAGAGCCAACCTTCAGAACCACCTGCTGGCCGGACGTTGCCGCAGATGGGCTCGCAGTGGTCTCCGCACTGACCCCGGGCGTTGACCCACCTTCCGCGGTTTTCGGAGGGGTTGCAGGCTGCTGGGCGTTAACCGCCAAAGCAATCACGATAATTGCCAGACACGCTCCCCCTATCTTACTGTTGCCCATTGAGCCTACCTATTATCTGTGAATGTCGAAGCTAGTCATGCGAAAGTACAAACTTGCTCGCTTCGCGTTCGCCTCGATCCGGCACTCGAATCGTGGCTTCCCACTGCGCCTGAAGGTACTTTGCGACAAGCGATGTCTGATGTGAAGGCTCCCCGTCGGCGCCTTTTCAGGCTTCCGACGCAACAAACAGCCCGGTCTCAACAGCGACCTGCTGTTTAGACCGGGTCTCACTGGAACTCCAGTTCCTACAAGCGCAGCTTCGCGGTTTTGCTACTAATCGGTTGCCGCCGCTACGCCAGCCGAGAAGACAGCGAATTGGTTTGGGTAAAAACCCTGCGTATTGGCATTAACCAGTTTACCTCCCAAAAAGTACTCGGAGAAAAAGTACGACTGGTTCCTCGGCTCGGGCGTACCGACGGCGTCCGGCGGCGGTACGTCGGGAACGTTCGACTCGTAGACCAACTGCGGGTTTTCAGGGTCACCTGTCGAGGTCTCGACCGTCACGTTCTCCCAGTACTGCGCTAACCTAGTCTGGCCATGTGAAGTGCCACTAAGTGTGCAGGTCTCTATTGACACTGCCGTTGTGTACTCCTCGTAAGTGTCGAAGTAAAGCCGCCCGGTGTCGGTCAGTACGGGAGTGGCGATGCCAGAACAGATTGGCGTACCGCCAGGACTAGCCGAGATGGCCCACGCGGCATCTACGATCCCTGTCGGCGGATAGGGGTAGTACTCGTTGTTTACATACAGAACCCCCACATTCCATTTAGCAAACTGCGGAACGATGAACGGACTATAGACAATTCCGTCGATTCCGAGGTCATCGCTGACCTGGTTCCATAGACCATCGGCCAAGTAACTGAGTGGATCACCATCGCCACCGTAGAAAAAGCTCCCAGGGAGCGGCTGGTGGTGAGAGTTCAATCCCTTCCCGGTCAGGTGCTGCTGGTGGATGGTCGCCGTCGGCGAGGGTCTCTGCGCCAACGCCGACCCGCTAAAGACCAAGGCCAACGTAACAACCAGTGCAGTCAAGCAAACCAAATTCTTCATCATCTCGGTTCTCCTTTTTTTCGCACTTCACTTTGCTAGCGCCCGAGCATTACAGCTGCGGGGTCGCCGCGATCCGGTTTGCGTGATCTCCAGTCTCGCTTCGGGTCCGGCAGCGGCGATTGCCAGAGGCGAACGAAACCATCTGGGAAACAGAAACGATTACCACTTCCATTTCCTTTGCTGCATGGCCCTTGAAGCGCAAGGCTGACAGAGAGAGAGTCTGAAGAAAGTCGCTTCGAAATGGCGCGGCCTGCCCCACATAAGCTGGAACGTCGTAGGCACCAGCAATTCTTTCGTCCCTGAGGTTAACCCCCTGTGGTCGCGAGACAACACGACACCTTCGCGGCCCTCGCTTGCGCGGTTACACTCGTTGAGATGGTACGACGCTGTTCTCGCAAATGTCAACCCAAAAATTCTTTCCGACAAAAATTCTTTCCGATTCGAGATGAGCCTGGAGAAGGAGATTCGAGCGCAAGGCGCCTGGGGGGGGCCGGCAAACTCGTTGGGCATGCCGGCAGGAGTGATGCGGTGGCGAATACCAGCATCATCAACCACGCATCGCGGTCTTCCACGCGCAGAAACAAAACCGAGAGGCCCACAATAAGGAACAGGACGGGGAACGAATTCACCACCTCCTGCCCGGTTCTGCTTTGGTGCTTCAGAGCGTAACCTTCACAGCGTGGTGCCGCGGCTCGCGCTTCATATGGACAGCACCCCGAGAGTTCGTCCGAATGCTGGCAGCGTCACGCTGGCTTGCGATGAGGCTATGCATGACATGCAGTACAGAGACGAAAATTTGCGAAGCGAAGCCAATAAGCCTTTTGTTATCAGCAAGTCATTAGACCGTAGCAAGAACCGTGTCAAGATTTGTGCGGTCCCCCGCCGCCCGCGAGGTCTTGAGATGCGCTACTTCGCCCTACCGGAAAACATACCGCTGCTTGTCATCAGGATTGCGGGTGCCGACCAAGCTCGCGTTCCTACTGCCTGCGGGGCAACCGTGTCTGCCAGTTTCACCGCCCATCTATTCGATGTCGCGTACCATGATTGGCAAGTCGAACTCCTGCGCTGCCGAGAATAGAATGGAAACCCGGCTCCCCGCCGCTATTTACACACGCAGCTTGACATCACCACCCGCGGCGGAAACTTGCACGCATGTGACGCGCTGTGATAAGAGAGGATGGAGGGAACAAAGGGTCGGGGCGCAGCCTCAAGGGCATTCCTCGGAGTTGCCGACCCACTTGCTATCCACATTCAATTACAAGGGGCCTTTTATGAAACATGCTTTTGAAGCACGGCGGCACAGTTATCTAAAGAGCTGCGTCTTCGCCGCTGCCTTAACTATGATCGGGGTATGCTTGCCGCAAGGACTAGCCGCTCAATCGTCTCATGGCGGCAAGAATATGTTTACTATTAGGAACGTGAGTGAATGTGAGGTCTCCATATCAGTGGCAAACACTGACGGCAGTATATCTTTGGCCTTTCAACTCGCTCCGGGAGTTCTCTTGCAACCGGGAGAGGTTAGCGCGGGCCCGGAGAGAATGCTCGTACCGAAGATGTTTAATGCTGATTTTCCGAAAGGCACATACAAGGTGACCATAAGTACTGCTAAGACTAAGAAGACCGATGTAGCTTTGCCAGATTCGCTCTATCGAGTGGTTCTACACGCGGCTGACGTATGTCCGGACAAAGTTCCCACCGCTCCTTCCTCAAAGAGCGAACACCAATGACGCAGCAATGAATAAGATTTCTCAACGGGCTTAGCAGAACTTCCAACACCTACCCAGACTTCGCTTGAACCGGCCTGAAGCCAGGCTGGTCCATTGAGAACGCAATCGGCCACCGGGTGAGAGCTTGCCAGCGACAGTACAATTCCAACGAGCCAGGCGATCGCGCCGAACGCTACTGGTCGTATGCGCCTTGCTCACGTGCCGATGCCGCCGCTTATCTCCCGCTGTCGCAGCAGTGATTGCCTGGCCTGCACAGACCTTCACAACGCTGCTGAATCTCGACCGTAAGCGTCTGAGCAACACACCTTTTCGACGAGAAGGGTGTGTGGTGAAGTGGCTGGATGAATGGAAAACAGAAAATGTCAACACGCCGCCGACGCACCCGCGCGGAAGTTCAGGAGTTAGTGGCGGAGTTTGTAGGCAGTGGCATGCGACGCAGCGAGTTTTGCCGGAGTCGGGGTTTGAGCTTCGGCACGCTTGACCGTCATCTGAAGAAGCAACGCTGGAGGAGAAAGACTAGAAGAGCTTCGGCCGGCCGGTTGGTGCCGGTGGAGTTGGCCGCTAGGAAGTCGCCGACACAGCACGAACCGAGTTGTGGGCTGGCCGTGGTGCTGTCGGGCGGGCGCCGGATCGAGGTACATCCTAATTTTGATACCGACACGTTCGAGCGCCTAGTGAGTGCGCTGGAGCGGGGGTAAACGGTGTTTGGATTGGGTCCCGCCACCCGGATCTATCTGGCCGCCGGAGTCACCGACATGCGCAAGGGGTTCGAGGGCCTGTACGGTCTGGTCCGCGACCGATTGTCGTGTGAGCCTCTGAGCGGGCACCTGTTCTTGTTCTGCAACGCCCAGCGCAATCGGTTGAAGGTCCTCGTCTGGGATGGTAGCGGACTCTGGGTCTGTGCCAAGAGGTTAGAGAAAGGGCGTTTCAGCTGGCCGCAATCCGGCGATACGCAGGGCAAGGTCGTCCTGAGTCACGAAGAGCTCTCTCTCTTGTTAGGTGGGATCGATCTGGCCAAAACCAAGCACAAGCGGTGGTACCGGAAGGCTCCGCCAGAAGGGCATGCTGCCGCATAAATGCTTGCACGTTGTGGGCCGACTCTGTTAAATCAGTAGCCCATTGTGAGTGAAGCTCCTCCCATTCCTTCAGCGCCAGCCGATCTGGAACTCATCGCACAACTGAAGAGCCGGCTGCAGTACGCGGAGCTGAGGATTCGTGTGCTGGAAGAGCGTCTGCGGCTGATGCGGATCGAAAAGTATGGAGCGGGCGGCGAAAAACTTTCCCACGCGCAAATGGAATTGTTCGCGCTTGAACCCGTCGTCAGTGAATTGATGGTGCAGGGGGAAAGTGAGCCCGCGCTGGTGCGGCGCCCGACGCACAGATCCTGCAAACATCCGGGCCGCCAAGAATTGCCGCCGAGTCTTCCTCGCGTGGAGCGGATACTGCCCTGCACACCGGATCAGCGCGTGTGCAAGAGTTGTGGCAAAGAGACTGTGGTGATCGGCTACGAGGAGAGTTCCCAGCTGGATGTGGAGCCGGCGAAGTACTTCGTATTGGTCACGAAACGAGAGAAACGGGCTTGCCGGTCGTGTGAAGAGCTCGGAGTGGTCTCAGCACCGCTGCCACCACGGATCATCGAGAAGTGCCTGGCGAGTGACCGCATCGTCATAGACACGGTCATCAGCAAATATTGCAATCACACGCCCCTGCATCGGCAGAGCATGATTCTGAAAAGAGACATCGGCTTGGAAATCAGCCGAGCGACTCTGGATGGCTGGGTCCTGAAAGTCGGCGAGTTGTTGATCCCTATGGTCGCGGCGATGAGGCGAGAATTGATTAGCGGAAGTTACATTCAGGCGGACGAAACACCGGTCGATGTCCAGATGCACGAGGGCCGAGGAAAGAATCATCAAGCCTATTTGTGGCAGTACGGCCGACCCGGAGGAAGCGTGGTGTTCGACTTCCGTCTAGGCCGTGGACGCGATGGACCGAAGCGGTTCCTGGCACAGTTCGAAGGCATTCTCCAAACGGACGGCTATACGGCCTACGACCAGATCGGCGGGCCGAGAATGGTACATGCCGCTTGTTGGGCTCATGCTAAAAGACAGTTTTTCGAGGCGGTGCAGCTAAATCCACGAGACCCGGTTGCAACTCCGATTGTGGCCCGGATGGACGAACTGTTTGCCGTCGACGCGGAAGCTCGCCGCAGAGTAATTGGTCTCACTGGGCGTCATGCTCTGCGCCAGGAAAGAGCCAAGCCTCTCCTGGACGATATCCGCAGCAAGATCGAGGCGGCACAGTCCGTTGCATTGCCCTCCAGTGCACTAAGCAAGGCCTGCCAATACGCGCTCGCACTTTGGAGGAAACTTACACGATTCCTGGAATATTCGGAACTTGAGCTGAGCAATAACCTTGCGGAAAATTCAATGCGTCCCGTGGCTCTGGGCCGGAAGAACTGGATACACATCGGCAGTCCACAGGCGGGACCTAAGGTTGCGGCGATTTTGTCGGTCGTAGAAAGTTGCCGCCGATTGAAACTCCCAGTGCGCAACTATTTGGTCGCGGTTCTCCCCGGGTTTGCCGATCTCCCGATCCAGCGCCTCCCAGACCTTACTCCTGCTGCGTGGGTCGCCCAGCATCCATAAACTCAAGACACGGGGTTGTAGCGTAACCCCATTCGTCGCAAGCTGGGCGCTAGGTTTGGCAAAAGCCACAAGCTCTGGATTCGGCGGTTAGAGACGGGCGTACTCGGCTTTGGCTTGCTTGTAGATGGGGATGTCGGGATCGGCATCTTTCCAGAGGCTGAGGAAATCCTGATACGATTTGCGCGCGGCGGCCGTGTCGCCCATCATCTCCTGTGCGCGGCCGATCTGCAGATGGGCTAACGCACCCTTCATGTCGCTTTCCAATATCCCAGGATGGTCGAGAAGCTTCTGAAACTCTACCGCCGCCTGGCGTCCTTTTCCGGCTTGTAGGTAAGCCAGACCGCGCAGGTAAGCGGGTATCAGGAAAGCGTCACCGAGGTCGTAAGGAATAGAGGGGGCCAGAATGTCGATGGCCTCGTTTGGTTGGTTCCTTCCCAGCGCAACTGCGGCCCGCACCTGTGGGATCCGGACATATTGGATCTCAGCGTCAACAGGATGTTCACGCGCGAACTTGTCAGCAATTTCATTTGCCTGCACAAATTTGCCAGAGAGGGCGAATGACAGGGCCACCTGCGGTGTAACGTCCGGTCCAGTGCTCAACGCCAACGCCTCCGCAGCGACACGGCGCGCACCCTCTATGTTGCCACTCTCAGCTTCCGCCAAGGCCTCCCATGTCTTCCACTGGGCTGCCCTTTCCGGTGAGCCGGCCTTTTGTGCCAAGTCAGCGGCTGCTGCGGACAGCTCTCGCGCCTGTTTCATTCTGCCGTAGTAGGCCTCCGAACGGGAATGCTCCGCCGTCTGAAGGTCTTCGGTTAGTGGCTTGCCTTTTGCCGACGCAAGCAGATCGCGCATGGTGGCGCTATCGCGCTGCAAGAAAGCGATTGTGTAGCGGACGGCATGCAGGATGGGCGAGTCCAGCTTTCGCGCCCGGGCTTCCTCAGAGACCCTTATCGCGTCGTCAAAACGGTTCATCCGCACATAGGCAATCATCAGGGCATAAGCACAGGCAGCGTTGTCCGAATGGGGCGCGGATAGGTGGTGAACGGGTTCCGAGTCGCCGTCCAGCCACGCACGTAACTCTCTCTGGGAACGGTGCTACACTGAAACGAATACCGAATAAGGATGAGGCTTCTCTTGTCCACCTGTCCACATTTATTCCGGTCCCACCCCAACCTCAGCGATGAAGTGAATCGCAATATCGTGCAGTCGGAAATTGAAGGGGGCGTTTTCCTCAAAGATCTGCCACCCGCGACTGTGCTCGAGATTCAAACCCAACACCACTGTTACCTGGCAGTCCTTCTGAGCGACAACAACGCGTTTATCTCAGGACATCCCCAATACTGCCCAGAACCGATCCCGGTGGCCATTGTAGGTTCGACTTGGGGAGGTTCCATGCTTAAACAGCGCTTTGTCGGTCGAGGTATGCACCTGGAGTTTTGTCATCCGGAGTACCGGACACCGATTGTCACGTCACCTATCCGGGAAATCCGACAGCTAGAGATGGAACAAGTCCGAGAGCAATTCGCTGGTGTAGATCACTATGCATACAACGCCCGATGGGGCGGAAAAACGGGCGCAAAATATTCGCCAGAGTAGTTGTTTGATACGGGCGCGGTCCACTCTAGCCGCCACGCGAGATGGGCTTGGGGACGATTTTTTCACTCACCGTGGAGTGGCTTGGTTTGGGTCGCTTTCTTCTTCGCCTTAGCAATCCCCACACTGGCGAGAGTCCTTCGTGCCATGTGCGAGTCGGACAGCAAGTTGCCGTTCTCGCGGCAGCAAGGTTTTCCCCTCAGGCCACAAGGTTATCTCTCTGCCGCGACTCGGTGGTCTGCATCACCGCTACACAGTCGCGGCCTAAACCATCTACAGCCGTGAACTAGACTGCTGCATCATCAAGGGGAGGGGAAATCCATTCTGGCCCGTCGAGTCGAGCTCTTCCACTCCTTTCCAAGACGATCTTGTGATCGAAGACCTCACTCGCGGAGCTCCTTTCCATTCATAGAAAGCAAGATTTTCAGCGAAAAAACCAGGCGGCGTTTAGTTTTGACGAGCCACAGGGCACAACTGCCGACTGCTGGGACGCTGGAAATCCCAGAAAAATCTCCTTCCCCATGTCTTCAACCAGTGATATAGTCCTAACACTATATCCTCCGCGATTTGGCAAGTGATGCTCGGAACAACAATTTCCCACTACAAAGTGCTTGACAGGCTGGGCTCCGGCGGCATGGGCGTGGTGTACCGAGCCGAAGACATGCGCCTGGGGCGCGAGGTGGC
>JBEKNL010000033.1:0-38741 GCA_049522855.1 Candidatus Korobacteraceae bacterium
TCTGTTCAAGGCTGAGTCCTCCTCTGACTCGTTGGTCTTCCCAAACTCAACTTATCAGAGACTCTCAGCCTTCTTCTTCCCGGCGGCGCTCAGCACAGCGGAGCTAATTTGGACGAGAATGACCAGACACCGTTACCGGGACTCGTTTGTATCCTCTTTCGGATAGGAGGATTTCGCAAGCGGTCTTTGCCTCCCTTTGGTACGCCATCGGTCCTACGATAACTTCAGTGATCGGCAATAATGCCCGTTGCGTGGGGGCGGCTTCCCCGTTCAATTTTCTCTCCTTCATCTGCATTTCAGTTTCTTTGGTTTCTTGCGGGCGATTGTTGCTTTTGGGCTCGATGAGTTTGAGATAGGGGACGGGGCCGTATAAACCGTGGGGTCTGAAATGGATCGGAAGATCATCTTCATACCCTTCGGGAGTGTTCTGGTAAAGCCAATAGTGGTGGGAGGTGGTAACGAGTTGCCCCATCCTTGTCCGCTGCTTTCGCGGACAGGATGGGAGCGGACGATGAGCCCCGCTGGTAAGCACGCCCACGCAATAGTGTCGCCGGCTGAAGCCGGCTCGGGATTCATATAACCAGCTAACCCAGGACTTACGTCCTGGGCTAATTTTGTTCCGCCCTGACGGGCTCGTTTTCGCAGTCACGTCCGCAGGTGTCGTCTGGGGCGCGACAGATTTTGCTGCAACCCTACCTTCCGCGGGTGCCCGTATTGCCGGGTGCCCCGTTCTAGCCCGGTTTTGGCTAGGGCGGGGCAGTCACGTCCGCAGGTGTTGCCTGAGACGCAACAGATTTTTCTGCGACCTTACGTTCCGCGCGTGCCTGCCACAGTGGTGCGGCTGTTCAAGGGCACGAACTCGCGGACCTCGTGACCCGTCCAGATCTGACGCGGACGCGCAATCTTCTGCTCCGTATCGGTGAGCATCTCCTGCCACTGGGCCAGCCAGCCGGCCACCCGCGGAATGGCAAACAGCACGGTAAACATCTTGGGGGTGAAGCCCATGGCCTGGTAGATGATCCCGGAATAGAAGTCCACGTTAGGATAGAGCTTGCGTTTGATGAAGTAGTCGTCCTCGAGCGCGATCCGCTCCAATTCGAGCGCGATCTCCAGTTTGGCATTACGTCCCGTCACTTCGAACACCTGCTCGGCGGTCTGCTTGATGATTTTGGCGCGGGGATCGTAGTTCTTGTACACGCGGTGCCCGAAGCCCATCAGTTTGCCGTGTCCTGCCTTGACCTTTTTCACATACGCGGGAACATTCTGCTTGGCGCCAATCTCGTCGAGCATCTGGAGAACGGCTTCGTTGGCGCCGCCATGGAGCGGGCCAGCCAGGGCGGCCGCGGCCGCGGCAGTGGTCAGGTAGGGGTCCGTGTGCGCACTGCCAACCGAGCGCATGGCGTTGGCGCTGCAATTCTGTTCGTGATCGGCATGCAAGATGAACAAAGTATCCAGGGCCCGGGCCAGCACGGGATTGGCCACGTACTTCGGCTCCGCCATCTTCCATAACATACTCATGAAATTCTCGGTGTAGCTAAGCTGGTTGTCGGGATAAACGCAGGGGAAACCCTTGCTATGGCGATAGGCTATGGCGGCGATGGACGGCGCCTTGGCGATCAGCCGCACGATCTGGTGCAGCCGGTTCTCCGGGTCGTGGATGTCGTTGGCTTCGGGATAAACGCTGGAGAGTGCGGCCACCGTGCTCACCAACATTCCCATGGGATGGGCGTTGTAGCGGAAGCCCTCCATGAACTTCTCGATGGCCGTATGCAGCACGGTGTGGTGAGCGATCTCACTCGCCCATCTCGTGAGCTCGGCCGCGGTGGGGAGTTCGCCAAAAAGCAAGAGGTACGCCACCTCCAGGAAAGTGCACTGCGCGGCCAACGCTTCAATGGGGTAACCGCGATAGCGTAAGATCCCGCGCTCGCCGTTAATAAAGGTAATGCTGCTGCGGCAGGAGGCCGTGTTCATGAAAGCCGGATCATAGGTCATCAGACCGAAATCCTCAGGGCCGGTCTTGATCTGCCGCAGATCCATGGCCCGGATGGCGCCATTTTCGATGGGGAGAGTGTAGGTCTGTTGGGTGCGATTGTCGATGATGGTGAGAGTGTCTTGCGCCATCGCAGGTTCTCTTTGACCGCCTTGACTGGAGCCAGCGGGCAGATACAACACTGTACGCCACTTGGTGGCCAGTGAGAAGCGCCCCGGCGGAAGAAAAGCGCGTACACCGGCGCAGAATCGTGGGTAGAGGTCAGAGCAAGCAGAGAAAAAGGACACCCGGGAGCGTGATTTGCTCACCGCGCCATCGCGTAGCGTCACGCCTTTCCGGATGTCCTCATAGGGGCCGGATCGCACGCGTCAGACGTGGTACCGGGCACCCACCGAAAGCACCGGGCAGGGCGCTTCGCAGGCGACCTTGTAGGCTACACCCTCGCCCAGATGTTTGGTCAAAGCCACTGGCCGTTTCACACCCAGCACGATCATGTCGACTGTCGGTGCGGCAATTCTCACAATCGTCTCAGCGGCGGGGCCGAACTGGACCATGTACTCCGGCTCATGCCAAAGCTGGGTTCCTTCCGGTATCAGGGCGCGGAGTTGTTTCTCCGTGGAAGCCACTACCTCGCTCGGGTCAACCACGGGCATAGCTCCGGGTTCTGGCTCCGGCAGAGCAACACCAGGTTCTGGCGCCACGTGCAGGAGAGTCAGACGAGCCCGGTTCTCCTCAGCCAACGATATGGCGTAGGGTAGCCCGTGCAACGACTCTGGCCCGAAGTCGGTGGCATACAGGATGTGCCGTAAGTTGCCATCGATGTTCCAGCGGGTAGCGTGCGGCCCCATGGTGAGCACTGGGCAGTCGGCATTGCGAAAGACCTCCTCCGCTATCGAGCCTAGCAGCAGCTTGCCTAGTCCCTTGCGGCCGCCGGTGCCGATCACGATGAGGTCAATGTCATGCTTCCGGACCAGTTGCGAGAGCACTTCCGGAACTTCACCTTGCTCAATCAGTTCGTTGTGTTCGACATCCTTCAACGACGCGGAGCGCATCAAGGCAGCCAGCTGTTGATTAGCTAACAACATGGTTTGCTCGGGATCCGGCTGCGCAGCTTCGACAAACGGCATGTGAGGCAGAACATTGACGGTGTACAGCCTGGCGCCGTAGCGGCGAGCCAGGTCCAGAGCATGGGACAGCACTGCCTGCGCCGATGGCGAGAAGTCAGTTGCGAATAGAATGTCTTGCAGTTTAATGCGGGTTGGAGCAGTTACTGTTGGCATCACAAACCTCCTTCCGAAGCACGAGGTGCAGGTGCTGGCGGGAATTCTGCCCCATGCCGCACCCCGTCCTCCAGCTTCGATGTAGCCCGTAGGCATCAGAAACGTGATTCCATTTCGGTTTCGGGTTGCAGTGGAACATCGTGCACACCTCGGCAAAACCGCCGTGGGTTACTCTTCCAGTGCTTCCTCCAATTCCTCGGTGACAGCGTGGTTGAATTCTCCTACCGGCGTGTGCTGGGTGACATACTCGGTCTTGCACGTCGCACAACGTACGCCCGTGTCGAAGATCTCCCAGGTTTGATTACCGCAGCTGCAGGTGTATAGATCAGCCATAAATGCCTCCTTTGAACGAGGTGATGCGCTCTCAGCCACGATCGCGGACCAGGCCATCGCAACGGCTGACTTCCAGAATGCCTGCTCCTATGGCTCGAGCCGGAGCGAGTAGTTGCGCTGCCATTCCGCAGAGGTCGTTCCTGAAGGGCATATGGATGGATGCGGGGAGCACCATACCTCTCCCTTTAAGGAATTAACTTGGTGAACTTGGGGCCACGGGACACTCGCGGCCAAGCGCGGCAGTGTCTTTTCGCTGCCAGCAGTGCTCAGGCGGGACAGTATCTTCTCGCTGCTCGCTTTGTTATAAGTATCCACCTGTACCGCTGCGGTTGCTGTGATGCAGATCACGCCTCTGTGCCCACGGCCGGGGAGCCTTGGGGGCGGAGGCACCAAACTGGCGCCTCGTGGCGTACTGATATCCCGCCCAAAGATGGCAAGAGGGGCCCACTGTCTCCGTTTAGCGACCGACACGCGCCTTCGCCCCTTGCATCAGCCGTTCCTTACTAATAATGGCGCGGGTGTGCTCACCTTCGCCAATTTTGCCCCCAGGATCGAAGGCTTCGACCTTGAACTTGTAGAGTTTGCCTTCCATGCCGAGGAACGTGGCTTGGGCGGAAACCTGGGTGTGGTTGGGCGTAGCCGCCAGATGCTTGATGTTGACCATTACGCCGACCGAAAGCTGACCCGGTTGGAGCAGCGGCCTCAGGGCGCGCGCGCCCGCCGTCTCCATCAGACCGATCATGCGCGCGGTGGAAAAAACCTGCGGGAAAACATCCTGTTCGGCAATGCAAAACGAGCTGGCCATATCATCGTCGTCAGCAATGTAAGCGGCTTCCGCCGTGGTTCCAATCTCCAGCATGGGCAGTCTCCGTACCTCTGTGGTGAAACGCTATTGTGTACCAGGCAGGTCTCTGTAGGAACCTTCTTTTTTCAGCGCTGAATCCACATCATTCATGAGGATCTCGCGCTTTGAAGGGGCACGGCTTCAGCCGTGTCGTAAGCCGCTGTCGTCATGGTGGCTTTAGCCACTGAGGTGACTTCGGTGTTGAGGCGAACTGCGAATTCCCTCAGGGGCTGAAGCCCGGTCCTCAACGCCCACGTAACGGCACGGCTGAAGCCGTGCCCTTTCAAAATTTGCTGTCTTCAGCTACCGAAACAGATGGATAATCCAGCTGAATCGCTGGGATGAAAAACCTACTGCGACGTTTCCGTGCTCAGCAGCTTTGGCCCCTGCTTGATCTGGAAGCGCCCATCGACCGTCTCCCAGATCCAACCGGAGTAGCCGTATCCTCCGACCGGCTTGGTGATAAATGCCCCGCGCCACGACTCCGCACGGCTCTGGTTATAGGCGACGGTACCAAACTTTCCAAAGGTGTATGCCGGCACCGGATGGCAGTAAGCGCAACCCAAAAGCTCCTTCGCCACCCCGGCCGCCTCGCTGCCGCCGTACACCGCCGCACGTAATCCATACTTGTGGTTCTTCGCGCGTTCCAGCACCTCGCCGGCGGTCGCAAAGCACGAGGTGAAGGCCACCGGTGCGAAGACCTCCTCGCGCATGCCCAGCATATTATCAGCGCAGTCCTTCACCACGGTGGGATAGACAAGGTTGCCTTCGATGCGGCCGCCCACCAGCACCTTAGCGCCCTTGTCCAAGGCATCGGCCATTTGCTGGTGAAGGCGCCGCACCGCGACCGTGCTAGCGACCGGGCCGATGTCGGTCTTCCTGTCTGCCGGATCGCCCACTACCAAGCGTCGCACACGTTCGACAAACCGCTCCAGGAACTCCTGATAGATGCCGGCTTGGATGAAGATCCGCTTGGGCGCGGTGCAGGTCTGGCCCGAGTACATGAACTTCGATGCCATCAGGTCGTCCAGCGCCAAGTCCAGGTCGGCATCGGCAAATACGATGAATGGGTCCTGCCCCGGCCCCTCAAATACCAGCTTCTTGCCCGCCGCGCGAAAGGCTGCTTCGTAAGGCAGGATGTTCTCGTCGAATCCGAATGCCACCGCCGCGGTCACTTCGGGATCGGTCAGCGAGTCCTCAAGCAAGCTCTTGCCGGTCCCGCCGTAGAACGCGACTACATCGCCGAAAATCGGCCGATAGAGGTCTTTCGTCAACGCCATAATGCGCTGCCCCTTCGACGAAAACTTTACGGTCAGCCGGTTGCCGACGATATAGATTGACGTGATCGCAGTATTGAGCCATGCACTGCCGTTGTACGACAGCATCAGATTGACACGCGCCCTGGGACGCAAAGGCAAGCGGTCTCGCAAAAATACCGCATCCGCGTACATGCTGAGCCGATCGATAGTGGTATCCACCTCGCGCGTGCTGTCCTTGACCGTAAATTGCAGGTCGCGGACGGCGCAATCGACTACTTCCCCATGATGTTTTTTGAGCGCCTGGGCAAGCACCAGCACATGCTCACAGCGCTCCTCGAATGACATAAGCACTCAACTCTCTGGCGAGGGACATAAAACTTCCGCGCTGGCTGTAATGTACAACCGGTTAGGCCTGAACGAAAAGCGCCTCGCACACTTCTGAGCTGAATGGCGCCATCGCTCGATCTGATCCGCGTCTGTCCTTGAGTTTCTCCACCGCTTCTGCCAGTGTTTGGTGCGCGCACCCGTGCTCACAACCCTATGTGACCAGGGTCACAGCAAGACGTTCGGGAACGGCGGATTATGACTCCACCCCTGAGCCCGAAGCGTTTGACTCGGGCCCATCCGCGACCACCCAGCGGCTCCGCGGATAACACGCAGCACAGGCCGGACCTTCCCATGGAAGTTGGCGAGCAGAAGCGACGCTGGTTCTGGGTCACGCTGACGCTTTCCAGCATCAGTATCGTTGCCCTTGTGTTCGGACTCTGGGAGTTGGTCGAAAAGCATTTCTTCCGCGAGGCCGACTACCTTACCCTGCATTACCTCTATATCAGCCGCGGCATGGTTACCTCTCTGCTGCTGGCTTTTTGGGCGGCGTGGTTCGTCCTGCATCACCGCAGGGCCAGCGAAGAACAGTTACGCCGTTCTCGCGAACGCTATCGCGGACTGCTCGAAGCCTCTCCCGGCGCGGTGGCGCTCTACAACGATGAGCTCATGGTTAGCGAGTGGAACGCGGCGGCGGAGCGGCTCTACGGTTATAGCAAACCGGAGGTGCTGGATCACCGGCTGCCCACAGGCGTTGCTGGAGAAGGCGATTTCTTCCATGGCCATCTTCATCATCCCGCTGGCAATTTCGGTGCACACGGTGGTCTCGTGGATCTTCGCCATGACGCTGCGCCCGGGGTGGAACAGTAGCATTTTTGGGCCGTATTTTGTGGTAGGCGCCATTTATTCCGGAACCGCTGGGGTGATCTTTTCCATGTACATCCTGCGCCGGGTGTTGCAGCTTGGGGATTATGTCCAGGAACTGCACTTCCGTAAGCTCGGCCTGCTGCTGCTTGCCTTCTCACTTACTTACCTTTACTTCAACATCAACGAGTACCTGACTGCGGGCTACAAGCTGGAAGGAGCGGAGCGCGTTTTGCTGGACCGGCTGTTCGTCGGCGATTATGCCATGTTGTTCTGGGCGGGGCAGGGCCTGTGCGTGTTTATCCCGGCTGCGCTCTTGATCGCCGTCCTCGGCTTTAAGCGCTATCACTGCTACACCATCCCCGGCGTGGTGTCGTCATCGGCCTTGGTGATTGTGGGTGCCTGGGTCAAGCGCTACATCATCGTTGTTCCCACACTCCGCAGCCCCTATCTGCCCTCGGGACAGAGACTGCCCTGGGGTTGGACTCATTACCATCCCACCTGGGTGGAGTGGTCGATCACCGCTGCCGCGGTGGCGGCCTTTGCCTTGATTTATACCCTGATGGTGAAAGTCTTCCCCATCGTCTCAATCTGGGAGACGCGCGAGCAAGAACAGGAGACCGCAGCACCTGAACTACCCGAGGCTGTACCCACGCGCTGGTGGAAGCTGGCGGAAGCCTCGTTACGGGACCGGCTTCAACATGGTGGCAAGAGCATGCCGTCGTTTGAGTACCTGCGTGCCGATGAAGTGGAAGCTCTGTTTGGGTATCTGGAGAAACTGGCGGGGGTTCCGCCCACCAAACGCGATGGGCTTTTGGTACCTGAATCCGCTGCCCGGGTTGGCTCCTCGGGCATGATGAAAATCGCGGGAGCTGACGTCATGCCGGCGTATCCTTATCTCAAGCAGGAAGAAGCCGCAGCCGTGTACCTTGTCGGCTACAGCGGCTGGAGTGCCGCACAGCGCGACGTTGCAGCGGACCGGGTCCCGGCCCAACGCTGAACGGCACGGCGTTGCTAGTCCTAAGACAAGTACGGCCCAAGTCACTTTCCTTTGGTTGGATCGCCCGTCACTAGGCGCCCACCTGCTTGCTCCTTATGGAAGTCAAGAAGCTCTGAGGGCGCACGCGCTCTCGACTGCAAGGTCAAGGCGCTCTTGAGGGTGGTCACTGCTTGAGAGCTCTGACACAAGGGCAGCCTCGATATTGCTGGGCGCCATTTTTCAAATTTCCGAGCTACTTTCTGGGTCCGTGAAGACCGCGCTGGCCGGCAATCTCGAAACAGTTTGACTACGATAATGGCAAGCCTTGAACCAGCCAACGCCACGAACGGTTGGCCAGTCGGAAGGTTTCCGCACAGGCGTCGCGATGTACCTCGCCTTCGCCAACGGCAACTCACGATCGACCTATAATTGAGGTGTCTTCGCCAGGAGATCACCATGCAAGCGATTGCCGTCATCGTAAATGGTAAGCAACAGCGCATTACAGCACCGCCGGACCAACCTCTGTTATGGGTTTTGCGTGACCATTTGCAACTTACCGGAACCAAGTATGGCTGCGGCGAAGGACAGTGTGGCGCTTGCACCGTCCTGCTCGAAGGAAAACCGGTGCGATCGTGCCTGACGCAGATTGCCGCGGCTGCCGGGAAACATGTCATCACCGTCGAGGGATTGGAGCAGAACGGCGCTCTGCATCCGGTACAGCAGGCATTCCTTCGCGAGGAAGCCTTCCAGTGTGGCTACTGCACCTCGGGGATGATCCTCTCAGCAGTCGCACTTTTGGGCGGCAACCGAAATCCCACCGACGGCGAGATAGTACATGCGATGAGCGGCAACATTTGCCGCTGCGGAACCTACCCGCGCATTGTGGCTGCTGTGCGTGCAGCAGCACAGGCCACGAAAGGATGACGCGCCATGACCCCTGTTCCTGATCGAGCACTCGCACTGGAAATCAAGCAGCATGAGGTGAATGGCGACCTGCATTGGTTCGAACTCGACCGCCGCGACTTTCTGAAACTCTTCGGCGGCGGCCTTCTGATCTGCGCGTGTGCGCCGAAAACCGTGGCTCAGGAATCCGGGCGGAGGGGCGGCAATCACGAGTTGCCAAAGGATATTGCCGCCTGGCTGCGCATCGCCGGCGATGGACACGTAACGGTTTTCACGGGAAAGGTCGAAGTCGGCCAGAACATACGAACATCGTTGGCGCAGCAAGTGGCGGAAGAATTACGCGTGCCCATCGAGTCCATCTCCCTCACCATGGGCGACACCGACCTGGTGCCGTGGGATGCGGGCACCTTCGGCAGCCGCACCACACCGACGATGGGCCCGCAGTTGCGCACCATGGCGGTTGCCGCGCGCGAGATGCTGCTCAACCTCGCGGTGCAGGGCTGGCATGTGGAACCTTCCGCGCTGGTCGCGGCCGACGGCAAGATCACCAACCCAAAGACGAAGCTGTCGCGCAGCTATGGCGAACTAACGCACGGCCAGAAGCTGGTGAAGATCATCGAAGGCGATCGGCCTCTCACTCCCGCGACTGAGTGGAAGATTGCCGGCGCAGCGGTTCCCAAGGTTGACGGCACAGCCTTCGTCACCGGCAAACATCAGTACACGTCCGACCTGAGCCGGCCGGGCATGCTCTACGGCAAGATTCTGCGCCCATCTGGATTCAAAGCAAGTCTCGTCTCACTCGATGAGCAGGCGGCAAGGAAGCTGTCGCAGGTGACAGTGGTGCGCGACGGCGATTTCGTCGGCGTAGCTGCGCCCGACATGTGGTCGGCCGAGCAGGCTTTGACTGCGCTGAAGGCGCAGTGGAAGGTGCCGCCGCAGATCTCCAACCGCGAGCTGTTCGCCTATCTCAAAGCGAATGCCGGCAAGCATGACCAGGAAGCTGCGGATGTCACCGGATCGGTGACGAAGGCAATGGCAACCGCCGAGATCAAGCTGTCGCAAAACTATACGGTCGCTTACATCCAGCACGCTCCGTTGGAGCCGCGCGCCGCTCTGGCGGAGTGGCAAGGCGGCAAGCTTACGGTTTGGACAGGCACGCAGCGTCCCTTCGCGGTGCGCGACGAACTGGCCGCCGCGTTTCGCATTCCGTCGCAGAACGTTCGTGTGCTGGTGCCCGATACCGGCTCGGCCTACGGCGGCAAGCACACGGGTGAAACAGCGATCGAAGCCGCTCGTCTCGCGCGGGCTGCCGGCAAGCCGGTCAAAGTAATCTGGACGCGTGAAGAGGAGTTCACCTGGGCGTACTTCCGTCCGGCAGGCGTCATCGAAATCAAGAGTGGAGCGCTTCGCGAGGGAACCATCACTGCATGGGAATGCCACAACTACAACTCCGGTCCGGCGGCGATCAACGTCCCCTATGACATTGCCAACCGCCTGATCCAGTTTCATCCCGTGGATGGTCCCTTGCGGCAGGGCTCGTATCGCGGACTGGCAGCAACGGCCAATCACTTCGCGCGCGAGTCGCACATGGACGAGTTATCGCAGGCGGTTGGCATGGATCCCCTGCAGTTCCGGCTGAAGAATACAAACGACGACCGCCTGCGCGGCGTGTTCGAAGCGGTGGCGGAGAAAGCCGCGTGGGGCAAGCAGAAATCGACTGCGGAGCGCGGCTTCGGGATGGCCGGCGGATTCGAGAAAGGCGGCCATATCGCAACCATCGCCGAGGTCGAGATCGGTCCCGCCAAGACGGTGCGCATTCGACGCGTGGTGCAGGCCTTCGAGTGCGGCGCAGTGGTCAATCCCAATGGGCTGCGCAACCAGATCGAGGGCGCCATCATGATGGGCATTGGCGGAGCGCTTTTCGAGGAAGTGCGTTTTGCCGACGGACGCATCCTGAATCCGCATTTCTCCGAATATCGCGTGCCTCGGTTCAAAGACAGGCCGCAGATCGATGTCGTACTGGTTGACCGCAAAGACTTGCCCTCGGCGGGGGCGGGCGAAACGCCTATCGTCGGAGTGGCTCCCGCAGTGGCGAATGCTATCTTCGCTGCCACCGGCGAACGCTTGCGCGCGTTGCCGCTGAAACCAAGTTAAAACACCCGCGCTTCCAGTGTTGCCTGACAGGAGATCGACGCGGCACGGTTGGCCAGCTGCAAATACCTCTGCAGGGCGTCTCGAAAACACGTGGCCGTCAACGGTTATGCCCAGGTTCGGCGGTGGCGACTTCAGAAAGTTTGCTTCCGTGTCTAAGATCCCGGTCGCCGGAACTGCCGGCATCGAGACGCCCGAACGCGTCCACCGCGCAACCGCGCGATCCGTACAGCTCTTCAATTTCCCTCCTCACAGCTATCTGTGATTCGAGTCACAGAAGTGCTGTGCGCAATTGTGGCATAAGTCCTGAATGAAAAGTGTGGGTGTGAAGAGCAATATCCTGAAGGTGTCTGACGAATTGAAAGCCGGCCTGGAATCAGCGGGTCGAAAGCGAGACCTTCCGCCGGCGCAGGTTCTGTTTCGTGAAGACGGGGAAACCGCGGGTGTGTTCCTGGTATTTAAGGGCAAGGTGCTGATGGGTGTGCGCAACCTGCCCGAGCTGGACAGAGTTTTTTCTGGGGGCTCGCTGCTGGGATTGCCCGCCACGTTTAGCGGACGTCCGTACAGCCTGACCGCGGTGACGGTGGTCCGGTCGGATATCGTTCACCTGCCCCGGGAAAAGTTTCTGCAACTCATGCGCGAGCGCCCCGACCTCTGCCGCGAAGCAACCGACATGCTGGGACGCGAGGTTACCTTCATCCAGTCGGCGCTGGCGAAACGGTGCCGCCAGATGGCCGAAGCGACCTGACAACATTCCAACGTATTATGGGTAGCCAGCTGCGCGGGCTGGCCTTTGCGGCTACGTCTCTTGGGTTGCAAAGTGCGAGCTTAGTGCCTTCGCGCTAGGTAGAACGGTTAGTGGAATGAGTGATGAACCGGTCGGAGCCTGACACGCATCCGGCCTAGGGGCCCAAGAGGAATCGGAGCGATCGAGGGAAGGCATGAGTTCCAGGCGGCAGAAAATAATATTGATTGTTGCAACTACTGTAGCTCTGCTCTTTCTGTGCGGCATTCTCGTCTGGCAGCGGCGCGGTTCATCTGAACGATGGAACACCTTTCTGGTCGGCGACCCACGCCTGGGCGCAGAAACCTTCCAGCAAAAGGGGTGCAGCGGGTGCCATTCCGTTCTCGGCGCCGGCGCGAAGCTAGCTCCCGATCTGGGTTTGCAGGGGGCGGCAGGGTCCAGCATGAACGAGTTGGTTACCCAGATGTGGAACCACGCGCCCCGCATGTGGAAACAATTAAAGATCAGCAACGTGAGTTTTCCCCAGTTTACGCCCGAAGAGATGGCCAACCTATTTGCCTACCTTTATGTCACCTGCTACGACGACGAATCGGGAGACCGGGCCCACGGAGAGCTCCTGTTCACACAGAAAGGGTGCATCCGCTGCCATTCGATCGGGGAAAACCCGGGCGGCAGCATCGGGCCCAATCTGAGCGAAATCGGTCCTGTGGTTACGCCCATTTTTTGGTCGCAAACCATGTGGAACCATGCCCCGGCGATGGAAGCCCACATGCACGAACTCAACATGGCTTGGCCCCAATTTGAGGGGGAGCAGATGAACGATTTGTTGGCCTTCGTGCGCTACGCCCGAGGGGGGCCGGAGCGGGAGTCCGACGTACTTCCAGCGAATCCGCGCCGCGGTTGGATTTTATTCCGCGAAAAGGGATGCATCTCCTGTCATGCCATTCGCGGCGAAGGAGGAACCGTAGGCCCGGACCTGGGATCGGATCGCCCGTTACCTCGCACTCTGACCCAGATGGCCGGTCGGATGTGGAATCACTCTCCGGAGATGTGGGCAGCTATGAAGACCAAGGGCATCAAGCGCCCCACTTTTGAAGGAGCGGAGATGGCCGATCTGATCGCATTCCTCTATAGCGTGCGCTATTTCGAGCTGGGAGGCTCACCCATCGTCGGACAGGAGCTATTCAACGAACGCAAATGCAGCCAGTGTCATGGAAGTGACGCGGGTGGGGGAAAAATCGGCCCTAACCTGAGGAAGGTCGGCAAGGTGTACACACCGGTGAACTTCGCCCTGGCTCTTTGGTCTCACGGACCCCGCATGTACGCGAAGGCCGAGGAGCTGGGTCTGGACTGGCCCACCTTGAACGAGGGTGACCTGAGCCACTTGTTGGCTTTCTTGAACAGCTCTCCCGTCCAGGATAAGAAATGAATGGCGATGGACATCAACTCGCCTATCGCTGTATGTCACTCAGCTTAGCGCCGGAAATTCCGTGCTGCTCAAAAGCTTGACCTCCGGACCGCAGTTTCGATGTCTTCTGTCGTTGGTTTGACTTCCACCACCATTCGACGCTGGCGGATCTTTGCAATGGGCCGTTGACCGACGAGTCGGAGTGATATCGCTGCGTGTGCAAGTGCGGATGGATAACGACGCGAGCTATTTTGGCGAACCACGAATCACACCTGAGGGTGATTGGCATCACTGCCTCGTGTGAATCGCGAATGTTATCTTGCCGCCACCTCCAACAGAGATCAACGTTCGTTCGAAAGCGCTTTGGTCGTTCTCTTGGATGCGGCAGGGGGAACTCGTTCACGTACGTCTAGCTTCATGGCAGAAAGCGGTGACCCTATGACGGTTTGGCTCTACGTCTGCCGGCAGTCCGCCATGGTCTCAACATCTTTAGCAGTCACAAGTCACTGTACCTCGGGAGGAATGGAATGAAACGGATGTCGCCTTGGTTATTGCTCGTCGCCTTTATAGTCTCCGTCAATTGTTTCGCGGATTCAACCGATAGCGCTGCTCTCTTCAAGTCCAAATGCGCCATGTGTCACGGGCCGGACGGCACGGGAAACACGATGGGACAGAAACTCGGCGTCAAGAGCTACAAATCGCCTGACATTCAGAAGCAGTCGGACGCCGATCTGAAGAACGTCATCACGAACGGCAAAGGCAAGATGCCGTCCTACAAGAGCCTTACACCTGAACAGGTGGACGGACTGGTGAAGTACGTACGTGAACTCGGCAAATAGGGGGTAGGCTTTCGATGTCCTCGGCACCCGATACCGGCGCCGCGGTTCGGTCCGCGCCCGCGAATCTGCCGCGCCGCCGTTTTGTGAACATCCTGCTGGGAACTGGCCTGCTGGCCTCGGCAGCCTCGTTCCTCTACCCGATTTTGCGCTATCTAGTCCCACCCAAGCTTCCCGACCTGGGTGGCGACGCCGTACTTGCGGCACGTCTTTCGGAGATGAAACCCAACACCGCGAAGACGTTTCGCTTCGGCACCCGTCCCGGGTTGCTGGTGGAGACGGCCGCGGGCGAATATCGCGCCATGTCGGCGACCTGCACCCATCTGGGTTGCACGGTGCAGTATCGTCCCGATCTGCGCGAGATCTGGTGCGCCTGCCACAACGGCATGTACGACCTGAACGGCCGCAACATCTCGGGGCCGCCACCGCGTCCGCTGGAGGCGTTCGAGGTCCAAGTCCGCGGCGACGAAATCTTTGTGCGACGTAAGCAGGAGGCTTGATGGCGGGCCCGGTTGCAAGCGTTCGCGCATGGTTCGACGAACGGTTCCCTCTGGACGACCTTAAGGCGCTGGCGCAAAAAAAGAAGGTCCCGGTACACCATTACTCGTACTGGTATTTTCTCGGCGGCATGACCCTGTTCCTATTTGGGGTGCAGGTCCTCACCGGTGCTTTGTTATTGCTGTATTACCGCCCTGGCGCCGACGAAGCCTTCGAGAGCGTGCAGTTCATCATGACCCAGGTGCAGTTCGGATGGCTTATCCGGTCGGTGCACTCGTGGTCGGCGAATCTGTTGGTCTTCATGGCGTTCGCCCACCTTTTCAGCGTGCTCTTTCTGCGGTCTTACCGAAAACCGCGCGAGCTGACGTGGGTGAGCGGCATACTGCTGCTGTTCCTGATGCTTGGTTTCGGCTTCAGTGGATACCTGTTGCCATGGAACACGCTGTCGTATTTCGCGACCAAGGTGGGCACGGAGATACCAGCGCAAATCCCCATCATCGGGCGTCCCGTTCTGCTGTTCCTGCGCGGAGGCGAAGACATTACCGGTAGTACCCTGACGCGGCTCTACGGATTTCACGTCGCCATATTGCCGGCCCTGGCGACCTTGCTGATCGGCTTGCATCTGGCACTGATTCAATGGTTCGGCATGAGCGTGCCGCCCGGGGTGGAAGCGAAGTGGCAAGCCTTTCCTGAAGACAGGAAGGAAATCCGCTTCTTTCCCAACTTCGTGCTGCGGGAATTGATGGCGTGGTACGTGGCGTTGGGGCTTCTCGGCGCGCTGGCGGCGCTGTTTCCCTGGAGCCTCGGCGTAAAGGCCGACCCGTTTGCCTCAGCTCCGGCGGGCATCAAGCCAGAGTGGTACTTCCTTTTCATGTTCCAGACGCTAAAGCTGATTCCCGCGAAGATCCTCGGCATGGACGGCGAGATGTTGGGCATTCTGGCGTTCGGGTTGATCGGCGCCGTAGCTCTGCTGCTGCCGTTCCTCGACCGTGAAAAGCCTTTTAAGACGCGGCGTTGGATCACCGGGTTGGCTTGTGTCTTTCTCGGTTACATGGCGGTTATGACCGTCGACGGCTGGGTGGCAAAGTGAGGCTGCATGATTAAGGTTCGCGATTCGGCGCCATACAGGAGCGGGGCCACAATCGTTGTGGCTATCGTCGTTGCTGCGTGGCTGATTTGCAGCGGGCTGATAGCTTTCGCACAGACAAAGAACTCCTGTCTCGATTGCCATTCCAATTTGCCGGAACCGTTGGGTGTCAGCGTGGAGACTTACGGCCAGAACATCCACGCCCAGAAGGGGCTTACCTGCGCGGCGTGCCATGGTGGCGACGCCAACAGCGATGATCCGGAAAAGGCGATGAGCCGGGCGGCGGGGTGGAAGGGCAAGATCGAGCGTAAGCAGATTCCCGAACTTTGCGCCTCGTGCCACGCCGATGCCGAGCGGATGAAGAAGTACAACCCCAGCCTGCGCGTCGATCAGTTCCAGCAGTACAAGACCAGCGTGCACGGAATGAAGTGGGCCAAGGGCGACAATAAGGTCGCGGTGTGCACCGATTGCCACGGCGTGCATGACTTGCGCGCCCCGTCGGATCCGCGCTCGAAGGTGCATCCTATCAACATCGCAACCACGTGCTCGCGTTGTCATGCCGATGCCGAGTACATGAAGCCCTACGGCATCAAGACAGACCAGTTCGCAAATTACGAGCAGAGTGTGCACCATGATGCCATGGTGGTGCGAGGCGACCTGAGTGCGCCCACCTGCACTACCTGCCATGGCAACCACGGAGCGACGCCTCCAGGGGTCGCCAACGTCACCAATGTCTGCTCCAATTGCCACGTCTTCCAGGCTCAGCTGTTCCAGACCAGCCCGCACAAGGACGCGTTCGCCGCGATGGGATTCCCGGGGTGTGTCACCTGCCACAGCAATCACGCAATTAAACCTCCCACCGACGAAATGATCGGCACTGGCCCCAAAGCCGTGTGCATGAACTGTCACACCGCGGGAGATGCCGGCTCCATGCAAGCGGAAGCTATGCATACTCAACTGACGAACCTGGCGTCGGCGATTGCTGCCTCCGACGAAATACTCAGCCGAGCCGAACGGCAGGGCATGGAAGTCAGCCAGCCCAAGCTGCAGCAGACACAAGCGCGCGATGCCCTGTTGAAGGCACGGGTCGCGGTGCACGCCTTCCGCGACAGCGGGTTGAAGCAGGACACCGATGCCGGACTTGCGACGACAAAACTGACGTACGCTGCTGGGCAGAAGGCGATGCAGGAATGGAGATTCCGGCGTGTCGGGCTTGGGCTATCGCTGGTGCTGATCGCCCTCACGCTGGTGGGGCTGGGGTTCTATATCAGGAACTTGGAACAGAAGTGAGGCGCTCCACCCTGCGATTCACCAGTCCCGGACCGCGCTGTAGGTCGGCCTGAACCGCGATGAGTCCCCAATTTCAGGGGCTGGGCGTGAGAGAGGAGTGTTGTCTATGACAATGCTAAATCGACGCAAAGAGCTTCTCTTTTGGATCCCTGCAGCAGTAATCCCCGTAGCCTTAATGGTGGCCGTGTTCCTGCAGGTGCGCCGGCCGACCACTACGCGCCGCGCACTCTACATTATCGGTGAACCCGAGAGAGGCGCCGCGTTGTTTTTTGGTGACAAGCAATGCGGCATTTGCCATTCCATCAACGGATCAGGGGGGCGCGTTGCCCCGGATCTCTCCGGAAAGCACCCTGGTACTCCCGCCATGGGCTGGCTGGTAACGGTACTGTGGAACCATGGACCTGGCATGTGGCGGCAGATCCGTCAAAAGAACGAGCCTTATCCCCAGTTGAACTCGCAAGAAATGGCAGACATCCTTGCCTTCTTGTACCAGGCGAGCAGCCTTGATCGCGCCGGAGACCCCAGCGCTGGCCAGCGGGTCTTCAACGAGAAGGGTTGTGTCCGCTGCCATTCGGTGGGCGGGACGGGCGGCAAAACAGCGCCCGAGCTGTCGGGGATCACCGCCGGCGGCGACTCGAACGCCTGGACACGCGCCATGCTTAACCACGCCGGGTCGATGATTGCTCCTATTACCAGCACCCTAGGACAGTGGCCCCAGTTCACCGGTAATGAGATGAATGATCTGATCGCGTATGTAAGCCTCAAAGCTCCCCAGCCAGCGACCAATGCCCGCCAAATACCCGGCAATGCAGAGCGGGGTTGGGGTGTGTTCCAGAGCAGATGCATACAGTGCCATTCCGTGCGCGGGCAGGGTGGCAGCGTGGGCCCGGAACTGGGACCAGAGCGTGATCTTCCACTCACGACCGGGCAGTTTGCCAGTGTTCTGTGGAACCACGCCCCAGCGATGCTCCGTCAGGGCCGCGAAAACGGGATTCCTGCTCCCGTTCTTCAGGATAACGAGATGGCGGACTTGCTAACGTTTCTCGCGAGCCTGCGCTACTTCGAGCCCACCGGATCCCCCTTGGTCGGAGAGCGGGTTTTCGCCGAGCGCGGCTGCTCAGCTTGCCATGGACCTATGGCGGAAGGCACAAAGATTGGACCCGGGCTCAGATCGAACACCGAAGCTTTCACCACTGTTTCCTTCACCGCCGCTCTCTGGCGGCATGGCCCCCGCATGATTGACCGGGCTGAGGAATTGGGCATACCCTGGCCGACCCTGAAGGCCACCGACATCGGCGATCTGGTGAGTTTCCTTAACGCGCCTGCGCCCCCGAAGTAAGCAGCTGGCTGCAGGGAGCGATATCGCCCATTTTGTCTGTCCGCGAGGGCGCCAGGATGAACCCGTTTCCGACTGAATAGGCGCGTTAGCGAAACCTCCGTCGAGGGAAGGTCGAGCCCCGGGCGGGCAAACCCAACCCAGCACGTCCCCAAACCTGTGTCGCGGGGCGCGATCAAAGTATTTAGTTTCGCCGTGGTACCCTGTTGCTGCTCAAGAAGGAGGAGGAGTCATGAAAATCCTCGCGGGAATTGACGATTCGAAGTCCTCCGGAGATGTGTTAAGGGCCATTGTCACGCAGTTTCGGACGGAGAATACCGAGGTCCGAGTCTTGCATGTGTTGCAGCCGATGGCGCCGGCCCCACCGCAAATGGGGTCAGGCTACGCTCCCGAGTTGGAAGATCAGAAGAAGCCAGCCCGTGAGTTGGTCGAGCGCATTGCGAACGGCCTGCGCAGTGCAGGATTCAAGGTGGACACCGCCGTCGAAGTAGGTGACATCCGGGAGACGATCATCGATTCCGCAGCCGGGTGGGGTGCCGATCTGATCGTCGTTGGCTCGCATGGACAGAGCGCCATCCAGCGTTTCTTGCTTGGTAGCGTTGCAGAATTCGTCGCTCGCCATGCTAGGTGCTCTGTAGAAATCGTTCGCGCGCCAGTGAGTATCTGACGGAAAGGAAGACTACTCAGCTTTTGTTTCTTGACGAGCTCCGCGTGCAAGTGGCTCAGACCCGGTCGAAGCTTTCCCCAGAGGCCGTCCTGGTCACCGCGACAGCAATTCGCCACCCTCATCCTGAGCATGACCTCATTGCGCTCTCTGGTGATTCTGTGCGGGCCGATGCTCTTCGGGGGCATCGCTTGGACCGAGTTCAATGGGGCAACTCACTCGGGCTGCCCCACGCTCGTCTGTTGATTATTCGAGTTGCGCTGCTTCTACTGAAACCCGGGTGCGATCTACGGTTTTGGCAGCATCCAACGGCTGCAACTGTTTGGATTTGAGCTCATAGCTTCCCTGTTCTGAAGTCATCTGAATCAGGCGGCCATGGCCTTTCCAGAATCCGGTTGCAATCTCGACTCGGATGAAGTAGATCTGGCCGGCTTTCAGGTCCAATTCCAGTCCTGATTGTTTGTCATTGGAACGGAAGGCGTGCTTTCCAGGGGCGAGTGCGACGCTGAAGTAGCGACCATTGTCCATGCGTGCCAGCTGTACCTCGTCGCAATAGACGGAAGGCGACAGGGCACTGCCCACATACTGCTTGTAGCGATAGACATAAACCATCGCAGTGGTAGGCTCGGGCTTCTGCAGCTTCGCGGCGGTGGGTGATGCCGGTTCTTTTGGAGTGACCGCCTGCTGGATCGCAGGCGCTTCCTGCTGCGGCGAGGCTGTGGTGGAAGGTTGCGGCGGTGGCGTTTCCTGCGGTGTCGTTGCTACCGGTGGCGGCGCTGGTGTTGCTGGCGCCGTCGTCGGCTGCTGAGCGACCGCGAAGAGGCCCATAAGGCAAAGCACCAATAATGCGGTTCCTATTAGGCGCATGGTGTCCTCCAGTTAGCTTTTGTTTCGATGAAATAACTTCGGGTTGATGAATGGAAAGTTGACGAGAACGCGCACGGACGAGTTGAGTAGGTCATCTTTTCTTCCAATGCTTCCCCGCTCAACATCGGTTGAGCAGGGGGTAACACATGACGCTTGCGTGCTTCCTCTTCAAGAAGAGAAAAGCCCTTGGATCGTAATCAGAGAAACAGGGGTGCGGAAGGCGAGTCCGCTAGCAGCGGAGGGTACAAAGCAACGCTTGGGCAACTCGTGCCTTAGCGGATCGACGGCTATCTTTGCCGGCGAAACCAGTACGGGCCAACCGAGAAGGCGCACCAAAATGAAGGCGTACGCCGCTCAGATGGGCTTGGCTCGTGCAGCCAGCCGTCAGCGAGAGGATTGAAAAATGAGGAATGGCCTCGTACGGCTGGGTCTCTGACTCGTCGTAGGTGGTTTCCAGCACATCTTCTGCGGGAACAGCCAGAGTAAGGCTCAAAACCAGAAGCACGAAAAAGATAAGAGCGGAGCGTGGCTTTCTCATTACGCTCACCGCACGAGAACAGTGTATCCCCGTTTGCCAGACCCCGATCATGAGGTCACGGAGAAATGGAATGGTGATTCCCGAATCGGAACTGAAGACGCCTTCGTCCGTTTGCACCGCAACCCAGTAACTCCTGGATCGTCGGCAACTCTTCCCTAATCCGGTTACTTCAGGGCTGACCGTCACTCAGGCCCAACCGCCAAGTTGACAGGGCAAACTACCGCCTCGCGTTAGCCGAAGTGTGCCTTGGCGTGTAGCGCGATCAGCATGTTCTACCACGCGCTCGATCAATCGACGATGGCCGCGTCAGCCCGTTCTTCCGCCGGAGCGAAGCTGGGAACGATGGTCAGGACGTCGGTTTGCACCTTGTCCCACTGCTGAATGAGCAGACCCTTGGCTTCGAACAGATTGCGAATCGAATGCTGGTCCCAGCCCACCACCTCTTCCAGGATGGGAACGAGGATGGCCAGTGCGCTGTCGCTGATCACGGAACGCTTGGCGATGGGCGCCAGGTACTGGTTCTCGGAAACGGCAATGGTGAAACCATCGCGCCGATTCACGTGCAGCATGACATGAATGTCGGAGCTGCCGTCGCCCACATAGACGATGCGGTCAGGCCCGGTCCTGAGGTTTTCGAGCAATTGGTCGATAACCGCGACCTTGCCGTATCCGGCAGTCACCTGAAGGATTCGTTCGATTTCACCGTGCTTGTTGTATTCAAACTCCGTGCCGTAGATATGATCGGCGGGGATAATGCCCTCGAGCGCCGAGCGAATCACTTCCACCGGGCCAGCCGAGATCACGTAGAAGTCGAAGTGGTAGCCCTCGACTTCCTCGGAAAGGAAGCGGTAGAGCAAGTCAATATTCGGCTTCAGACGTACCTGCTTGCCCGCTTTGTAGAGATGCTCAGGACGCACCTTGGAGCGGAACTCGGGATCGTGCAGCAGAAGATAGGCGAGTTCGCCCCCTTGCTGTACCAGGTTCAACTTCGCCATTCCGGTGGCTTTGCGCTCGAACTCAGCCTCGGAAATGCCCAACAGCTCGGCCAAAACGTACCCCGAGTCGTTAAAGCTCAGGGTCTGGTCAAAATCGCTGGCAAATATATATCGCTTCTTAGGATGTATTTTCTCTATCATGCTTTCGGGTTCGGGTTGATGGTTTTGCTGGTATAAATTCAAACCCAGCTCCTCTCTAAGAATGTAGGTATGGGATATGTATTAGATTCCCGGTCGGGTCGAGAGTTGATGAAATTGCGGTAGATTCTGTCGATAGTAGCTATCCTGAGTGTTTATTGTAAGATACGTGGCGCGTAAGAGCGAAGAATTGGCGGAAATAACACTACAGAAGGGAAATCATGAAGACTTTGTGGTTTGCCGCGGCGTGCTTGATTTTGGCAGCGAGCGGCTAGTCGCAGTCAGCGGGCTGGCCCCCACTTTCCGCCCAGGTCGATTCGGTTTACCCCCAGGTCGAGACGCTGTATATGGATGGCTTGGCGTTGCCGATCCCGAAAAGTTCAAAGAGGCGAAGGCCAGCGGAATTCATCTTCCGTCGAACCATTCGCCGTTCTTTGCACCCGACATGGAGCCCAGCCTGAAGACGGCCATCGAGTCCGAGGTCGCGGTGCTGCGGAACCTGATGGCTCGCAGCAATAACGCCGGTGCAGGGCTACATTAGAACCATCAGAAATTGCGCTGCCAACCTTCGTTTGTTTTGATATCCTCCGCAAGGACGATTTCAGGACTGGCAGAGAATATCCGCGATGAAAATTCTTATCCTCACTACGGACCAGGAGCTGGCCCTCTTACGCCAGCGGGCCCTGGAAACCGCCGGCCACGAAGTGGTTGCGATCATGACAGAAAAAGAGGCGCTGGAGGCGCCGGACAATCCAGGCCGCGTCGATGTGATTGTGGTCTGCCACCGGCTGCCCGATGCTACCGCAAGAAAAGTGATCCGCCTCTTCCATGAGCGCCATCCGGAGGGCAAAGTCGTGTACATTGTCCATCTTTATGGCGAGTGGCCCGAGGTGGAGGCCGACCGATACGTGGTTGGGGCAGACGGACCGGACGCGCTGTTGCGCGTGATCAGCGAGGTCCAGCCCAAGATTTAAACTGCAACCTGCGTGAAATTGTGCTACAAACATTGCACCACTTTCGGTGCGACCGTCGTTAAGGGTCAACCGGGAGAACATTCCCACAGGATGGGGTTCATAGGGCCAGGGGCCGAACCGGGGTGAGGTGCCACATGGATGTAGTTACGATTGCGGTGGTCGGCGTGATTTTGGTCAGTTACCTGATCGGTACGTTGACCAGCTCGGTGGACACCGAGCGCGAGTTGCCGCACCGCTATTAGAGCGGCAGGAACTTGAAGCGGGAAGGGATTGGTATGGATTTTCCCGTACCTCTTCCTTTTGCTTCGGCAAGCCCACTAGAACCACGGCTTCCTGAGCAGGCGTATAATCAGTGTAGTGGGGTTATCTTCCGCGGGTTCCCCCCTCCAGCGCCTTCCGTTACTGAAGAAGGTGTACTCTTCAGCCCTCCTTACAAGCGTACTTCCGAGACAGCCACGACCTTCTTTTGCCGGGGGACCGCGCAAGGAATCGCAGGAGGAGCGCGATGATAACCGCATCAAGTCTCGCCGATAAGACGGTTCAGCTTAAGAAATGCGTTCTGCTCATGGACACAAATGCCGAGCGGCGGGCGCTGCGCAAGAAAATCATGGCCTTGCACGGCGTGGACATGATCGGTGCCAGCGACCTCGAGGAGGCTGGGTTGGTTTGGCATCCGGACCGCTATGACATGGTGCTGATTGACATCCGCCGGGATTACCACGGTGCCCTCGCCTTTCGCGATGAGATCAAGAAGGAGAGCCCAGACCAGATTGTCGCTTTCCTGGTCGGCCGACCGGATTTTGTTGCGCTTCAGCCCGCCCCCGGTTCCTATGTTCCCGAAGCACACGGGATGGAATGGGGAGAGTCGTTGCGTACGGCAGTGAGGGAAAGTTGCGAACTGCTGCCACAGAGGAATGGATTCGTGGAAGCCAGTTGGCGCATCGCCGCGGCCAAGACGCGCAATGGCCCACAGGAACATACCGCTTCTGTGGAAGAGCCTTTGAGCGCCGCGGCTGAACCTGTGTTGCAAGAAATTGCCGGATAGAAAAGCTCGTCACCTAACGATTTAGTAATTCATGGAGGACACGATGACTACGACACCGCAATCTCTGCCTGCTCAGAACGTCCAGCTCAGCCAAATTCTGGAAAGCGCTGTGATTGTGAACTGGAGTGACCTGGTCCAACTAACAACCGGGGGCTTGCTACAGGTCGAATATCACATCGGCGGCGGGCGTTCAGTGGACAGCCTGAAAATGTGGTGTAAAACCGCGAGCGGATACTGGAGCCTAATCTGCGATTACTCCGTGAATCCCGGATGGTCAAGTGGTCCACGCTTCAGCAACGGCTTTCATTCACGAAATCTCGGGCGGTTATTGGAGTCGATCATGCTGAATCAGAACCTGTTCCAGCATGCTTCCGAGGTGAACAGCAACGTCGTGATCCAGGTCGGTCCACCCACGCAAAAAGAAATCGCAGCCGCCAAGCTGCAAATGGACGAGGCTTTCCCCGCGCCGGTTCCCACCTTGCGTAAAGCGGCGCCCCGCCTCCGGGTTCAGGTTCCATCCCCGGCGCTCCTCTAAACGCGACGAGGTTCACAATACCCGGCACCCCCCTGCGGTGGAAGCAGGGAACTCGTTGTGCTAGCATTCTAAGTTTGTTCAGTTTCACCATGCGCAGGCCGGCATGGTGCCCCGCCTTTTTGCCTCGCCGGCAACCTCGGGGTTGTGCAAGCACGATCGCGTGCTACTGGGGAGCAATGCCTCTGAGCGCCAGGTGGAGCGGATCACTCGAAGGAGTCCATAGGTGAAGAATTACGAAGGCGCAAACATCCGCAACGTCGCCCTGATCGGGCATTCACATTCGGGCAAAACTTCCCTCGCCTCGGCGATGCTCTTCACTGCCGGCGCCACCCAGCGCTTCGGCCGGGTCGATGAAGGCACCACCGTCACCGATTACGACGAAGAAGAGGTCTCGCGGGCGATGTCTATCTCTGCCGCCACCGCTTTCGTCGAGTGGGGCAAGACCAAGATCAACCTGATCGACACGCCCGGTTTCAACATGTTCATCCACGAAGCTGAGATGGTGATGCCTGCGGTGGAAGCCGCCCTGGTCGTGGTGGATGCGGTCAGCGGCGTGGAAGTTGTGACCGAGCGCATTTGGCATTACTACGACCGGGTCGCGTTGCCGCGGGTCATTGTGTGCACGCGGACGGACCGCGAACGCGCCGACTTCAACCGCGTCATGGAATCGCTCACTACGTCGTTTGGACGGACGGTTGTGCCGGTGCAGTTGCCCATCGGCTCCGAGAAGAGTTTTACCGGCGTCGTGGACCTGGTGAAGATGCAGGCGTACAGCTACGAGATGGGCGGCAACGGCAAGTCAACCGTCGGCCCAATTCCCGCCTACATGGAAGGGCAGGCCAAAGCTGCGCACGAGCGGCTGGTGGAGCTGGTTGCGGAAGGCGACGACGCGTTGATGGAAGAGTTCTTCGACAAAGGCACGATCGCCGAAGAACACATCATCGCCGGACTGCACAATGCCATCCGCGAAGACAAGATCTTTCCGGTTCTGTTCGCCTCAGGTCTGGGCAACATCGGCACCGACGAAGTACTCGACTTCATCGTGGACTACATGCCGACGGCGGTCGAGCGTGGCGAAGTAAAAGCCGCCGCCACCGCCAACAATGGCGAGCCCGCAACCCGCAAGATCAGCGACTCCGAACCGCTCTCGCTGTGCGTATTCAAGACCATCAGCGATCCGTTCTCGGGACGCATCTCCTTCTTCAAGGTTTATTCCGGCGTGCTGAAGAACGACGCGACCCTGCAAAACTTCAACCGCGGCGGCTCCGAAAAGTTCGCCCACCTTTCGATAATGCAGGGCAAGACGGCGGTCCCGGTCAACGAACTCCATGCCGGCGACATCGGCGCAGTTGCGAAGCTGAAGGACACCCTGACCGGCGATACCTTGGGCGACAAGGGCGCTCCAATCCAGTATCCGCAGGTCACCTTCGCCGAGCCGGCAATCACGTTCGCGATCGAGCCCAAGACCCGTGCTGACGAAGACAAGCTGAGCAACGGCATCCACAAACTGATGGAAGAGGATGCCATGCTGCGCTTCTTCCGCGATGCCCAGACCAAGGAGTTCCTCATCGCGGGCACCGGTCAGCAGCACATCGAAGTCGTCGTTTCAAAGCTCAAGAACCGTTATCACACAGAAGTGAACCTCAAGGCTCCCAAGGTTCCCTACCGCGAGACCATTCGTGGCAAGGCCGACGTGCAAGGACGCCACAAGAAACAGAGCGGCGGACACGGCCAGTTTGGCGATTGCAAGATCAAGATGGAACCCATGCCGCGCGGCGGTAACTTTGAGTTCGTCAACGAGATTTTCGGCGGCGCGATTCCCAAGAACTACATTCCCGCCGTCGAGAAGGGCATCGTCGAAGCTGCACAGCGCGGCTTCCTCGCTGGCTTCCCGGTGGTGGACTTCAGGGTCATTCTGTACGACGGCTCCTATCACGACGTGGACTCGAACGAATTGTCATTCAAGACTGCGGGCCGCATCGCCTTTCGCAAAGCCATGGAGCAGGCCAAGCCCACGCTGCTGGAACCGATCATGAATGTCGAGATCACCATTCCTGACGAGTTTGCCGGCGCTATCATGGGCGACCTGAACAGCCGTCGCGGCCGCATCCAGGGCATGGACAACAAGGCTGGCAAGACCGTCGTGAAGGCCGTGGTGCCCATGGCCGAAATGTTGACTTACGGCACCGACCTGACCTCGATGACGCAGGGCCGCGGCAGCTTCTCCATGGAAATGGACCACTATGACTTCGTCCCTGCGCTGCAACAGGAGAAGATCATCGCGGCCGCCAAAGCCGAGCGCGGCGAAGAGGTCGAGGTGGAAGAGTAGGGACGACGCTGCTCGCTATTCGCTTTTCGCCGTTCGCTCTTGGCAAGTGATTTGCAGCAGGGAAGTCCGCATTCAGCTTTCATCGCGAGCCGAGGGTGTCATCCCGACCGAGGACTTTAGAGCATGTGTGAGAACTCGTTCTGAGTTCGTGCGGTGGAGTGATTGCGTAAAATCCGAGCCCCGCAACCGGGGTCTACCTATAGAAGCGGCGCGTGCAGGCACTCTGGGGTCTTGCCTTAAAACCGCGGAACTTTCTTCGAACACTCCCCGTATTTCAAACTGTAAGCGATTTTCAGGATGCGCGGGCAGCGCGACAAGAAATGAGGCAGGCTATGGATGGAGACATCATCGGCTTGGTGGCGGTCATTATGATCTTCGGGATTCCCATCGCGGGGATGTACACGTATTATCGCGTTCGCAAGCTGCGTACCGAGGAACGTCTGGCCGCGCTGGCACGCGGGCTCAGCGTTCCCATGGAGCCCGAGCTTTCTCAGGCTGCTCGTTCTCGCCGGGCAGGCATCCTGCTGGTTAGCGCATCGATCGGCTACACCGTGGCATTTGCGCTGATCGCACGCGCCGAACCCGACGCTTGGGTCGCTGCGGCCTTCGGCGTGATTCCGTTCGCGGTCGGCCTGGGCTTCTTCCTCGATTCAACCCTCGTGCGCCGGGACCTGCGGGCCTCCTGAAGGGAGGCCACGCAATTGATTCCTGGTGCTGGCTAGTCTTCCCCCTGCGGCCTCATCCGTCCGCTGCGCAAATAGCGATTGTGCCAGCCCAGGGCTTCGCTCAATAGGTGCGGAGTGTGGCGTCCATACGACAGTCGCTCCGCGCGGCTGAGGTAGTCCAACAGCAGCGGCTTGTAATCGGGCGAGGCGCACTTCTCGATGATGAGGTGCGCGCGCTGTCGTGGCGAGAGTCCGCGCAGGTCGGCGAGGCCTTGTTCGGTTACAACCACCTGGACATCGTGCTCCGTGTGGTCCACGTGCGAGGCCATGGGTACGATGGTCGAGATGGTCCCCTTCTGCGCCGTCGATGGCGCCATGAAGATGGACAGGTATCCGTTGCGGGCGAAGTCACCGGAGCCGCCAATGCCGTTCTGAATGCGCGATCCCATGACGTGCGTCGAGTTCACGTTGCCATACATGTCGGCCTCGATCATGCCGTTCATGGCGATCACGCCCAGCCGGCGGATGATCTCAGGGTTGTTGGATATCTCCTGCGGACGCAGCACGATCTGCTTGCGATAGCTGGCCATGTCGGCATTCACCTCGGTCAGCATCTCCGGGCTCAGCGAGAACGCGGTCGCCGACGCTGCCGTCAGCTTGCCCGACTTCAGCAGGCGAATCATGCCGTCCTGGATGACTTCGGTGTACGAAGTGAGCCCTTCAAACGGGCCCTCTTCGAGGCCGAAGAGCACCGCGTTGGCGGTGTTGCCGACGCCCGACTGCAGCGGCAGCAGCGTCTCGGGCATGCGGCCTTTCTGCACCTCCCAGGTAAGGAATTCGAGAATGTGTCCGGCGATGCGGCGCGAGGCCTCGTCAGGCGCCTTGAAGGCGCTGTTGCGGTCCGGTGAGTCGGTGAGCACCACCGCGACAACCTTTTCTGGCGACACCTCGAGGTACGGGCTGCCGATGCGCTGCCCGGTGTACGTCAGGGGAATCGGTCCCCGGTTGGGCGGCGGCTTCAGGCCGTAGTAGATGTCGTGCATGCCTTCCAGCGCCGCAGGCTGCCACGAGTTGACCTCGATGATCACGTGCTCCGCCTGCTCGATCCATGTCTTGTTGTTGCCGAGGGACGAACTGGGTATCAGGCGGCCGTCCTCGAGCACGGCGGTCACTTCGATCAGCGCAAGGTCGAGTTTTCCTAGGAAGCCATACTCCACGAACTGCGCCACGTGGCTGAGGTGGATGTCCATGTACTCCATCTCGCCCGCGTTGATGCGTTTGCGCGTCTCGGGATCGGACTGGTACGGCAGCCGCAGATGAATGCCGCCTGCCATGGCGAGTGCGCCGTCGAGCTCGGGCCCGGTGGAGGCGCCGGTGAAGATGCTGACCTGGAACTTCTGGCCGCGCAGGTTGGCATCGGAGATGCGGCGAGCCAGCGCCATGGGCACGGCCTTGGGATAGCCGGAGCCGGTGAATCCGCTCATGCCAATCTGGTCGCCCGAGTGGATGAGGGCGGCGGCTTCTTCAGCGCTCATGATGCGATTTGCCAGTATAGGGTTCAGGACACGGGAAGTCGCAGACACGGGGGCGATAGACATAGTGTGAGTGCCTCTCAGTCGTAGTAATTGAGGGTATAACTCATAACGATAGGGGAATGGTGGGCAGGGGTCTGTGAGGTGGGTCACAGGGGAAGGCCGCAGAAAGGGAAATCGAAAACTACAGTCCGTGGTACTCTGCCTTCGAGTAGGACTGACCCTTCATGCCCCGACGCTTCATCGTCTTACTTACGGTCTCTCTCGCGCTGTGCCTCTCGTTTGGCGTGCTGGCGCAGAATACCAAGCCGGTTCCCGACAATCCTGGCCTGATCGCCGCTGACCAGCTTTACAAAGCCGGCAAATTCGCGGCGGCGGCAGACAAGTATCAAGCGCTTCTGAAGATCGACGCCAGACTCGTGCCGGCAGAGGCCGGTCTCATCGAGTCATTACTGCACGAGCAGAAGATTGATGACGCTTCCGCCGAGGCGGTCAAGGCGCTGGGCGCTCAACCCAATTCGGCGGCGCTTTTGGCGGCCATGGGTAACGTGCAGTTCCGCCTGGCCGAAATGGCTGAAGCCGAGGCTTCTTATCACAAAGCGCTGCAAATCGACCCTCGGGAACTGCGCGCCTATGTTGGTCTGGCTCGTCTCTACCGCGCCTATTCGCTCTATCGCCATGCCTACGATGCGCTGAAGGTGGCGTATGAGCTTGCTCCCAACGATCCGGAAGTCCAGCGCTTGTGGTTCGACCGGCTTTCGCGCCGCGAGCGCATCGCCGCCATCGAGGCGTATCTCGCCGGCCCGCATCCGGACGATCCGGAACAAACTGAGTATCTGCAACACTATCTGGAGTTCCTCAAGGCCACGGTTGACAAACCCGTACACGCCTGCCGGCTGGTTAGCAAAGTGGAGCACACCGATACCAACCTGCAACGGATGTTTCGCGACCCGCGACACATCGTCGGTTATGCTTTGGCGGTCAAGCTGAACGACCGCAACGCCCACCTGCTGCTGGATAGCGGCTCTGGCGGAATCCTCATCGGTCACAAGAGCGCGGAAAAGGCCGGGCTGACGCGCATCTCCAACATTCGTTTTGCCGGAATCGGCGACAAGGGCTTGCAGGGTGGTTACCTGGCAGTGGCCGATCATATTCGAATCGGGGAACTGGAGTTTGCCGATTGTGTAGTCACGGTCACCGATAGGGCGTCCGTCATCGACGAAGACGGCCTGATCGGCACGGATGTGTTCAGTTCCTATTTGATCGATATCGACTTCCCGGCGGAGAAGTTGAGGTTGTTGCCGCTTCCCAAGCGACCCGATGAGACGGTTGCGCCCACGGCCCTCAATAGCGAAGGCGAGTCCCGCTCGAACCCCGATGAGAGCGCGAGCGATCAGAAGGCGGAATCAACCGGCGACGCCAGCAAGACCGCGAAGGTCGCCCCTGCGCCTCGCCTGCCCAAGGACCGCTACATCGCTCCGGAGATGAAAAGCTGGACTCCCGTCTTCCGCTTCGGCCATGAACTCCTGATCCGAACCGCGGTCAACGACTCCAAGCCGATGCTGTTTCTAATCGATACAGGCTCGGCGACCAACCTCCTCTCCACCAGGGCTGGGCGCGAGGTCACTAAGATCAACTCCGACCCCAGGTGGCAGGTGAAGGGACTCAGCGGGACTGTGGCCAACGTCTATAGTGCTGACAAAGCAACGCTTCGATTTAGCCACTTCGCCCAAAAGAACCTGGATGTCGTAACGTTCGATCTTTCCGGGATCAGCAAGAACACGGGCACCGAGGTCTCCGGCATTCTGGGATTTCAATTGCTGCGGATGTTGCAAGTCAAGATCGACTATCGCGACGGACTGGTTGACTTCGCCTACGACCCGAGCCGGGGACAGCTCACGCATTGAAGAAAAGCCGCCGCACAGCTCAGGGCGCTTTCCCATCGAGTCGAGAAGCTTCCCCCAGCGGGCCTCGAACAGCCGGAAATCTATCGCCGACTTAAGCGGGTTCCAGGTTGAGCGCTCGCCGGAACGAGCCGCGCTCATTCTTGATCTTCTCTTGCAGCAGCATGATGGCGTAAATCAACTGCTCCGGACGCGGAGGACAGCCGGGCACGTAAACATCGACGGGAATCCACTGATTCACGCCCTGCACCAGAGCGTAATTGTTGAAAACGCCCCCCGAGGTCGCGCACGCTCCCATCGAGATGACCCATTTGGGTTCCGGCATCTGCATATAGAGTTCGCGGATCACCGGCGCCATCTTCTGCGAGACCCGGCCGGCAATGATCATCAGGTCCGACTGCCGCGGCGAGGGGCGAAAAACCTCGGCGCCAAAGCGGGCGATATCGAAACGCGAGGCGCCCATCGACATCATCTCGATGGCGCAGCAGGCCAGGCCAAAGGTCATCGGCCAAATCGAATTCTTCCGCACCCAGTTTACGACCGCATCCATCGAGGCCATGAGGACGCCTTCGTGCTGCTGCTGACCAAACGTGGCCCGCAGAATCTGGCCGCGGCTCTGGTCCGATCCAACAAGGTTGTCGAAGCGCTCTTTGCCAGGCTCAGGATTATCGAAGTGTTGGGGGCGGTACTCGGTCGTCATTTCGGTTAATTATACCTGTCTCTTTCGGTTGTCATCCCGACCGAGGGGAGGAATCTGCTGTTTCCTTCAATGCAATCATCTTTCAGCACCAACTACGGCGTGACCACCACCTTGCCGAACTGTTCGCTCTTGGCCAGGTACTCATGCGCCGCGCGAGTTTCACCAAGCGGGAAACTGCGATCCACGACCGGCTTCAGCTTGCCCGCGAAAACATGCTTGAGGACCTCCTCCAACTCACCCATTGCGCCCATGTACGACCCTAGCAGCGAGAGCTGCCGCGAGAACAGGAAACGGAGATCGAGATCGCCCTGAAAGCCCGTTGTGGCGCCGCAGGTCACGAGCGTCCCGCCGGTTTTCAGCGATTTCACGCTCTCCTTCCACGTGGCCTGACCGACATGCTCGAAGACGATGTCCACGCCGCGGCGATTGGTGATGCGCTTCACCTCGTCGGCAATCTTCTGCTTGTAATGATCGATGGTGTGATCGGCGCCCAGTTCGCGGGCTTTCGCCAGTTTCTGCTCATCGCCGGCGGTGGTGATCACCTCGGCCGACAGCATCTTGCAAATCTGGATTGCGGCCGAGCCTACCCCCGAACCCGCGCCCAAAACCAGCACGGTTTGTCCTGCCCGCAACTGAGCGCGCCCGACCAGCATGTGCCACGCAGTGAGGAAGACCAGCGGCACACTTGCAGCCTCCACGAATCCTAGCGAATCGGGGATGGGGATAACGTTCACGCGCGGCACGGCGATCAGTTCGCAATTCCCTCCGTCCACACCGGCACCCAACACGTTGAACTGCGGGCAGAAATTGTGGTGGCCGTTGTTGCATTGCTCGCAATGATTGCAGAAAACCATCGGCGCCAGCAGGACGCGTGTGCCCGGCTTGAGGTCGGTGATGTACTCGCCGCACTCCACAACCTCGCCGGCCACGTCGCTGCCCAGGATGTGCGGCAACTTCACGCCCGGCAGGCCCTTGCGGACCCAGAGATCCAGATGGTTCAGCGAACAGGCGCGGACCCGGACCAGGACCTGGTCCTTGCGCAACTCCGGATCAGGAATCTCTTCGTACTTGAGCACTTCCGGACCGCCGAACTCATGAATGCGAACTGCTTTCATCGTGTCGTTCCTCTTTCGTCAAGCAGGCGATGAGCAGTGCGAGTGGAACTCACTGCATATTCTGGTTTGCAAGACATCGGGTTTGTATCAGGGCACGACTTTCAGTCGTGCCGATCGAAGCGCAGCAAAGATCGGGGCTTTAGTCCCTGCAAGACCGGACCTGCCAGGGGCTGAAGCCCAGGTCGTTATGAGCCCGCTTGCGGCACGGCTGAAGCCGTGCCCTGATACAAAGCGGTTGTCCAACAAGTTGCAGTTCGCAGTTTCGAAATAGCCAGCTTTTATGGCGCGTCGGGAACGTTCTCCAAGCATAGAGTTGCCATATCGCTTCCAAGGCCAGTCTAGCACCCGGTTGGCCGAATTTCTGCCGGTCCTGTCTCCATACTGAGACAGTTCAACGATAATTCCCCGTGTTCTTGCGAAAACGGGCTAAGGCAAGGGCAATTTGTATTTTCGACTGTGTTTGTCGATGCAAAACGAGCAACTTGTCTTTACCTGAGCGGGAAATCTTAACCGCACTTCCTTAGGGAACTTAATCACAAGCGTCTGTGCATCGCGATAGATGCCTACTGCACGCACCTCCTTGGGGAAATATGCATCCGGTATTTTGAGCGCCAGAGATATGACTTGCTCCCACTTGGCGTTACTGGGAGAGATTACTGGACTTAAGCTTGATCCGCGAGCATTCAGCGCCTTCTCGATGGTTCCAACAAGCTTCTCCGACGCTAGATAAATGTTGAACAAGTGCCACGTCAGGTCTCTCGCGAAGGAGATCGCTCCCTGGTCGGGATGAATATCTGGCGATGGGCCCAAATGACCTTTCGCGTCGGGTTCCTCTAGGAAATACCCGAGATGCGCGCTGCCCGGTAGCCAGACGGCAACTCCTCGCAGGCAACACTGCTGATGTTTCAATTTATTCGCGATACGCAATGATTTTTTGTAACCCGCAATGGCCTCTTCAAAGGTCTTTGCACCGGACAATTTGTTTGCAAGCACATACTGATTTGCAAACAGGGCCCCCTCAGTCGCAGAGGTTGGATCAACCAGTGTTTTCAGAATCAGCCATAGCTCGTCCAGATGCTCTTGTAGCACGCGCAGGAAGTCTTCCTGATGCTTCAAGAGCTCGGTGATCTCCCAACTGTTAGGAGGGGTAGCCTCACTATAAGTTTCCGTTTTTGCGAGGTACGCTTCAGCGACTTTGCAAAACGCATCACCCACCTTCTCGAGCGAGAGTCGATAGATCGATTCTGGATGGCGGAGTTGCTGACGGGTGTGGAATAGGGCCTGCGAAGGGATTTGACCCAGAACATTCACGGCGGCTGGGCTAAACGTGCCATGAAGTGAAAGGCTTCGTGTGATTTTCATATGAATTGCTCTCCTGCCAGCCTATTGCAAACTCTCTATGTTGGAAACCGTTGGGACAAACTCACGCGCTAGCATTTCCTTCAGCCCTTTGACTTTGGCGCGAAGCATCTAAATAATTGAACTCACCCGCCATGGACATCTACGAACAAATCGTTGAGCTTCGCCGCCAGGGTCGCCGTGGCGCTGTCGCCACTATCACCAACGTTCGCGGTTCCATCCCTTCCTTCCAGACTGCGAAGATGCTGGTGCGCGACGATGGCTCCATAGTAGGCACCATCGGCGGCGGCTGCGTGGAAGCCGAGGTTTGGCAAGTCGCGCGTGAAGTGATGGAAGAGGAGAAGCCGCGCTCGCTGACTTTCAACCTCAACAACAATCCCAAGTACGATACCGGCCTGGTCTGCGGCGGTACGCTGGAAATCTTCATCGAGCCGGTGCTTCCACCCGCGCTGCTATATATCTTTGGCGCCGGTCACGTCGCCTACAACCTGTATAAAGTCGCGGCCATTGCCGGTTTCGCCGTGGTCGTGGTGGATGACCGCGAGGCATACGCCAACCGCGAGCGCTTCCCTGAGGCGCGCGAGGTGATCGCCCTCGATTTGGAGCTGGCCACGGCGCAACTCAATCCGCCCGAATCGTCGTACATTGTCATCGTTACTCGCGGACACCGCGACGACATGCGTGTGCTGCGCTGGGCCATCAATACGCGGGCACGCTATCTCGGCATGATTGGCTCACGTCGCAAGACCATCTCCATCTACAAGGAACTGGAAAAAGAAGGGATTTCCGCCGAGAAATTCAAGGACGTGCATGCGCCCGTGGGTCTTGAGATCGGAGCGGTCACGCCGGAAGAGATCGCGGTTGCCATTGTGGCCGAGATGATTGCCGTCCGTCGGCGCGCGCTGACGGAAGTTCCCAGCAAGATGTATTCGTATCCTCTCGGCAACACTGCCGCGCATGATGAGCAGGATGCTGCCATCGAAGAAGGTCCCACCCACATTCCGTGACCGTCTATCGCCGGTTGTCCGTCTGTGGCTCGGGATGGATGAGTACGCGGAATAACTCCGGTAGTTCCTGGCGAAATCGGCTTTCCATGGTGGTTTGTATGTCGTGTACGCGCGCGAGTGGCAGATCGTCGTTCATGGTGCAATGCAGCGACAGGTAGAGCCGCCCGCCAACTCGTTTGAACATGAGGTCGTGCATGTCCACGACTTCGGGGAATCCCTCCCGCACCTGTTGTAGCCGGTCTTCAAAGCCCGTGGCGCGAACCAGTCCATCGCTGGTTTCAATGGTCGCCGGTTCGCTCTCGATGTGAGTCAGAATGCTGGCGATCTCTCCTACCTCCTCTTTCATCTCGCTTTCCAAGCGGGTGACTCGATCGTGTGCCTCCTTCAGGCTGAGTTTTTCGTCGAGTTCAACATGCTGCTCCACATGCAAACTGCCGCCGATGTCCTGCACGCTGATGTCATGTACGTTGAGGTTGTTGCGCGTGGCCACCGCACGAATCCGGTCGAAGAGGCTCTCCTGCCGGCTGGCCCGCGAAACCGTGTTCACCACGACGTCGGCATCGGGCAGAACGGCGCGGATGCGGGCGGCAACTTCGTTGGAGACCTGCTCGGACTTCTGAAACGTCACATTGCGCGACATGGCAACCGAGACGTCGGCAAAATAGTGGCTGCCGCCCCGCCGGATCCGCACCCGATCCACCTCCAGCACGCCGTTCACACGGTACACTTCTTCGATAATGCGGTTGCGCACGCCGGCGGGAGCGGCGTCCAGCAACGCGTCAATGGTTTGCCGCGCCAGACGCCAACTGACGTACACCACAATGCAAGCCACACAGAGTGCCGCGATCGCATCGGCCTTCGCCAGCCCGGGTTGCGCGTACCGTCGTCCCGCCAGCACCAGCGCAAGTCCCAGAATGACGACCGCGCTGGACCAGATGTCGGTGCTGAAGTGCAGGGCATCGGCGTGCAGTGCCTGGCTGTCATACTTGTCGGCTATGCGTCGCAGGCGGCGTGAACGCCAGTAGTCCACCACGATCGAAGTTCCCATGACGGCGAATGCCCAGACTGTGGGCTCGATCTGGACGAAATGAAAGAAGAGACGCCTGACCGCCTCATAGACGATCCAGATACAGGTCAGCAGCAGCAAGCCGGTTTCGAGAAAGGCGGAGAAGCTTTCGATTTTTCCGTGGCCATACTGGTGATCGGCATCGGCGGGTTTGTCGGAGACGCGGACCGAAAAATACGTGATGGCCGCCGCCACCAGATCGAGGCCGGAGTGCGCCGCCTCGGAGAGGATACCCAGACTGCCGGTCGTCACGCCGACCATTGCCTTCATTAGCGTGATGGCAATGGCAGCATAGATGGAATTGAGGGCGACCGCCTTCTTCTCCTGTCTCATGCGCGCAGTCGCCACCGATTCCGCCATAGGTTCGATTATTCACCTTCCGCTTAAATCCGCAAACCTCTTAGCTGCCCGCCTGAGCCTAGCTTCTGACGACAGTCAGCCTGAATGTGGTACATTTTTTGTATCCATCTACCTACTCCGCCTTAGGGCGGTATTTACTTCTGGAGGAATACCACTACATGTCACGCTCTACTTTCCTGGTTGTTGCGCTTTCGTGTGCTCTTAGCTGTGCCACCTATGGCCAGAAGCCGAGTTCGAACCAGCCCCCTGCTGCACCTGCGGCGTCCCCGGCGACGACGCAAAGCTCGCCGCCGCCGACTTCCGGTACTGGCGTACCTGCAGGTCTCGCAACCGACACGGCCAAGGTCCCCATGGATGAAGCGGTCATCACTCTGAAAAATGTCTGCCAGCCCAAGGCCGGCGCTACAACGCCGCCCCCGGGTTGCGTAAGCAGCATGACGCGCGAGCAGTTTGAAAAGATGATCACAGCGCTACAACAACCCGACAAGCCCCCCATGCCTACCGAGGTGAGGCGCAACTTCGCCTCGCAATATGCGAAAATGCTGGTCTTTGCCGACGCCGCCCGCGAGCTGAATTTGGATAACGATCCTCGATTCGTGCAAATTTTCCAGTTCGTCAGAAATCAGATCCTGACCGACGCCCTGAATCAGCACATCGTCCAGGAGTACTCGCACATCCCCGATCAGCAGATCGAAGACTATTACAAGCAGAACCCCAAGAAGTACGTGGAAGCCACGCTGCAGCGCATCATGGTTCCGCGGACCGCCGCCAGCGGCGACAAGCCCAAGCCCAGCGATGCCGAGGAAAAAGCTTATGCCGACAAAATCAGGGAACGCTGGGTTGCGGGTGAGGACCCGGTTAAGTTGGCAAAAGAAGCGATAGAGCACGCTGGTCTCACCAATGCCGCGCCTGATGTCAATCTCGGCGCGCGCCGTCCCGGTACCTTGCCCGAGGCCCATGAGTCCGTCTTCGACTTGAAGCCCGCGGAGGTTTCCCAGGTGTTTTCTGACCCTGGATCGCTCTACATTTACAAGGTGGTTTCTTTTCGCCAAGTTCCGCTCAGCGAGGTTAAGGCGACCATCTCGTCCACGTTGCAACGGCAAATGATCACCGACAAGATTCAACAAATCCAGAGTTCGGCGACCATAGTACTTAACGATGCTTACTTTGGGCCGGAGATCCCGCAGACCGTCCATCAAACTATCATCACACCAAAGGGGGCCGCTGGAGCTAAGCCGAACTCAGGATCGGCTCCGCCGAATCCCAATGCAACCCCTGCTCCGGCACCGAATCCGGAGGCGCCTCCAAAATAGTCATGCCGCCGGAACGGACTGTCCTGGTCACCGGGATCTCGGGGAATCTGGGCGCCCGGTTACTGCCGTTGCTTTCCGATTTTCACGTGGTGGGCGTGGACCCCCGTCCACCTGACAATTCCGGTCTGGCGAGGTTCGAGCAAACGGACTTGGGGCGTGAGCCGTCTTGCTGGCAGCTCATTGAGTTGCTGCGGGAAACCGGCGCACGCTCCATAATTCATCTCGCATTCGTTCTAGATCCCCAACGTTCCGGCGTCCTCGAACTGGAACGGATGTGGCAGATCAATGTCGCTGGAACGGCCCGGGTCATGGAAGCCGTAAGCGTTGTCAATCGCACCGGCGGCCAAATCAGGCAGTTCATTTTTCCCAGTAGTGTCGCCGTATACGGCCCGGAGACCGCAGGGCCGGTAAAAGAAGAAGCTCCGCTCCGTGCCCACACACTGCCCTACGCCATTCACCAACGCGAGTGCGACGAGGTGGTTCGCTATCGGGCCGAGAGCCTTGGCGACTGTCACACTTACATTGTGCGCCCTCACATTCTTGCTGGCGCCAGCGTGCAGAATTACATGATCGGAGCGTTGCGCGGAACGCCACTTGGCAGCAGCAAACGTGCCGCCCGCATGCGGGCCGCGGGCAAGCGGTTGCCCTGGTTGCTGCCTCGCGGCACAAAATATCTGGAGAAGCGCTTCCAGTTTGTACACGTGGACGATATGGCACGGTTGCTGCTGCATCTATTGAACCGCCCAGAGAGCGATCCGGCACTTACAATTTTGAATGTCGCCGGTCGCGGAGGACCCATCACCGTTCAACGCTGCGCTGAGATAGCGCAAGCGAAGATCAAACGCGTTCCCACACGGGCCGCGTGCCACGCCGTCCTCCGCTTATTGTGGAAGCTGGGGATTTCCTCGATTCCCCCCGCCGCTCTGCCCTACCTGATTGGCTCCTACACCATGGATACCACCCGGCTGCAACACTTCCTCGGTGAAGAGTATGCCCGCGTTATTCAATTCACCATTGAAGATGCGCTGCGCGACAGCTTTACGAACAGGGGTTAGGGGCTAGTGGCTAGGGGTGTTAGTGGTTAGTGGCTGTTAGTGGCCAGCGGCTAGCATCAACTCCAACTAGCACATTGTAAGTATCGACGCGAGATTGTTTCATTCACACGATTAAACTCAGCGACAGGGAGGGTGTTCTTTGTGCGGCGGTCTGTCACGGCGCACATTCCAGCGCCTCGGGCGCGGTAGATGATAGCCCACCGCTTCAGCGGTGGGTGCGGTGGTTGAGGAAACCGAGTGCCCCCGGGCACGCCACAGGATGTCTGTAGGATGTCCATTCGTTTCTGTTACCGCCGCAAGGCGCCTGGAAAACTAACCCCTAATACTACTATGTTATAAACTAGATACCTTGTGCTGATTTTCCTGGCGCTGATGAATACGGGGCAGTACGTTGAGGGCGATGAACAGCCGCCAACCGGATTTCTCCCGCCAGTCGGGGCGCCTGCAGGTCTA
>JBEKNL010000034.1:0-37603 GCA_049522855.1 Candidatus Korobacteraceae bacterium
CCTAACTGTCCGGCGCCCCAGGTGCTGCAATTCCGGCCGACGCGCTGGACCGCGGGCCATGCCCGGGCACTTCCCTTGTATCCGGGCGATACCGAGGGAGCTGCCTTCTGGATCAATAACGAGGGCGATACCGTCGGCGCATCGGGTTCTTGTGCGCCTTATGACCCGCGGTACGCGTTACCTCTTCAACCGCGGCACGCGTTGCTATGGCGGCAAGGCGTGAGGCCGATTGATCTCGGCAACTTGGGCGGAGAATTAGAAAACGCTGCCTTCGCCATCAACGACCGCGGCCAGATTGTCGGCGCATCGGACCTGCCCGGCGACACGGCCCAGCACGCATTCTTGTGGCAGAAGGGCGTGATGACCGACCTGGGCACGCTGACCGGAGACGTCGTAAGCGCTGCCTGCGCGATCAACAACAAGGGACAAGTAAGTGGTGTCTCGATTGATGCCAGCGGGCAGAACTTGAGAGCATTCCTTTGGCAGAACGGCGTGATGACCGACCTCAACAGCCTCATTCCTGCCAACTCCCCTTTGTACCTGCTGCACGGATTCGGCATCAATTCTCGAGGGCAGATCGTGGGCTTTGCTTTGCAGACCAGCACCGGCGACGTTCACGCGTTTCTGGCGACGCCTATGCCGGCAGAAGATAATCTCGCAAGCGTCTCACCCACCGCAGAAGGCGAGATTGGAGCAACCTCGACGTTCGCTCTGCCCGAAAATGCCCGGAAGCAACTTCAGAAGTGGGTGCGCATTCGCCGATTTGCACCTGCTCCGGCAGATCCACAATGACCTCCGAGTAGATAGCGATCGGACATAGTCTGCATCTGCGAAGTCAAGCAACACATTCGTGATTTAGAGGGCAGGGAATATCCTTGCCCTCGCCTTTTCTGTCGCTCGGACGGAGGTCGGGAGCTGATTGTGGGAAGTGAAAGACGAGGTTCCCGAAGAGTTGCCGGCCACGCCGCTCTTTCCGCCCTCTGCTCGTATGCTTCCCACAGGGCCACAAGCAGCCGAGAGAATGACGCAACAACACGAACATGCCTGAAATCGTAGTTGAGATGTCAACCGGCTGGCGTGCCTCAACTCATTCATTTCGCGGGCGTTCGGAATCTTGGCGAACCATAACCTAAACTTTTGAGGTTAGAATTCATCACCCGGCTGTGCCGCGAAGAACAATTTGCTTCAAATATCGGCAAATGTGTCAGTCTGATCACCATTCGGGCCGATCTGGCATATTGCTACCGCGGGCAGGGTAGGTTATAGCTCGCGCGGGTTCTGTATCGCTGCCCGCCCAGATGCAGCCGTTGCACCATGGTGTGGCCGCCTTGGAATGGAGAACGGTAATGGAGGCTAGGAAACGCCGCCTCTGAGCTACTCGTGCAGGACAACACTAAGTTGGGCATGATCAGGGGTTCCAAACAGGAGGCAACATGGGCGGGAAACCATTTTAAGTCTTATGGCGCTTTGGTGACCAGTTGCGTCGGCGACGGGAGCTGCGAGGCATCCCAACCCCCACCGAGTGCCTCGATCAACCCGCCGCTAGCCGTCATCTGCTGAATTCGAAGGGTTACCGCGGTTTCCTGGTTGGAGAGCAATGCAGTTTGCGCGGTAATCACGTTCAGGTAAGGATCGATTCCTAATTTATAGCGGTCGGTGGCCAGCCCGAGGTTTCTCTCCGCCGATTTGACCGCCGCGTCCTGATGTTGAATCTCCACAGACAGGACCCGCAGCGACGCGAGGTTGTCTTCCACCTGTTGAAAAGCCGTTAAGACCGCCTGGCGATAGTTGGCCACTGTCTCGTCGTACTGTGCCCTGAATTGCATGACCGTCGCCCGGCGCAACCCCGCGTCAAATAGGGTTTCCGCGGCCGCCGGGCCGATCGAGAAAAAGCGGCTTGGCCATGTGAACCATTTCGCGAACGAGGTGCTTTCGAGTCCTGCCGCCGCGCTTAACGTAACCGTCGGAAAGTATGCTGCTCTCGCAATGCCAATCTGTGCGTTGGCCTGAGCCATCAGGCGCTCTGCTGCGGCGATGTCGGGACGCCGCTCAAGAAGCTGGGACGGAACGCCGAAAGGAATCGCCGGAGGATTTGAGTTGAGCGGTTGGATCGGAATTGAAAACGTCGATGCCGGTTGGCCGGTCAGCATTGCGATGGCATGTTCAAATTGCGCCCGTTGGATGCCAAGTGCGGCATCCTGCGCTTGCGTGGCTTCGAGTTGAGTCTCGGCTTGCGTTACGGCTTCCTCCGAGTCGATGCCTGTGTCATACAGAGCCTTCGTCAGATCGAGGGACCGTTGAAAAGCGATCACCGTCGAATCCAATAACTCCTTAAGCGCATCCTGCCCGCGAAGTTGAAAATAATCCGCAGCGACTTCGGCCTGGACCGTGAGGCGTGTGTTCTCGAGATCCGCCGCGCTGGCCTGTGCTCCGTAGGCCGCCGATCTCACGGTGTTCCGGATTCGGCCGAACAGGTCCGGCTGCCAGGTGGCATCAAAGGGGAGCGTGTAGTCTGTAAATGTACCCGTCGCGGAAACTTTTCCTGTTCCGGAGCCAGAGCCCGATCCTCCCGTTACGCTAACGGATCTGGTGGAAGACGGCCGTTGCACAGTAATGGCCGGGTTGGTGGTCACCGCAGGGAAAAGCTGTGATCGAGCTTCCTTGACCAGGGCGCGCGCTGCAAGAAAGCTTGCCGCAGCGGCTGCGATGTTTTGGTTTGAAACATTAACCTTCTCCTCCAGCGCATTCAACTGAGAATCGTTGAAAATCTCCCACCATTTGCCGCGCAGCGTGTCGTCTTTCGGTTGTGCCACTTTCCAACCTTCCGTATTCTTTAAATCGCCGGGAGAGAGTTCCTTGTATGTTGCAGGAGTTTCAATTGATGGTGGGTGGTACTTCGGGCCGACTACGCACGCTGCTAGAAGGCAAAGGGTTACGGCGAGGCACATTGTGGCTCTCAGATGGAAACTAGTCATAAATCTTATGCACCCCTTGATGACTCCAATTAATCCGTAGCGATGGGGGCTGGCCCGGCCCCATAGTCAAGGATGTCATGCTGTTTTCCCCGCATCCGCAGCCGAAGCCGGTCGAACGCCAGATAGACGACGGGTGTTGTATAGAGCGTGAGCAACTGACTCAAGATCAGTCCTCCCACAATCGTGATGCCCAGGGGTCGGCGGAGCTCATACCCCGTGCCCGTCCCCAGCGCCAACGGCAGCGCACCCAATAACGCAGCCATCGTCGTCATCAGGATCGGACGGAAGCGCAACATGCACGCCTCAAAAATCGCATCGGCTGTGCTCTTTCCCTCCTGGCGCTGCGCCTGAAGAGCGAAATCGATCATCATGATGGCGTTCTTTTTTACGATTCCGATCAGGAGCACAATGCCAATGATGGAAATGATGTTCAAATCCTCTTTGAAGAGCAGCAATGCGAGCATCGCGCCTACGCTCGCCGACGGCAGACTGGAGATGATCGTCAGTGGGTGGACCAAGCTTTCATACAAAATACCGAGAACGATGTAGACCGCCAGGAGCGCAGTCAGAATCAGCACGGGCTCGGTGCCAAGAGACTGCTGATAGGCCAGCAGCGTGCCGGCAAAGAACCCTTGCAACGTGGAAGGCGTGCCTAGCCGCTTTTGCATCTGCGTGATACGCAATGTGGCATCGCTTAAAGACACGTTCGACGCGAGGTTAAAGGACACGGTGACCGAGGGGAATAAGCCTGTATGGTTGATGGCCAGCGGAGTAGTGTTCGCTTGGCCCTTGGCCACCGCGAGCAACGGAATATTACCGCCGCCGGAAGTCTGCAGGTAGATGTCTTTCAATCCTTCCGGGCTTTGCCAATATTTGGGAGCAACTTCTAGCACCACGTAATACTGATTTAACTGCGTGTAGATAATGGACACTTCCGATTGGCCGAATGCGCCGTATAACGCTGAGTCCAGCGACTTCACGGTAAGGCCGAGCTTTGCCGCAGTGACGCGATCATAGCTCATCAGCTCCTCCAGACCGCCATTCTGCTGGTCGGAACTTTCATCCTGCAGACCGGGCAGGCGCTTCATCTCAGCCAGCAGGATTGGTCCCCACGTGGTGAGGTCCTGCACAGTGTCGGATTGGATCGTGTACTGGTACATCGCATTACTGGACCGGCCGCCGATGCGCAGATCCTGCCCGGGTTGGAGGAACGCGGAAGCCACCGGCAAACGGTTCAATTGGGGGCGCAGGCGGTCAATGATCTGAGCCGCACTGACGTTGCGCTCCGCCAGCGGCTTGAGCGCAACGTAGAGGGAGCCGGTATTAGTTGCCCCGCCGCCGCCGGTGAACGCAATCACATTCGCGACCGCAGGGTCATTCTTGATCACGCTGCCGATCCGCTGAATGGAATCGTTCATCGCCGCGAAGGATGAATCCTGCGGCCCGCGCACGGAACCAGAGATCGATCCCGTGTCCTCTACTGGGAAAAAACCCTTGGATAGCTTGACGATCAGCACGCCATTGAGCGCTATGGTGACGAAGAGCACGACGAGGGTCAGGGTCGGATGATCGAGCACCCAATGCAGGCTGCCGCGATACATCGACAGCACCCAGTCAAAGAACTTTTCGCTGGCCATGTAGATGCGGCCATGTTTTTCCGCACGCTGGTTCTTCAACAGGTACGCGCACATCATGGGCGTGGTGGTCAGTGAGATGAGCATCGACACGAAAACGGCCGTCGAGAGAGTGACGGCAAATTCGCGGAAGAGACGGCCAACGATTCCGCCCATCAACAGAAGCGGGATAAAGACGGCAATGAGCGAAATGCTGATGGTGAAGACGGTGAAACCGATTTCTTCCGCGCCCTTCAGCGCCGCGGCAAAGGGCTGCATGCCGTTTTCCAGATGCCGCGAGACGTTTTCCATCACCACGATGGCATCGTCGACCACAAATCCCGTTGCAATAGTCATAGCCATCAGGGAAAGATTGTCCAGGCTATATCCGAACAGATACATCACTGCGAACGTACCGGTCAGCGAGACCGGCACCGCGACAGCGGGAATGAGCGTGGCGCGGCCGTTGCGCAGAAAGACAAATACCACAACGATGACGAGGCCGATGGAAATGAGCAGCGTCCTCTCCACGTCACTCACAGCGGCGCGGATGGTTGTGGTGCGATCAAGAACGATGGTGGTATCGATGCCCAGCGGAATGGAGGCCTGGATAACCGGAAGTTGCGCGCGGATGCGATCCACCGTGGCAATGATGTTGGCGCCGGGCTGGCGGAAGATGATGACCGTAACCGAGCGCTTGCCGTTCAAATAGCCGGCAGCACGGACGTTCTGCACGGAGTCTGTCACCTGAGCAACATCGGACAGGCGGATGGCCTTACCATTCTTGTAGCCGACGATGAGTGGCTTGTAGTCGTCGGCGTGCGAGATCTGGTCGTTGGCAAGGATGTCCGCAGTCACCGTGCCGTCGGAAATTTGGCCTTTGGCCAGATCGGAGTTCTGCAGGCTCAGCACGGACTGCAAACTCGCAATGCTAAGTCCATTGCTCGCCAACTGTGTGGGATTTGCGTCCACACGTACCGACGGCAACGCGCCACCTCCGACAGAGACCTGCCCCACGCCTTGGATCTGCGACAACTTTTGCGCGAGGACGGTGGAGGCTTCGTCATAAATTTTATCGGGACCGTACTTGTCGGAGGTAAGGCCGAGGATCATTACCGGCGAATCGGCGGGATTGACTTTGCGGTAGGTCGGATTGCCCGGCAGGTTGGCGGGCAGATAGGATCGCGCCGCATTAATGGCGGCCTCTACATCGCGCGCCGCGCCATCAATGTCGCGGCTGAGGTCAAACTGAATGGTGACCGACGTGCTGCCGAGCGTGCTGGAGGAGGTCATCTCCGTCACTCCCGCAATGTGACCGAACTGCCGCTCCAGGGGAGTGGCGACGGACGACGCCATGATGTCGGCGCTAGCTCCTGGCAAGCTTGCACCGACTGAAATAGTCGGGAAGTCGACCTCCGGCAGGGGCGCTACCGGCAGCACCTCAAACGCAACCGCCCCGGCAAGGGCAATCCCTACCGTGAGCAGCGTGGTAGCCACGGGCCGGCGAATGAAGGGTGCGGAGATGTTCATGCGGGCCCTGCCAGTTCTGCGCCTCCGGTTCCCGGCTGGTTCGATTTATGCCCAAAGCGCTGCGCCAGATTGTCAAAGAAGATGTAGATGACGGGCGTGGTGTAAAGCGTGAGCACTTGGCTTAGCAGTAGTCCGCCCACCATGGCGATGCCCAGAGGTCGGCGCAACTCAGAACCGAAACCCGTTCCCAGCGCCAGCGGCAGCCCAGCCAGCAGCGCGGCCATCGTGGTCATCATGATGGGGCGGAAGCGGAGCAGGCAGGCCTCGTAAATTGCATCCGTCGCGTTCTTGCCGTGCTTCCGCTCGCCTTCCAGCGCGAAGTCGACCATCATGATGCCGTTCTTTTTCACGATACCGATCAACAGGACAATGCCGATGACCGCGACCATGTTCAAATCCTGGCGAAAGATAAGGAGTGCGAGCAAGGCGCCAACGCCCGCTGACGGCAGCGTGGACAGAATGGTGATCGGGTGGACAAAGCTCTCATACAAAACACCAAGCACGATATACACGGTGACCAGGGCGGCAAGAATGAGCAAAGGCACATTGGCTAGCGAATCGGTGAATGATGCCGCGGTGCCTTGAAAACCTGCCTGTAGGCTGGGAGGCATGTGCATGTCTTTCTGCACTTTGTCGACCGCCGTGATGGCTTCGCCCAGTGCGGCATTGGGCGCGAGATTGAACGATACGGTGATGGCCGGAAATTGACCCTGGTGGGTAATGGCAAGTGCCTCCGTCGTCTTCTCAAAGTGCGCCAAAGCGCTCAGCGGCACTGCATTGCTCATAGCCGAACTGGTAGTGCCTGCAGAGTTTGCTCCCGTTCTCGACGCCGAGGAGGTGCTCGGCGAAAGCGCGTTCCCAGGAGGAGCGAGGGTATTTGCCGATGGCGTGTACAGCGCTGAAGTCGTCAGCGCATTGGACCCTGCCGAGGATGACCCGGAGGACGCGAATGAGGAAGAGGCTCCAGTACCGGTTGCGCCTGCAGACGCATTGGACTGGATGTAGAGATGGTTCAGCTTGTTCGGGTCCTTCTGAAATTGCGGTTCACTCTCAAGCACAACGTGGTACTGATTCACCTGCGTATACATCGTGCTAATCTGCCGCTGACCGAAGGCGTCATACAGGGTGTTATCAATGGTCGTCGGCGCAATGCCAAGTCGCGAGGCTGTGACCCGGTCGATCACCAGAGATACAGCCAGCCCTCCCAATTGCTGATCGGTGGCAACATCTTCCAGTTCCGGCAACTGCCTCAGCCGGCCGACGAAACGGTTGGTCCAGTCATTCAGCTCATTCGCATCGGGATCTTCGAGCGTGTACTGGTATTGTGTGCGACTCACCCGATCGTCCACGGTAATGTTCTGCACCGGTTGCATAAACAGCTGTATTCCCTGAACCTGGTTCACTCTAGAGTTGAGCCTGCGGATTAGGTCTGATGCGCTGATCTTGCGCTGGTCGAGCGGCTTCAAATTGATCGACATCCTGCCGCTGTTCGTCGTTGTATTCGTTCCATCGGCGCCGATAAATGACGAGATGCTTTCCACCGCCGGGTCATCCAGAACTGCCTTTGTAAGCTCCAGTTGCTTCGCTGCCATGGCTTGTGAGCCAATCGTCTGCGGCGCCTGCGATATGCCCTGGATGACGCCCGTGTCCTGCACCGGGAAAAAGCCTTTGGGGATGATGATGTAAAGAAAAACCGTAAGCACTAGGGTGGACACCGCGACCAACAGCGTAATCGTCTGAAATCGAAGGACAAACTTCAGCGTCCGGCCATAGAACGCGATCATCCCCTCGAAAGCGCGCTCCGAAGCTCGATAGATGCGTCCCTGCTGCTCTTTTGGCTTGTGCCGCAAGATGCGCGCACTCATCATGGGCGTGAGCGTAAGAGAGACCACTGCCGAAATGACGATCGTGACGGCAAGGGTCACGGCAAACTCGCGGAACAGGCGCCCAACCACGTCACCCATAAACAACAGCGGAATCAGTACGGCAATGAGCGACACAGACAGCGAGAGAATGGTGAAGCCAATCTGCTCCGCACCCTTAAGCGCCGCTTCCATGGGTGGATCGCCCGCCTCGATGTAGCGCGAGATGTTCTCGATCATCACAATGGCATCGTCCACCACGAAACCGGTGGAGATAGTCAACGCCATCAGCGATAAGTTATCCAGGCTGTACCCGAGGATGTACATCGCCGCGAAAGTTCCAACCAGCGACAGCGGCACCGCCACGCTCGGGATAATCGTGGCATAGAGACTCCGCAAGAAGAGGAAGATGACCATCACGACGAGGCCGACCGTCAACAGCAATTCGAACTCAACGTCGGAAACCGATGCTTCGATAGCGGTTGTAAGATCGGTGAGCGTGGTCACCTGAATGCCCGTGGGCAGATTGGCCTGAAGCTGGGGCAAGAGTTGCTTGATGCTCTTGACTACGCTGATCGTGTTGGCCCCGGGCTGGCGTTGCACGTTCAGGATGACCGCGGGGGTCTGATTCATCCATGCCGCCTGATTATTGTTCTCTACGCCATTCACGATCCGTGCTACGTCGGTCAGCATCACCGGCGCACCGTTGCGGTAGGCAACTACAAGCTTCCTATAGTCGTCGCTGGTGACCAGCTGATCGTTGGCGTCGATCTGATAATCTTGGCGCGGCCCATCGAAGTTCCCCTTGGCAGCGTTCACACTGGCATTGGTTAGCGCCGTGCGCAGGTCTTCCAGGTTAATACCGTAGGATGACAGAGCCGTAGGGTTGGCTTGAATGCGGACGGCGGGCTTTTGGCCGCCGCTGATGGTTACAAGACCGACCCCGTTGAGCTGCGAGATCTTCGGCGCAAGGCGCGTATCCACCAAATCCTCGACCTGAGAAAGCGGCATGGAACTTGAGGTGATGGCCAGGGTGAGCACAGGGGCATCGGCTGGATTCGTTTTGCTGTAGATCGGCGGCGAGGGAAGGACGGATGGCAACAAGCTCTGCGACGCGTTTATTGCGGACTGGACCTCTTCCTCAGCTACATCAATATTCAACGTGAGGTTGAACTGCAGCACAATGACGGAAGTACCGCCGGAACTGGTGGAGGTCATCTGGCTCAAACCCTGCAGTTGGCCGAATTGGCGCTCCAGTGGCGCCGTCACCGTCGTCGCCATCACTGTCGGGCTTGCTCCTGGATAAAACGTAAGTACCTGAATGGTCGGATAATCGACTTGCGGCAATGCGGAGACAGGCAGTTGTGTATAGCCAACAATACCGACCAAGAGGATTGCCGCCATCAATAAAGCGGTCGCTACCGGCCGCAAGATAAACGGACGAGACGGATTCACGGGGCGCTGCTCCCGCTCGTGCCGGACGGGGCAGGCTTGGTCGAAACCTTGTTCGAAATGACGACCGCGGCGTTGTCCTGCAACTTATCGAAACTGCTGTTGGCGACAACGTCTCCAGGATTGATGCCGTCAACCTGCGTTAGACCGCCGTCTGTAACTCCCGGTTTTATGCTGTGCATATGAGCAATATTGTTTTGAATCACATATACGAACGATGCTTGGCCATTTTGTTGAATGGCGGATGCTGGAATCAGCGTCACACCCTGCAACGTATTCACCAGCAGCCGCGTGTTAACAAACTGGTTTGGGAAGAGTGCATCGTCTTTATTGTCGAAGACGGATCGTGCTTTTACTGTCCCCGTCGTAGTGTCAATCTGGTTGTCGAGCGTCAACAGCTCCCCGCTGGCAATCCTCGTCTGCGCCGTGCGATCAAAGGCATCGACGGTGAGCTTGGCCTTCTTTTGTAATCGAGCCTCAACCGGGCCTAGACTGTCTTCTGGGATTGTGAAAATTACGGTGATGGGCTCCAACTGCGTAATGACCGCGAGGGTTGCGGCTCCCGCAGACTGCACCACGTTGCCAGGATCCACCAGCCGTAAACCCACGCGGCCGGCTATCGGAGCAGTGATATGGCAGTAGTCGACCTGAATCTGGTCAAATTGCACCGTTCCCTGGTCGTTCTTTACCGTGCCCTCGTCTTGCAGTACGAGCTTTTCCTGGTCATCGAAGACTTGCTTTGCTATCGCGTTGCGCGCCCACGCTGCACGGTAGCGCTCAAGGTCCATCTTTGCCTGTGCAAGGATGCTCTCGTCTCGCTCAAGCGCACCTTGCGCCTGCAGAAGAGTCGCGCGGTACGGATGCGAATCGACCTCAATCAGCGGATCGCCTTTACTTACCAGTTGACCTTCCTTGTAGTGCACGGCGACGATCAGGCCATTCACCTGGCTGGAAATCGAAGCGGTATAGACCGGAGTGACCGTGCCGATTGCGTCAAGGTAAACGCCGATGTCACCTTTGTTAGCGGTCGCGGTTGTAATCGTGATCTTCGGCGGCGCGGGCGCGACTTTTTTCGCGGCATCAAGGTGGCGCCATACCAGCACAACAGCAAGCACAAGGACGAGCAACAAGACAATCCCTACGACGATCCACAATACTTTAGGCCGGTGAGATTCCGAATTGTGAGCCGCGAGTTGATGACCACGCTCGATGAAAGGATGCTCATTGGCGTCAACGGTCAAAAGGAATCTCCTTTTTCGACTCCCAATCGCTCAAAATCTTAGCCAAGAAGGAAGTCCAATTGCAATCGCGACGGCCTTCATACGGCCAATATTACCCTTGCCCCAGCGTGTTCAGAAGTGAACCGTTCCGATCAAGTCCTCGGTATCGGTTTCTTCCTGTCCCCTTAACTGCCAGCACTGAACACATGAATGGAAATCAAGACCGCAGATAGCGCGCCGGCAATGGCTACCCGATGAAGTAGAGTGCGCCAGCACACCAAGGATGCTATGCGCGAAATGAGTCAGGGCCCTCACACGCTCAGAACTGGAATCGGCACCGCGCAAATGATTGCGTAGCCGTGGGTCCGCAGGTTACCGCCATAGGGGTAGCACACGGTAACCAGCAAATCCGCCTTTGTCTGCTTCGCAGCTTCGCTCAGTATCTTGGGCACGTCACCACTGCCGATGAATACGTCCGCCTTTATGTCCATGTCTTGCTGAAGCTCTGCGAGATGCTGAGAAGCGTCGCCGACAAGCGCCTCTTTCCACTCTGGATTGACGTAGCTACCGCCAGGTCCCCAAAGCTCCACCCCGGCAGTGACGTGGGCGAGCGTAAGACGGGCACCGAATTCGGCGGCCATTTGCGCGGCCCACGAAACAGTTTTGTGACTCCGCGGGCCGAAATCGACCGCGCACAGGACGTTGCGGATCGCAAACTCCTGCACGGGCGATTCTTCCACATGCGCACCGGTCCAAATCGGGCACTCGGTCCCGTCTAGTACTTTCGCTGTCACAGAGCCTAGCAGAAAGTGGTTGAACGTGTAGCCATGGGACGGCATCATGATCAGGTCGGCTTTTTCCATCTGAGCCGTCTGCACAATTGCCTGGGCCGGGTCGCCTTTGACCAACACGCGTCGGATAGCAAGGCCCGCAAGCTCCGGCCCGAGAGACTGGTCCAGGTTTTTCTGGGCCACTCCAACCATTTCAGCGAGCATATCCCAACCAGCGAGCTCGGGGCCGTCCTCCGGCACACCGGCGGCATGGCTCTGCGCTGTCACGACGTGCAGCATCACGATCTCAGAATGGAAATGGTGGGCCAATGTCGCAGCCTGATGAACCACCGGCAGCGAGGTATTCGGGAAATCAATCGGAAGAAGAATTTTCTTAATACTCAGCATGGCGCACCAGACGGAGAGTCGAAATGTCCCTGACCGTCTCCCTAAGGCCAGGTGGTGATGATGGACAACCTGTCGGCTCACAAACATCTTGCCGTGCGGCAATTGATCGAGCAAGCCAGGGCGCAGTTGCTCTACCTGCCGCCCTACTCCCCTGACTTCAATCCCATCGAGCCGTGCTGGGTCAGATCAAGGAGTGCTTGCGGGCAGCCAAAACCCGGGCGGTCGACCTGCTGGAGAAGGCCGTGGCCACGGCGATCGCCGCCGTTACGCCTCACAACGCTACCACGGCGGATATCTATTATCGGATACGGCTACCCCGGAACCGCTCTAAGGACTGTTCCGAAACAGATCACGGCGCTGACGGCCAGCGAAATCCTATTGCAGTTCGTGGCACACGTGGCTGAGTGTGCTGGACTGTCCAACGGAGGACAGAAGCACACGATATCGGCTCCGACCAGCTCGCGCGTCGTCATGCCATTGACTTCCGGGTCGGCAACTGCAGGCGCATAGGCGATATCGATCACATCCAGGTCGAAACTGAGATAGGCCGGCCCCGAACCAGCCACGCGGTGAACTTCTGATGCAACCCAATCAACCCCGCGATCGATCATGTCCTGCAAAGTGACCACGGTGAACCGCCCGCGTGACCAGGTGTCCTGCGTCAGCGCGCCCAACGGTGCGTCGCCTCAGAATTTGCTGGTGACGTGGTGAAGTCACGCGACATCAACGGGTCCTGGTTCCCTTAGTTAGACCATCACCGCGTTTTGACGCTGGCGGCGGACTTGACCCGTCAACCGTGTGCTTCCTCTGACGTTTACTGATGATCTCCGGTTCGCACAGGCAGCGGAGTTCCTGCGTAACACTTAAAGAGCTGCGGAGGCGCGGTCTTCTCTGACTCGTGTTGACGACCTTTGGTGCCCGGCAGCGTTGCTTGCCCGAAATCTTGTGTTGCTGGGCAGCCGAGCGAGGCTCTGCTTGGCATCGCAGAATTAGGAACTTGCTGCAAGCGATTTCGGAGGGTGATTGGGCAAGCCCATGGAATGCCAATCTGAGCAAGCGCTTCCTTGCCTTGAGCGGACAAAGTGGATTGCTTCCGTCTAGCCCCGTCACTCGACAACAATCCTGAGAATCGCAAAAGCACACATCCATCAGCGAGCTTTCGGAGACTGACCGCCGAGTTATTGCAGCTTGGCGTACTCGGCTTTGGCTTGTCTGTAGATGGGAATGTCGGGGTCGGCGTCTTTCCAGAGGGTGAGGAAGTCTTTGTACGCCGCTTTCGCTTTGGCGGTGTCACCTGCCATCGCGTAAGCACGACCGATTTGAAGATGAGCCAGTGTTCCTGTCACAAAGTTCACTACGACGCCCCTGTGATTCAGCAGTTTCTGGAACTCGGCGGCTGCGGCAGTTCCGTTGTGCGCCAGCAGGTAGGCTTGGCCGCGCAGATACGCTGGGTAGAGAGTTCCCACCTGCAGCGGCGGCGGAATACCCAGTTCATAAGGAGCGGCGGCTTCTAGTAACACTACCGCTTGCGATGAATTGCCCTTGCTGAGTTCAATGGCAGCGTTGATGGTCGGCAGCCAGTAGAGCTTCAACAGGGTATTGGTCGGGTAGCTCTTCTCCAGTTCCTCGGTCAGCGCCTTGGCTCGGAGAGCATCGCCGATGCGAGCCAGCGTGAGGGCCGCAAACACCTTCACATCCCGCCCCGGAGCCAGCGCCAAAGCGGCTGTGACTCCTTGCCTCGCGGACGCCGTGTTGCCCAACTCCGCCTCCCGCAGCGCCGCATTGACCTGCCACAAAGCAGCGGTTTCCTTGGCGTCAGCGCGGACAGCCGAGTCTACCGCTCGGCGGGAGAAGTCCTGCGCCTTGTTCAGCCGTCCGTAGTAAGCCTCTGTATCAGACTGCATCGACAGCAGCGCGTCTTCATCTCCAGGCTTGCCCGCTGCCCAAGCTACCTGCTGCTCCATCTGCGCGGCATCCCCCCGCAGAAAGGCAAGATAGTACATGCTCTGGCGCAAAGATCCGGAATCTGGCTTGTGTGCGAATGCCTGATCGAAGGTGGCCTTGGCTTCATCCAGCCGATTCAGGCAGAGGTACGTTATCCCCAGATTTAGATAGCTATTTACGCTATCAGAGGCAAGGCGCAGCGCTTCCTGAACCTCCGCGAGAGCTTTGTCATATTGCCCCATGCCGATGTAGTTCACGCCCAAGTTGGCGTGAGGAACTGCATTACGAGGATAGTTTGCTCTCCACAGTTCGTAGGTCTGCGTCTCCTTGTCGAGTTCTCCCGTGGCACGAAAGTAGACTGCAGAAATACGCAGTTTCTCCCGTTCCGTGACCCGGTCGCGCAATTGGTAGGCCTTGGTGGCATATTCCAGCGCCAGCGATGGTTGGCCGAGATTGCCGTACGATACCGCCAATTCGGCATATGCCGTGGGAAAATTGGGGTCGATTTCAATCGCCCGCCTAAAAAACGGAATGCTCGGTGCGTCTCCTTCTTCGTGCCCTGTTGTGATACCCATGCTGTAGTTCTTCAGGGCTTCGAGGGAGGATGTCGTGGCTTCAATCGGAACATCAAATTTCTGTACCGACGGCAGCGATTCTCCCAGCTTGGCGCGAAGACTGGACGAGGCTCGACTCAGAGCCTTTAGAACATCTTCCTTGCTGGTGGCCTCGGCTTGTTCTTTGGCCAAAGTGTCGCCCGTGCTGCATGCGATCGCATTCAGGTCAATCAGGTAATGGCTGCCTAAGCTGGAGATCGTCCCGCCCAGCACGGCCTTGCTGCCCGTGCGCTGGCAAAGCTCCCGACTGACATCCGCCGTGATGCGTTCGTTCGCTGGACGGCCCATCATCCCCAAGGTCTCGCTGACTTTTCGGTCGGAGAGCACGTTCAGGAAGGGAGATTGCCCCAGTTCCACGGCCAACGCCTGCTTCAGTGCATCATCAAAGACGGTATCCCCGGTCTTGTTGTCGAAGTCAGCGAGAACGACGGTGTCTTTGTCCGTCAGCCGCCTCGTCTGACGTGAGCGATAGTAAAGCCCACCGGCGATCAGCGCCGCGACCAGCAGGATGGGAACCACAATCCTCCAAAGTCTCTTCTTCTGAGCTGCAGGAGCTTCAGGCACCGCCATCACGTCCGAACTTGCCGCAGAACCGCGTCCGCTCTCTGAGTCGCGCTTCAGCCGTTGCAGGTCGGTGCGAATTTCAGAGGCATGCTGGTAGCGTAGGTTGCGATCTTTCTCCAAGCACTTGTTAATAATGTCTTCCAGCTTCCCCGGGACCTCAGGGTTCAACCGCACGGGCCCGACCGGCACCTTGTGCAGGATGGCGTCGAACAGAGCCGCCGATGTGTCGCCTCGGAACAGGAGTCTTCCCGTCGCCATCTCATACAGCACGGCACCAAAGGAAAACAGGTCAGTACGGGCATCAAGTTCTTTGCCTAACGCCTGCTCCGGCGACATGTAGGCTACCGTGCCGAGAGCCACGCCGGGACTGGTCAAGTGCTGGTCACGGTCGGTAATCGTCGTGGCAGAGGCTGCCTCCGGTGTCTGTCGGGCCCGCTCTGCGAAACTGACCTTGGCCAGGCCGAAGTCGAGAACCTTGGCCTGACTGCGCTTGGTGACAAAGATGTTCGCCGGTTTGATGTCACGATGAATGATCCCCGCTTGGTGCGCCGCCTCGAGCGCGTCTGCGATCTCAATGCCCAGCGACAGCAGCATCTCAATCTCCAGTGGCCGCCCCGCAATGCGGTACTTCAGAGTCATGCCATCGAGAAACTCCATGGCGATGAAGGCGCGACCATCTTCGTCGCCGATATCATAAATGGTACAGATGTTGGGATGGCTAAGGGCCGAGGCGGCTTGTGCCTCGCGCCAGAAGCGGGTCAGCGCCTGGGCATCGCGGGCCACCGATTCCGGGAGGAACTTCAGGGCAACGAACCGATGCAGGCGGACATCCTCCGCCTTGTACACCACACCCATGCCCCCGCCGCCGAGTTTCTCGGCGATTCGGTAGTGGCCAAGTAGCTGGCCCGACATGTTCCGTTCGTTAGCGGCCGGGCCCACCATGGGGAAGACCTCCCTCCCCTTCGAGCACATCGTAGGTCCGCTGAGTGCCCAAGTCAATGACTTGCAGGTGAAACAGGCAAACCCTAAGAGTGGATTTGCCCCGGCCGCTCAATTGGCGATTGGTTGGGTCACTTCGGAAGCCGACCACGCCCCGTCGAACGCTCGATTACTATTGAAACATCCCCATTTCACTCACTGACGGAGTTGTGAGCGGAATGGCCTCTCTTGGAAAGGGGCCGTAACTCATTGGAACAGGACGATTAATCCGACCTTTTTTCATGCTGGATGTTCAGGCCCTAGCTGCGTTGTATGCACTCGCACTGCCCTCACCTAAACAGCTCTCAGCAGCACTCGTGACCGCCCGATATATTTTGACGAATCCTTCTGCCTCCATGCGTCTGATGAGTTCAACTAGGAGATACTCGCGATGCGCCTCATCGATCTCCGACACGCAATCCCACAGTTGCGTTATCACGCCGCGAATATCCCGAGTACCATCACAGCAGCACAGAGCATTGAACATCCAATCCGATATCTGGAAGACTTCTCCATCACTTGCTGCTTTGCTCATATAGAAATGTGGAATTCTTTCCCAACAACGCCTCTTATTTGTCTTGAGCAGATCGACGACTTCCTGCATGTCACAAGACATTGAAAATATACCTATGTTGCTAGCTTTAACCGGGCGGTCACTCCAATAAACGCGACTTCCTGCAGGAAGCAAGAACTCGTTGGCCGGAACAGTTTCACTCGTCATCAGCTTGCCGTGACCGAGCATGCCGTAGAACTCTAGACATACTTTGACTGCGTCATCCGTTCCCACCGGATGAGACTCTACGAAAGATCTGAATGTCGTGACAAAATCCGCACAGCGATAAAACTGCCTTAATGCAGACCCTCGCAACCCTGGAGTCTCCCTCACTCGGTATTCGCGCCACTGTTCGATGAAATTCAGAATGTCTGGCGATGTTTCACCGATTGCGACTAGTAGCCAGCGAAATCGTTCTGTTCCAAGCAGCATGAACTCTCGAAGCTCGAGTAGCAGCTCGTCGCTCAAATGCGGACTCGGAAGCAAGTAGAAGTTTGGGAAGATATTTGGGTACGCTTGTATGAGATCTACATCTTCTTGGCGCTGCAAGCGAGCCTGGTGGGACATGTCGGAACACAATTCTCTAAGAACTAGCTTCTCTTTATATTGGAAGTAAATGGGAGTTGCAGCCAAAGGGGCCAAAAGATTAAGCTGCGGGCTGGATGATGGGAAACGTGCAGAAAATATAAATAAATTAAGTGTGCACGTTACATCCTCTCGTTCCTCTTCCGGAAATCCTGTTATTAGAGATACTGTTGTACGTAACCCAAGACGAGCCGAAGCCCCTATTACGTCCCGAGCGTGCTCCACGTCTAAATGCTTGTCTATAATCTTTTGCATGCGTGGCGACCCGGACTCGACGCCAAGAAAGATACCATCGCAGCCGCTCCGCGCCATCAGTTCCAACAGTTCCTGGTCGACACAGTCAGTCCGTGCGCTACATGACCACGTGAATTGTTCGCCCGAGTCAATCATCGCTTTACAGAAGGCCACTACACGTCGGCGATCGACAGTAAACATGTCGTGGATAAAGTCGAAGCGCCGAAATGAATAGGCCGCTGCGATGTTTCGCATGTCGGCAATTACTCGCTCAGGCGATCTCAGCCGACAGTTACGTCGAAAGAAATCATTAGTGGAACAGAACGTGCATGCGAAAGGGCAACCCCGTCCGACTTCCAACGGGATCGTCTTTGTTTCTCCGAAGTCTTCTAGCAGGTGATAAGCGGGCGACGGGAGCGAATCTAGGTCGAGAATTAACGGTGCATTCGGATTACGAACTACCTGCGAGCCACGTCGGTAAGTGAGACTAGCTACATTTTCAAGGCGTCGGTCACCCACGAGTTGGTCGAGCAAAAGCGGCAGACTACGCTCAGCTTCGCCCCTGAGAATAAGGTCCACGAAGCCAAATGCTTGAAGGGTGTAAGTGTCAACAACCGACGCTTGCGGTCCTCCGAACAGGATGATAGACCCGGGAGACAGCTCTTTTACCGCGCGGGCGATCCTCATCGTTAATGGATAGCTACTGCATATCGAGCCGAATCCGTAAAGGTCTGCGTGGCTGGTTACAATGACCTCTGCCGCAACACCCGCAAAACCGTTTATCCCGGGCTTAACATCGCTCGCGACATATTGAAGGTAAATGCGATTTAGGTCAACCAGATGGACTGTGTCACCGTGCCCTCCAAGGACGGACGCTAGGCTCAAGAGACCCAACTGCGGTTCGGAGGCGACTGCCCGTACTACTTGACTATTGATTTCCTCCGGATCGCCAAACTCCGTCGCCGTTGCAGCGGTGATGAGACCTACCTTCACGTGCGCACCCCAACCTCTATTGCTGAGCTGCTCTTAACCAGAACCGTGCCAGTTGGCATGTCGGAACCAACTCGGCACCTCTCCAAAGCACGCCGCAACTAGACCTTCCGAATCATAAGAACCACCGCTTGATCTCCCCGTTTGCGGAGCTCAATTGAAATCATCTGCAATTTGGCCTTTTTCAACTGCTCTTACGATTTGCCCGAATCGTAACAACCACCCCTTGATCTCCCCGTTCGCGGAGCTCAGTTGAAATCATCTGCAATTTGGCCTCGATAGCCTTTTTCAACTGCTCTTCGGTCACCAACTTGGGCACTTCAATCTTGATTTCTTGACGGTCAGACATACATGTCCTCCAATGGCGCACAGGTATATCCTATGCGCGCTGATATAACCAACTGTAACCTCAGAATTTCCACGATGGGCAAGGTTTGAAGCGGGCAGCCTATATACTCTCGCCTACCTCTCCACGATGCAAAGAAACGAAATTCTTATATAGCCAGACCTCAAATGCGCACCCACTGTTTCAGGAGTGAGCCGCCGTTTCCCGAGAATTCGGGTCAAGCGCCTCCGCGGAGTGCTGCATCCCTTGGTTGGAACTGCTCTTCGGGGAGGCGAGGGAACTTACGCCCCCATTATCCTACTTTTCGATTGCGGCGGCGAAGAAAAATGATCGGGAGGCAGACAGGAAGGAAGTTCCCAATTTGGGAACGCTCCACCTCTGGTCTTTCTTTTTGCGGCTCTGCGCAGGAATTCGCAACAGCCCCCTGGATTGCTTCCGTCTAGCCCATCACTCGACAACAATCCTTAGAATCGCAAAAGCACGCATCCATCAGCGAGCTTTCGTACAGCGTGTTTCAAAAATAGGTTCGGCCTCACGATAGGTACTTATGTGTGAGGCAAGTCAGTCAGGTGAGCTTCTGTCATGAAAACACGGCAGAAGCTGTTGACGGACGAGCACTGGGAACTGATTGAGCCCCTGCTGCCTAAGCCGAAGCAGCGACGGGATAAGCGGGGCCGACACCCGACCTCGAATCGGCCTTGTTTCGAGGGCTTTCTGTGGATTCTGAAGACCGGTGCGGCGTAGCATTTTCTCCCGGACGAATTTCCTTCGCCCTCCACCTGCTGGCGCCGGCTGCAACGCTGGTTTCAGTCCGCCCGCAGAAACCATCATGTGAAGATGCGGAAAATGGTTGAGACGCCCACCGAAGGTGTGTTGTATGACGATTATGTGCAAGCGTACTTGATACAGGTTCCACGCCCACTGCTGGAGCACTGCAGCACCCAGAGCTGGCAAATCGTGTTGTAAATGCCGATGGGCTTTGAAGACCGGCCAGAAGATAGGAGGCATTGTAAGGACAATGCCAACGAAAGATATATCTGGTAGCGCGGCCCACTGATGGCCGCTCGTAAGTGGCTGTGCAGTAAGCAGATGATGATGGTGGGCGCTACAGGATTCGAGCCAGTGACTTCCCCCGTGCGCGACGTAGCCGGTGATGTCAATGATCAAGTCGGGTGTCGTTGCTGAGACAGACGGAGACGTCCCCGCTGGCACCCGCAGATGGGATGGCCGCGGTGGCCATGATCGTCGGCGATTGTTCTTATGGCAAGGGATTCCTGGTTTTTCCTGGGGGCTAGAGAGCGCCAGCAAGCGTGGGCTTTTGCGCCCGGCCATTGAGTTCCCTTTGGCTTGGAAGTGGAAGCACGTCGAATGGACGAATAACTGTATAGCCGTCTCGCAGACTTGGAGGCGAGGGGAGAGACAGCAGGGGGTGAAAAGCAAGGCCAGCAAAGAAGCCCGCGAAGATGTGTAAGCTTTTGGCGACGTTCCTAACCGAATGGCGTCAGCGTAGCTCATACAACGGCGAGGACGATTTTATCTTCGCTTCATCAACGCTAAATGGGAAGCAACCTATGTGGGGGCAGACCATGAATGCGGATTATCTGAAACCCACTGCCGTGGCTCTCGGATTCGTGGCCAAGGAAGAGCATTTCGGATGGCACCGCTTCCGCCACAGTCTCAGCACGTGGGCGGACGAGGAGACCGGGGACATCACCATATCGCAAACCCTGCTTCGTCACGCCAACCCTGGCATTACCGGCAAGGTTTACACGCATGGCGATGATGCCAAGGCATTGGAGGTACAAGAGCAGATCTTGAAACGAATGCTGGCAGCGAAACCAGCCCGCGAGGTAATCTCAGGGTTCCCTTCGGGCTGGGCATCGGGCTGGGATTTGACAACGAACAACCAACAGCCACGCGCAAGTGATTATGCGGCAAGCAGATGAGGATGGTGGGCGCTACTGGATTCGAACCAGTGACTTCCACCGTGTGAAGATGGCACTCTACCGCTGAGTTAAGCGCCCACAGTTGCGGCATCTCGATTGTAGCAAATCAAGCCGCGAGGCCCATCGCGCGGCGCTTTGGCAAAAACCTTGCAGCAGGCTTCTTAAATATGTTCATCTAAGTGGCTTATGGCACTCGAGGAATACCAGCGCAAACGCGATTTCAAGCAGACGCCCGAGCCTCCCGCGAAGGTCGAACGCGGCGAACGCCGCCGCTTCGTGGTACAGAAGCACCGCGCCATCCGCCTGCACTATGATTTCCGGCTCGAGATGGAGGGCGTGCTGAAGTCGTGGGCCGTGCCCAAAGGGCCGTCGCTCGATCCCGCCGACAAGCGGTTGGCCATGCAGGTGGAAGATCACCCCGTTTCGTACTTCGATTTCGAGGGCATCATTCCTGCCGGCAACTACGGCGCGGGCACCGTCATGGTATGGGACATGGGCACGTGGGAGCCGCAGGGAGATTCTGCGGAAATGCTGCGCAAGGGCGACCTGAAGTTTCGCCTCAACGGCGAGAAGCTGAAAGGCGACTTCGCGCTGGTGCACATGAAGTCGCGGCGCCCGGGAAGCAAAGGCACAGAGTGGCTGCTGATCAAGCACCGCGATGCCTACGTGCAGGAGGGCTACAACATTGACGCGTACGACTACTCAGTGCTGACGAAGCGCACCATGGACGAAATCGCGGGCGATCAAGGCTCGGCGGAGTGGAAGAGCAGTCGAAAGGCGTCGGCCGGTGGCGCCACCAAGAAGAACGACTGGCTGGCCGAATCGATCGCGAAAGCGGACGCCAGGAAAGCCAAAGCCGGGAAGAAAAGCAAAACTGCTCGCCCCTCTAGCGCCTCCTCGGGCGGCGTAAAAAAAAAACTCCCGGGCGGCGACGAACACAGTGAAGGCCTGAAGCCCGACCCAGCGCGCATTGGCCACAAATCCCCGATGCCCCGCGTTATTCACCCCATGCTCGCAACTCTCGTGGATAAGCCGTTTGACGGCCAGGATTGGCTCTACGAGGTGAAGTGGGACGGCTATCGCGCCATCACCTTCCTGGAGAGCGGCTCGGTGCGCCTGGTTTCGCGCAACCAGAACGACATGACCGCCGCCTATCCCGAACTGGGCTCGATCCCAGATTCGGTCAAAGCGCGAACGGCAATTCTGGATGGCGAGATCGTCGCGCTGGATGAGCAGGGACGGCCGTCGTTCAGCCTGATGCAGCAGCGGACGGGAGTGGGCGAAGGCGGCCGTCGCATTCGTCGCACCCGCGACGATATTCCCGTTATGTATTACGTCTTCGATCTGCTCTACCTTGACGGCTACGACCTGATGCAAGCCGCGCTGGAACGGCGCAAAGAGCTACTGGCCTCCATCCTGGCGCCGGGCGACCTCGTCCGCTACTCCGACCATTACATTGGAAATGGCAAAGCGCTATTTGAAGCTGCGACAGAGCGCGAACTGGAAGGCATTGTCGCCAAGCGCCGCAGCAGTCCTTACGTGCAAAAGCGGAGTAGCGACTGGCTGAAGATCAAAATCGTCAAGCGGCAGGAGTGCGTGATTGGCGGTTACACCGATCCGCGCGGCTCGCGCGAAAACTTTGGCTCCATTGTGCTCGGCCTGTACGACGATCAGGGCCGCCTGATTCCCGTTGGCCAAGCCGGCAGCGGCTTTACCGAGGAGTCGCACGCGGTCATGTGGAAGCGGCTGCACGCGCTGCAGACCAAACGCAGCCCATTCTTCGGCAAAGTGGAAAGCACCAGGCAGGTCCACTTTGTGAAGCCGGAGTTAGTCGCCGAAATCAAGTTCACCGAGTGGACGCACGAAGGACAAAGCGGCGGGATGAAGATGCGCGCTCCCGTATTTGAGGGACTGCGCTTCGATAAGAAGCCGGAGGAGTGCAAGTTCGAGCGTGCGGCCAGCGCCTCGGTCGAGGTGAAGAAGGCAGAAGCGGGGGACGCGAGGTAGGTCATTGTGTCGTCGTAATTTAATATATTCCCTCGCATCTATATAGGCTTTAGGCTATAATGTGTGCGTGCCTTGGGAAATAGAGGTGAGCTCAGAGTTCGAGCACTGGTGGGACTCGTTGGATGAGGCGGAAAGAGAGGATGTCCGTAGCTGCGTCGGATTGCTCGAAGAACGGGGCCCGACATTGCCGTTCCCATACTCCTCGGGAGTCGTCACATCGAAGCATGCGAATATGCGGGAGCTTCGCATCCAACATCAAGGAAGCCCATATCGCGTACTCTATGCTTTCGATCCTCGACGAGTTGCACTTCTCCTGATTGGAGGAGACAAAACGGGAAATGATCGTTGGTATGAAGAAAATGTGCCAGTCGCCGATCGCATCTACGATGCGCACTTGGCGGAGTTGGAAAAGTAACAACCAACCAGATTAGGGTCCTAGATTACCACGTAGACGCACCAGTTGAAGGAAGACGGTAAGCAAATGGCAAAGAAATTTTCAGAGTTGGTAGCTCGGACAATGTCTCCTGAGTCGCAGGAGCGCGCTCGACTCAAGACCCGAGAGTTGCTTGCCGAGATGGCGCTTGATGAACTGAGGGCTGCGCTCTCTCTAACGCAAGAACATCTCGCGGAAACACTTGGCGTAAAGCAATCTTCGGTCTCCAAGATCATTCGCGGGCAGAATATGTATATAAGTACGCTGGACAAAGTGATCAAAGCAATGGGCGGCGATTTGGAAATTTTCGTAGCCTTGCCGAACGGCAAGATTAAGCTGAGCCTTGAACAGTTTCGGGCCGTCGCCAACGACTCTTCGAAGAAGCGATCTCACGATCGAAACAAAGCAGATGACCCCCTGGCTGCGAGGGTCTCGTAACAGGTAATCACAGCTCGCTTCAAATTCCGCTCGGCCCCATTTTGCGCGGGCTCTATTTCACATCCTTCATCGGCAGCACGGACCCGTAATCGTGGCCGCTGGCGTCGACGGCGCGCGCGATGACCGCACTGAAGGCATCGCGGACCTCGGGATACTTGGCCACGATCGCTTTACTGACGGCCATGTTGTCCCGGAACGCCACGCCGGTGTTGGAGGCATCGGCGGTCTCGTAACGAACCCGCAGGTCGAGATTGTCTTCCACCGGCACGGCCACCATCTCCGTGACCTTGAAGGTTTGGCCATTGGCGGCAAGGTTCAGCGGATTGCCGTTGCCCGGCAGGTCGCTGGGCCGGGCGCTCTGCATCTCTTCGGCGATCTTGTCGAGTTGCGGCGTGCTCATGAAATTCACCGGCGCCATCAAGTCCCACGCTGTCAGATAGTAGAACCAGGCGTTGTGCAATTGCCCTTTGGACTTGTACTCGCGCGCCTTCGCCAGATACCACGGCCCATCCTGGCCGCCGATGGCGCCCAAGCGCGGGTAATAACCTGCCAGCTTCCACGCGCCGCTCACTTCCTGCAGGATCAGAGTCAGGGTGATCGGATCTTTGCCGGCAATCTTCTGCATCACCAGCGCGTAACGTCCAGGCGGCAAATTGGAAATCGAGAACACCAGGCGGTCGGGCGAGTTATAGATGCCGCAATAGAAATCTGCCCGCGGCAGTGCTCCCTTGGCTTGCGAGGCATCCAGCAGGTAGGTTGCGCTGACTGTCGCCTGGCCTGCGGAGAAGTACGGCTTGTTGGTGACCACGGCCTGTTCGATGGCGCCGAAATCTCCCGCGATGGCGGAGATGGAATTGGCTTTGAGCCCGGCAACATCTCCGCGTTTGGACATGTCGAGATATTGGCGCGCTGCCGCTTCGACGGCGTTCTTGGTAGGGACGTCCAAATCGGCGCCGCTGGCGCAAGTCTGCGCCGTCACCGCGGGCGCCGTGATGGTTACTGCAAGCAGCAGGAGACCCATCCGAAGGAACAAGCAGCAGGCCGAGCGATAAGTGAACGATAGTCGAATCATGTTCGCAGCCTTAACGCCGCGTGAATGCCCCTTGCGGTGCGCAGAAGGTACCGGATGTTGGTGGCTCTCCGATCTATTACGATGCCGTTTACCTTTTGTCGGACGGTCGGCCAACCGTCCCCGCCGGAATCTGCGGGGCGTCGCCAAGCGGCACAGACGCGCCTTGTCCGGGTTTAGAATAGACACAGCGGCGCGCCTCGAGAGACGATACCGCCCTTCGGCCGTCGAACACATCATGGTACGCCTTGGGCACAACTTAGGATTGGCCTTGTTGCTGGCAACAGGACTGTGCCTTGCGGCGGGGAAATCGCCAGCCCAGACAGCGGCCCCGTCGAGCGGCGCTCCGGCAACGACCTCGCATCCGCAAAAGGCGCAGGCTCACCGCAAGAAAACCGTTGCCGCAGCCGAGACCCCGCAACCGCCGCCGCCACCGCTGACGCCGGAGCAAATGCCTCCCACGCCGCCGCGCGTCACCTACCAAAATGGATTGCTCAGCATCGACGCTAAGAATTCGACGTTATCCCAGGTGTTGCGCACGGTACAGGCCCAGACGGGCGCGTCCGTCGAGATGCCATCCAGCGCAGCCAACGAGCGCGTCACGATGCAGCTGGGTCCCGGACGGGCACAAGATGTACTGAACACGCTGCTGAACGGATCCAAGTTTAACTACATCATCCTGGGGATGGCCAACGATCCGGGTGGCGTGCAGAAGGTAATTTTGATTACCCGGCAAAACGCGGCGGCCACCGTGAACACGGCGCAAAGCAGTGTTCCCGGACAAGCTCAACCGCAGTACCAGCCACCACCCGACGAGCCGCAGGACGAAGAGATGCCACCCGCCGAAGCGGAGGCGGAGAATCCCCCGCAATCTCCCCAGGCTATGCCGATGCCGGGGCGATTCCGGCCGGGGCAGGTTCCGATGCTTTCGCCCGACACCAACCCCGAGCCGGCACCGGACAATGGCAACCCGCCAAACGTCAGGAAAACTCCGGAACAGTTGCTCCAGGAGCTGCAAAATATGCAACAACAACAGCAGAACTATCAGCAACAGTTGAATCCTGCCAATACCGGGGAGCAGCCGCCGCCGGAGCAATAACATATGGTGTGAAATAAGGATGGTGTGAATCGATACACCAAGAGCGTCCCGCAGGACGCTCTTCCTATTTCGGCTGATGATGGGTTTTCGCCCTACGTCGTGACGCCCACGGCGGAGAGCTCGCGCAGCGACTCTGCGTAAGGGGCACGCGCGACACCGCGTTCGGTGATGATCGCGGTGACGTAAGCATTTGGGGTGACATCGAACGCGGGATTCTCAACCGCTACACCGTCCGGCGCGATCTGCTTGCCGGCCAGGTGAGTCACTTCCCGGGAAGAGCGTTGCTCGATGGGAATGCGGCTGCCATCGGGCGTTTCCAAATCCACGGTCGAAAACGGGGCTGCCACGTAGAACGGGATCCCATGCGCCTTCGCCAGCACCGCGACCGTGTAGGTCCCAATCTTGTTGGCAACATCGCCATTGGCGGCAATACGATCGGCGCCCACAATCACGGCATCAATCTTCCCCTGCTGCATCATGGCGCCCGCCATGTTATCGGAGATCAGCGTGGTCGGAATGTGATCTTTCATCAACTCCCACGCTGTCAGACGTGAGCCTTGCAGAAACGGGCGGGTCTCGTCGGCAAAGACATGCAGCTTCTTGCCCGAATCCACCGCCGCGCGAATCACGCCCAGGGCCGTGCCATAACCGCAGGTCGCCAGCGCCCCCGCATTGCAGTGGGTCAATACTCCTCCGCTGGAGGGCATCAGCACGGCACCGTGCCTTCCCATGGCTTCGTTGGCGGCAATGTCTTCCACCAGCATGCACTGCGCTTCGGTCACTAGTGCCTGTTGAATCCACGCAATCGGCTGGGTGCTGACCTGTTCAAACTTGTCACGCATGCGGCGAATCGCCCAGAACAGATTGACCGCGGTCGGCCGAGTTGCAGCCAGGACCTCGCAGATGCGGTCGAAATCGCGTTTCAGCTCGGCATGGTCCCTGGCCTGCGAGTCGCGAACACCCAGCGCAACGCCCATGGCTGCGGCCACACCAATGGCCGGCGCGCCCCGCACGATCATGGTGCGGATCGCGTCGGCGACTTCTTCGTAGCTCTTGCAGGTGACGTAGGTTTCTTCCGTGGGCAGCTTGGTCTGGTCAATCAAGCGCACGCCCGCGTCCGTCCATTCCAGGGTCTTAATCATGTTGTTGTCGGCGTGTCGCGCTTCACATGTTGGGCACGAACATCGTTGGCCGTGAACAGCGCAACGAACTCCGCCGGAGCAGCGGCTTTTCCGACGTTGGCGCGACCTCCCGCTTCTTCGCGTTCCACCAGGCACAGCACACCAGCGACTTCGAATCCGAACTCACGCGCAGCCTCAATGGCCTGGATGGTCGAAGCTCCCGTGGTGCAGACATCATCCACGATGACCACCCGCGCCGGCTTCCGCCGAAAGCCTTCAATGCGCTGGCCCATGCCGTGCGCTTTCTCCCCTTTGCGCACCAGAAAACCGTGCACGGGCCTTCCCTGCTGTGCGCTGATAACGGAAGTCGCCACCACGATGGGATCGGCGCCCAGGGTCAGCCCGCCAATCGCATCGGCATGCCAACCGCGAGCGCGAATCTCGTCGAAGACCGCTTGCCCGGTCAGCAGCGCCCCGACGGCATCGAGCGTGGTAAGACGGCAATCGATGTAGTAGTCGCTGGTCCCACCGCTGGAAAGCGTGAATTCACCCAGGCGAAACGACTTCTCCGCCAGCATCGCCAAAAGTTGTTCGCGCGCCTTTGCCATCCTGTCAACCATACCATTTCAATTGGTCACTTTTTCCAGATGGCGGTAGTGATCGCTGGCCAGCCACAACAGCGCAAACAGGGAGAAGTTGTAACCGCAATGCATGAGGAACGAAGCGGCCACAGAGTTGGTCCTTGCGCGCGCCACTGTGAACACCACGCCGACCACGAAGATACTCAGGACAGGTGCCCAGGCATAGCCTAACTGGGTCCCGTGAATGGCGGCGAAGCTGGCTGCCGTCACGATGACGGCCATGGTAAGGCCAAACGCCCGCCGCAGCAGCGGGTACAGCAGCCCGCGGAAAAACAGTTCTTCCAGCAACGGCGCCAGAGTCACTCCAAAGGCGGCCATCAAGTAGGCGCTTGCCGCATCATGGAAGTACTTGTCCATAGGCAGCGACTTTGGGATGGGAAGAAAGCGCGACAAGCCGTCGATAGCTATCGCCACAATCGTCCCCATAGCAAAAAATCCCGGGGCGGAAACTCCCGGCCAATTCCAGTGGATCGCTTTCCCGAAGCGTTCATGGGTCCGCGAGCGCACCAGAACAAACATAAACAAAAGGACAATCGGGTAGGCAGCCGCCTGTGCTCCTACCACCACGAACGCGTTGGTAGCCAGTTCGGTGATCGGTGTGTGCCGATATCCAGGGGTGGCACGTGCGATGAACAGTGCAGCCAAACTGAAGCCGAACACTACGACCGCCGTGATCGCCAATACCGCCAGCACATCCCAAGCCGACCATGCGGGGAAAGACCGGGCGAGGAAGGACGGTTGCGCGGGAAGGATGACGGCCGGCTGCAAGGGCGCGGTTGTGCCCGAGCCAGGCAGATCGCCGGGCGCTTCGGCGGCGAGCGGATTTTCGTTTGGATCAGGCATTAGGTTTAACACGGTTTACGCGTTGCTCCTCGCATTGGACGAACGCGGCAACAGTTTGGCTAGCGTCTGTCCGGTGTAGGATTTTTTCACCCGCGCCACCTGCTCCGGCGTGCCTTGCGCCACCAAACGTCCACCGTCCTCGCCACCCTCCGGCCCCAGGTCAATAATCCAGTCGGCATTGCGGATGACGTCCATGTTGTGCTCGATGATGACGATGCTGTTCCCAAGGTCGGTCAGCCGATGCAGGACCTCCAGCAGCTTGCTGACATCGTCGAAGTGCAGCCCCGTCGTCGGCTCATCCAGAAGGTACAGCGTCTTGCCCGTCTGGCGCTTGCTGAGCTCGCGCGCCAGCTTGATGCGCTGCGCCTCTCCACCCGACAGCGTCACCGCCGATTGACCGAGATGAATGTACCCCAGGCCGACATCCACCAGCGTCTGCAGCTTCTGCTTGATCTGCGGAATGTTCTCCAGGATGGGCAGCGCGTCGGCCACCGGCGTCTCCAGCAGATCGGCAATCGAGTAGCCCTTGTACTTCACCGCCAGAGTCTCATGATTGTACCGTTTGCCGCCGCACACCTCGCATAGCACGTACACGTCGGGCAGAAAGTTCATGGCGATGCGGCGCTGCCCGTCCCCCTGACAGGCCTCGCAACGTCCGCCGGCAACGTTGAACGAGAAGCGTCCGGCCTTGTAGCCGCGCTCGCGCGACTCCGGCAGCATGGCGTAGAGATCGCGAATCTGGGTGAAGACACCGGTGTAGGTCGCGGGATTCGAGCGCGGTGTGCGCCCGATGGGCGACTGGTCGATGCGGATGACCTTGTCGATGAATTCCGTTCCGGCAATTGCCTTGTGGGCGCCCGTCTCTTCGCGCGAGCCGTACAGCGACTTGGCCAGCGCTCGGTAAAGAATGTCGTTGACCAGAGTTGACTTGCCCGAACCCGACACGCCCGTTACCACCGTCATGACGCCCAAAGGAAAACTGACGTCGAGATTCTTCAGGTTGTTCTCGCGCGCGCCGAGAATGGTGACGGCCTTACCGTTCGGCTGCCGTCGCGCGTAACGATACGCGATCTGCTTCTGCCCGGAGATGTACTGCCCGGTCAGCGAACCTGGCGCCTCCTCGATCTGTGCGGGGGTGCCGCTGGCCACGACTTCTCCACCGTGACGGCCAGCGCCCGGCCCGAGATCGATGACGTAATCGGCGCGCCGTATCGTGTCTTCGTCATGTTCGACCACCAGCACGGTGTTACCCAGATCGCGCAACGATTCCAGGGCATGCAGCAGACGGTCGTTGTCGCGATGGTGCAGTCCGATCGAAGGCTCGTCGAGTACATACAGAACGCCGCGCAGCTTCGATCCGATCTGCGTGGCCAGGCGAATGCGCTGTCCCTCGCCGCCGCTCAGGGTCGCAGCCGAACGGTTGAGCGCGATGTAGCCCAGCCCGACCGCGTTGAGAAAACCCAGTCGCTCGGCAATCTCTTTGCGAATTCGTCCCGCGATGCGCTCCTCGCGCTCGGAGAGTTTGATCTGCGCCGCCGCTTCCACGGCGCGCGATACCGGCAGCGCAGTGAAGTCGGCAATGGACATGCCGTTCACCTTCACCGCCAGACTTTCGGGACGCAGCCGGTCGCCGTGACACGCGGGGCAAGTGGTCGCGGACATATGGTCAAGCAGCCAGTCGCGATAGGCCTCGGAGGTGCTCTGCTCCATGGTTTGCCGCAGATAGGCGAACACGCCGAGGAAACCGCCCCTCTTGTTCTCGCCCTGCTCCGGCCCATAGAGAATCAGGTCTTGTGTTTTGCGCGGCAACTGCTCGAACGGCGTGGTCAGGCTGAATCCGTAGGCTTCTGCCGCCAACTGCAATATGCGGATGAGGTATTGCGACGCCGAGCCCGGCCCCAAAGCGCCTTCCAGCAGAGGCTTTGACCAGTCCGCAATGACCTTGGCCGGATCGAAATCGTACTTGCTGCCCAGCCCGTTGCACTCCGGACACGCGCCGTACATGCTGTTGAACGAAAACGAACGCGGCTCCAGCACGGGCACGTTGATGCCGCACTCTGGACAAGCCAGCTTGGACGAGTACAAGTGCTCCTCGCCGCCGACCACGGCGACCTGCACCAATCCGTTGGCCAGCTTCATCGCCAACTCAACCGACGACGCCAGGCGGTGCTCGATTCCCGGCTTCACCAGCAGCCGGTCAACCACCAGTTCGATGGTGTGGTTCTTGCGCTTATCCAGGTTGATCTCGTCATCGGCAATGTTGCGCAGCTCGTTGTCGATGCGGGCGCGGGTGAAGCCCTGCTGCGCCAGCTTGTCCAGCTCCTTCTTGAACTCGCCCTTGCGCCCGCGAACGATGGGGGCCAGGATCATCACCCGGTCCTCGGGCTTCAGGTCCATCACTCGTTGCACAATCTGGTCGGCTGACTGGCGCGAGATGGCGCGTCCGCACTGCGGACAATGCGGCACGCCAATGGAGGAATAGAGCAGGCGCAAGTAGTCATAGATTTCGGTGATGGTGCCAACGGTGGAACGTGGACTGCGGCTGGTCGTCTTCTGCCCGATGGCGATGGACGGGCTTAATCCGTCAATACTGTCCACGTCGGGCCGCTCCATTTGGTCGAGGAACTGGCGGGCGTAAGCCGACAGCGTTTCCACGTAGCGCCGCTGGCCCTCGGCGTAGATGGTGTCGAAGGCGAGCGACGACTTCCCCGAGCCGCTGAGGCCGGTAATCACCGTCAGAGTGTTACGCGGAATCTGGACGCTGATGTTCTTGAGATTATGCTGGCGCGCCCCGCGGACTGTGATGCTGCTGATACCCATGGATGACTGCTGGTTCGACTCCCACAGCGCGGTCCGGCTTGCCTCGATCCAGAGCGAAAAATGCGGTCGCGTTCTTCGGGCTACGACCCGGGAACCGCAGTTTCAGCCTGATGCACTGCTCTGGAAAGTCCGCGAGAGGGGAAACGCAATTCTACTCACGTATCTTAGTTGCCAACAGCGAGAGACGTCAATGCGAGGTAAAGTGAAACCATCAGAGTAGATGATTGGCTGGCGTCCGGGATTCAACCCGCCCAGAGAAATTCTGGAAATCATCCCGCGGGTTCCGGCGCATCATAAAGAAGAGAACGATATGACGACGTTTCTGCTCTCGATCCTGCTCCTGTTCACCATCGTTGCGGCATTCGCCTTCGGGGTTGCAATGGGGTATTGGGCGCTTTGCGCAGTATTGAACTTATTTCACCCCAACCGTACCCCGAACAAACCCTCCAGCGCGCCAGCCTTGGCGCCTACGGCAGGCGGGGACTAGAGTGGTTCCGGGATGGGTTGATTCGACTCCGGCCTGCGCCAAAAGCGGGAGAAAAACCGCTGTGAAAACGCTGGCGTCCGGCATAGCTGAGAATCGCCACGTATTCTGAGCTGGCTCAGAGAAAATCATCGTAGCGAGCAGACGGCTGCGGAGATTGTTCGCACGTCCCTGCGGTACTTTTTGCCAGTAGTTGTGGCAAACCGCCACAGCCGCGTTCGAACGCTCGTCCGAACTGTTGCGAAACCCATCACGTCGCCGGGTGACTCCCATCACAGCGTCCCTTAAATCTATGTTCCACACTGAAATCGTACTCATGGCGGTTTCATGGGTGCGGGTCTAACAAGAGGCACGCCGCTTGGGCAGCAGTACACGCTCCAAGGTCGAACAGGACCCAGTATTCATAATCTTATTATCGGAGAAGTCATGAAGAAGGTCATCTTAGCTGTTCTACTTACCGCTTTCGCGCTGTTCCTGGTCCTTCCCAGCCTGTCGTGGGCGCAGGAAGACCTTTACAAGGCAAAGTGCTCGGGCTGCCATGGCGCGGATGGAAAAGGCACCGCCGCCGGCAAGAAGATGGGAGCTCCGGAGTTTTCGTCGGCCACCGTGCAGAAGGCGTCGAACGCCGATCTGGTTGACTACATTGAGAATGGCGGGCCGCAGAAGAAGGCCATGCACGCTTTTGCCAACAAGGGTGTCAGCCCGGCTGACGCTGCCAAGCTGGCTACTTACGTGAAGAGCCTGAAGTAGGCCCATTTCACGCTGGCTTCCTCTCCAAGCCGGCTCCAGGTTATGAACCGGTCTGGAGCGGAACATCCCCGAAGTTCCGAAGTCGCCCGACGGCGCCCTCGCTTTGGCGCCGCTTTCACCTGCCGAGGTCCGACCGGGCCGCCAGGGCGATCTGGAGAAAAGCATGAGCAAGGGAATCCTTTACGATGCGACCCAGTGCATCGGCTGCAAGCAGTGCGAGCAGGCCTGCGCCACCGAAAACGGCCTGCCGTACGACGACCTTATCGCCGACCAGCAAATCACATCGGCGCACAAGTACACCGCCATCCTCATCAAAGACGATAAGTTCATGCGCAAGTTATGCATGAACTGCGATGACCCGGCCTGCGCCTCGGTCTGCCCTGTAGGCGCGATGAAGAAGACCGCCCTCGGCCCGGTCACCTACGACAAGGGCCGCTGCATGGGATGCCGCTACTGCATGGCGGCGTGCCCCTTCGGCGTGCCCAAGTACGAATGGGAGAAAGCGGTACCCGGCGTGCGCAAGTGCATCATGTGCAGCAAGCGCGTCGCCCAAGGAAAACAGACAGCCTGCGCGGAAATCTGTCCCACCGGCGCCACCAAGTTCGGCGATCGCGAGCAACTGCTGGAAGAAGCCAAGAAACGTATCCACGACAATCCCGGCAAATATTTGCCGCACATCTTCGGCGAGACCGAGGTCGGTGGCACGTCGGTGATGCTGCTGTCTTCCGTCCCTTTTAACCTTTTCGGTTTCCGCACCGACCTGACGGAACGGGCGCTGCCGATGTACACCTACCAGGTGCTGTCGCGCATACCTGACTTCGTCCCCTTGTTTGGCACGATGCTGGGCGGCATTTACTGGATCACCCATCGCCGGGAAGATGTTGCCGAAGCCGAGGCCCAGGAGAAAAAACAGAAAGGCGGTGAGCGATGACGGTCCCAAGAATCCGCTTCACCTTCTGGAAGGCGATCTTCCTTTTCATCATGGCGGCGGGCGTGTACTGCACTTTTCTCCGCTTCTTTCGCGGGCTGGGCGCGTCCACGAACCTGAGCGATCAGTTTCCCTGGGGACTATGGATCGGCTTTGACGTGATGTGCGGCGTCATGCTGGCGGCGGGTGGTTTCACGCTGACCGCCGCGGTCGAGATCTTCAACATCAAACGGTTCCATTCCATCGTAAGGCCCACGATTCTGACCGCATTTTTGGGCTACCTGCTGGTTTGTGCCGCGCTGATGTACGACCTGGGATTGCCCTGGAACATCTGGCATCCGCTGGTCATGCGCAATCCCCATTCGGTGATGTTTGAGGTGGCATGGTGCGTGATGTTGTACACCACCGTGCTGGCCCTGGAGTTCTCGCCCATCGTGCTGGAGCACTTCCAACTGAAGCGAGCGCTGAAGGTCATTCGCAGCGTCATGGTGGTGTTCGTGATTCTTGGGGTGCTGCTGTCGACGTTGCACCAGTCGTCGCTGGGGACACTGTATCTGATCATGCCCAACAAGCTGCATCCGTTCTGGTGGAGCCCGCTGCTGCCAGTGTTCTTCTTTGTATCGGCGATTGCAGTGGGATTGGCCATGACCATCTTCGAATCCTCAATGAGTTCCAAGTACTTTGGCCGTGAGTTGGAGCTGCCCATCCTGCGCGACTTGGGACGGGTGCTGGTGGTGGTGCTGGCACTTTACGGAATCCTCCGGTTCGAAGACCTCTATCACCGTGGCGTTCTTAATCTGGTCCTCGTATCGAGCTATCAGCAGCATTTCTTCCTACTGGAGATATTCCTCTCGGTGGTCGCACCGCTGGGACTTTTGCTGATACCGAAGGTTCGAGAAAGCGCGCAAGGCCTGTACCTGGCGGCGGTGCTGACCCTGCTGGGATTTGTCACCAATCGCCTGAACGTCACTATTACCGGAGTCGAGAACGCGGGCGCGCGCTATACCCCAAAGTGGACGGAGGTGGTGATTACCGCCATGTTCGTCGCGCTGGGGTTCGCCATCTTTGGCTTGGTGGCGCGGTACCTCCCGATCTTCCCCGAAGAGAAGGTCCATATCCCGGCACTCAGCGAACCGGAAGCGAGGTTCGCAGAAGTTGTGGTGCCCGTCCATGCTGGAGACTGACAACTCGAGGCGGCCCTCACCCAAAACCACCGGGGAGAGCCCAGTCTCGTCACGCCCCTTCTGGCTGCAACGGTTGGGACACAGCGTAAGCGCCAAGCTGATGGTCTCGATTTTCGTGGTCATGATCATCATCTTCGCCCTGCTGGGATATTTCAGCACGCAACTGCATCGCAAGCATCTGGAAGCCGCGGCGCTGGTCAGCGCCGAGCAGCAGAGCGAGGTGCTGCGCCGCAGCGCTTCGCATTACATGCTGAACAACGATCGCAACGGCCTGTACGAGATGATGCTGAACATGGCCGACCAGCCCGGGGTGGTGCGGGTCCGTATCTTGAACCCGCAAGGCGTGATCAGCTATTCCACGGCCCCGCCCGAGGTCGGCACCATGGTGGATAAGGGCGCCGAAGCCTGCTATGGCTGCCACACGCAATCGCAGCCGCTCAGCCGCCTCAACCGCTCCGACCGATTTCGCGTCTATCACGCCGCCAATACCCGCGTGCTGGGAGTGATCACCCCGATCGAAAACCAGCCCGCCTGCGCCAACGCGGCCTGCCACGCTCATCCTGCAAGTACGCGGATTCTGGGCGTGCTCGACACCAATCTTTCTCTCGCCAAGGTGGATGAAAGCCTGCGCCGGGAACGGAGAGAGATGCTTGCCGGAACTGGGGTCGCGCTGATTGCGGTGGTCTTGCTCAGCGGACTGTTCGTGTGGATCGTGGTCCGCAACCCGCTGCGCGAATTGAAGACCGGCACCGACCGCGTCGCCACTGGCGAACTCGGCTATCAGATTCCCGTCCACGCCCAGGATGAGGTGGGCGAACTGGCGCAATCGTTTAACGAGATGAGCAACCGGCTGCAGGTGGCGCAGGCGGAAATCACCGCTTGGACGCACACCCTGGAAGAGCGTGTCGAAGAGAAGACGCGCGAGTTGAAACAAGCGCACCAGCGCATGTTGCACGTGGAGAAGATGGCCACCATCGGCAAGATGGCCGCCGTGGTCGCGCACGAAATCAATAATCCGCTCTCCGGCATCCTCACCTATTCCAAGCTGGTCAAGCGCTGGATCAACAAAAACGCCGCCAGCTCGCCCAAGAAAGAAGAGATGAAGGGATCGCTCGATCTGGTGGCCAGCGAGAGCAAACGCTGCGGCGAGTTGGTGAAGAACCTGCTGAGTTTCTCGCGGGTCTCGCCCATGAATCTGGCCTGGTGCGATCTTAACCAGGTCATCGATCGTTGCGTGCGCCTGGTGCAGCACAAGATGGAAATGGCCGGCATCCAGCTCAACCTCGATCTCGCCGGCGACTTGCCTATGGCACATTGCGATCCCGCGCTGATCGAGCAGGTGGTGCTGGCCATGGTGATCAATGCCATCGACGCCATGCCCCAGGAAGGCAACCTGTGGATCAGCACTCATGCCAGCGCCGAGTGGATCGAACTGGTCATTCGTGACGACGGCATCGGGATTCCCGCCGAGCATCTCCCCCACATCTTCGAGCCCTTCTACACCACCAAGGAATCGGGCGGCTCGGGGCTCGGACTGGCCATCAGCCAGAACATCGTGGAACGCCATGGCGGGCAGATCGCAGTGAACTCCGTCGTGGGACAAGGGACCACATTCCGAATTGAGCTGCCGGTGGATAGCCAGAATCCCGCCGTGGCTGGCGATCGTGACCGCGCAGTGGTGGAAACGAGGTAGAAGAATGACGCAAGGCAAATTGCTGATCGTGGATGATGAGCTCAGCGTGCGTGACTCGCTGGCCAAGTGGTTCACTGAGGAGGGCTATGAAGTGGCCACCGCGGAGAACGCCAATGAGGCGCTGACGCGCGTAGCCGAGCAGACCTTCGATGTCGCGCTGGTGGACATCAAGATGCGCGGCACCGACGGCATCGAACTGCAGCGGCGGTTGCACGAGATCTATCCCGACATGCTGGTCATCATCATGACCGGCTATGCCTCGGTGGAAACGGCGGTTACGGCGCTCAAGAACGGCGCCTATGACTACGTCAACAAGCCGCTCGATCCGGACGAGATCGCGCACCTGATCGCCAAGGCCATGTCGCATCGCCGCACCCAGCAGGAGAATACGCGGCTGAAAGAGACCGTCGCCGAAATTACCCATCCCTCCGACATCATTGGACAGAGCGCGGCGATGAAGCATGTCTTCGATTCCATCGAAACGGTTGCGCCCACCGATGCCACGGTGCTGGTCACCGGCGAGAGCGGCACCGGGAAAGAATTGGTGGCGCGCGCCATTCATGCGGGAAGTCCGCGACGTTTTCATCCTCTGGTGGTCATCCATTGCGGCGCGCTGACCGAGACCCTGCTGGAGAGCGAGCTCTTCGGCCACGAGAAAGGCGCGTTTACTGGCGCGCAATATCGCAAGAAGGGCAAGTTCGAAATTGCCGAAGGCGGCACCGTGTTCCTCGACGAGATCGGCGACATCAGCTTGAAGACCCAAACCGACTTGCTGCGGGTGCTGCAGGAGCGCGAGATCGTGCGCGTAGGCGGCAATCAGACCATCCACGTCGATTTCCGCGTGGTGGCCGCCACCAACAAGGACCTGGAACTGTTGATCGAGGAGGGCAAGTTCCGTCCCGACCTCTTCTACCGGCTGAACGTTTTTCATATCGAGATTCCGCCGCTGCGCGAACGCCGGGAAGACATTCCCCTGCTGGTGGACCACTTCACCCGCAAATTCTCGCGCGAGATGAGCAAGAAGATCACGCGAGTTTCGCCGGCGGCGATGAATGAATTGCAACAATACAGTTGGCCGGGCAATGTCCGCGAGTTGGAAAACGCGGTCGAACGCGCCATGGTGGTGGCCGAGGAGCCCGAACTACGCGAGCAGGACTTTGTCTTGAAATCGAGAAATGCCGCTGGCCTGGGAATAGGCGATGTCCGCAGCCTTGAGGATGCGGAACGCGCACACATTCTGCGGGTGCTGGAGGAGTGCGGCGGCAATCAGACCCGGGCCGCCGAGGTTCTGGACATCGATCGCGTCACCTTACACCACAAGTTGAAGAAGTACGGATGGAATAGGAAAGAGAAAGAGCAACTAGCGGTTAGCAACTAGCAATTAGCAACTAGAGCTGGTTTCATAAATAGGTTCGGCCTCAAGGCAGGCACTTATGCGGCAGGGGAGCACTGGGCTTAGCTGTTGGCATGAGGCTGAGTGAGCGGCAGTGGAGATTAATTGAGGATTTG
>JBEKNL010000035.1:0-37590 GCA_049522855.1 Candidatus Korobacteraceae bacterium
CGGAGATTCCCACATTCCCCCCGCACGACGACTACTAAGAATGCTTTTAAAACCAAAAACACGGACCCAAAAGTGTAAAGTATGTCCTCGGTCTAAAGTGTTAACTATGTCCCCGGCTGGACCGTAGGGACGGCAGACGTTAGGCACAATCTGACTGTTCGCTTCGCTGCCCTTCCGCTAAACTAGAGTTCCGTGCGCATCCTGACCCGCTACATTCTGAAGGAAGTGGGCTCGCACGCCTTGCTGGGCGTCGCGTTATTCACCTTCATTATCTTCATGCGGGACCTCGGGCGGCTGCTGGAACTGATTGTCCGCAACAGCGCTCCCGTGCCCAGTGTGGGGCAGATTTTTCTCTACACCCTGCCGACTACATTCACTCTGACCTTGCCCATGGGTGTGCTGGTGGGCATTCTGGTGGGACTCAGCCGGCTGGCGGCCGACAGCGAAGTCACCGCCATGCGTGCCAGTGGCATGGGCGTGGGAATGTTTGTCCGCGCCATCGCGATCTTCGTCCTTGGCGCCTGGATACTGGGCATGGTCAACAACATCTACGTGGCGCCCAAGTCGGCGGTGGCGCTGAATCGGTTGCAGGACAAACTGAAATCGTCGCAAGCGTCATTTGAGATTCAACCGCACGTCTTCTACGAAGAGTTCAAGAATACCGTGCTTTATGTGCAGGACGCGATTCCCTTCCGTGGCCGGCTGTTGTGGCAGGGCATCTTCCTGGCCGATGTCAGCGACCCGTCCTCTCCCAAAGTCACTCTGGCCAAGCGCGGCGCGCTGTTGAGCGACTCGCCTGACAAGTTACGCTTGCATCTCGAGGACGGCACCCAGCAGGAGAGCGTACCGAAGGCCAAGGACCAGTACTCCATCACCACCTTTGACAGCACCGAGATCCCGATCCAACTGCCCAGCAGCGCCGAGCATGCGCACGATTTGCTTCCGGTCGCCGAATTGGGATTGCACCAGCTGTTGCGCAACGCCGCGCGCGAACGCCGCGCCGCCGCGCCGCTGAAAGATATCGATCCCGGGACCTGGAATTACGACCTGAGTAAAGCCCGCTACTACCAGATTGAATTCCATCGCCGGTTTGCGCTTCCGGCCGCCTGCCTGGTGCTGGCGATGGTCGGCATCCCGCTGGGACTCTCGGCCCGCAAAGGCGGCAAGAGTACCGGCTTCGTGCTCACCATTCTGCTGGTGTTCGTGTATTACTTCTTCTCGCTGACCGGCGTCTCCATGGCGCGGCAAGGGAAGATGCCTCCGTGGGAAGGCGTGTGGATGGCCAACATCTTCTTCTTCCTGTGCGGACTGGCTTTGTTATGGCGCGTGGATAGGATGCCGATTGAGATCGGCAACTTGGGCGCGCACTGGAAAGGGACGTGGGAGAAGCTGCAAGAATTGTGGATGCGCCGGCGTCACCTTCCCTCCAGCGGGCATGCCCTGCAAGATTCTTCGCCTCACCGAAAACGCTTCAGCGCAAGGTTCCCGCTCATTCTGGACGACATGATCCTGCGCGACTTCGCCATGTATCTGGGGATGGTGCTGGCCACGTTCCTGATTTTGGCGCTGGTATTCACCTTCTTCGAACTGTTGACCGACATCGTCCGCAACAAGGTACCCGTAATCATGCTGGCTGAGTACCTGCTGAACCTGAGCCCGTCTCTGCTTTACGTGATGGCGCCCATCGCGGTGCTGCTGGCGGTGCTCATCACCTTTGGACTGCTGGAGAAATCCAGCGAGCTGACGGCCATGAAGGCCACGGGAATTAGCATCTATCGCGCCGCGCTTCCGGTGATTGTGGTGTGCGCCATCTTTGCCGCGGCCATGTTCGTCTTCGATCAGCTCTACATCCCGCACACCAACCGGGAACAGGAAATCCTGCGCAATCAGATCAAGGGTAAACCGCCGCAAACTTACCTGCAGGCTGACCGCAAGTGGATTTTCGGACAGAACAACGACATTTTCTACTACCAGGTCTTCGATCCCGACACTAACCAGCTCGGCGGGGTCTCTATCTTCGAGTTCGACCCGAATACCTTCCAGCTCACGCGCCGCATCTACGCCGCCCACGCCCATTGGGACGAGGGGCTGAACAAGTGGATCTTCGCGCAGGGTTGGATACGGACTCTGTCGGGCACTTCCATCCAGGATTATCGCACCTTCGATGTGGCAACCTTCAATGAACTGCACGAGGACCCAAGCTACTTCAAGAAAGAGGTCAAGCAGTCCTCGGAAATGAATTATCAAGAGCTGCAGCGCTACATCGGAAACCTGGAGCAGAGTGGTTTTACCACCGTGCGGCTGAAGGTGCAGTTGCAGAAGAAACTCGCCTTTCCGCTGATCACTCTGGTAATGGCTGTGCTGGCGGTTCCCTTCGCAGCGTCCGGCCGCAAGGGTGGAGCGCTGGGCAGCGTGGTGATTGCGGTCGCCATCGCTGTGGTGTATTGGGTCACCGCCGGATTGTTCGAGGCCATGGGCAATGCCAATCAACTGCCCGCCATGCTGGCGGCCTGGGCGCCCGACTTTATTTTTGCTCTTGCCGGAGGTTACTTTCTGTTGCGCGTACCGACCTAGTGGCTGTGCTTTGAAGGGGACGGCCTTCAGGCCGTCCGTTAAATGCATAGTATGAGACGGGGCTTTAGCCCCTGAGGGATGTCCATTGGAATTGACGGTCCACCTGTGAAATTGTCGTTACGAGCGCAGCGAGGAATCTGCTGTTGCTTGATGCTGGAACGACGGCTGGGAAAAGACAGCAGATCCCTCACGGCCAAGGCCGTTCGTGATGACAACTCCATAGAGCTTAAGTCCAACCACCAACATCTAACTTCTGTCCACTCATGTTCAAGAACCTAAGGCCGCTGTTCCCCTATCTCCGCAAGTACCAACTGACCTTCTGGATCGGCGCTCTGTTCGTGTTGTGCAACAACGGGATCTGGATTCTCTTCCCACTGGTCATCCGCCGCGCCATTGACGATCTGAACCTTGGGGTCACACGCCACAAACTGCTCACCTACTCGGCCCTGCTGCTGGCGGTCGCCGGAACCAAAGCCATTTTCCAATTCCTGACCCGCTGGATCCTGATCGGGGTCTCGCGCGAAATTGAATTCGACCTGCGCAACGACCTGTTCACGCATCTGGAGCGGCTGTCTTACAGCTTTTATCAGCGCACCCGCACCGGCGACATCATGGCGCGGGCGACCAACGATCTCAACGCGGTCCGCATGCTGGCCGGGCCCGGCATCATGTACAGCGCCAACACCGTGGTGTTCACCGCGGGCGCGCTGGTGTTCATGCTGAGCATCAGCCCGCGCCTTACCCTGTTCGCCTTCCTGCCATTGCCCGTGGTCAGCATCGTGGTGCAGCACTTCGGCCGCAAGATTCACGAGCGCTTCGAGCGCATCCAGGCCATGTTCTCCAACATCTCGGCCAAGGCGCAGGAGAACTTTTCCGGAGCGCGTCTGATTCGCGCTTATGTGCAGGAGCAGGCGGAGATCGCGAGCTTCGAACGCGAGAACACCGAATACATCGCGCGCAGTCTCAAGCTGGTGCGCCTGATGGGCATGCTGTGGCCGACCCTGGAAACCCTGCTCGGAGTCGCCATCGTGATCGTGCTGTGGATCGGTGGCCGCGAAGTCCTGTTGCATCGCATTTCGGTCGGCAGCTTCGTGGCCTTCAACACCTACATGGTGCAGCTCACCTGGCCCATCGTTTCCCTGGGCTGGGTCATTAACCTCTTTCAGCGCGGCACCGCGTCCATGGGCCGCATCCAAAACGTTCTCGCCGAACAGCCCGAGGTCACCGACGCCGCCGTGCCCGCCACCGGCGCTCCTACCGAAGTTGGCGGAGAGATCGAGTTCCGCAATCTGAGCTTTCACTACGGCCACACATTGATCGCAGCCGAGCGCGGCATGGGCCAAGTGCACGGTGATGAAGCGGTGCTGAAAAAAATCAATCTGCGAGTGCCCGAAGGCACCAGCTTGGCGATCGTCGGCCCTACCGGATCGGGCAAGTCCACGCTGGTGTCGCTCATTCCGCGCATCTACGATGCGGCGGAAGGCGCGGTGCTGATCGATGGGCGACCCATTCGCCAGTTCCCGCTCGCGGTGTTGCGCAAGAACATCGGTTTTGTCCCGCAGGAGACGTTCCTGTTCAGCGACACCATTCGGGAGAACATCGCTTTCGGGGCCGAGCATGCCACCGATGCAGAGATTCGCCGTGCCGCCGAGGCCGCCAGCATCGCCGATGAGATCGAGAGTTTTCCCGATGGCTACAGCACTCTGGTCGGGGAGCGCGGCCTCACGCTTTCCGGAGGGCAGAAGCAACGCACCGCCATTGCGCGGGCCTTGATCCGCAGCCCACGCATCCTGGTGCTCGACGACGCGCTCGCCAGTGTGGACACCCAGACCGAAGATCGCATCCTGAATCATCTGCGCGAGATCATGCAAGGACGTACCACCATCTTCATCTCGCACCGGGTTTCGACGGTGCGCAACGCCGACCGCATCGCCGTGCTGCACGACGGCGAGATCGTGGAATACGGTACCCACGAAGAGCTGATCGAACGCAACGGCTACTACACCGAGCTGTACAACAAGCAACTGTTGGAAGAAGAGCTGGAAACGGAAACGGTGTAGGGCGGTTTAAGGGAGCTTGTGCAGCGCCTCTCTTAGAGCATCAACCGCCAACTGCGCTGCGTGTCCGGATGCTGGCGGCACGCCTCCAACTGCACTCAGGATCTCTGCTTTATCGATTGCAATCGCCTCTTGCCGGGACCTGCCCTTTGCCAACTCCGTCATCGCGGAGGCGCACGCCATGGCGGCCACGCAGCCCTTGGCGCGAAAGCGGATCTCGCCAATCCGTCCCGCGTTCATCTTGATCGCAAGCTCCAGAATGTCGCCGCAAGCTGGATTCTCGACGCGTACCTGAGCATCGGCGTCCGGCAACTCCCCGGAATTGCGCGGTCGCTCGAAGTGATCGAGAAGCTGGGGAGAATACATGGGCGCAGAATGCCTCACCAGTAGCTTACCGCGCCAGGCGTTGCCGGTCATGGGGCCGCGCTCCGTATAATCGAACAGCCTTGAACGCCAATCACACTCCGCAGCGCGTAGTCTCTCTCCAGCCCAGTGCCACGGTCACGCTGCGCGATCTGGGCCTGCTCGATCGTCTGGTTGCTTGCACCAAATACTGCGCCGACGTTTGCCCGGAGGTAGCGGACGGTTCGCGCCTGATTGTCTTCGATTCCTGGACCGCCCAGACGGAACAGATTCTCGCAGCTCGTCCCGACCTCGTGCTGGCGTCGGTCCCCTACCAACTGGAAGCCGTGGCTGCCATCCTGAAAGCAGGCGTGCGATTTCTCGGGCTGGCGCCGCGAAGGCTCGCCGACATCTACACCGACATGGCTGCCATCGCAGGCGTGATGGGCGCATGGGAGCGCGGTCAGAGCGTGATCTCCGGTATGCAAAATGAAATCGAGGCCGTTCGCGAGCGCGCCGCTTCTGCATCCAAGCCTAAGGTCTTTTGCGAGGAATGGGGAAAGCCGATCATCGCTTCGCAGCCGTGGGTAGCCGAGCTGGTGGAAGCCGCAGGAGGCGAGTTCATAGCGCCGCCCGGCAAGACGATTACATCGGAGGAAGTCGCATCGGCGCAGCCGGATGTCATTGTGGCGGCCTGGTGCGGAGCCGGAGATCGCGTCCCGCTGGAGAAGATCGTGGAGCAGCGCGGCTGGCAAGATTTGCCGGCGGTCCGCCAAGGGAGAGTGTTCTGTATCAACGATGAACTGCTGAATACGCCGGCGACGAACCTGCTCGGCGGACTGCGCGCCTTGGCGTGGGCGTTGCATCCGGAGCTACTTCCGCGGCCCGATGGGATTCGCCAGCTTCACCGCCTGTGATATGAATGGAGGACGATGAAGACGAATTACCAGCACCTCGCCGAGGAACTCACGATATTGGCCGATGCGGCTGGCAGCGTCGAAGACCTGATGAGCGTCTTCGTGGGCCGGCTGCAGCAGCGGCTGCGCCATTTCGATTGGGTCGGCTTTTACATGATCAAAAAGGCGTTGCCGGGCGAAGATCCGGTCCTGGTGCTGGGTCCCTATGTCGGCGCAGACACGCCGCACAAGCGCATTCCCCTCAATCAGGGTATCTGTGGAGCGGCGGCCTCGTCGGGACAAACCCTGGTGGTGGACGACGTTCAGGCCGATCCGCGCTACCTGGCGTGCTCGATCGCTACCCGCTCCGAGATTGTCGCGCCCGTGATGGTGAAGGGCAAAGTAGTGGGCGAGCTTGACGTTGACAGCCATACACCGGCCGCCTTCGGTTATGCGGACCGCAAGCTCGTCGAACACTGCGCCGATCTGGTCGGCAGTTATCTGGAGAAGATCTCGTGACCGTCGGGCGAGTGGGGTTCGCAGCGAGGCACGAACCTTGATCAAGCAGGTGGTTGCCGCCTTGCTCGTGCGCGGGCAGGAAATTCTGTGCTGCCAGCGAACGGAATATCAGGCGCTGCCGCTGAAATGGGAATTTCCCGGCGGCAAGATTGAGGCCGGCGAAGAGCCTCCCGAGGCCTTGAAGCGCGAGCTCGAGGAAGAGTTGGGCGTCCACGCGGAGATCGGTCGCAAAGTTGCGCAACTACAGCACACTTATCTGAACGGCAATGCCGTGGAGCTGCATTTCTTCAAGGTCGAACACTACCAAGGGGATTTGCAGAACCGCATTTTCCGCGAGATCCGCTGGGTCCACCGGCGCGACTTGCCGGCGCTCGACTTCCTCGATGCCGACCGCACCCTGGTGCAGCAGATCGCCGAGGGCAAGCTGCTCTAGCTTCCGGCTTGGCCGGTGACGAACCAGGCGATCGTCAGCCCAATCATGATAATGGTCGTGGCCCACGCGATCAGGTTGAACCACGTGCCGTTGACGTGCTTGCCCATTAGTTCGCTCTTGTTCACCAGCAGCAGCATAAAGATAAGCACGAACGGCAGCACGACGCCATTCACCACCTGCGACAGAATGCTGATCTTCACCAGCGGGATGTTGGGCAGCAGGATAACCCCGCCACCGGCTATGAGCAGCAGCGTGTACAGCCAGTAGAAAACCTTGGCCTCGCTGAATTTATGTCCTACACCCGATTCAAAGCCCAGTCCTTCGCATACTGTGTAGGCAGTTGAGATCGGCAAAATGGAGGCCGCGAAGAGCGAAGCGTTGAATAGCCCTGCGGCAAAGAGAATGTAGGCATACTCGCCCGCCAGGGGGCGTAGCGCCTGCGCCGCATCGGCGCCGTCGCGGATTTGCCGTACACCATGCGCATAGAGTGTCGCGGCACAAGCCACCACGATGAACCAGGCGACGATGTCGGTGAAGATGCAGCCCAGGATCACGTCCCAGCGCGAGGCGCGATACTCGCGCGGCGTGATTCCCTTTTCCACGATCGAGGACTGCAGGTAAAACTGCATCCAGGGAGCGATCGTGGTCCCCACCACGGCGATGACCATGTAAATGTAAGCCGACTGGTGGAAAGATCCGCTGTGCGGCGGCTTGAAGGTGGCGACAAAGGCCTCCCTCCAACTCGGACCCGCCAGCACCCCGGCAATGATGTAGGCGAAGTAGAAAAACGAGGCCGCCAGGAACACTTTCTCCACGCTCTTGTAGGTGCCTTTGACCACCAGCAACCACACCACCACGGCAGCAACCGGCACACTCACGTAGCGCGAAATGTGAAACAGTTCCAGGCTGCTGGCGATTCCAGCGAACTCCGCGACCACGTTGCCGAAGTTGGTGATGACCAGCCCCAGCATCATGAAAAACGTAATCCGCAAACCATACTCTTCACGGATGAGATCGCTTAGTCCTTTGCCGGTGGCTGCGCCCATGCGCGCCGACATCTCCTGCACCACGACCAGTGCGACCGTCATGGGAATCATGACCCAGAGCAGCAAGTACCCGAACTGCGCTCCGGCGGCGGAGTAGGTATAAATACCGCCGGCGTCATTGTCCACGTTGGCGGTGATGAACCCCGGGCCGATGACGGCCAGGAACATCAACAGGCGGATTCTCCAGACTTTAAGCCGTCGCTTATCGGACATGACACTGGGAGTTACAGTGAGATGATAAAGACCTCCCAGAATACAGTAGCCAGTAGTCAGTAGCCAGTAGTCAGTAGCCAGTAGTCAGTAGTCAGTAGCCAGTAGTCAGTAGCCAGTAGTCAGTAGTCAGTAGCCAGTAGCCAGTTATTTCAGTTCAGAGAATTGATCAGGCCGTTTAGTATTTTCCCGAGTTCAGCGGAGCTGCACAACAGCCGACTGGCCGTCTCTGAACTGACATAGCACAGTCGTTCCGCAATTATGATCTGGGTTTCTAATTCCATCAGTGAACCGCTGGCCTGCCGCAGAAAATGCCTGAATTCGGCCCTACCGTGACGTCCTTGTCCTTCCGCAATGTTGCTTGGCACGGAGACGGCTGCTCTGCGTAGCTGCGACGTAAGCCCATATACCTCATCTTTGGGAAAAGACGCGCTCACCTGATATATATCGCGATTACGAGATACCAAAGCTTTCTGCCAAGCAATGAGGTCGCGATATGATTTGTTCACTTCTATACACTCTTTCCACACGTCACTGGCTACTGGCTACTGGCTACTGGTTACAGCTTGGCGCGCAGCATATTGATGACGTCGTCAGCGGTGATGACGCCGGTCAGCGCCCCGTTTTCATCCAGCACGGGGAGGGTGAGCAGGTTGTACTTGTCGAAGAGTTCGGCAACTGTTTTCTCGTCGGCGCCGGGATGCACGGTCGTAAGGTGTCCAGTGCTCAACATCATCAGCGGCGTGCCGGGAGGCGCCAGTACAATCTTCGCCAGCGGAACGGCGCCCAGGAGTTTGTCTTTGTCGCCGACGATATAAATCGTGCTGACACTCTCCACGCCGCCCTCGAAATTGCGCAGCATCTTGATGGCGTCTTCCACCTTGGCATTGGGTCCCAAGGCCATGTAGTCGGTGGTCATGCGCCCGGCCGCCGTGTCTTCCTCGAAATTCATCAACTCGGCGACTTCGGCGCGCTCCTCCGGCTCCATCTCGGTCAGGATTTCTTGCGAGTCATCGGGATGCATGTCGCCCAGCAGATCGGCGGCGGCATCGGGATCCATTTCCTCCACGATGTCGGCGGCGCGGTCGGAGTCGAGCGAGCTGAGAATCGAAACCTGCATCTTGGGATCGACTTCCTCCAGGGTCTCGGCGGCGACCTCCTCGTCCAGGGTTTCGAAGATGGCTTCGCGCTCGGCAGGCGCAAGGTCTTCCACGATGTCGGCGATGTCGGCCGGATGCAGCTTGGCCAGCCGATCGAGGGAAATCTTCAGCTTGACGCGGCGGGCAGGATCAGTCTCGATGAGGTCAACAAATTCCCACGGGATCATCCGCGGCGGGATCTTGGCGAGCAGCAAGTTCAGCACCGCTGCCGGGACCACGCCCTTCAGCAGCCGGCGGACCGCTCCCCGCGCGCCCACGTCGACCGCGCCGACCTTGAGCACAATGTGGTCGTGGCCAGCCTCCTCGTGGATGTCAATGTCATTGACCCGAACAACCTTGCGCCCATGGACGTCAATGATCTGCTGATCGAGCAGGTCGCGCTCCAGCAGGAGCATGCCTTCACCGCCGGCGTATGGGCTCCACTCCGATGCGGGGGTAGAAATCCGCAGACCGCCATTGATCAAGCTGAGCAACTTGGTGGGCAGCAGACGGTCGCCGTGACGGGTTTTCACCACGAAGCCGGCGATTTGACTGGGATTCTCCTGCGGTACCAGAGTGACTTCGCGCACTTTGCCTGCGCTCGCTCCGGTGTTGTCGATTACCGGCGCGCCAATCAGGTCCGAAAGTGCGAGAGAAGGCATTGCAGTCAATATATTCGATGCGTTCGAAAATGTTCAGCGAATTCGCACTGGCGACGAAGGCGGGTGGCATGGATTTAGCCCAAGGCTGTTCCTCTGCCGGTCGGTGAAAATCAGCAAGGCCCTGGTGACCTCCTCCGTCGCTAGCACGGAACGGGACCTTGCTGTGCCCGCCGCGCAGCAGCCCTCTGCGCGGACGGGCGCCCGGCGCTATTGCCTTGTATTTCAGTTTTCAAATATCGTGCGTCAGGCGCGGGCACTCGGCCAGCCTGTTTTGTTCCCGCCGCCGGTGCACACGTCGAGATTCTCAGCGGCAAAACAAAAGGCACCGAAAAAAGGTACGTCTACCTTGTTTCGGTGCCACTTTCAAGCTAGCACATTGGAGCCGAGGCGACCAGCACTTCCGCGAGATACTTTGCCGACCATTCCCAAAAGCGGAACTGCCCAATGGTCGCGTCGAAAGGCTTGTCCTGCGACAACGGGCAACTGACCACTGGTTACTGACTACTGACAACTTCTGTTCAGTTCCTGATGTTCTCCAGCAACTGCTCCACCTCAGCCTTTTTGTCCGCCGTGAGCGGCAGCAGCGGCAGGCGCGGGACTCCGCCGAAGCAGCCGTTGTAGTCCATGGCATACTTCACGCCGGGAATGCTTAAGCCGCCCACGATGCGCTCGGCGGCTTTGGCGATGCGCTCCTGTTTCTCGCGAGCCAGGGCCGCGTCGCCTTCTTTCCACGCTGCGTAAATCTCGTAGCACGCAGTCGGAGCGCAATCGGCAAATGCCAGGATCGCGCCCACGGCGCCGGCATCGAGCGAAGGATGCAACTTCTGGGCGGCGCCCACCAGCACCTGGAAGCCGACCTCCTTCTGTCGAGTCTTAAGGCCGCCCACGACCGTGACCGCGGCTGACGACGGCTTCTGCGCACCCGTTCCGGCTAGCGCGCCCACGGTCACCAGGGCTCCTCCGTCGGCGCTGGCTGAAGCAGCGTTGGCTGCAGTCAGCATTCGCCCAGTCACGGCAGCAAAGGTCTCCGTCACGGTGGCGCTGCGCTTGATGTGGCGAGTGCGGTCGGCCATCTCTTGCACCTTCTCGATCGAACCCGACGACTCCTTGATGCCGATGAGATTGGGGTGCTCCGCAAGTTCAACCACTACTTCAGTAGGAATGTCGTATCCGGTGGCCTGTGGGAAGTTATAGATGATTACCGGTAGCGGCGAACGGTCGGCCACGAAGCGATAAAAGGCGAGCATATTTTGCGGGTTCGTCATCTGCCCTTTGTAGTAATGCGGCGTGCGCACCATCGCGATATCGTAGCCCAGCTCCGCGGCATATTCGGTCAGGCGCAGGGTTTCAATGGCCGACTCGATTCCGGTGCCGGCGATCAAAATTTTTTCATTGGCAGCAGATTCGCGGGCACACTTCAACACGTCGCGGCGCTCTTCGTCGCTGAGCAGGATGGCCTCGCCGGTTGAGCCCAGCACCACGATGCCAACTGCCGGCGTACGCGAGTAGTGTTCAACATTCTGTTCCAGCTTGCGGAAATAGATTTTGCCGTCCGGATAAAACGGCGTGGTAATGGGAGGAAAGATTCCGTGTAGAAGCACTGTGCCCTCCTGTGTAAGCGTACTTTCCAATTATATTGTCTTGCCAGTGAGCAGATTGTGCCGGGCGTCACATGGTACGCATACTTCTTTGCTTTTGCGCGCAGTTCTGTGACAATCTGGCAAGTCCCAGCGGGGTGCTATGTCGAACTTCTCCAATGCAGCAAAGGATGGCATCGAGGCGAGCAAGAACGTCGCGGTCCTGGTGCGCGAAGTGGTTTTGGTGGTCGTGATCGTGTTGGCGATTTCGAGCCCCGCGCGAGTAGCGAAAATCATGACCTCCCTGGGAGTGACCGAGTGGAATGTTTTCGGCGTGAAGGGCAACTTCACACAGGCTTCGCAGGCCAGCGATACGGTGCATCAGCTGCAGGATACGGTGACGCAACTTATGAGTCAGGTGGGAGCGTTACAGTCGAAAACCGGCCTCTCGCCCACGGCCCAAAAAGACGTGCAGCAGATCGCGCAAACCCTCGACTCGGCCAAAGTGAACGTAGATGCAGCACAACAACAGATTCAAAATGATGTGGTCCGCCAACAACAGAAACTGGTAGCTGCGGGATTTGTGGCCCCGAATGAAGGCTGGCTGTATGTCGGTCGGGTTTCCGAGGACAAGACCACATGGGTTGACGGCCCCAAGAACGTGCGGGGGCTTCCGCCCAATCCCACCCCGCCAATCTCGGTCGCCACTACGAACTCCATAGCGCTTCGAGATCCTAATTCAGCTCCGGGCAAGCGGGCGGTTGGGGAAATCGTTGCAGGAGTCGAAGCGAATGTGACATTGCAAGTGCTGGACACGGACTTCAGCCATGCCAAAGGCGGTGGAAACTTCCTTTGGCTTAAGGTGAAGACGAAGTAATCTAACGGCCATGCAAAGTTACTTTCCTGCCGCCATCCGTTCCGCGTGCAGATGTTGCAGCGCGTACACCTTGGCTTCGCCGCGTTGCAATGCGGCGATTCCTTCGCATGCGGCGCGCGCGGCCGACAGCGTGGTGATGGTAGGAATCCGGGCGGTCACGGCGGCGCGGCGAATCGCTTGTTCGTCGAACCATGGCTCGACGCCATGCGGCGTGTTAATGATCAACTGAATACGCTCGCCCTTGATCAGATCGACCACGTTGGGCCGGCCTTCCTTGACCTTGTACACCCGCTCGACGCGCAGGCCCGCATGTTCCAGCACGCGCGCCGTCCCGTGGGTGGCGACGAGGCTGAAGCCCAGCTCGACAAAGCGCCGCGCCACGTCGGGTATGAAGGGCTTGTCGCGGTCGTTGGCGCTGATGAACACCGTCCCCGCGGTTGGCAGCACTTGTCCGGCAGCAGCCTGCGCCTTGGCAAAAGCCTCGCCGAAGTTGTCGGCCACGCCCATGACTTCACCGGTGGACTTCATCTCCGGCCCCAGCACGGTGTCCACGCCCGGGAATTTGCCCCAAGGGAAGACGGGCGACTTCACAAAATAAAAGTTGCCGGTGTCGAGGTCGGCGCCGCGCTCGATGTTCTCGGGCAAAAACTCGCGCAACTTGCGGCCAGTCATCAGGCGGGCGGCGATCTTGGCCAGCGGCACGCCCGTCGCCTTGGAAACGTAAGGCACAGTGCGCGAAGCGCGCGGGTTCACCTCGATCACAAACACCTTGTCGCGCTGGATGGCATACTGCACATTCATCAGGCCGACCACCTTCAGCGCGCGCGCCAGGTGGAAGGTGTATTGCCGAATGGTGTCGAGCAAATGGCGCGGGATATCGACCGCCGGCAGCACGCACGATGAGTCGCCGGAGTGAATGCCGGCCTCCTCGATGTGCTGCATGATGCCGCCGATCACAACGTCGTCGCCATCGGAGAGCGCATCCACATCAATCTCCGTGGCTGATTCCAGAAAGTGGTCGATCAGCACTGGCCGCTCCTGCGAATATTCGACCGCTTCCTTCATGTAGCCGATGAGCGACTCGTCATCGTAGGCCAGAACCATGGCGCGCCCACCCAACACGTAGGATGGCCGCACCAGCACCGGATAGCCAATGCGATTGGCGTTAGCGACGGCTTCCTCAACGCCGGCGGCGGTTGCGCCGCGCGGTTGCGGAATCGAGAGCTCGTCCAGCAGCTTGCCAAAACGCCGCCGATCTTCCGCCAGATCGATGCTCTCGGGCGAAGTCCCAATGATGGGCACACCCGCCGCCCTCAGGGGCAGCGCGAGATTGAGCGGGGTCTGTCCGCCGAACTGCACGATCACGCCGACCGACGCTCCGCCTTCCGCCTCGTGTTCATACACCGCCATGACGTCTTCGTAGGTCAGCGGCTCGAAGTACAGACGATCGCTGGTGTCGTAGTCGGTGGAGACGGTTTCGGGATTGCAGTTGATCATGATCGTCTCGAAACCGTCATCGCGCAGCGCGAACGCGGCGTGGCAGCAACAGTAGTCGAACTCAATTCCCTGCCCGATGCGGTTGGGCCCGCTGCCCAGAATGATGACTTTCTTGCGATCGGTGGGCGCCGCTTCGTCCTCTTCCTCGTAGGTTGAGTAGAGGTACGGCGTGTAGCTTTCAAATTCGGCGGCGCAAGTGTCCACCCGCTTGAACACCGGGCGGACGTTGTGCTGCTGGCGCAGTTGATGAATTTTTTCGCTGGCGGTCCGGCCGTTTTTCAACTGCAAGGCCTCGCCCAGGCGGGCGTCGGAGAATCCCATGCGCTTGATCGCACGCAAACTCTCGGCATCGATAGGCTCGGTGCCCAACTTCGCCTGCATGTCGGAAATCTCTTTTAACTGGTGCAGGAACCAGGGATCGATGTTGGTCATTTGCGCAATCTCGCGCACCGTCATTCCTTGCGCAAGCGCGTAACGAATGTACTGCAGCCGCTCGGGATGGGGCGTCACCAATCGCTTGGTCAGGATGCGTGGTTCGATGTCCTCCGCGGTTGCCCTGCGTCCGGTTTCAAGCGAGCGCACCGCTTTTAGCAGCGCCTGCTTAAAAGTGCGGCCGATGGCCATGACTTCGCCCACCGACTTCATCTGCGGGCCGAGCGACTCGTCGGCGCCGGGAAATTTCTCGAACTGCCACTTGGGGATCTTGACCACGACGTAGTCGAGTGTCGGCTCAAAGCACGCGGGCGTTTTGCGCGTAATGTCGTTGGTGATCTCGTCCAGGGTGTACCCGACGGCGAGCTTGGCGGCAATCTTCGCAATGGGGAAGCCGGTGGCCTTCGACGCCAGCGCCGACGAGCGCGAGACGCGCGGGTTCATCTCAATGACGACCATGCGCCCGTTATGCGGATCGACAGCAAACTGAATGTTCGATCCCCCGGTCTCGACGCCGATCTCGCGAATGACGGCAATGGCCGCGTCGCGCATGGCCTGGTATTCGCGGTCGGTGAGCGTCTGCGCCGGAGCGACAGTGATGGAGTCGCCGGTGTGCGTGCCCATGGGATCGAAGTTTTCGATGGAGCAGATGACGATGACGTTGTCGGCGAGATCGCGCATCACCTCCAGTTCGTATTCCTTCCAGCCGAGCACTGACTCCTCGATCAGCACCTCGTGGACCGGTGACAGATCGAGACCGCGCGCGAGCAGTTCCAACAGCTCCTCGCGGTTGTAGGCGATGCCGCCGCCCGTGCCGCCCAGCGTGAACGAGGGCCGCAGAATTACCGGGAAACCGATCTTGCTGCTGAAGTCGATTCCATCTTTCAGATTGTTGACCAGCGATGACTTGGGTACATCGAGGCCGATCGCGGTCATCGCATCTTTGAACAGCAGCCGGTCTTCGGCCTTCTTGATGGCGCCAAGCTGCGCGCCGATGAGCTGCACGCCACACTTTTCCAGCACACCGCTGTCGGCAAGCTCGACCGCGAGGTTCAGAGCGGTCTGTCCACCGACCGTCGGCAGGAGTGCAAAAATGCCAGACTTTTCGCTGGCAGCCAGCATCTCAGCTTCAATCCGGATGATCTCTTCAAGATAGGTGCGCGTGAGCGGCTCGATGTAGGTGCGGTCGGCCATCTCCGGGTCGGTCATGATGGTGGCCGGATTGGAATTGGCCAGCACTACCTCGTAGCCTTCGGACTTGAGCGCCTTGCAGGCCTGCGCGCCGGAGTAGTCGAACTCGGCCGACTGGCCAATGACGATGGGCCCCGAGCCGATGATAAGCACTTTCGCGATGTCGTTGCGGCGTGGCATTACTGGCCCTTCCACTCCTCCATCATCTTCACAAAATCCTTGAACAGGTAGTGCGAATCGTGGGGGCCGGGCGCGGCCTCGGGGTGGTACTGCACGCTGAACAGCGGCAGCGACCTATGCCGCAGGCCTTCCAGGGTGTTGTCGTTCAGATCGATGTGGGTCAGGTCCACTTCGCTTTGATTGAGCGAGTCGGGATCGACCGCGAAGTTGTGATTGTGCGCGGTGATCTCGACCTTGCCGGTCTTCATCTGCTTCACCGGATGATTGCCGCCATGGTGCCCAAACCGCAGCTTGTAAGTTTTTCCGCCCAGTGCGATGCCGATCAACTGATGTCCGAGGCAGATGCCGAAGATGGGCACACGCCCCATCATCCTGCGAATACTCTCCTGCGCGTAGGTCACCGGCTCGGGATCGCCCGGGCCGTTCGACAGGAATACGCCATCGGGTTTGAGCGCGAGTACGTCCTCAGCGCTGGTGGTGGCGGGAACCACGGTCACGCGGCAGCACTCGCCAACCAGGCGCCGCATGATGTTGTGCTTGATTCCGTAGTCGTAAGCGACCACGTGATACTTCGGCGACGCATTCTTCACCCCGACCACTTCCGTCGGCTCATGGGAGCGCACGCCTTCATCCCACTGATACACGTGGCGAGTGGTAACCTCTTTTGCGAGGTCGGTGCCGTCCATTTTCGGAATGGAGCGCGCCTTGGCGACGAGCTTGTCGGTATCGGCTTCCAGCGTGGAAATCACGCCGCGCATCACGCCGTGGGTGCGCAAGTGGCGCACCAGCGCGCGTGTGTCGATCTCGCCCAGCACGGGAATCTTGTAGCGCTCGAGATAGCTCTCGGCAACCTCCTGCGAGCGCCAATTGGAGCTGACGCGCGAAAACTCGCGCACGACCAAGCCCTCGATGTACGGACGCGTGGCTTCGTTATCGTCGGAGTTGGTGCCGTAATTGCCGATTTCGGGGTTGGTGAGAACTACAATCTGCCCGGCGTAGGAGGGATCGGTGAATATTTCCTGGTAGCCGGTGATGGAGGTGTTAAAAACAACTTCCCCGTAGCATTCGCCTTTTGCGCCGTAGCCTTTGCCGTGGAAGATCCGTCCATCTTCCAACGCAAGGATTGCCTGCATTGCATCTCCGGGGTTTGGATTTTATTGATTTTATCAGGGAATGCGCGGCAGCATAAGAGGAAGCGCCGGAGAATTTGTTGTGCACACGAGGTGAGGCACTATCGCAGCTTGCCCAGCTTGGCCACCGGCCAATATCCGAAGACGGCCTTGCCATAGATGAAGCTTTCGTCCACCGGGCCGAAGTCGCGGCTGTCGTTGGAGAGATTGCGATGATCGCCCAGCACGAAATAGCAATGTGTCGGCACCCCGGTCTCCGGATACGAGCGCACGTCTTCATAAGCGTCAGGCACGTACGGCTCGGGCAAGCGATGTCCGTTCACGAAGACCACGCCGTCTTCGATCTTCACACGGTCTCCGGCGACGGCCACCACGCGCTTGATGTAGCTCTTGGCCGTATCGCGAGGATAGCGAAAGACGACTACATCGCCACGTTCGATAGGCTCCAGCTTGTAAACAAACTTGTTGATGAAGACTCGTTCCTGATCGGCAAGCGTGGGCATCATGCTGGTGCCTTCCACTTTGACCGGCTGGTAGAGGAAGATGATGAAGAGGGCCGAGACCGCGAGCGAGGTCAGCATATCGCGCAGCCAGCCCGAAATTGCCGGCTTCATCCCCTTGGGCCCGGCAGGGGAAGCGGCGGGCGGCGGCGCGGCATCGGATGAGGGAGGCAAGACGGAGTTGTCTTCGTGAGGCACAGAGTTCATCTTATATGGTTTAGACGGCCCACCATCAGTATAGTTTCGCGCGCGCCCTTCGACATGCGCAACTGCGTGCCCTTCACGCAGAGACTCGCGGGTCACAAAAAAGTCCGAACAGACAGATTCCTGGGGGCTTTAAGCCCACGAATGATCTGCTTTGCGGATAGTTTCTTCGTCCTCGTCCACCGTGCCGGTAAGCGGGAAACCGAGGCGTTTCCACTCATAGAATCCACCCAGCAGCGGACGCACCGGGCGGATGCCGTGCTTGCGTAATTGCAGCGCCACCCGGGCGCTGGTCGCTTCGTTGGGTCAAGTACAGAACAGCACGATCTCCCTATCGCGAGCGATCTCTCCCTGCCGCGCCTCCAGTTCTTCGGGCGAGATCTGCAGCGCATGGGGCAAGGTCCTGGGATCGGTGAGCCGATCGAGCGGATGCCGCAAGTCAATGATGGTCAGCGGCTCGCCCGATTCCAGTTTGTGCTTCAACTCGTCGGGAGTGATGCGGCCGCCTTTGACTTGCTCGATAAAGCGGCGGCGCTCATTCCACCGGTAGAATACGTATGCAATCACGATTGCGACGAACAGCAGGAGCAGCGATCCCCCGAAGCGCGAGGCATCGGCGGCAATAAGGTCAAGTTGCTTGCTGAACAGAAAGCCAAGTCCGGCATACGTCCCCGTCCACAGCAGCGCTCCCAGGAAATCGAAGAGGACGAAGCGCGGAAAATCCACGCCCACCATTCCAGAAAGCGTTGGGGCCGCGGTGTTGAGGCCGGGAACGAACTTGCAAATCAGCAGGGTCCGCGCGCCGTATCGGGTGAACGTGGTTTCCGTCTTGCGGACGCAGGAGTCGGGTTCAAGCGCGATGCGACAGAGCAGGTTCAGCACCACCGCGCCGCGTCGCTTGCCAAAGAAGTACCAGAAGGTATCGCTGCACAGCGAGGCCAATGCCGGAATCAGCATGGCCAGCGCGAGATGCATGCGGCCCTGCCCGGCCAAGGCTCCGGCGGCCAGCAACAGCGGCGTCGCCGGAATAGGCAGTCCAGCCTGCTCGATCAAGACCCACACGAACAGCAGGGCATAACCGTAATGGACCACGAATTCGAGCATCTCGGTCATTGGGTTGGGAAGCAACACAGACGCAGCGATACAGATTTGGTTGGATGCGGCCAAGGCGGAAAGGTTCCGGGTCGCTAAGTCGAAGAGACTACTTTTCTGTCTGTCATCCTGAGCGAGCGGAGCGAGTCGAAGGCCCCCTATAGCCGCAAAAACGCATGCGCACTCATGAATAATCCAGGCTAGCCCGCAAGGCCTGCCTTGGCGAAACCGGGTAGCTGCACCATGCGGCCTTCGGGCGCATGCCAGTACTCTGCCTCCTGCACGTGTACCTTCAGCAGGATGAGATTGGGGTCCTCGAGCCCTTTGGGAAACCACGTGCGATAGAGAGGACTCCATAGCTGCTTGGCCTTGCCCTGATCACGCACCAGCTCACAGCGACCGGCGACCGAGACATAGCGTTGGCTGCCGACATCGGAATAGGCAAGATTGACGCGAGGGTCCGTGCGTATAGCTTCCACCTTCTGAGTATTGCTGTCGCTGAAAAACCAAATTACGCCATCGGCATCCACGTCCTGGGTCGCCATCGGGCGGCTATGCAAACTGCCATCACTGCGGATGGTGGTCAGCATGGCAAAATCGATGCCCTTGATCAACTCGTTTAGCTTGGCCACTGGGTCGTAGGTGTGTGCCATGTAAGCTCCTTGCTTACTGCTCCTAGGTGTGTGGTTGGAGCCGTCGGGGAGTCTCAATTATGCGCCCGTAGCTGCGATGAAATCGGCGGCCACTTCGTCGGGCTTCCAATCGTTTCCAGAATATACCTTGGCGACTTTTCCGTCCTTGCCGATCAGCACCGTGCGCAGCCCGTGAACGATCTGACCGTCCTTCTGGTTATAAGCCAGTCCAAAGAAGTCGGTGGCTTGGCGCACCTGCTGCGGCGAACCGGAGGCGAACTCCCAATGGGTGAAGTTGGGATCGACACGTCCTACATAATGCTCGCCGTAGCTGCGCAGGACCGCGGGCTTGTCGTTCTCCGGATCGATGCTGATGCTGAGCAATTGCGCCTCGCTGAACACCTTCGGATCCTTCTGCAGTTGCTGCATGACCTGGCCGAAGTTGTTGCTCGTGCGCACGCAATACTCCGGGAAGGGACAACGTGTGTAGATGAAGGTGAGCAACAGCGGTTTGCCCCGGAACTGATGGAAGTGGATGGTCTTGCCACTCTGATTGATCAGCGTGAAGTCGGGCACCTCGTCACCGGGTTGCGGAATACGCAGCGCCGAGGTGCCGTCGCTCTCGGTGTCGCTGTGTTGGGTGAAGCTGATGTCCTGCAATTCGGCATGGTCGCTGAGCACCAGGGTCGCGCGGATGTGATCGCCGGGCGCAATTGCCTGGAATATCCAGCTACTTGACTTGCTCACAGTAAACGGCATGGTCATGCCTTTCATCAAGCCGGGAATGTCCTGGTGAGCGATGGTCAATTGGCGGGCCGCGGGATCGACCGCGACCACGCGGCCTTCCAACTCATAGCGCTTGGCCGCAGGAGCACTGGAACAGGCGGTCAGAGAAAGCAGTAAGAATAGAGCGAATAAGCCGCTGCCGTAAACGAGATGACGGGAGCTTACAGGAAAATTCATGCCATCCCGATTGTACGAAAGGGCCGAATTGGGTGCATAGACGGCGCTACTCAAGCCGCGCTACTTCGCCACCGCATGGAGCACTTCGTAGAAGTCCGTCAGCCCGTTGAACATGATTTGTATGCCGATACAGACCAGGATGAACGCCGACAAGCGGATAACGATGCTGCTACCTAGGGGGCCGAACAAGCGCTCCAATTTGTCCGAGAAGCGGTAGCACAAGAAAATCGTTATCCCAATCAGCAGGATTCCAATCACTGCGGCCAGCGCGCTGACGATCAGTTGCAAATGCCTTTCCTCATGCACGTTACTGCCTAGCGTGAGGGCCACCGCTATCGATCCCGGTCCGACCGTCAGCGGCATGGTGAGCGGATAAAAAGCCTGCGACAGGATTCGTTCGCGGCTGGGCGGTGCTTTCAGTGGGCCGTCCTTCGGCTCGCCCGGCCGATTCAGAATCTGCCAGCCGGCCACGGTCACGACTAGTCCGCCGCCCACTTGGACCGCTGCCAGGCTGATGCCGAAGAACTGCAGAATGTAGGAGCCGATGAACAGCGACGCGACCAGCAGCACCACGCCGTTGACCGCGACCCGCATCGCCACGGTGCGGCGAATGCCAGTGTCGTAGCCCAGGGTCATTTCCGCAAAGATGGGCGCCATGCCGAGCGGGTTCACGATGGGAAGCAGCGCGGCAAAAACCAGCAGCACGTTTCGTATGATGGCGCACATGCGAGACCCACAGCATAACCCAACAGCATCGCCCGGCGCTTGCCAGCGCTTCCTGGGGAGAAACACGATACAATTTGCATGATTCTTAACCGCGTTAGCAGAGTCTTTGTAGAGCGATAGCCCACTCGTCTCGCCTGCCTTTGCGGCCTTCGCTTCCACCCCGCCAGGCCCGCCGCGGCGGGGCGCCTGTCGGGGGCCCCGGCTACCGGCAGCGCAGGATCAATTCGTTTCACGCCCGCAGGCGGCTGCTTGCATTCTCGCCCTGCGGCCCAGCGAAAGGAAAACGTTATGCGTTCTCGCTTACTTACGCTCATGTTCATCGCAGTTCTCACCATGAGCTTCGCGGCCTGTAGCAAGAAAAATCAAACCCAGAACACGGCAGCGCCGGCGAGCGGCAGTTCCACGGCGGCCCAACCGGCGGGCAGCGAACCTGCGACTAGCCAGATGACGCCTGCGCAGCAGAACCCGCAGGGGCAACCAATGGCGCCCGCGCAGGAGAGCGCGCAAGCCACGCAGCCGCCACCCCCGCCTCCGCCGCTGGTGGTTCCGGCTGGGACCCACCTTGTGGTCCGCATGGGAAATAGCATCACCTCGAAAACAGCGAGTCCGGGCGACACCTTCACAGGTTCTCTGGCGCGCCCGGTTGCGGTGGGCGGAGTGGTAGCGATCCCAGCCGGCGCTGGCGTGAGCGGAAGGGTTGTCAATGCCAAATCGCCGGGCAAATTCAAAGGTGAGGGTATCTTGTCGATCACCTTGACCGCCGTCAACCTCGGCGGAGCGCCGGTGGCGATCAAGACTTCTACCTATACACGGGTCGTAAAGGGTAAGGGCAAGCGCACCGCCGTGATGGCGGGAGGCGGAACCGGCGCCGGTCTCTTGATCGGTGGCCTGGCGGGCGGCGGCAAAGGCGCGCTCATCGGCGGCCTGGTGGGCGCGGGCGCCGGCACGGCGGGCGCGGGGTTGACCGGCAACAAGGAGGTAGAGATTCCGGCGGAGTCGGCAGTGACGTTCAGGCTGGCGCATGCAATCACGGTGGACCAGCCAATCAATCCGAATCAGTAATTGCCGCTGTCATCCTGAGCGGAGCGCCCGCAAGATTCCGACGCGCTTCCTTTGCGCGTCGCGGGCGCAGCCGAAGGATCTGCGTTCGTTGCTTGCAGCCTAGCGGTGCCGGCGGACCACAGATCCCTCGGCTCGGTCCGCGCAGCGCGGCCTCGCTCGGGATGACAGATTAAAGTTTTATTCTCGCGAGTGAATTCAGCTGCAGGTTCTCGCACAACTATTTGCTGGCCATGTTTAGCTTGGCGCGCCGCTGGGCCGCCCAGCCTTCTTTGGTGACCTGTCGGCCGCGCCCCAGGGCCAGTGCATCGGCGGGAACGTCTTCCGTAATGCACGATCCCGCCCCGATGTAGGCGCCCTTTCCGATTCGAATGGGAGCCACCAGCGTGGCATCGCTTCCAATGAACGCGCCGTCTTCAATCGTCGTGCCGTGTTTGTTCACGCCATCGTAATTGCAGGTGATGGTGCCCGCCCCGACGTTGACGTCCTCACCAATTTCGGCGTCGCCAAGATAGGTGAGGTGGTTGGCCTTGGAACCTTTGCCCAGCCGCGCCTTCTTGGTCTCCACGAAGTTGCCGACATGCGCGCCTTCGCCAATGTCGCTGCCGGGCCGCAGATGCGAATAAGGTCCGAGTTGCGCGCGGTTGCGTACCACGGAATCGTCCAGGATGCAGCCCGGCCGAATCAGAACTCCGTCGCCGATTTCGCAGTTGGTGATGACGGAGTACGAGCGAATGCGGCAGTCGGCGCCGACCTTGGTTTTGCCAATGAGTTGCACGAACGGCTCGATCACCGTGTCCGGGCCAACCTCAACGTCGGCATCGATGTCGCACGTCTCGGGACGGAAGATGGTTGTGCCGGCCAGCATCAGCTCGCGGGCCTTCTGATCGCGAAGCCTGGCGTCCAGTTCTGCCAATTCGACCCGCGTGTTGACCCCGAGGACTTCACTGGAGTCGGCGGCACGCAGCGCCAGCACCTTTTCCCCGGCCTTGCCCAGCAACGCTACCATGTCGGTCAGGTAGTACTCGTGATGGGCATTGTCGGTCTTGAGCTTGCCGATGTGGGTGTAGAGCGGCTTAGTCGCAAACGTGTATATGCCGGAGTTGACTTCGCGTTGCTCCGCTTCCGCACCACGCAGCGCTTTCTGTTCGACGATGCGCTCGACTTCGCCGCTCGCCTTGCCTTTGACCTGCTTGCGGAAAACCCGGCCGTATCCCGCGGGATCAGGCGGCTCGGCGGTGAGTATGGTCATGGCGGCATGGTGCGCGTTGTGAAAATCGCGGACCCGCTTGATCGTCTTCGCCCTGAGCAGCGGCACATCGCCCGAGAGCACTAACACCGTTTCGAAGCTCTGTAGCGCATTGCGCGCTTCCATCATGGCGTGCCCGGTGCCGCGCTGCTCACGTTGCAGAACGAAGTTGATACCGGTTGGGGCCAGCGCCTCGCGCACTTGATCGGCTTCGTAACCGATGATGGCGAAGATGTTCTGCGGAGGAACTATCTCGCTGGCGGCCGCCACCACGTGCGCAAGCAGGGGCTTTCCAGCGATCTCGTGCAGGACCTTGGGGCGGCGCGACTTTAGCCGCGTGCCTTTACCCGCGGCGAGGATCGCGATGGCGAACCGGCCGGGTTTGTTCTTACCAGACTTGGCGGATTTGGAGGTCGGCTTTGCCATTTGCTTACCCCTCCCGCTGTAGCGTCGTCACCGGCGATTCGCGCAGTTCCATCATAAGCTGCAGCAGGTCGTGGGCGACACGATGGGTGTCGTGGCGGGCGACCAGGCCTTCGGTGGAATCCATTGCTTCCAGCAGATACTCGCCCAGGATCGGCTTCACCCCAAGTGCCTCGATGGCGTCAACATCGGTCTCGATCTGCGCCTGTTGCTGCTCGGCGTATTTCAGCGTGAGCGCGGCAGACGCGGGAGTGCGATTGACCAGCGCGTAATCGAAGAATTGATGGCGCGCGTGTTTGTAGAGTGCGCGAATGTGATCGGCAGCGGTAAGCCCGAGGCTCTCGTTGGCTTGCGTCATCAAGTTGCACACAAACACCTTCACCGCCCGGCTGGTGGCAATCGCCTTGGAAACGTCGCGCACCAGCAAGTTAGGCGCCAGGCTGGTGAACAGCGAACCCGGACCGATGGTAATGAGGTCGGCACTTTCGATGGCCGCCAGCGCCATCGGCAGAGGTTTCGCATTCGCGGGCGCCATACGCAGTTCGACAATTCGCCGCTGACTGGCGGTGATGTTGGTTTCTCCGCGGACGAAGGAGCCGTCGTCCATGATGGCGTAAAGTTGCGCGTTGCTGGTGGTCGCGGGATAGATATGCCCGCGGGTGGCCAGAATCTCCGACGAATGTTTCACCGCCTGGCTAAAGTCGCCGGCGATCGCCGTCATGGCCGAAAGAAAGAGATTGCCGAAGTTGTGGCCCCCGAGCCCCTCGCCGGCCGGAAAGCGGTATTGGAAAAGGCGAGACAGCAGGGCCTCGTCTTCCGAGAGCGCCACAATACAATTGCGCACATCGCCGGGAGCAGGCACGTTCAGCTCTTTGCGCAGACGCCCGCTGGAGCCGCCGTCGTCGCTCACCGTGACGATGGCGGAGAGATCGTCGATGCGCGGCAGCATCCCTGGAAGCGGCGCCTCTCCCGCAGCGGCGACATATTGTTTCAGGCCGTGCAGCAGCGTGGACAGTCCTGTTCCTCCGCCCATGGCGACAACTTTTACGGCCCGCGGCGCAGCGGAGTTGGAGCAGTTCTGCATGGCTATCGGTAAGAATATACCCAGCTAATAACGCCACTGATCTGGCGGAGACGGAGTGCCGGCGCTGGTATCAGGATAAAGCAGTTCGGTGAACCGGGGATCGTCGGCCAGGTTCTTGAAGTCGCCATCGTTGCGCGCCTGGTAGCGGTTGGCCGGGTTCAGGCGAATCGCCTGATGCAAGCTGGAGATGGCCTCGGGGAAGCGGCCGGTCAGGCAGTTCAAGGTTGCCATTCCGTACCACACGAAGTCCAGCTTGGGGCAATTCCTGGTCAGCGCTTCAAAATTCTCGCGGGCGCTGACGTAATCGCCCATGTTCATCAGCGACACGGCGTAGTCAAATTGTTCTTCGGGAGTCTTGAAGGTGTTGACCGCGTGGCTCATTTGCTGGTTGCAGCTATTCAAGTGGACCGCGGCGCGATCGGCGAGTTCGGGGCTGGGACCGCCCACTACTTTCTCGAAACACGCCTTGGCGCGATCGTACTTGTGGGCTTGCAGGGCCTTCAGGCCAGCCTCGTAGTTTTGCACGGCCTGGGTAAAACGAGGATCGTCGGTCAACTTCATCGGTTTATTTCCACGGGATCGTGCCTCCGAGCCTGCAGCGGACGAAACTAAGTCGCTATTCCCCTTAGGCTTAGCGGTCGTTTGCATGCCTTTTGCGGCGGCTTTTTTCTTCATCCGATGACATCCTTGGGTTGGGCGCGACAGGGAATTGCGCAGAGAGGTGCAAAACCCTGGTCTCACGCAGGCTGATTGTGCTGAGTTATACCCGCAACTTGGGATGGCCGTCAACTTACGAAAGTTGGGTGCGCGAAAACCTTGATGAACTTAGTCGCTTTTGGCCGCCGATTCAAGATCGATGGACTTCCATTCGCCTTGGATAATCCCGGCGCGAATCTCGGCTGGCGTTTTTTTCAACTTCATCTGCCGGTACGCGTAGAAAACTTCCTTCATGCAGATTCCGCAATGCGCTCCGTGGGTGGTCTCGAAGCAGCTATGCAGGCTGCCGTGCCCGATGCGGTCGCAATAGCAGTAACACGGCACCTGGTACAACACACTGGGAATCTTGGCGGCCAGCTCATAGCTTTTCACCTGGTACGGGTACTGGAAGGACTCTCCCCACCACTGGTCCTTGGGCAGGATGGGCATGGCATCGCCGGGCTGCAGGGCATGATCATGGTAGGCGGGCACGCGATCGCCCTGCGCCAGGCAGACCACGGCCAACACCGAAGTCAGAGCCAGCAGCGCGAATTTTCTCATGGGACAGTCCTCTCCACAGTTGCTGACTCATTCTAGCGGAGCAGCGGATTTTGCCCAAATCGCCACCCCGGTCCAGCTTGACCCTGCCTGGAGAGGAGCGCATAATTGCGCCGCTCCTGTTTCAGCGGATCTTGCGCCTTAGTCGTAGTGCGCAACACCGCTCCGTCGTCCCCAATTCGAATCACCGCGCACCGCTCCTGAGTTCGCGCGCCTCCTCTCTCGAGGTTTCGAGGTTTTGATATGACAGATCCAGAACGCAAGCAAATCGGTGACTACGAGATCATCCGGGAACTCGGCCACGGTGGTATGGGCCAGGTCTTCCTGGTGCGCAACCTCATTTCGGACCGCATCGAGGCCATGAAGATCCTGCTTCCCGACTTGGCGAACCAAGGCGACCTGGGGGCCCGCTTCATGCGCGAGATCAAGCTGCTGGCCAGCCTCGATCATCCCAACATTGCCGCGCTGCGGACGGCGTTTTCGGCTGACAATCAGCTCATCATGATCATGGAGTACGTCGAGGGCGATACCTTGGCCCATCGTCTGGAGCGAGGCCCCTTCCCGCCCGCCGAGGCCTTGGATTACATCGACCAGGTGCTGGCGGCGTTGAGCTACGCCCACGCGAAGGGCATCATTCATCGCGACATCAAGCCGGCAAACATGATGCTGACACCGAGCGGCGTCCTAAAGCTGATGGACTTCGGTATTGCGCGCTCGGGCACCGATCTCGGCCTCACCGTGACCGGCACAACCCTGGGTTCTCTGGACTACATGTCTCCCGAGCAGGTGCAAGCGCAACCGACGGATGGGCGCTCGGATTTGTACTCGGTGGGGGTTTCGCTCTACGAAATGGTGACCGGCCAGCGGATGTTCAGCGCCACCAGCAGCTTTTCCATCATGGAGGCGCAGATCAAAGAAGCTCCGCGTCCCCCTATCGAAGTGCAGCCCTCGCTGCCCAAGCCGCTGAGCGACATGATCGTCATGTCGGTGGCTAAGAATCCGGCGGAACGTTTTCAGACGGCGGACGCCTTCCGCAATGCCTTGTCGCAGATCAGAGAATCGTGCGGCTTGCCTGGCGTATCCAAAGCGGTCGTAGCTGCTGCGATGCCACGGCCTGTGCAGCTTCCGCCTACCCGAGTCTCCGACGTAAGGCCGCCGACTCCGGTAACCCAGCCTCCAGCCAGTCCGGTCTATGCGGCGGCGACGCCTACACCCGGCCAGACTACGCCCGTGCCCAAGGCTGGATCGCGCCAAGCGTACTGGATTCTGGCCGTGGCGGTCATACTTTTGCTGGCAACCTTGGCGGGCGCTCGGGCCTATCGCAGCTATAAGCAGAATGCCGCCACCGCGGCTGCGGCTGCCACACCCGCACCATCGGCGGGCAATCAAGCGCCGGACCAGTCCGCTGCGAAAATTGACGTTCCAGCGGTTCCCGACCAGAGCTTGTCTGGCGCCGAACCAGCGCCAGATCAGAGCGCTGCACCCGACAAATCGAAGATGGCCCGTCTGAACCGTCCATCGGGCCCGACTGCGGAAGAGCTGGCGGCGCGGGCCGCCCTGGAACAGCAGAAAAAGCTGTTGGACGCAATGGAGATTGAAGACGATCAGCTGGAAAGCCGGGCGGCTGCGGTCGAAAGCAGTCTGGGGGCGCTGGAGCAGCAGATGCATCAGAGCGGTTTGGGCTTGCGTGGAGATATGGTCTCGGCCCGCGCCAGCATGCGCAGCGACATGGCCAAAGCCAAGCAGGCGCTGGACGGCTCCGACACCGAGCGGGCCCGGCGTTATCTGGACCAAGCGAACGCAGAGATCAGCAAGCTGGAAACGTTCCTCGGCCGGCGCTAAGCTTTATACTTCTTGGTGGGTTTTGGCTTCGGTGGGTGGCGCGACTGTGTCCAACGCGGCGGCTTCGCCGTTGGGTTTGGCGGCGGGCGCTTCGGGGCGGGCTGGTGATTTGCCTGGCCGGTTCAATTTTTCGAACGGGCCAATGTGCCAGATGTCGCGCGCGTATTCGGTGACGGTGCGGTCGCTGGAAAACTTGCCGATGCGGGCCACATTCAGGATGGCCTTGCGCCACCAGATTTCTTCCTTGCGGTATTCGCCGCTGATGGTTTGCTGGGTCGCGACGTAATCAGGAAAATCAGCAATGTGGTAGTAGCGGTCGCCGCGGTGCACCAGTTCGTCGAAGATCCAGCGGAACAGGCCGTGCTCGTTGGGACAGAAGCGGTCCGAGGCCAGCGCATCCATCACCTCGCGCACGCTGGCGTCGTTGTCGTAGCGATCGCGCGGATTGTACGAGCCCTTCTTCTGCATCTCCTGAATTTCTTCCGAGCGCAAACCGAAGATGTAGATGTTGTCCGCGCCCACTTCCTCGGCGATCTCAATGTTGGCTCCGTCGTAGGTCCCGATGGTAAGGGCGCCGTTCATCGCCAGCTTCATGTTGCCGGTCCCGGAGGCTTCCATGCCGGCCATCGAGATCTGCTCACTCAGGTCGGCGGCGGGCATGATCAACTGCGCCAGCGAGACGCGATAGTCGGGCAGGAAGGCAATCTTGATGCTGTCTTTCACCTTCTCATCATGGTTCACCACCTCGGCCACGCTGTGGATGAGCTTGATGATCTGCTTGGCCGCCCAATATCCGGGAGCCGCCTTACCCGCAAAAACATACGTGCGCGGGACATCCGGCATCTCGCCGCGCTCCACAATACCCAGGTAATCGTGGATGATGCCCATCACGTTCAGCAATTGACGCTTGTACTCGTGTATGCGCTTGATCTGGACATCGAACAGGGAATCCGGGTCCACCACCACGCCGGTCTGGTTCTGTATGGCTGCTGACAGCTTCAGCTTGTTCTGCCGCTTGACCTCTTTGAAGGCTTCGCGAAAATTTGCATCCTCGGCAAACTTTTCCAGCTCCCGCAGCCGGTTGAGATCGGTAACCCACTTGCGCTCGTCGAGCGTGTGGCTGATCAAATCGGTGAGTCCAGGGTTGGCTTCCATCAACCAGCGGCGGGGCGCGACGCCATTCGTCTTATTATTGAACTTATCCGGCCAAATCTTTGCAAATTCAGGCACTAAGGTGTTTACGATCAGCTTACTGTGAAGCTTGGACACGCCGTTGACCGAGTGGCAGCCCACGATGCAGAGGTGCACCATGCGCACCTGCTTTTCGTAGCCTTCCTCAATGATCGACATCCTGCGCAACTTCTCGCCGTCCAGGAAGGAATACTGCTGCATCTCACGCAAGAACCGATGGTTGATGTTGAAGATGATCAGCATATGCCGCGGCAGCACCTTTTCCAGCAGCGGTACCGACCACTTTTCCAGCGCTTCTGGCAGCAGGGTGTGATTGGTATAGCCCAGGGTGCGCTGGGTGATGTCCCAGGCGTGGTCCCATTCCAAGTGGTCGTCGTCAAGCAAAACCCGCATCAGCTCGACGACCGCCAGGCTGGGGTGGGTGTCGTTCATCTGGATGGCGACCTTGGACGGCAGTGACTCGATGTCTTTATGCTGCTGACGGAAACGGCGCATCAAGTCGCCGATGGCGCAGGCGACCAGGAAGTACTCCTGCACCAGGCGCAGCTCCTTGCCGCTCATGACCGAGTCCGCGGGATACAGCAGCCGGGAGATATTTTCCGAGGCAATCTTCTGTTCGACGGCGCGGATGTAATCTCCGCGATTGAAGATCTCGATGTCGAAATCCTCCGAGGCGCGGGCGCTAAACAACCGCAACCAGTTCACGGTTTGTCCCAAGTAGCCCACGATGGGCATGTCCGCGGGTATGCCCACGACTATCTTCGGGTTAAGCCAGCTCTGCTTCAGGTTCTCGTCGGGATCGCTGCCGGTTTCCACGCGGCCATACAGCGGAATGCTAACCGCATCTTCGGGATGCTCGATCTCGAAGGGGGTGCCATTGGCCTTCCAACGGTCAGGTTTCTCACGCTGGAAGCCGTTGAAGATCTCCTGCTTGAACATGCCGTATTCGTAGTCAATACCGTAACCGTAGCCGGCCATACCCAGGGTGGCCAGCGACTCCAGAAAGCACGCTGCCAGCCGGCCTAAGCCTCCGTTACCCAGTCCGGCGTCGGGCTCGCTGTCCAGCACCTCGTCGAGGTTGACGCCCAGACCGGCCAGCACCTCGCGACAAAGTTCCCCCACCCGCAGGTTCGACAGATTGTCGGCCAGCGAGCGCCCCATCAGGAATTCCATCGAAAGGTAGTACAGCTTCTTGGAATCCTTGTGGCGGTAGCGCGACTCCGTCTCCAGCAGCCGATCCACGATGCGATCGCGAATAGCCAGCGACACCGGCTTCAGGTAATCGGAGGGCTTCAAGTCTGAGGTAGGACGGACCAGGGTGTAACGAACGTGCCGCAGGATGGCTTCGCGCAAAAAATCGGCGGGCTGGCCCTGCGTGAGGAACTCGGGGGATGACATAGAAAATGGCGGCCTGTCCGCTCTAGGGCTAGCTGAGTGCCGCCCAACCCAGCACACTCTCTTCCTGCCATTCTAATGCATCGCTCTGCGCCCACAACATCAGAGTGCTGCGGGGAGCCTCTGCGGACTTGACGGTCCGGGTGCGGCACACTTATATCTGAGGCTCTCGATCGCTGAGCAGAATGCCGTTTCTGGCATAGCTGTCGCGCGGTACTTCGACAAAAGTGATGGTCACCTTGTCCGAGCTGGCCTTGAGTTCCTCTTGCAAGACCTCGGTCACGCGCTTGGCCCCCCGGCGTTTCTGGTCGGTGGTGCGGCCCGCCAGCATGGTGATCTGAACGTGCGGCATGGGGTCCTCCAATATGTCCTGCGGACCGGCCCGCAGGAGACGAAGTATGTCCTGCGCATCGGGGGAACCCTACTCCAGCCCGCGCAGGATGGCGTACACAGTTTACTTCGACAATTCGTATCCGGCGAAGAAATAACTGATCTCAAAACGCGCCGTGTCTTCGGCGTCGGAACCGTGCACCGCGTTTTTCTCGATGCTCGACGCCCACTTCTTGCGGATGGTGCCTGCCTCGGCCTTTGCCGGATCGGTGGCGCCCATCAGCTTGCGGTAGTCGGCGATGGCGTCTTCCTTCTCCAGCGCCATCACCACGATCGGGCCGCTCGACATGAAGTCGGTCAGCGACTCGAAGAACGGCCGGTGGACATGCACGGCGTAGAAGCCTTCGGCCTGCGCCTTGGTAATGTGCAGCATCTTCATGCCGACAATGCGGAACTTGTTTTCCAGGAGCGTGTGGATGATGTCGCCGGTGGCGCCGCGCTCCACGGCGTCAGGCTTGACGATGGAAAGAGTGCGTTGGATGGTTTTCATAAGTCTGGTTATTCGTTTTTTGTTAGTTGCGATATCTCGCATCGCATTTCAAACGGCAATACACGAGCCCGCTTGCGGGGCGAAAGAGCTTAGCCCAGCGCTTTAGCGCTGGGTGGGTCGTACAAACAAGCAGAGTGCCGTAGGTACGACAGTTTTGAATTTCCTCTGCCGTCCCTACGGGACTCCCTATCATTCAACCGCAGCTACCCAGCGCTGAAGCGCTGGGCTAAGCTCTTTCGCGCCTACGGCGCTATGAAATCCATCAGACTATGACTCACGGCTGATGGCGACAGCTTGCTTCATCATCTTGCGGCCATGCCGGTTGCCTTCACCAGCGTCTCCCCGATCTCGGCCGGGGATTTCGCTACGTGAATGCCGGCGGCTTCCATGGCCTTGATCTTTTCCGCGGCAGTTCCCTTCCCGCCGGAGATGATCGCTCCCGCATGGCCCATGCGGCGTCCCGGTGGGGCCGTCTGACCGGCGATGAAACCGACCACCGGCTTGCGCACGTTCTTCTTGATGAACTCGGCCGCAGTCTCTTCGGCAGTGCCGCCGATTTCGCCAATCATGATGATCGCGTCCGTCTCCGGATCATCGTTGAACAGGCTTATGGCGTCCACGAAGTTGGTGCCGATGATCGGATCGCCACCGATGCCGAGCGCGGTGGATTGCCCGATGCCGCGCGTCGTCAACTGATACACCGCCTCGTAGGTCAGCGTACCCGAGCGCGATATGATGCCGATATTGCCTTCCTTGTGAATGTGCGCCGGCATGATGCCGATCTTGCACTTGCCGGGCGAAATGATCCCCGGACAGTTTGGTCCGATCAGGCGCGAATTCTTCGTCTTCAGGAACTCCCAAACTTTCACCATGTCCATCGTGGGAATGCCCTCGGTGATGCAGACGATGAGCGGCACGCCGGCATCCGCCGCTTCCATGATGGCGTCGGCTGCGCCCGGCGGCGGAACAAAAATCACAGTTGCGTTGGCGCCGGTTTTCTGCACCGCGTCGCTCACGGTGTTGAAGATGGACCAACCTTCATGCGTAGTGCCGCCCTTGCCGGGAGTCACGCCGCCGACAACATTCGTTCCATAAGCAGCGGCGTTCTTGGCGTGGAAAGTTCCCTCGCGCCCCGTCAGTCCCTGCACCAGTAATCGCGTTGACTTATCAACCAGGATGCTCATCGAACCCCCTTGGCGGCGGCGACAACTTTCTCGGCCGCGTCTTTCATGGTCTCTGCCACGATGAATTTCAGTCCGCTCTCCTTCAGGGTCACGCGGCCCTGCTCCACGTTGGTTCCCTCCAGCCGCAGCACAATCGGCAACTGGATGTTGGTCTTGCGGGCCGCGCTGACGATGCCGTTGGCCAGCGTGTCCACGCGCAAGATACCACCGAAAATATTGATGAGCACCGCTTTCACGTTCTTGTCGCTCAGCAGGATTTCAAAGGCGTGCGTGACCTGCTCTTCGTTGGCGCCGCCGCCCACGTCGAGGAAGTTGGCGGGCATGCCGCCGGCGTATTGGATGATGTCCATGGTCGCCATCGCCAGGCCCGCGCCGTTGACCATGCAACCCACATTGCCGTCGAGCTTGATGTAGTTCAGGTTGTATTTGCTGGCTTCGACCTCGAACGGGTCTTCCTCGCTCAGGTCGCGCAGCTCCTTGATGTCGGGGTGGCGATAGAGCGCGTTGTCGTCGAAGTTCATCTTGGCGTCGAGCGCGAACAGGCGTCCATCGGTGGTGGTGATGAACGGATTGATCTCTACCAGCGAGGCGTCGGTATCTTCGGCCGCGCGCGCCAGCGCCATCATGAACTTCACCGCGCCGCTGATGTACTTGGCGTCGAGGCCGAGCCGGAAGGCAATCTTGCGCGCCTGAAAGGCTTGCAGCCCGAAGCCGGGGATGATGTGCTCTTTGATGATGGCGTTGGGATCTTTCGCGGCGACCTCTTCGATCTCCATGCCGCCCGCCGCCGAAGCCATGAACACCAGGCGTCCGTTGCCGCGGTCGAGCACGATGCCGAGATACAGCTCGCGTGCAATCGGCAGCGTCTCTTCAATCAGCAGGCGCTGGACTTTCTTGCCCTCGGGACCGGTCTGGTGGGTGACCAGATTCATCCCCAGCATTTTGGCGGCCAGCGCGCCGGCTTCTTCCGGTGACTTGGCGAGTTTGACGCCGCCGCCTTTGCCGCGGCCACCCGCGTGGATTTGTGCCTTGACGACAACTCCGGTCGCACCGTCGTGGAACAGGGCCTTGGCCGCAGTGTCAGCTGCTTCGCGGCTTTCGACCATGTGCCCACGCGGCACGGCCACTCCGTACTTCGAGAGGATGGCTTTTCCCTGGTACTCGTGTATTTTCATGGTTGTATGATGACCGCGGGCCGAGTGGCGCGCGGCTCAGACCAGACTGGCTGGACTTGGCTGCTCCTTATGAGGATGGCGTAACAATAGGAAACTCATGATTGTAACGGACGGAGAGAGCAGCGAGCAATTAGCAACGATTGGGGGTAGTGGGTCAGTTTGAATCCACAGGTCGGTGCACCTTTGGATTACGAATACAGAGGGCTGGTGTCCCGATTATCGGGTCTGACGATTGGATACTCGGCGATTTGGCACAAATCGCCGTCCTCATGCAGGAGACTCACGGCAATCGAAGTTTGCCGTGAGTCACGGGAACCGGCGACGTGCGTGATCCGTATCCTTCCGCTATGAGAGTTCGCATGTTGCCTTGTCGCGGAGTTTGTGTCTCTCTCCTTGCCTTCCTGTCAGTCGCAGCACCAGCACAGAGCCCAGCACGGCAACAATCCGCCGCACGAGAGACCACGACGGCGGCCAGTTTCAATGATGCTGCCTATCGAAAGCTCGACCCGACACTTTCGTTATTGCGGGAGCGCAACGCGAGGGAGTATGCCATTGACTCCGCAAAGGGTATTGATGAGGCAAGTTACGTTTCCATCGGGGGCATCGAGCAATGGGTTACGATTCGCGGTGACGACCGTGACAACCCTGTCCTCTTGTTCCTTCACGGAGGACCGGGCGACGTAACGAATTCTTGGTCATTTGCAATGTTTGCTCGATGGGAAGCGCACTTTACGGTGGTGCAGTGGGACCAGCGTGGTGCAGGGAGAACGCTCAGGAAATCAGGCCCTTCGGTTGCGCCTACGATGACGCTGGATCGCATGACGCAGGACGGAATCGAACTAACGGAATATCTGTGTAAACATCTGGGAAAGCGCAAAATAACATTGGTAGCTCATTCGTTCGGCACGATCCTTGGCCTCCGAATGATTCGAGAAAGGCCTGACCTTTTCTTCACCTACGTCGGTACCGGGCAGGTCGCCGACGAAACCCGGAATTACACGGTGGCTTATGAAGCCTTATTGGAGAAGGCTCGGGCCGTAGGCAACCAACAGGCCCTCGATGAGCTGAAGAGCATTGGTCCACCACCGTACGCATCTGGTCGGGGCTACCAGGTGCAGCGCAAGTGGGCGAACCGTTTCGAAGGCGCTGATCGATTTCTCTACGGGACCCTTGGACTTGCTTTAGTCGCTCCCGGGTATTCCGTACAAGATCTGAATGATGTTATCGAAGGTGAGATTTTGAGCGGAGAACGCCTCGTGCCCCAAACGCGGTCCGAAACGATGAAGGAGCTCGGACTCAAATTTGCAATTCCGATATTTTTCTTTGAGGGAACGGAAGATTTCACCACACCGACGGAGCTTGCCCGGAAATACCTCGAAGAGATTCAGGCCCCGCGAAAAGAACTTGTGCCGATTCCTGGAGGCCACTTTGCAGTGTTTATGAACTCGGATCAGTTTCTCAGGGAACTTGTCGCCCATGTTCTGCCGTCTGGGGGTGGCCATTGAATCCAGTAGTTGACTGTCATTTGTTGAGAAGAGAACGGTATACTCCTTGAACTCACATCGCAGTTTTTACAACGCATAACGTCCTTCATGGGGCCTTCGGTCCTTGGATTCAAACTGACCCACTACCGAATGCTAAGCTAATTGCTAGTTGCTAATTGCTTTTTTCCCCATGCTCCTCGACGCACTGCACAAAATCGCCAACCATCGCACTTCCCTTACCCGCGAGGAGGCGCGCGAGGTCATGTCGGAGATCCTGCGCGGCGAGGCCACCGACGCGCAGATTGCCGCGCTGCTGGTCGCGCTGCACATGAAGGGCGAGACGGTCGAGGAGATTGTCGGCTTTGCGCAGGCCATTCGCGCCGAGGCGGCACCGTTGCAGACCGAGGACGGCGAAGCGCTTGACCTCAGCGGCACTGGGCGCGACGCGCTGGTGGACACTTGCGGCACCGGCGGTGACGCCAGCGGCACATTTAACATTTCGACCGCGACAGCGCTGGCTATCGCTGGCGCTGGAGTGCGGGTTGCGAAACACGGCAACCGTAGCATCAGTTCGAAGTGCGGTTCGGCCGACGTGATGGAGGCGTTGGGAGTCAACATCAATCTGCCACCGGCGCGCATTGCCGCTTGCCTGCGCGAGACGGGCATCGCATTTTTGTTTGCGCCGGCCATGCATTCGGCGATGAAGTACGTGCAGCCGGCGCGCCGTCAGTTGCGGCTGCGCACCGTGTTTAACCTGCTGGGGCCGCTCACCAACCCAGCGCGCGCTTCGGCGCAGGTGGTCGGCGTCTATTCCTCCCATTTGGTAGAAAAGTTGGCCCAGGCGCTGAGCGAACTGGGATTGCGCCGTGCGCTGGTGGTCCACGGACGCGATGGGCTCGACGAGATCACCATCTCCGGACCCAGCAAAGTTGCCGAAGTTCGCAACGGCCAGGTGCGCGTGTACGAGGTCGCGCCGGAAGATTTTGGCTTGCAACGGGCGCCGCTCGACGACATCGCCGGAGGCGATGCGCAGCAAAACGCGGCCATCATCCGGGCGATTCTCGATGGCGAGCGTTCTTGCCGCCGCGATGTAGTTCTGCTCAATGCCGCCGCGGCGCTGGTCGCCGCCGGACACGCTGATCGCATCGGCGACGCCGTGCCATTGGCTGCCTACGCTATCGACAGCGGCCATGCGCGCCAGCGGCTGCAATTGCTGGTGGAGTTTACCCAGCAGGGGTCAGTGGCTAGTGGCTAGGGGAAAGCGTTGCACAGCCTACTGAATGCGCGCCAGCTCGGTGACATAGAGTTGATTGCCGGGAAATTCCTTCGCCAGTCCAGCCAGAAGTGTGCGCGCGGTTTGCCGGTCCTTGTCACGCAACGCCGCCACCGCAAGCAGCAGCCGCGCGAAGGGCGCAAGGTAACGGCCTTTGTCGGCGGTCAGGCGCAGACGCTGTAAACCTTCCTGCTTGTCGGTTTCCGCGCCGGCCATGCGCAGGATCCACCGTATCGGGGCAGGGTTGATTCCCAGTAAATAATTTTCTACGCCGATGGCGAGGTAAGCGTCATAACAGGTCGGATCGATGGCCAGCAGTTTTAGCGCGATGGCGCGTGCCGTCTTCATGTAGCCCAGACTCGCCAGATTTCGTTTCTCAATGAGCGCTGCATAGTCGCCGCGCAGCCCATTGGCCATGATCTGTGAGAACAAGGCGTTCTCGTCATCCGGCTTCTGGGCCAAAATCCTGGTCACCAACTCATCGCTTTTGGCCAGCTCCTTTTCCAACTCCATCTTCACCGTTGGATCAGGTGTGGGTCTCTTGCGCCCGTCGAATGTCTTGTCATTCAGAAAGAGGTCCGATTCCAGTATGTGCAAGCGATCGAACTCGGAAAATAAATAAGCGGCGGCATTGGATACATACCCCATCGGGTCTGCGGGATGAGTTTGCTGGTAGCTGAGGAAGATGGCGTGGGCCGCCGGAAAGTCGAGGCTGTACATCTGCCGGTAACCGCGATCGAGCATTCGCGAGTCTTGGTCAACCGGAGTCGTAGCCGCCTCGGCGCTCAACAGCGCCGGCATGACAGCTGCGAAAACTACGCAAATGCAAAACCGTCGAAGTGATACCAAACCCACACCTTCTCGTTCCTAACTTCAGATGACCGGAAGAACATGACGATTCACAAACAGATGGTCCCGAGAGGGATGGCACTTTCCGGCGCCGAAGTCACTCTCAGCACATGGCAATGCGCGCCTGAAGGCTAGAGTGTAATGCTGTCACTTCAGAGCCAAACTATATTGGTTGAAACTCTGCCGTCCCTACGGGACTCTGTCTTATTCCCCACTCGTCCCAGCGCTAAAGCGCTGGGCTAAGCTCTGGTACGGACCGGGCACATACTTTACAGATCAGACCGGGGACATACTTTACACTTTTGGGTCCGTTCACGAAGGCATGTAAAAAGAGCCATGCCTTGGAAAGTGAGCGGAGTAGTGGAGCGA
>JBEKNL010000036.1:0-36575 GCA_049522855.1 Candidatus Korobacteraceae bacterium
CGATTGACCGATTCATAGCCGCATACAACAAAACCGCCACGCCCTTCGAGTGGACGAAACGCGAGATTCGCAATGTGCATCCCCATTTATCTTACGCTAATCTACGCAACTAAGTACTAGACCACCCGGGAGAACCTGCCATCAGCAGCCACGCCAAAGCGGATCGGAGCAAGCCAACATCATCGCCGAGGCCGCCCTCGCAGCCCACCATAGCCACCGCCCAGAGAGGATTTATGTTAGCCGACGCGCGCGAAGTGATGAACATACGGCAGGCATCGCACTATTTGGGCGTTTCGCCCGATACGCTCTACAAGTACGTCTCCGAGGAGATGATCCCGGCGTTCAAGCTGGGCAACCGCTGGAAGTTCAAAAAGAGCGTCCTCGACAATTGGATGGAGAACCAGAGCTTCCACAGCGAGGCGTTCCGGCCGCGCAAACTGGGCAAGCCTGCCCGGGCCATGGCGGCCGTCGATTAAACTTCGGGATAGTCAATTGCGGTTTCTTTGGACTACTCTTCTGCCATGGCCGAGAGCTCGATCGAAAACCAGCGCGAGAGTCCTAAGCAGCGCGCCCTGCGCACGCTGCTTAAGGGCCTGGCGTTTGTTCCGAACCTGGTGTTCGCGGCCCTGGTTGGCTCGCTGTTGGCCGCTCCCATCAGCCTTCTGCTCTTCCGTATCTTTCCCTCCGCCGTTGCCGCCTGTATCCAGGATGTGACGACTCTGCTGCCGGCATTCGGCTTGGGATACCTGGTGGCGCGCAAGTTCCATCATTCTGTCGCCCGCTGGATTTGGCTTCCGGCGATTGCCCTGTGGCTGCTGGTCGTCCTGCCCGACGTGGCCAGCTATGCCGGCCAGAACTGCGGCCTGTCCCGATCGCAGTACTTCCTGCACGAATTCGTTTTCGACATCCGCACCAATTGCGATGAAGGATTGGCTTGGCCTTTGTACACGCTGCCTACGCTGTGCTGCATCGGCTATTCGCTGGGCGCGAAGTTCGCGGCGCACCGCCACCCGCCCAACCCCGAATAGCACTAAAGCGCCACCTCCCACATGAGCCTTCTTCGACGAGAAGACCGAGGGGTACGCCTGGGTACGCCGCGCCTTGCTACATCAACAATATTCTCCCATTTCGATTCAGTGACAGTAGGCTGTTTCCCTCAACAGCGCAAGAGTCTGCAACTTTAGCTCCACTGTCCCTGCTAACTCGATGAATCTATTGTGCAAAGAATGGAACCCAAATTGTCAATAGTAAGGCTGAAGTTCGTTATGCAGTAGGCGATTCCCTAGACTCAAACCCCGGAGGTAACATGCGACAAAAAGCCCTGCTCGCCGTGGTCGCGCTCGTAGCGGTTCTGCTCGTAGGAGCGCCGACGGCCTTTGCTGGCAACCTTCTCACCAACGGCAGCTTTCAGACCGGCGACTTTACCGGCTGGACTGAAGGCGGCAATTTTTCAGACACGGAAGTGACGAGTGGCCCCTTTTACGTCTATGCTGGCGGCCAGGACGGCGACGGCTTCTACGCTATCTTGGGCCCTGTGGAAACCGATGGCACGCTCAGCCAGAGCTTCAGCGATACCGTTGGCCAACACTACACCTTCAGCTTCTGGTTTGCCTCAGTTGGGGACAATCCCAGTGATTTCAGTGCTTCTTGGGATGGGACCTCAGTGCTCAGCCTGACCAACCCCAATACCGGAGCTAATTGGAGCGAGTTCTCGTTTACCGAGACGGGCACCGGTAGCGACACCATCCAGTTCGCCTTCCGGGATGACCCGGCATACATGGCCCTCGACAACGTTTCTGTTTCGCCGGTCGGTCCAACCACCCCGGAACCGAGCAGTCTGTTGCTGCTGGGCAGCGGTTTGCTAACCGTCGGTGGAGTGATTCGCAGGAAATTCCAGGCGAATCGTTAGAGACAGAAGACGGACCCGCGAGACTTCGGCCCCATGCCGTCTGGCGGTTCTTCCTGTCTGAGGTTACCTCCTGGGGATGGTGCAAGTGCTTGCCCGGTTGCGGGAAGCGCAAGTGCTATCCCATCCCATCCCATCCCACCTTTATAGAGGCCGTCGCTCAATACCCGGCTATTGGGTGGCCGTGGCTAGCCTGTTTCCCAAGACAGCGCAAGAGTGTGCAACTCTGGGTTCTTCGCCCCAGCTAACTCGATGAATCTATTGTGCAGAGAATGGAACTCAAATTGCCGATAGAAGGGTGAAGTTGGTTACGCAGTGAGAATCTAGAACTCAAGAAAGATCCACATCTGGCATTCTCTGTCAAATCCGCTTTTTGAAAGGGAGCTTAAACAACATGAAACTTCGCGCGACGATTTGGCTTTTCGCAGCATTGCTGGTTATGGCATCGAGTCCAGCCTGGGCTCAGGGTATTTGTTATGGGGTCTCAGGAAATCTGGTCGTCAATTGCGGCTTTGAGACTGGTGATTTCACAGGTTGGACCCTGGGTGGGGACGCCAGTTTCATGGGAGTGTCGGGGTCCTTCGCCAACTCCGGCAATTTCGGGGCCTTTCTGGGGCCAGAAGGCTCTGATTCGAGCCTGTCGCAGCGCGTCGGTGATAACAGCACCCGCTACGAGATCTCTTTCTACCTGGAGAATACGGGTGTGAGCAGTCCAAACGAGAATCAGGGTGGCGGTCCAAACGATTTCACCGCCTTATGGAACGGCGCGCCTCTTTTGAGTCTGGTAAACGCCGACCCGTTCTCGTATACGCTCTATACGTTTGACGTGTCGGGCAACTCCGGTGCCGGATCGAATTTACTAGAATTCGACATGCGTAACGATCCCTCCTTCTGGGGACTGGATGATGTGAGCGTCAAGAATATCGGGGGTGGTACAACTCCGGAGCCGAGCAGTCTGTTGTTGCTGGGAAGCGGTTTGCTAACCGTCGGTGGAGTGATTCGCAGGAAGTTCCAGGCGAATCGTTAGACACAGAGGACGAATCGCGCGAGACTTCGGCCCGAAACCATCCTGCTGCAATTGGCTTCAGAGGCACCCTGTGAAGGGTGCCTCAACTTTTTCTGCAACAGCCGCCTGCTGAATTACGGTGTTATTCCAAAGCAAACGGCTTCGAAGACCTGACATGCGGCATTCGAAGCCCGGCAGTGTTGCGTCCGCTCTATTGGCAGTTCCAGCCAGGTTCGAACGGTTGAGATTAGGGCCCGCTTCTTGCGCGACTCGCGGTGCCAATTACCGCTACAATGAGTTATGCACAAGTATCGTCTGGTAAGAGATCGCTCGGCTGTACAGGTTTTTGTGGATGGAATACCCAAAGTGACGGTTGACGCGAATCAAAGAAATGAATTGCGCAACTACATGGTTTCAGCCGGCCTCACGCCCGCCGAGGTCAACCATAAGGTCCACGAACTCTACATAACCAACACCACGGAATTCACCACCGGCCGTTGATCTTTGTCCAGCCGGCGCGCCGCGTTCCCGGCCGGACGGGCGCCGCTTGAGCCCCGACGAATCGGGCGCATCGTGTTTGCCAACGCGGGTCCCGATCAGGCAGCAGCTTTCCGCGATCCCGCGATTAGCAACACCACTCCGGTGGCGCAAAGCACAGCGCCGACTGCAGGCGACAGCTTCTCATTATGGCGTGTGGTGATGCCCACGGAAGCATCCCCGATTTTGACGTCATGGGAATGGCTGGTGGGAACCGGCACGACAAACGACAGAATTCCCAGCACCAGTACGACAATTCCGATCCAAGCTAAAGGACGCATTGATCCTCCCTCGATCCTGATGGGATGAGTTTACTCCTGCTCCGTATGCCCCGCCCTGGCGGTAAACTCCTTCGGTCTCTACGTTGTCGCCAGCAATACGCTATCCTTCGGAGATGGATGTTTTCGCCCTCACTCGCAAGCTGATTGACATTGAGTCCACCACCGGCCAGGAAACCGCGGTGGCCGAGGCACTGGACCGTGAACTGACGCAGCTTGGCTACGACGTCGAGCGTATGAAGGTCGAAGGCGATCGCTGCAACCTCTGGGCGACCCATCCCGGCCATCCCCGGCCGGAGTTGGTGCTTTCCACCCACATGGACACGGTGCCGCCGTTCGTGCCATCGTCCGAAACCGCCGACCGCATCTACGGACGCGGCTCCTGCGACGCCAAGGGCATCATGGTGGCGCAGATCGCAGCCGCCGAAAAGCTGAAGGGCGAATCCCTGCACGTGGGCCTGCTCTTTCTGGTCGGCGAGGAACGCGACAGCCAAGGCGCGCAGATCGCCAACCAGCAGCCGCGCGGAGTAAAGTTCCTCATCAACGGCGAGCCTACCGAGAACATGCTGGCGGTGGCCTCCAAGGGCACACTGCGCGTCGAACTGGTGGCGCGCGGCAAGATGGCGCATTCCGCCTATCCCGAGCTGGGCGAGTCGGCGATCGAGAAGCTGCTCGATGCGCTGAACAACCTTCGCAAGCTCGACCTGCCCCACAATCCCAAGGCTGGCCCGTGCACCATGAACATCGGCCTGATCGAGGGAGGCCGCGCACCCAACGTCATTCCCGACCACGCGCGCGCGCACCTGCTGTTTCGACTTGTCGGGCCCACGCAAGAATTGCGCCAGCAAATCACCAGCGCCGTTGCCGGCAAAGCCGAAGCCGAATTCAAGCTCGAGATCCCCTACATGGAGTTCACCACCGTGCCCGGAATCGAGACCATGATTGCCGCCTTCACCACCGATATTCCCGCGCTGACGAATTGGGGCCAGCCGCTGCTCATCGGCCCCGGCTCCATTCACCTGGCCCACACCGAAGGCGAGTACATCGAAAAGCGGCAGTTGCTGGAGGCGGTTGATCTGTACGCGCGCATCGCCCGCGAGTTGCTTTCACAGAAGTGAAACACTGTCGATTAGAGCAGATCTAGAGTTGCTGTATCCTGTGATGACTGGAACACGCTTTCGCAGGCCGCGAAAAAACTCTGGGCAAAATCCGGGATGCCTCTTGGTGGGAGCCCCCGCATTCATGCGGGGGAAGGAGCGCTTCAGCGCTCCTGGAAAAGTTTTGACGTGATTATGCGCTTTAACGCTGGCGTCGAGAAAACAGCAGGGTGTCGCGGTTTATCGGTAGTGGTAGTGCTCAAGGTAATACAGGGCTGCGAACGCGACCACCAAAGCGGCGACCGGAAATGCCAAGGGTCGCGCGCTTCGCGAAGGCCGCCTCCAATCCGCCGTGGCCAGGAAAAGTAAGATCATCGGCACCAGCGCCGCGATTGCGAGCTGAAAGATATGCGCCGCCGTGCCTTCGTCCGGTTGAGGCGGTTGAAAGTACCCGCTCAGTACCGCAAGCAACGCTATAAGAGACAGAACGATTATGAATCTGCCGCTGACGCGGTTGATTTGCTGCTCAGTCATGGCGTCACTTCCTTTCTGCTGCTATAGGAATTGTCAAGTAAGAATCCCGGAGTCTCGATTTTGGTTGGACATCTTAACATGCTTTAGCGGAGAAGACCCGCCCTGCCGCTTTTCCTTGCTGTTCCTGCCGCTTTCTGCTATCCATCCTCTTGGCCCGTCCTGGGTCGCCACGCATGCCACCTAAATCGTTTACCCGAAGCCAGCCTCAGAAATCTTCCACCACTTCGGTCGCCGGCTACCGCGTTAAGCGTGGGGTTGCGCTTCCCCTGGGCGCAACCTTGCGGCGTAGGGGCGTCAACCTCGCCATCTTCTCCAAGCACGCGACGTCTTGCACGCTGGTTCTTTTCGAGCCGGGCGCCGAGCAGCCTTTCGTCGAGTTTCCCCTCGATCCCCGCTCCAACCGCACCGGACAAGTGTGGCACGCCTTCGTGGAAGGGCTCGACGTCGGCATGCAATATGGTTTCCGCTTCGACATGCAGCCCAATCCCAATCCCAACGTGCATCGCTTTGACCCGTCGCACGTGCTTCTCGGTCCCTACGCACGTGTGCTCTCCAACGGCGGGGCATGGGGACAGTATCCGCCCGGGAAACGACCTTATCGCAACGCTGTGGTGGTGGACAACGATTTCGATTGGGGAGACGATCAGCCGCTCAACCTTCCCCTGGTGGACAGCATCATTTACGAAGCGCACGTCCGCAGTTTTACGGTGCACTCCTCTTCCGGAGTCGCGCATCCCGGGACCTATGCCGGACTTATCGAAAAGATTCCCTATCTCAAAAAACTGGGAGTGACGGCGGTCGAGTTGCTTCCGGTCAACGAGTTCGAGGCCGGCGACACCGACCGCGTCAATCCGTTTACTGGCGAGCGTCTGCTGAATCTGTGGGGTTATCAGCCTACCGCGTTTTACGCGCCCAACACCGCGTACTCGTCAAACCGGGCCGATGGCGAACAGGTGCGCGAGTTCAAGCAACTGGTGCGCGCCCTGCACCAGGCCGGCATCGAGGTCATTCTCGACATGGTCTTCAACCACACGGCCGAAGGCGACGAGAACGGCCCGACGTGGTCCTTCCGTGGCATCGATAATTCGACCTACTACATCCTCGATCCGGTGACCGGCAAATATGTGAACTTCAGCGGTTGCGGCAATACCGTGAATTGCAACAACCCGGTGGTGCGCGACTTCATCGTCGATTGCCTGCGCTACTGGGTGCTGGAAATGCATGTGGACGGCTTCCGCTTCGATCTGGCTTCCATTTTCGGCCGAGGCATGGATGGCCGGGTGCTCAAAAACCCACCGCTGTTGGAGAGCCTGGCCTACGATCCTGTGCTCGCCAACTCCAAACTGATCGCCGAGGCCTGGGATGCCGTCGGGCTGTATCAGGTCGGCACGCTGCCTTCCTGGGGACGATGGGCGGAGTGGAATGGCATCTATCGCGACGATGTGCGCAAGTTCGTGAAGGGCGATGCCGGCATGACCTCGGCACTCGCCACCCGTTTGCTGGGAAGTCCCGACCTCTACGAGACCAGCGCCCGCGAACCCTACCACAGCATCAACTTCGTGACTTGCCACGATGGCTTCACGCTCAACGACCTGGTTTCCTATAACGAGAAACACAATCTTGCCAACGGCGAGAACAACACTGACGGCTCCGACGCTAACTACAGTTGGAATTGTGGCGTCGAAGGCCCGACCGACGATCCCGCCGTAAACCAGCTGCGCGCGCGGCAGCGCAAGAACTTTGCCGCTATTCTGCTGTTCTCGCACGGCGTGCCCATGCTTCTTGCCGGTGACGAGGTTGCACGCACGCAGCAGGGCAACAACAACGCCTACTGCCAGGACAACGAAGTGAGCTGGCTGGACTGGCGCATGACCGACAGCCAGGCTGACCTGCTGCGCTTTTTGCAATTGATGATCGCGTTTCGCAAGCGCTGTTCGTTATTGCGGCGCGACAGCTTTCAGTTCCACGGCGAAGGCGGCTTCCACATCACCTGGCATGGCGTGAAACGCATGCAGCCCGACTGGGGATACGAGTCGCGTACGGTCGCGATGCAATTGACGCAACTGCGCGACGATGGTTCGCGCGACGACCTGCATTTCATCGCCAACGCGTACTCCGGCGACCTCCAGTTCGAACTGCCGCACATCGGCGAGCGCGAGTGGTTCCGGCTGGCCGATACGGCGCTGGGCTCGCCGCGGGATATCGCCGAGGAAGGCTTGGAGTTTCCGCTCTTGTCGCAAGAGAGCTATCTGGTGCGCGCCCGCAGCGTCGCCATCTTCGTGGCCAAGTGACACCCTCCACGATTCTTCGCCAAGGCTTCCTGACTCTTCACGGCCAGTTCCATCATCTAATCAACGGTACGCTTTGCTGAAGTACCGCTGAGCAATGCAGAACAGATAGTTTACCGATCCGGGTGTTAGGGTCATAGTGCTGTGACAGTCCGGTGAATGACGCCATTCCCGGCAATACATAAAATACAAACCAGAGAGCGACCCGAGAGAACGGCCGCTCAGGAGGAAATAATGCCCGCCGCAACTACCGAAGTTCATTTTTCCAGCAGCGTCAATCTTAAGGAAGACACGAAGTCCAAAGTCATCGAAATTCTGAATGCGCGCCTAGCTGACGCGATCGATCTGAAGACGCAAGTGAAGCACGCGCATTGGAACGTGAAAGGGCTCCAGTTTTTCCAACTGCATGAACTGTTCGATTCCATCGCCAGTCATCTCGAAGATCAGTCGGATCTGATCGCCGAGCGCGTTACCCAGCTCGGAGGCGTTGCCAATGGAACGGCCCGCCAGGCGGCTGCTGACTCTTCCATCAAGGAATACGATTTCAATGCCGTAAAGGGTGAGGAGCACGTAAAAGCATTGGTGAAGCGGCTTGCCACTCTTGCCAATGCTGCACGCACTGCCATCGACGAAACCGACAAGCTTGGCGACAAAGCCACCGCCGATCTGTTTACCGAAGTCACGCGAGCGGCCGACAAGGACCTGTGGTTCCTGGAAGCGCACCTCCAAGGCTGAATCTTGCACGCCGCCATCGAGCGAGGGCCGGTCCCTCGCTCTTGTTTGCCTCGCATGTCTGCTGTGCTCGACTACGCGCTCCGCTCATCCCTGCTAGACTCAAGGTTCATGCCTGAAGCGACGAACTCATTGTCGCAAGCGTCCTCCGCCTACCTGCGCTCGGCGATGCATCAGCCCATCCAATGGCACGAGTGGGGCGAAGAGGCCTTCGCCACGGCGCAGCGCGAGAACAAGCCCATCCTGCTCGACATTGGCGCGGTGTGGTGTCACTGGTGTCACGTCATGGACCGCGAATCCTACGAGAACGCGGACACCGCAGAGATCATCAACCAGCAATTCGTCGCGGTCAAGGTCGATCGCGACGAGCGGCCCGATGTGGACAGCCGTTATCAGCTCGCGGTGTCGGCCATCTCCGGCACGGGCGGCTGGCCTCTCACCGTTTTTCTCACGCCCGACGGCCATCCCTTTTACGGCGGCACCTACTTTCCGCCCGACGACCGTTGGGGCCGTCCCAGTTTCAAGAAGATACTGCTGGCGATTGCAGAAGCTTATCGCGAGCGCCGCGACGAGGTGCTGAAGTCGGCCGGCGAAACCATGAGCATGCTGGACGCCGCCGAAGGTTATGCCGGGCGGCAAACCGAGCTTTCGCCGCGACTGGTCGGCATCATGGTGCAGTCGGCGCTGCCCATCTTCGACCAGAAGAACGGCGGCTTCGGCAGCGCCCCGAAATTTCCCCATCCCGCCTCGCTCGATCTGCTGATGGATTGGTACGTGCGCACTCGCGAAGAGCGCGTCGCCACCGTTGTCACCACTACGCTTACGAAAATGGCACAGGGCGGAGTTTACGACCAGCTCGCCGGAGGCTTTCACCGCTACTCGGTGGACGAGCGCTGGATCGTGCCGCACTTCGAGAAAATGTCGTACGACAATTCCGAGCTGCTGAAGAACTATGTGCACGCCTGCCAGGTCTTCGGCCATGACTTCTACGCGCACGTGGCCCGCGACATTGTTCGCTGGATGGACGAGTGGCTCAGCGACCGCGAGCACGGCGGCTTCTACGCTTCGCAGGACGCCGACATCAATCTCGATGACGACGGTGACTACTTCACCTGGACCGTCGAGGAGGCCAAGGAGGTCCTCAGCAACGAAGAATTCCAGGCGGCCGCGCTGCATTTCGACATCGAGGAAACAGGCGAGATGCATCACAATGCGGCGAAGAACGTGTTGTGGATACGCGCGCTGCCTGAGGAAGTTGCGTCGCGCATGGGGATCGACAGCGCCAAGGCGCTCGACCTGCTTGCCTCGGCGAAGACCAAGCTGTATGCCGCGCGCCTGCAGCGGCCAACGCCCTTCGTGGACAAGACCGTGTATGTCAACTGGAACGCGATGTGCGTTTCGGCGTACTTGCAGGCCGCCCAGGTCCTCGGCCTCGAGAATGCCCGCAAGTTTGCGCTGCGCTCGCTCGACCGCATTTTGTCGGAGGCTTGGGACGCGCAACGCGGCCTGGCGCACGTCATTGCCTACTCCGGCGCCAAAGGGGCGCCGCGCTTGGTGCGCGGCCTGCTCGACGATTATGCTTTCACTGCTCTGGCTTGTCTCGATGCCTATGAAGTCACCGGCGACATGAGCTATTTCAAGTTCGCGCAGCAGATTGCCGATGAGATGCTCCACCGTTTCGGCGACGCCACCTCGGGCGGCTTCTTCGATACCGAAGCCACGCTGGAAGACAAGCTGAAGCTGGGAGCGCTGTCGGCGCGGCGCAAGCCCTTTCAGGATGCGCCCACTCCCGCCGGCAATCCCAGCGCGGCGATTGCGTTGTTGCGCCTGCACGCTTACACCAACGATGCGAAGTATCGCGATAAAGCGGAAGACACGCTCCAGGTCTTTGCCGGTATGGCCGAGCAGTTCGGCATTTACGCCGGGACCTATGGAATTGCGGCCACCTGGATGTCGCGGCCGCACACCCAGGCGGTCGTCGTCGGCGAAGACCAGAAAGCGGCAGAACTTCTGAAGGCTGCAGCCGCGCCGTTCGCGGTCAACAAGTCGGTGGTCCACCTGACCGACAGCGAAGCCGTTGCGCAAAATTTGCCGCCAGTATTGGCGCAAACAGTTCCGAATCTTCCTGCGTTGAAGGCCAAACAGTCGGTGGCGATTGTGTGCACCAATTTTGCCTGCCGCCCGCCGGTGGACAGCGCGGAGGAATTGGCAGCGATACTACGGGAGGCGTTGGCCGGGTAGTGAGAGACTTTGTTGGATTATTCATGAACTTGAGGATGTCATCCTGAGCGGAGCGCCCGCAAAGAATTTCCGACCTGCTTCGTTTGCGGGTCGGGCGGGCGAGGAGTCGAAGGAACCCTATTACCGCAGAAATCACAATGTGGCCGCCTTGCGCAGTAGCAAAATTGGGGTCGCTGGCAGCCAAAGGGGTCCTTCGACTCCTCGCTCCAATACCCCAGCGAGCACAAACCCGGTGCTTGCTGGGGACCCCGTTTGCGCTCGTCGCTCAGGATGACACTCCAACAAATTACCTCGCGTTAATGAACAATCCAGCTTCAGCGCTGGCTAAAGTAGGAAGTGAGACCGAGTCCCGTAGGGACGGCAGAAGTTCTCACTCACGGGGAAGCGGTAATAAAGCATTGCAGAAACTTGCCGATAAAGAAACTGCGGTGAGAGTCAGCCGGGGGCGCGACGGCGCACGGCTGAGTCAGTTGGGGGCGCGACGGCGCACGGCTGATCAACGCCAGCGGGCGGCACCAAACGGTGTCGCCCGTCAATCGCCATGAGCATCTATATAATCTAAACCTCAGGACAACCCTCTTGCCTCGCATACTGAAAATCAAGACATCCGCCAAAACCATTCGTGTTGTTAAGAGATTGCGCAACTCTTTAACCGCTCACCGCGCTGCCAAGAAAAGCTCCGCCAGGTCGCCGAAGAAGAATGCTGCTTCCTCGAACGCCCGAAAGAAAGCCGGCGGCTTTCACGGCGGCAGCTACGTCACGCCGAAAGGCAACGTCTCCATCGGAATCCCCGCCTTCTGGACGCTACGCCAGACCAACGATGACCTGGAGGTGGAAAGTCCGTCACGCAAGACCTCGGTAGTTGTGACCGCGTTTCAGCGGGAGAACGGCGTGGCAAAACTCGATGCGCGGCAATACCTGGAGCACTTTCTGCAGAGCGCGTCCATGAAAGGGCGGGCCGATGGCGGGAAAAGCGGCCCGGCGCGCGCCCAATCGCGCTTCCGCGATCCTGAAGGCGATCACTGGCAGATCGAGGTCCTCACCAACGGAGACACCTTGCTGCTGGCCACTTTGAACAGCAGCCTGCCTCCGCGCTCGCAAGAGCCGCGGGTGGGCGCTGAAATTTTGCGGACCATCACCATCAATGGGAAGTAGCTGCGGTTGGAAAGGTGGGTGGACGTGCGGTGGTGCGGGCCTTCAGATGAGAATTGTGTCGTCCCTCAACCACCCCAACAAGCGCAAAAGCGGCGCTCGTTGGGGACCCCGGCACGGGACTCGGGTCTATTTCCTACCTTACCCAGCACTCCGCCTGCGGCTCCGTGCTGGGCTAAACTATGCTGCGCCTACGGCGCTGGCTTTAGGGATCTGCTGTTCAATACGCCTCGTCCAGCAATTCCACCACGTGCGCCACTCGGCTGTTCAGGCCTTTGCGTTTGGCACCGACGCTGAGCTGTAACATGCATCCCACATTCGCGGTGGCCACAATCTCAGGCTCGACGCTGGCGATGTAGCCCATCTTCTCGTCGAGAATCTTCATCGAAATCTCGTTCTGCGCGACGTTGTAAACCCCAGCGCTGCCGCAGCAGGAATCGGCGCGCGGCGACTCCACCACGTCGGCGCCGATGAACTTCAGCAACTGCCGTGGGGCACTGCGTATGCCCTGCGCGTGCGCCAGGTGGCACGGGTCCTGATAGGTGACGCGCGCCTTCAGCTTGCGTGCCGGCTCAACCAGGCCAACTTGCGCGAGATACTCGCTGATGTCGCGGACCTTGACGACGAACTGCTGCGCCCGCTCCGCGTACGCAGGATCGTGCTCCAGCAGCGCCGCATATTCCTTCATGGTCGAACCGCAGCCGGCTGCGTTGGTGACGATAGCGTCGAACTCGGGCTTGAGCATGGCGTCAATGTTGTTGCGCGCCATAGTGCGCGATTGCTCGAGGTATCCGGCATGAAGGTGCAGCGCTCCGCAGCAGGTTTGGCTCTCGGGAATATGGACTTCGATGCCATTCCTGGTGAGAACGCGAATGGTGGCGCGATTCAGTCCCGCGAACGCCACGCTGCCGATGCAGCCGATAAGCAGCGCCACGCGTCCCCGCTGCGCGCCTTCGGCGGGATACACGCGGCCAAGATCGGCAAACGAGAAATCGCTGTCGATACGCGGCGAGAGCGCATCCAGTTGGGCGACTCCCAACAGCTTCAGCAATCCGCTGGCGCGCGCCAGGCTTCGCAGGCCCGAGCGTTGGTAGAAGCGCACCAGCCGCGCATTCCGCGCCAGCCGGCTGAATGACGGCAGCACCTTCCCGTAGAAGTGCGAGCGCACTCTGCGCTGCAGCCAGCTACGCGGGTAGTTCTCTTCGATCTGCGAGCGCGCGCGTTCCAGCAGGCTTCCGTAGGGCACGCCCGAGGGACAAGCCGTCTCGCAATTCAGGCAGCCCAGGCAGCGGTCAATATGGGTGACGAAGGAATCGGCCAGCGCCAGCCTGCCCTGGTCAACCAACACCATCTGATAAATGCGCCCGCGCGGCGAATCCATCTCCGTTCCCAGCGCGCGGTACGTGGGGCACTGGTCCAGGCACAGTCCGCAGTGAACGCACTTCGAGTACAGGTCCCACGTGGGCTTCTCGCCCGAGGCGAAGTTGGAGACCGGCTTTTCCGCCGCTGGAGTCGTGACCGTCAGAAGAGAAACCTCCCGCGATTCAGAATGTCTTTGGGATCGAGCGTCATTTTCACCGCGCGCATGCTTTCCAGGTCAGTTGGCATCGGCCCCCAGGCGTTGACGTGGCGCCGCGTCTCGGAGGGGCAGTGGAGCACCGCCATGCTGGCGTCGCGTGGTAAGCGGTTGCGCAATCCCGAAACCGTATTAACGAAACTCGGCAGCGAGTCCTCGGCGTCGGGCGCCTGCCACAGGCTTACCAGCAAGTGCCCAATTCCCACTCTGCCGATGGCCGCGAAACAGAAGCCATTCGATTCGGCAACCGCCGACAGCTCGCTGAGGACCGGTTGAACATTCCGCACGGGCAGCGTCATCGAGATCAGCAGAGAACGCGGATGCCGCTCGGCGGCGATGGGCGAAAAATCTTCCAGCGCCCGCCAGAAACCCCGCTCGTTAGCGCCTTCCATTTCGCGGACTACCGCGGAACCCAGCTCGGTGCGGTACCGGGCCAGAACTGCGTCGCTTCCGGCGGCGCGAACGCAAATGGACCACCCAGCGCCGGCCGGCGAACCTGGCACCAGCAGCTCGTGCGCCTGGGGAGAAACCAGCTCCAGACAAATGGGATCCAGCGGCGAGCGCAGCACCTGGGATCGGAATTGCAGCGCCTCGGCAGCACTGGGAAAAAAAGCGACGAAGGTGCGCGTCTGCCGCGGCGCGGGAAACAGTTTGAAGCTGGCGCTAGTGATGATTCCCAGCGTGCCCTGGCTGCCGATGAACAGCTTCATCATGTCGTATCCGGCGACGTTCTTGACCACCCGGCCGCCGCCCTTGGCCTTACGCCCGTCGCCCGTTACAAAGCGCACGCCGATACAGTAATCGCGCAGACCGCCATAGCCATGGCGCAGCGGTCCATACAGCCCTGTGGCCAGCAGTCCACCGATGGTGCACCGCTCCGGCTGCGCGGGGTCGCCGGCAAAGAATAGGCCGTTCTCGGCGACCATCGCTGACAGTTGCGCAACCGTGCAACCCGCTCCGATGCCAACCGTCAGATCGCCGACATCGTAATGCTCCACTGCGGTGAGGCGCGTGGTGAAAAGCAGAACGTCGATCTGTGGTGGCAGATTTCCAACTTGCTGCTGGGTTAATCCTCCGGCGGGGACCACACTCAGGCCATGCTCATTGGCGAACCGCAAGATGCTGGCCACCTCATCGGCGGAAGCCGGGGTGACCGCAAGTGCCGGAGCAACGCCCAGAATGTTCCACGCCTGTAGCGCCGCCAGATCTTCCGTGACATGCTCCGCTCCGCAAATGGCGCGGAGGTCGGCCGCAAAACGGGTGGTCATGGTCGCGGTGCTCACAGTCCCTCCTGCATTAGCACCGGGTTCTGGCTGGGGCCGGTGATTTCGCGGCACATGCGCGGGGTGGGAAAGATTTTCTGCGGGTTCAGTATGTCCCTGCCGTTGAAGGCGTTGCGCAAGCTGATCATTACGTCAAGATCTTCCTCGGTGAACAGCCGCGACATCAAGTCGCGCTTTTCCATCCCGACGCCGTGCTCCCCGGTGATGGAGCCGCCGCATTGAATGCAAAACTCGAGGATCTCGGTGCTCGCCGACAGGACGCGCTCGAACTGCTCCGCGTTACGCATATCGAAGAGGATCAGAGGATGAAGATTGCCGTCTCCCGCGTGGAAAATGTTGCCGATAGTCAGATCGTATTTCTTGGCGACGTTACCGATGTGTCGCATCACCGCGGGTATCTGGCTGCGCGGTACCACGCCGTCCTGGGTGTAGTACGACGGTGTTACCCGGCCCAGCGCCGCGAAAGCCATCTTGCGTCCCTTCCACAGCAGGGCGCGCTCCTCTTCGTCCTTGGCGCGCCGCACCTCGCGCGCCTTCTGAGCCAAACACACCTCCGTCACCGCGACTGCCTGCTCTTCCACCGCTTCGCGCAGTCCTTCCAATTCGATCAGCAGGACTGCACCCGCATCCAGCGGGTAGCCGGCATGGCAGAACGCTTCCACGGTGCGCAGGGTCCATCCGTCCAGCATCTCCAGCGCGGCGGGAGTAATGCCCGCAGCGGTAATGGCAGAAACCGTAAGCGCCGCGTCGTCCACCGACTCGAAGACGCCGAGCAAGGTGGCAATCTTTTCCGGCTTGCGCAACAACTTCACCGTAATCGCAGTGACGATGCCGACCGTCCCTTCCGACCCCACCATGAAGCCGGTCATGTCGTAGCCGTAGGACTCGGCAGCCTTGCCGCCGAAATGCACGATCTCGCCGCTAGGCAGCACAACCTCGACTCCGGTGACGTGGTTCACCGTCACGCCATGCAGCAGGGTGTGTGGCCCGCCCGAGTTTTCCGCGACGTTGCCGCCGATGGTGCAAGCTTTCTGGCTGGAGGGATCGGGCGCGAAGTATAGCCCCAGGTGCGACACGTGCTCGGAGAGTTGCAGATTGACCACGCCCGGCCGCACCGTCGCGCGCTGGTTCTCGACGTCGACCTCGAGGATGCGGTTCATCCGCGAGAAGGCGATTACCAGGCCGCCCTCTTGCGGAATCGCGCCGCCACTGAGTCCGGTGCCCGCGCCACGCGCCACCACGGCAACGTTAAGGGCCGTGGCTAGCCGCATGATTTGGGAAACCTGCTCCGTATTCTGCGGGAAGACAACCGCGCCGGGCGTGCTCTTGCGGATACCAGCGTCATACTCATATAGCATGAGGTCTTCGGGACGGTCCAGGACGGCATCGCGTCCGGCGATCTTGCGGAGATGTTCGACCAGGCCGGGCAGGTTCACAGGCAAGCGTAGCACCGCCTTCGAGGGCTTTTATAATCTTACTCTCAGCTCGAGTACGTCTGAATATAGGCGCGCATCGAGTCGGCTTCAACGGATTTCTCGTCGAGATGGCAGCGCAGCAGATCGCGCAGCGAGAGAAAGCCGACCAGCATGGGGCCGTCGCACACCGGCAAATGTCGAATGCCGTGCATCTGCATCAGGCACATGGCTGCTTCCGAACTGGTGCTGGGCGCCACCGCGTGCAGGTCGGTGGTCATCACCTCGGCAATATAGGTGAACAGCGGACTGCGCCCCTCGGTTACCACACGCACCATCAGGTCCCGTTCGGAGAAGATGCCGACCAGTTGCGTGCCGTCGAGGACCGGAACTGCGCCCACGTTGCACTGCGACATATATTGGGCGGCCTCAAAGACGGTCTGGTCAGGCTGGACGTAGTAAATGGTGCGATTGCTCAACAGGTCCCGGATGGTCGCCATAGTGCCCTCCCTTGAAGGTCGTGCCCCGGCGAGCCTTACTCTGCGGGTGCTCGACGGAGCCATACTCTGGCTCTCCGACGCCGGTGAATTCGCAAGCCGCGACTTCTCTCCGGTTCCCTGGGGCGAGCCCAGCCCTGGGGAGCGTGGGGCGCAAGCGAGTATATTCCGAATGTCAAGCCGATGGGAAGCGGAATTTGGGGCCGCAGGAGCAGAAAATCCGGCTCTGGAGAGGCTTTTTAACGCCGCAGGCCTACTTGCCTCAGCGCGAGACATCTCGCGCCGTGGCTGATATCCTCAACCATTTGGCGTTATTGTGCGCGGAGGAATGGCATCGAATGTCGAATTGTTTAGAAGGCCGTACGGTGGTGGTGTTTGGCGTGGCCAACAAGCGCAGCATTGCCTGGGCCATTGCCCAGCAGATGCAGCAGGCCGGAGCGCAACTGGCCATCACCTACCAGAACGAGCGCCTGAAGCAGGAGGCCGATGAGCTGATCGCGGTCCTGCCCAATTCGCAGGCCTTTCAGTGCGACGTCAGCCGCGACGAAGAGATCGCGCAACTGTTCGAGCAACTGAAGTCGCGCTACGGCAAACTCGACGCGCTGGTGCACAGCATCGCGTTTGCGCCCGCCGAAGAGCTGAAGGGCGAGTTCGCCGGCACCAGCCGCGAGGGCTTCCGCATCGCGCTCGACATCAGCGTCTATTCGCTGGTGGCGATGGCCCGCGCCGCCCGTCCGCTGATGACCGAGGGCGGCAGCATCATGACCCTCACCTATTACGGCGCGGAAAAAGTCGTGCCCCGATACAACGTGATGGGCGTGGCCAAAGCCGCGCTGGAGGCCAGCGTCCGCTACCTGGCCTACGATCTGGGCAAGGACAGGATTCGCGTGAACGCCATCTCCGCCGGACCGATCAAGACGCTGGCCGCGCGCGGCATCTCCGGCTTCGGCGACATGCTGGGCGCCCAAGCCGAGCGCGCTCCCCTGCAACGCAACGTGGACGTGAACGAGGTCGCCGCGACCGCCGTCTTCCTCGCCAGCGACGCCGCCACCGGCATCACCGGCGAAACCATCTACGTGGATTGCGGATATAACATTATGGGGTTTTGAAAAGCAGTTGCCAGTTGTCAGTTTCCAGTTTCCAGTTTCGAGTTTCAAGTTTCGAGTTTCAGGTCAACCATACCGCCGTGAGAAGGAACCTTCGTATTTGCCAGCGGCGTTTGTCAGTCGAGAATCCAGCCCCGCAGGGGCGGAATTTATGCTAGCTGTGGTGTCTCAATAGGTTGTTCCCATCTAAGCCGGAGCGGCTGATGGGCGGAGCGTGGTTCAGACTAGCATGAGGGCGATGCCAGTTGTAGTAATGGAGCCAGCGTGGCAGTAGGGCATCGCGCAGATCGGAGTGGGAATAAGCATGAGCATAGGCCCACTGGCGCAGAGCAGTCTGGATGAAGCGCTCGGCCTTGCCGCTGGTGCGTGGGGTGTAGGGACGGGTAAAGTAGTGGCGCAGTTGGAGTTGGCGACAGGCGGCGGCAAAGGCGCGGGAGCGGTAGCAGTAGCCGTTGTCGGTGAGCAAGCGTCGCACCCGGATGCCGAGCTGAGCGTAATAGTTCAGGGCGGCGTGCAGGAAGGTGATGGCGGAGGCGGCGGTCTGGTCGGGCAGGATGTGGGCGAAGGCGAGGCGCGAGTGGTCGTCGATGGCGACGTGCACGTGTGCCCAGCCGGCGCCCGGGCTGACGCCGCGACGACGGCCATCGGGACGAAAGGCGACGGCGCGGAAGCGGCCCAGCATCTTGATATCCAGGTGGAGCAGATTGCCGGGCGCGGGGTGTTCGTAGCGGATGCTGGGCGGAGCCGGTTCGAGATCGCGCAGGCGATGGACGCCGACGGGGTCGAGTGGCTGAAGAGTTACGGACCCGGTTACCAGACCAAGGCGAATCTGCTTCTGAGACACGCCATGAGTAGTACCCAGACGGCCAAGGTAGATGGCAAACGGCGCCGGGCGTAGTCACCTCGTGTATCCGAGCCGCGCAGTGACGAAATAAACGTAGCCCCGACTGCCAGAATTGCGCCGGCTGAATGCTGACTACTGGCTACTGGCTACTGGCTACTGACTGCTTCTACTTCCTCTTCACTACAATTTTCCGCTCCTGGTCGCCTTGGCGCTCGAAGCAGATTTCCACGTCGCGCTCCTTCTCGAAGCGGGGGAACTTTTCTCCCCACTCCAGCAGCACCAGGTTGCCGGGCTCGGCGAAGAGTTCGTCGAGACCAAGCGTGTCCAGCTCGCGCGGCGTGTCGATGCGGTAGAGATCGACGTGGAACAGGTTCACCTCGGGTCCGCGATACTCGTGAATGAGGGTGAACGTGGGGCTGGTGACATCGTCCTGCGAAGCCGCGTTGAGACCTTCGGCGATGCCTTTTACCAGCGTGGTCTTGCCGGTGCCGAGATCGCCGCGCAAGATGACCATGTGCGCCGCCTTCAGCGTGGGCGCCAGTTTGCGGCCCAGCGCCATGGTCTCTTCGGCCGAGTGCGTGATGTGCTCGTGGGTGTTCATCGCGGAACGAAGGGCAATTTTAGCAGGATGGTTTGGCGGCCAGAGCGAAGCGAAGAGCGAACAGCGAAAGGCGAAAAGCGACCTGCACGCTCGTCATCCCCCGATGCGAATCGTGCTCTCCTTCGCCCAGCGCGCGGCGCGGCGGAACGCTTCCGGCAGAGCTGCGAGCAGGTCGGTGGCGACCAGCGAATGTTCGCCCATGGTTTCCGCAGCCACGTCCCCGGCCAGTCCGTGCAGATACACCGCGGCGACAGCGGCCAGCGCAATGTTGTTCGGCATCTGTCCCATCACCCCCGCGGTCATGCCGGTCAGGATGTCGCCCGTGCCGCCGGTTGCCATGCCGGGATTGCCCGTTGGATTGACCCACGCGGTTCCATCTGGCAGCGCGATGATGGTGCGGTTGCCTTTCAGCACCAGCACGAGATGATGCTCGCGCACGAAACTGCGCGCCACGTTGAGCCGGTCGGCCTGTACGGCTTTGATCCCGATGCCGGCCAGTCGCGACATTTCTCCGGGATGCGGCGTCAGCACCAGCGGACGCTCGCGGCCGTCGAGCAGCTCGGTGTGGCCGGCGAAGGCGTTGAGTCCATCGGCATCGATCACCATCGGCACTTTGGTCTGGTGCACAGCTTGGTGGACGAACTGCACGGTTTCAGGATCGCGGCCAATGCCTGGACCGATCGCCACCACGGTCATCGTCTTCGCCAGCTTCTGGAAACGGCCGCTCTCGATGGCCGCCATCGCGATGCCGCCGCTCTCGGTTTCGGCCAGGGGCTCGGTCATCAGCTCGGCCGCGAATGCGGCGACGCTGGCGAGCACGCGCGCGGGCGTGGCGACGGTGCTGAGCCCTGCTCCGGCCCGCAACGCCGACATGCCTGCCATGGCGGCGGCTCCCGATTTGCCCAGCGATCCGCCCACGATCAGAACATGACCGTACATGCCCTTGTTGCTGTCGGCAGGACGAGGCGCCAGCAACGCGGCGAAGTCGCGCGGGGTGGTGAGCTCGAGCGCCAGCTTGCTGACGATGGCTTCCGGCGGCGATCCGATCGGCGCAACCACGATAGGCCCGCGCGTCAGATTGCCGAAGACATGCGCCGGGCGAGGCGCGGTAAAAGTGACGATCGCATCGGCGCGCGCGATGTGCTTGTCTTTCTGCGCCGACGTCGAATCGGAATCGGCGCCCGAGGGAATATCCACCGCGACCATCGGCTTGCCGCTATCGTTCATCGCCGCAATGGCATCGGCATAGAAGCCCTTCACCGGCGGGTGAAATCCGGTGCCGAGTACGGCGTCCACCAGCAGGTCGCAATTCGCCAGGCTGCGCGACCACTCCGCCTGCAATTCCTGAGAGTTGCGCAGCACGGTAGGACGCAGCGGCAGCCGCTCGAACATGGCGAGAGCGTCGCCGTGCAACTCGGCGGGAGCGGCCAGCAGCAGCACTTCAACCACTCGTCCGGCGCGGTGCAGTTTGCGCGCCACCACGAATCCATCGCCGCCATTGTTGCCTTTGCCGCAAATTACGGCGATGCGGTTGGCATGGCGATAGTGCTCCAGGATGAATTGCGCCACCGCGGACCCGGCGTTCTCCATCAAGGTGATGGATTGCACTCCGAAGCGCGTGGTGGTGATGCGATCGATCTCGCGCATCTCGTCGGCGGTGGTGACTTTCATGCGCGCTCCGTGGCGAAGTCTTCCAGCCGGCGCAGACCCTCGGGCTCGCCCATGGCGATGAGATGGTCGCCGGAGTGGATGACCTCTTCGGGCGCGGGATTGAAGCGCATCGAGCCTTCGCCCTTGATGGCGAGCACGATGACGCCCATCTCTTGACGGATGCGCGAAGCTTCAAGGGATGCGCCCACGAAGCGCGAGCCCGCCTGCACCTGCACTTCTTCGATCTCCAGCGGCTTGTGCCGGTTCATGGCGGTGTCGAAGAAATCGACCACGTGCGGGCGCATGAAGGTCTGCGCGATGCGATACCCGGCGAAGTTGTAGGGCGAGACTACGTGATTGGCGCCGGCGGTGAGCAAGTGCTTCTCGGCATCTTCTTCGCTGGCGCGGGCAATGATGTTGAGCTTGGGATTCAAGCCGCGCGCGGTCAGGATGATGTAGATGTTGGTGGCGTCGGTGGTGGTGGCGGCAACCAGCCCGCGGGCGCTCTCGATGTGGAGCTCGCGCAGAACCTGCTCCTGGGTGGCGTCGCCCACCACCGTAAGCCAGCCTTTGTCGGAGTAGCGCGCCAGCTTGGCCTGGTCGCTGTCGACAATCACAAAAGGCAAGGGCTTGCGCGCCAGTTCGCGCGCCACGCTGCGGCCCACGCGTCCGGCGCCGCAGATGATGTAGTGGTCCGACAATCGGCTGATCTCGCGGTCCATGCGTCTCCTGCCGAATACCGATTGCAGCTCGAATTCTAGCAAAGCCTGGGTCGCGGCCCCGAAGAACAGCAGCACCAGGCCAACCCCGGCGACAATGATGAACGTGTTGAAGACGCGGCCCATATGCGAGAGGGGATGGATCTCGCCGTATCCGATGGTAGTGATGGTGGTCAGCACCATGTAGAAGCCGTCGAACCATGGCCAGCCTTCGATGAAATGGAAGCCGGCAACGCCGATGAAGATCAAAGCCAGCAGCGCCAGGAAGAGGACCTTCAGATTGAACAGGGCCTTCACAGCAGCCATTGTGCGGCCTTGCGGCGCGCAGCGCAACAAAAACGCCCGTCCTCGGGTTGGCGACAGGCGGCGAATCATGTCCTTAATATTACAAGCACCATTTCCTGCGGGGGCGCGAGCCTTCCAACGATGGCCCGGCGACGCGCAATCCCGGCTGAGCTCATTCCTACGAGGAGGGTAAATGAAGATAGACGACCGTAAGCGGTCTCGAGTATCGGATCACGGGGGTGAAACCTGCCTGCTTCATGGCGTCCACGACGGCGGGCGACGGGTCGATCAAAGCCGTGTCGTCCGCGTGTTTTCTGAGGTCGTTCCAGTCCCAATAGTGCAATGGATAATATCGGCTCAAGTTGAACTCCCAATGCAGGACATCAGCCTGGGCCTGGGCATCGGGCGCCCCCCTCCCGGTATTCGCGTCCAGTAATAGGGCGCATTGTTCAGGATGACTAGAATAATATTGGGCATTCATGTAAATGATATCGTTAGAAAATAACATAAACTGCTTGCCGTCGCGCCTTATAGGGCCTTCCAGTGTCAGGAACCATGCAGTGATAGTTTGCTGTCCGGTTTGTTCAAACGAAGCCGGATGCCTCGTTCTAGCGACCTGAGTCGCCCCCCCACGTTGCCAAAAGCAGAAATGTCCCAATTGAGACGAGCCTAGCGTTGCGGAAATGTCGCCAAAACCAGCACGAAAACGCCACGGCAGCGCCCGGAAGGACGCCGATGAAATAGCGTGTAGCAAAGGCGTGTGTTGCTACCCTCGCGAGAGCGAATCCTGCCAGTGGTATGCAGAAGGATAGCCAGCCCACAGACTCGCCCGATTGCATCGCGTCTACGTAGGCTCCCTTGCCACGGTTTTCGGAAACTACGATCCAAACCACTACAATCGACAACAAGAAGAGGCCTTGTTCTAAAAACAATTCACCAAATACTTTTTCAAGTGCGTGAAACGATAGGTTTCCCACCGGAGAAAACTGACGCGCGTACCCCAGTATGACTGGCGATAGCAGCGCGGCCGGAATGACAACTCCCGCGACTCCGGCAAATACCTTTACGCGGGGAACGTGCCGCCGATTCCAGCAAAGGAGTTCCCAGATTAGATAAGGCAGCATCAACAGTACAGAATAGTAATGCATCGTCACAGCTAAAAAGAGTACGGTGCCGAATAGCGCGGCGGACCATCGGCTGTCGGCTTTGGTGCAGGCCCACAACCACAGCGCCAATGCAGCCAACATAAAGCAGATTGCGTATGAGCGTGCCTCATAACCGAAATATGGCAAGAACGAGCACGTCAGAACGGAGAATGCGATCAGTCCATGTAGTCCGTCAGTCAAACGACGGGCGCAGTCGAATGTCAAAAGCAACCCGGCCACCATCGCTAGCGCGGACGGGATACGTGCGCCGATTTCATGGGGACCAAACAGCTCGTCGAATAACCTCACCAGCATGTAGTAGATCGGGGGCAAGGAATCGGCACCATGACTGAGCGCCGGCCATATGTTTTTCCAGTTTGGTAGCCGAGCGATCGCTATTGAGAACAGCTCGTCGAACCAGAAGAGACGATGGGATGCGATATAGAGTGTCGTCGCAAGATAAAATGCCGCGAGGGCAAGCGCAATAATTGAACTCAGGACCTCCCGATGCTTTATAGGTCCCTGTATCTCACGGGAGTTTGAGGCCACGGGCGCTTCCTTTCTCGCACATCGTATAAATGTGGGACTATCGAACAAGACGTCACCGCAAACGGCAGAACGTCACAGCCAATCCTCCTGGCTGCCCAGCATGCAAACAATAGTGTTTAACATAACCAAACAGCCAGAACTGCTTAAGGAAGTGTCGGTGTGTAGAGGTCCTGCATGCAGATGGAATTTCTTTCCTGGGGTCCAAAATATTTTTGAACTATATACCAAGTGGCCTTCCCTGGCATAGCGAAAACGTTCTCCACCGGGAGAAGGCCTCGGGCGCCTACAAACTGGACGGTCAAGGCCGGGATGGCCTCGTTTCTTTGCCCCACTCCTTAAGGAACGGCTTAGTCGCCCGTTACCTTCACGTTGTCAGGGACGGTATTCTGCACCTTGCTGTGATGGCGCCCGTAGCCGAAGTAAATGGCCATTCCAATCGCCAGCCAGACGATCAGACGAAGCCACGTATCTCCCGGGAGGCTGGCCATCAAGGCGAAGGAAATCACGATACCCAGGATGGGGACCAGCGGCACCAACGGCGTCTTGAAGGGACGATGCAGCTCCGGACGGCGCACCCGGAGAATCCACACACCGGCGCATACGATGACGAACGCCAGCAAGGTTCCGATGCTCACCAGTTCGCCAAGAATCCCGATGGGTACCAGGGAGGCGAAGATGGCCACGAACAGTCCGACGGTCAGCGACGAGATCCAGGGGGTGCGAAACTTGGGATGCACCGCGCCCGCCCACTCCGGCAGCAGCCCGTCGCGCGACATGGAGAAGAACACGCGGGACTGGCCCAGCAGCATGACCAGCATCACGCTGCCCAGGCCGGCAATGGCGCCCAACTTCACCAGAATCGAGCCCCAGCGGACGCCGGTGGCGTCAATGCCGACCGCAACCGGGTCGGCCACGTTCAGGGCCGAGTAGGGAACCATTCCGGTCAGCAGGCCGGAGACCAGAATGTAGAGAACGGTGCAGATCACCAGCGATCCCAGGATGCCGATGGGCATGTCCTTCTGCGGGTTTTTGGCTTCCTGCGCGGCGGTCGAGACGGCGTCGAATCCGATGTAGGCGAAGAAGATGACACCGGCAGCGCGCGCGATCCCCGACCACCCATACTCGCCAAATGCTCCCTGGTTGGGAGGAATGAAGGGATGCCAGTTGGCGGCGGCCAGCGCCGGATGCTTAAGCACGAACGCACCCGCAATGGCGATGAAGATGAGCACGATGGTGACCTTGATCATCACGATGCCCGAGTTGAAGTTGGCCGACTCCTTGATGCCGATCACCAGAATGGTGGTGATGACGCCGATGATCAGAAATGCCACCAGGTTGAACACGCCCTGCACCTGCGGCAACGTCGATGCATCCACGCCATTCTGTTTCAGCATCGGCGCCATGGTGGTCAGCAGCTCCCAGCGGCCTTGATACAGCACCAGAATGTTGGGTATCCAGTGGTTGCCGACATGGGTGTACGGGGTCGCGGTCAACTGCGGAGGAATGCGAATCCCGAAGTCCTGAAGAAAGCTGACGAAGTATCCGCTCCAGCCGGAGGCCACGGTGGCCGCGCCGAACGCGTATTCCAGAATGAGGTCCCAGCCGATGATCCAGGCAAAGATTTCGCCCAGGGTAGCATAGCCGTAGGTGTAAGCCGAACCGGCAATGGGAATCAGCGAAGCGAATTCGGAATAACACAGCCCGGCGAAGACGCAGCCTGATCCGGCCAGAATGAAGGACAGCACGATGGCTGGCCCGGCGTACTGCGCCGCCGCCGATCCGGTGAGCACGAAAATTCCCGCGCCGATGATGGCGCCGATTCCCAGAGTAATAAGGTTCACCGGGCCGAGCGCCCGTTTCAGGCTGTGTTCCCCGGTCTCGGCTGCTTCATTCATCAGCATGTCGAGGGGCTTGCATTTCAGCAGATTGGCCATTCAGCTTTGCCTCTTCTCAGCTTTTTGGTGCTCAGGATTGCGTATTCTCTTGCGGGTTGCGCTTCGACCACAGGAAATACACGGGAATACCCACTAGAACAATGATCAGGCCCGGCCACGTGTATTGCGGTTTGTAGCGCAACAAGACTACATCAATAAACACGGCCATCAAAATATACATTGCGGGCAGCACGGGATATCCGATGGCGCGATAGGGGCGGGGCTCGTCCGGACGCTTCACTCGCAGCACAAACAGGCCCCCGATGGTCAGGATGTAGAACACCAGCACGGCAAAAATGATGTAGTCGAGTAGCTGTCCATAGCTGCCCGAGATACACAGAATGCAAGTCCAGACGCACTGCATCAGCAGCGAGTGTGCCGGCGTGTGGTACTTGGGATGCAGCCGTCCCGCGCTGCGGAAGAACAGCCCATTCTTCGCCATGGCGTAGTACACGCGGGCGCCCGCCAGGATCAGTCCGTTGTTGCAGCCAAAGGTTGAGATCAGGATGGCGATGGCCATGATCTGCGCCCCACCCGCTCCGAAGATCTGCTGCACCACGGCAGTTGCAACGCGGTCCTCTGAGGCGTGTTGGATGCCGGCCAGCGGCAGCACGCTCAGGTACACGAAGTTGGCCAGCACATAGAGCAGGATGACTGCGCCCGTTCCCAGCGCCAGCGCCAGCGGCAAGTTGCGCTGCGGATTGCGGACTTCGCCGGCGGTGAAGGTAACGTTGTTCCACGCGTCGGCCGAGAACAGTGAGCCCACCTGCGCCACCGCAATAATAGTGATGGTCCCCACCAGTGCGATGGGGCCTCCCACACCGACCTGCACGGGATGCAGCGCGCCCCATCCGGCATTGCGCCAGAAGTTCGCGCCAAAGTTAGCGGCTATCGCCGAGGCGTTGCGTCCTACGAAAACACCAAACAGCACAAGACCCAGCAGCGCCGCGGTCTTGGCGAAAGTAAACACGTTCTGCACCGCGGCGCCGGTCTTCACGCCGAAGATGTTCAGTACCGAAAGGAAGATCACGATCAGGACGGCCATCAGGTTCTGCGTGTTCAAGCCGACATCCATGTTGCCCAGCACCATCGGGCCGATGGGAATGGGCGGCACGTGCGCTATGTGCCAAATCCAATGCGTCGAAGAGATCGAAGGAAAGAACACGCCCAGGAACTTGCCGAAGGCCACTCCAACCGCGGCAATGGTTCCGGTTTGGATGACGAGGAACAGGGTCCAGCCGTAGAGAAATCCCCACAGCGGGCCCAGCGATTCGCGCAGGTAAACATACTGGCCTCCGGCGTGCGGCATCATGGCCGCCAGCTCTCCGTAGGCCAGCGCGCCGGTGATGGTCATGAATCCGGTCACCACCCAGGCGGCGATGAGCAGCGCCGGCGAATCGACCAGCCGCGCGATCTCCGCCGAGACGATGAAGATGCCGGAGCCGATCATGGAACCCATGACCAGGGTGGTGGCGCTGGTCAGGCCGAGGCCTTTAATCCATTCGTTTTCGCCGGCGATTGCTACGGTCTTCGTTTCTGTAGCCAAGGGACCTCGTGTTGACGGAGGGGACGCTCGCAAGAATTTACACCATGAGGCGCAAGAATTCCTCAGCAACTTTGGTCGGGGAACTCAGAAGATCAGAGATGACGGCTACCGAGTCGGCGCCCGCATCCAGGACCGAGCGCGCGTTGGCACGAGTGATGCCCCCAATCGCCACCAGGGGCTTCCTGGTTGCAGCCCGCGCGGCGCGAATCCCGTCCAAGCCGACGAGGGCGTCGGGGTGCCGTTTCGAGAGGGTAGCAAAGACCGGGCCATAGGCGATGTAGTCTGCCGGACCGGCATTGGCCTCCTGCAACTGCTCGAGGTTGTGAGTGGAGACGCCCAGAATACGGCTGGGCCCGATCACGGTGCGCGCGCCTTCCGCCGACAAGTCGTCTTGCCCAACATGTACGCCCTCGTAACCGGCAGCGATGCAGATGTCGGCGCGATCGTTCATGATCAGGGTCACGCCGTTGCCCAAAACGCGGCGAAGTTCGCGGGCGTGGCTGAGCATCTCGCGGGTATGGCCTACCTTGTTGCGATACTGCAGCCAAGTCACGCCGCCGGCCGCGAGCTCACGGGCATAGTCGGCGATGGAAGCGGTAGTGCGCAGCGGCGGCGCGAAACAGGCGACGTCGAGGATGGCGTACAACTTGGGCAAGCGAACAGGCTCAGGCATGACGGGCGATCACGTCGCGGACTCCTTAGATTGGTTGAGCAAGCGCTCCATGAAACTGGTATCAAAGTTGCCGGCACGGAAATCGGGGTCGGCCATGATGCGGCGGTGCAGCGGAATGCTGGTGTAAATGCCCTCGACCACGAACATATCCAGGGCCCGCGACATGCGCGAGATGGCTTCGGCGCGGTCCCGTCCCCGCACCACCAGCTTGGCGATCAAGGAATCATAGTACGGCGGAATGACGCCCTCCGCATAGGCCGCGGTGTCCACCCGCACCCCGGTGCCTCCGGGAATGTTGAAGGCGGTGATCTTTCCCGCCGACGGAGTGAAGCGCTCGGGATGCTCGGCATTGATGCGGCACTCGATGGCGTGCCCGCGGAACGCCACTGGGTAATTGATCACGCTGCTGAGCTTCTCGCCCGCGGCAATCAGGATCTGCGCCTTCACCAGGTCAACGTCAGTGGTCATCTCGGTGACCGGATGCTCCACCTGAATCCTGGTATTCATCTCGATGAAGGAGAGGCTGCCGTCTTCGTCCATCAGAAATTCGACCGTCCCGGCATTCATGTAGCCGATGCTGCTCAGGGTCTTTACCAGGATGCCGCCAATGCGTTCGCGCAACTCGGGGGTGACTTTCACCGACGGCGCCTCTTCCACCAGCTTTTGATGGCGGCGCTGAATGCTGCACTCGCGCTCGCCCAGGCTCATTACATTGCCGTGCTCGTCGGCCAGCACCTGGAACTCGATATGGCGCGGCCGCTCGATGAACCGCTCCATGTAGAGATTGCCGTTGCCGAAGGCCGCCGCCGCCTCCGATTGCGCGGCGTGAAACAGGTTGGGCAATTCGTCTTCGCTGCGGATGATGCGCATGCCGCGTCCGCCGCCGCCCGCCGAGGCTTTCACGATCAAGGGAAATCCCACGCTGCGCGCCCACTCCAGGGCTTCGTCGGCGGTGGCGATGATGCCGTCCGAGCCCGGCAGAATGGGCACGCCTTCCTTCTTCATGGTGGCGCGCGCCTTTTCTTTTTCGCCCATCAGCCGTGTGACCTCAGGCGGCGGCCCGATAAATTTGATTCCGCAGTCCCGGCAGACCTCGGCGAAGTTGGCATTCTCGCTGAGCAGGCCGTAGCCGGGATGGATGGCCTCAACGTTGGCGATTTCAGCCGCGCTGATCACCGCCGGAATGTTGAGGTAGCTTTCGTGGAGGCGCGGCGGACCGATGCAGATGGCTTCGTCGGCGAACTTCACATGCAGCGAGTTACGGTCGGCCTCGCTGTAAATAGCGACCGCCTTGATGCCCAACTCCTTGCAGGCGCAAATCACCCGCAGGGCGATTTCCCCTCGGTTCGCAATTAGGATCTTCTTAAACATGAAATAAGTGGTGCGGGCCTTTGCCTGGGAATCTACCGTGGGCTGTGCCTTGAAGGGGCGTGGCTTCAGCCACGCCGTTGCACAGCCCCTTATTTGTCATCCTGAGCGGGCTTCAGCCCGCGAAGGATCTGCGGTTTCTTTTCTTTGCAACAAACTGTTTTCAGCGGCCTCTTCAGCGGCGTTCCTACGCTCTCCTAATCCCGAACAGCGGCATTCCATATTCCACCGGGCTTGCATTGGAGACAAACATTTTGACGATCACGCCCGACACGTCCGCCTCAATCTCGTTCATCAGCTTCATCGCTTCGATGATGCACAGCACCTGGCCCTCCTTCACCGCATCGCCAAGTTTGACGAAGGGCGGAGCGCCGGGCGAGGGAGCTTCATAGAACGTCCCGACAATCGGCGACTTCAGAATAAACAAATCCGCTTCAGCCGCCGCGACGGGCGGCGCCGGGGCTGCCCCGCTCGCCGGCCCCCCGCTGTCGGCAGTTGACGAAGTTGGCGATGGAGGGGAAGATGGGGGCGCGCTCGCAACCGCAACCGCATGCCCCGGGACCATCCCCGGCGCGACCTGCACCACCTGCGCCGGCGGAGCGCTTGCGCCCCGCTTGATGAGCAGTTTCATATCGCCGCGCTGCAGCTCGAACTCGGCGATGTCCTTCTCCACTAAGAACTCGATTAGTTCCTTGATTTCTTTCTGGTTCATCGTCTTCCATTCGGCCGGCAGAGACTCCGGCTTTTATCTTAACTTAATCAGTAAAGCCTTCGTACGATTGTGCCTCTGGCGCCTTTGCCGTTGCATCGCTTCATGGCACGCGCTCGAGCAGAGTCGCAACCTTGTCGGTGTAAATCGGACGCCATGACCCGGAGTGCTCCAGAAGGTAGGTCAGCGGCCTTTGCGGCGACAACAAGACATAGTCAATTCTGTATTTGTCCAGAATCTGGAACGGATGATCATTGGCTGTAACTCTGAGATAGTCGTCAAAAACTCCGTTGTAGATGAAGATATCCGTGCGCGTATCAATAAGAGGCTTCAGCTCGGGCGCATACCATTCCATGTATCCGCCCCACGGATAGTCGTTGAAGATCCTTCCATTAAGGTGCTGCTGCTGCATGAATTGCAGCGCGGCCGTGGGAAATTCTGCATCCACCTTCCGCTGTAGATATGCCGCTGACGGAAACAAAAAGAGCATCGCCCCAACCACGGCTGCCATGATGCCGGCATTGAGCCAGGGTTGGTCGTGTTCCCGCTGGTAGGGCGGAAACAGCTTCAGACGTGGCGCAAGCATGGGGGCCACGATCAGGCCGGCGAAAAAAAGCAGTCGCACATGCGGCAGCGCGGTCCCCAAAGCAAACGCTACCAGAAGCACCTCAGCCAGCTTCCACTTGTGCCGGGAAAACAACGTGGTTGCCAGCAAGGCGAGGATCATGATCAGGGCCAGCTGGCCACTCCTTTTCTGAAAGTCCACGGAGTGCCACTCTGCGATGTACTGCATATTAGTCTGCTGACGAAAAAGAAAATCAAATGGGTAGCGCACCAGGGTGTAGCCGAAAGGGTTGACGAAGAGCGCGGCCAGGGACGCGGCCAAGGCAAGCAGGAGCTTTTTCAGCTCCTGCGGAGACCAGCGCCGCGCCACCACCAGGCCCCACTCCCCGTCCAATAGGCCAGCAGCAATCGTCAGCCCCAGCACGGCCATACCAAAGATCCAGGAGCCGTGGAGGTTGATCCACAAGGCAAACAACGGCGGCAAGAGCCAAAGGCCTTTCCCGGTCCGCTGAAAATGGTCCAGCACCAGCAACAGCCCCACCATGCACAGCCAGCCAAACAGCAGCACGCGAGGGCCGATGGACACCACTCCCAGCAAAATAGCCAGCAACGTGGTAAGGGAAGCGTTCAGGCAACTTGCGCCACCGCGGCATGAGCGGTAATAAACGCCGATATAGATCAGCGTGAACACCGCGAAATATACCGCTAGGAGTGCTTGCAATCCCCCGGCATCGAAACCTAATAGAAAGGCGATTTCTGACAGCCATTCATAGTTCAGCCGTGGCGACCCTGCCGCCCCAAACGAATACGTGTCCACTTGGGGGAACGAATGATGTTGAAAAAGATAGGCGGCGTTGCGCAGATGCCACCAGATGTCCGGCTCTGCAAACCCTCGCGGAGAATATCGAAAGATCACCGCTGCCAGTACAAACATGCACATAACCGGGCGAGAGAAGACGCGGGCCGCCCAACCAGACCAGGAGGTGCTGGTGGCCGTTGCGGCTGTCTCTGACGGTGAGTGGGAGGTATCCGGCACAGATGTTCTTTCTTTTAGAGCAGTTCCAGAGCTGGTGTATCCGGCATATACGCCCAGAACGGGCCCTAAATCTCAACCAGTTCCTTGCTGACCGGGGTCAGCACCCGGCACCCCCGGTCCGTGACCACCACCATGTCTTCGATTCGGATGCCGCCCTTACCCGGCACATAAATTCCGGGCTCGATGGTAATCACCATGCCCGGCTCCAGCCGCTCTGCCTGCCCTTTGCCCAGACGCGGCGGCTCGTGGATCTCCAAGCCTACTCCGTGCCCCGTCGAATGGATAAAATAGCGGTCAAGCTTGGCCCTGCGGAGCGCCCGGCGAGCGGCTTCGTCCACTTGGCCCGCGGTTTTGCCCGGAATTACCTCTGCGATGGCCGCTAACTGGGCTTCCAGCACCGCTTCGTACCACCGGCGCTCTTCCCGGCTGACCCGGCCCACATGTACGGTGCGGGTCATGTCGGAACAGTAGCCCCGAAGTATAACACCGGAATCCACCACCACGAATCCACGCCGGGGTATGGCTTGACGGGAGGCACGGCCGTGGGGCAAGGCCGCCCGTTTTCCCGCCGCAACGATGGTCTCGAACGACATGCCATCGGCTCCCGCTTGCCGCGCAGCATATTCCAACTTTCCCGCGACTTCCGACTCCCGAATTCCCGGGCGAAGGCTTTGCAGCGCTTCTTGGTACACGGCGGCCCCAAGCTTGACCGCTGCGGCGATGACTTGCAGCTCCTCGGGGTCCTTAATCATGCGCTGCCGCATGATGAGGCCGGCCGCCGGCCTCCAGCGAATTTGCCGATGCGCCAGCTCGCGCATAAGCTCCGCGGAGGCGACCGTGGTGCAGTCGGCCTCAAAGCCGATCGCGGCTGAAACCAACTGGCCTATGAGCCTGGCGGCGTCGGGCAGTAGCGGACCTTTGGAGATGACCACCCGCGCGCCAGCGACCTCCTCGCGCGCCTGTTCGCTATAACGGCCGTCGGTGAAAAAGGTGAAGCGTCCGGCGAACTTGGAGTATCCGGTAGCCGCCGTCTTTGCACGGGATGGGTCGGAGAGGAAGAGCAGTAGCCCGTGGCTACCGGTGTAACCGCAAAGGTAGCGCAGGTTGGCCGGATGCGTGACCACGAAGCCGTTGAGGTGCTGCTGGTCCAGGGTCTGCTGGAATTTCTTCTGCCGCGATCCATAGTCCATATACGCAACAAAGGCCGGAGCTTTTGGCTCCGGCCTCTTCACAACCCAGGGGGACAGGAAGGAATTAGTGTTTCAGTTTGCGGCGCAACACGCCGGCAAGAGCCAGGGCTCCGGAGCCGAAGAGCAGAATGCTGCCCGGTTCAGGGGTGGTTCCGGAGACATTGTTAAGCACCAGCGAAAGGTCCGCAGCGCCAGCTGTGCCAGCATCGAGCAATATGTCCTTTTCGACGCCGACTTCGGTTACTCCCGCAAAAGTGATTTCGTTAAAGGCCACCAGCCCGCTACTATTATCGAAGACGCTCATATTTCTCAGGGTCCCGCTGCAAGACCCATTCGAGCCAAACAGGGCACCTATACAGAGGGTTTCGTCAACCTCTACATTACCAGTCCCAGTAAAGTTATACCCACCAATTGCAAGGCTGACGTCCGTGATAGGTGCGCCACCCGGATTGACGGTAACGCCATAATCTATGTCAGAATCCATAGATAGTACGCCGCTGATGGTTGACACGGCCCAAGTCGCGGAAAACCGGAACCCCTCATTCCCCATAGTGGTCATAGGCGCGACTCCTACGCTGCCTGGCGGAAGTGCAAAACTTGGCGGATTTGCGGTGCCCTGATAGAACCAATTGCTAAAGGTCTTGTCGTTGATTGTGCACGAGAAGCCTGTGCCGACATAGTCCGCCATGGTTCCCGATGGACAAGCATTGGCGAACCCAATGCCTGACAACAGAGTGACACACGCGATTACCAGCAACGCTGAAAACCATTTGCTTTGCATAGCCTAAGTTCCTCCAAAGCCCAGCCTGAGCTTGTGTGGCTTGGCAGCCGGGACTCTCCGGGTACAAAGTGGCGTAGGCCAAACCTGCCAGTACTAGAGCAATCCCCCTGCCAAAGCAGCACGCGGTAAGTCACGCAAAGTAACCCAGTTGGTTCAGGCCCCTGGACCCCCAAGTGCAACTTTTTGCGCTATTGGGATAAGCCATTTCCTCGCCTCGTCCCTGTAAGACACCCGTTTTCACCACTTTAATGCTGGGTTATTGGCAACGGCTGCGACGTTTGTTTGCGAGCGCGGTAAACATGGTGGCCGCCGGGATGATGGGCGATGGCATCGGCATGCACCACGTAGGTGCCTAATCCGGGAGAGGAACTGAACGGGATCACCGGGCCGGGCTGCTCCCCGGCCAGCGTGAAGTGTTGATATCCCAGAGTGGTCGCTCTGCCAATGTCATTCACCGCAACCACGACCACGGTGAGATCAAAATCCTGCCCGGTTTGATTTGTGATCACCACGGACCCGGAAAGAGTGGCGCCCTGCACGTTTGGATATTGCTTCCAGTCGATGGTCAGCCCGGCAATCACGCTGATGGTCATGACGCGCTGCACCTGTAACCGAGGCGCGCTGGAGTCGGCCACTGCGACCGTAAAGCGATACTCGCCCGCAGTCGCCGGCACACCCGAGATCGCTCCGGGGTGCGCGTGCAGCTTAAGACCCGGAGGAAGCTGTCCGTCAACCAGACGCCACGAGTAGGGTGCGGCCCCGCCGCTTGCGGCCAAAGGAAAGCTGAAGCTGCGCCCCACAATGGCGCTCGAGGGAGGCTGTGCGGCGATGACCAGCCCGCCCTGCTGGTCCGCGGCGGAGCTCTGCCCATGCGCGGCGAAAGCGGCGGCCAATGTGAAGACCACAACGCCGCAACACGTCACAAGGTTACGCATGGTGCGAACCATTATACTGGGTCATCGGGAACAACCGCTGGCGGACTCTAGAACGTCTCATCAAGTCGTTCTGAGTCGTATCAGGGCACGACTTTCAGTCGGGAATATTCACTTGACACAAACCAGTCATTAGACCACAGCCTGTCAAGCAGATCCATGACTATCGTCACATACAAGCGATCATTTATTGGTTACCTTCGTGCGCCTTACGGTGATCGCCGTCATAGACAGCGATCTGTCGCCTGCGTGATGCTCACTTCTGAACTAACTCCCTTCGGTTCTTCGACACCATGATTGGAGGCGTCATGTATGGATCCATTTTAGTGCTTGGTGCTTGTCTGGTAGTGCTCGCGTTGCTAGCGATCTATTTCCCTACGGTTTATATCCGCAAGACTAACGTGATGATTCACCTTTTGGAACAAATCGCGGCCAACGGACGCAAATAATGGTTTAGCGGCAACGGTAGGGCGCGGTTCCTCTCACAGACAGCGATCTTTGGTGGATACTGGCCTCCGACCCTCTATCTGGTCACCCGCACGGATTTCTCGGAGAGATACCCCGAGGGACGCGTTCCCGGGGACCTCCGATGAATTTCCCTGCTGGCAAGTACAGCCCGTGGCTCACCTCGCGGGCTGTACTTTTTTCTGCTGAGAGTTTGTGTCAAGTGAATATTCCTGGAATTTTGTGTGATTCCTTCCACTCCCGCAAACCAATATGGGTTGCGACACAGCCTCTGAAGCCCCAAGTCGTTGATGACCGTTACGGCACGTCTGAAGCCGTGCCCTGATACAACCTGATACAAAACGATTATGAGACGGCTTCTAGTCATTCCACTGCCAGCATGAATTGAAACTCCACCTCGCCGACGGGCACGGTCACGCGCACCATGCAGGATTTCGCCGCCTTCTTCGCGGCAGCGGGAGCGCGCGCCAGCTTGCCCATCGGGTAATAGAAGACGCCGTCCACATCGGCCTGCGGCGGAATGGTGTTGGCCAGGAACGACGTTCGCTCCACGTAATCGGGCGAGATCTGCCGCTGAAGCTGCATAAGTACGTCAGGCCGGGAGGCTTCCTTCCTGCGCAGGTGGGAAAGCTCGTCGGAGAGCATCGCCTGGGGCGCGATGCCCGAGTCCGGCTCTCCATCCGTCTCCGTGATTGACCGCCTAGAAAGGACGGGCGGCGCGTTGTCCATCTGACTGGCCACCAGCATGGCACGCATAAGATCGCTGTGCTGACGGTCCACCGTTTCAAGGTCGTCGCCTGCCTGAGGCGCTGGTCCGGCGGCGGCGTTCACCGCATAGCGCGACCAGTTATAGGGGCGGCGCATTCTCTTGGCGAGTTCCGTTCCCGAGATGGCCGCCACATCGCGGCCCGCAACCGCGTCCTCGACCCTCACATCTTCCGGGCGCACCGTCACCGAATGCTGTCCGTTGTTCAGGATCCGCACCTTCACGCCGAGGAACTTGCGATTGGCGACGGAGTGGGCTGCGACGACTACGGTGTAGTTCGTTAACGAGATGAAATGATAGTCAATCCCGTTGACGTAGAAAATCCCATCCCCAGGAGGGGAAAGGGGCGACCGGGATGGGTTGTCTTGAGCGCCGAGCCAACTACAGAACAGGGCCGCACAAAGGATGTAGCGCATGGAGCCTCCCATCCACCCCAAGGTGGAGTCTGAGAGGTAAATCGGCAGAAGCAGAAAGGGCTTAAGGGGCTGCTGAGATGTCCCGCGAAAGAGCTTGCCCCGGAGCCCGGCCGAGGGGGATCGTGCACCCACGTTCGTAGGGGTGATAGGAAAGAGGGAGGGGCAGCCGCCTGCCAAACTCCCTTACTTGCTGCAAGTCTGGCTTATCACCGTCAGGCTGGAGACCTCAAAGTCGCCGTGCTTCCTCTCCCCGGCTTCCTTCTTTTCGTACGGTTGGCTTTTTTCCTCTTGCGCTGCCGATCGCTTGGGAAGGATGCCACTCACGGCAACCGTCTGGCCGACGTGATCGGCAAGGGAGACCTTGCTGTTCTGATAAAGCTCCCAATGCTGGTCGTTGGTGCCGATGAGAAAAAATCCTCCGGGTTCAAGACCTTTCTGAAGACAACCGGTTACAGTCTGCTTGGCGGGCGTTTTCTCGTCCGACGTTTGCGCTGCGCCATACAGCGACGCCGCAGTTAAACCCACAAATATGATGGGAACCATCCATAAAGAGATTCTCGCGAATTTTCTAAGCATGATTTCTCCACTCCTTAGCTTGGAATAGGATAACTTCTTTCCCCGGCAGTGTCTATGGTTAGTCTTTTCCAATACAAGATGAGCCTGAAGGAGGAGGCAGTTTCCAACACAAGATGAGCCTGGAGCGAGTGGCATGCTGAGGATTGACAACCAGCGTGCACGAAGCAGAGAAGCTGAACCT
>JBEKNL010000037.1:0-35797 GCA_049522855.1 Candidatus Korobacteraceae bacterium
GGTGTGCGGACAAGCGGTACGCTTGGCCGCGATTCATCCGAGATAAGAACCGGATGCGCTAATGAGCGCCCGTCCGGGTCTGTGCGGGGGGCACCAGGCAACTGGTGTCCCTACCGCGATCAACAACTATCCGACCCAGGCAGTGCCCTGAAGCCAGCCACGAAAGAAATAAATGAGATGGGACCCTCGGAGAGGTATATAGTCGCCAGCGTGGGGAGCTTCCCAAAAATTCTGTTGATTGATTACTGAGGCCATAACAGGCAACGAGCGCAAACATACGGGCACCGGGCTCTATGCATGGATGCACTATTCAGGAGGGGAAGCATCAAGAAGATAATCGCAATCGCCGCTTTGATTCTTTCTGCCGTGTGCATGGCGCAAAGCCAGGATATCGCCGGTGATTGGCAGGGCTTGCTCAATGCCGGCACGACACAGCTTCATATCATCCTCCACATTACCAAAGACAACGACGGGAACCTCAAGGCTACCATGGACAGCGTTGACCAGCGCGCTTTCGGCCTGCCCGTCAGCTCTGTCTCGCTCAAGAATTCGAAGTTGAAATTCGAGGTGGACAAGGTCCAGGGCTCATACGTAGGTAAGCTCAGCCCGGATGGGACGAAGATATCCGGTTCCTGGTCGCAAGGAGGTGCGTTCCTGGATCTTGATTTCAAGCGTGCGACCAACGCTGTGAAGGCCCAGCCCAGGCCCGGCCCGCCCTCCGATATTGATGGCGCCTGGCTGGGTACCCTCGAAGCTAATGGTATGAAGCTGCGGGTCGTGTTTCACATCCTCAATACCGCGGATGGCCTGACCGGGACGATCGATAGCCCCGACACGGGCCAGGCGGGGATTCCGATGACTGCCATCACGCGGGTTGGTTCGTCACTCAAGATCGAAATGAAGCAGGCAGACATCTTGTATGAGGGTAAGATCAGCTCAGACCTGGCGGCGATTGACGGGACATGGACACAACACGGCCGCAGCTTTCCCTTAGCACTCAAGCGGATTAAGGACGTATCGGAATTGGAGCGCCACCGGCCGCAGGACCCGGTTAAGCCATATCCGTACCGCGAAGAGGACGTCTCGTACGTTAACAAGAAGGCCCAGGGAGTCACGCTTGCGGGTACTCTGACCATACCGCCGGGGAAAGGTCCTTTTCCCGCCGTGCTGTTGATTCCCGGATCGGGGGCCCACGATCGAGACGTAACCTTGTTCGGCCACAAACTGTTTCTCGTGCTTGCGGACTACCTCACCCGTAAAGGCATCGTTGTGCTGCGGGTGGACGACCGTAGCGTGGGGAAGTCCACCGGGAACCTTGCCGACGCCACCACCGCGGACCTCGCGACCGACGCCGAAGCGGGAGTCGAGTATCTCAGGACGCGCTCTGAGGCGGATGCTCATAAGATCGGACTGATCGGCCACAGCGAGGGCGGCCTCATCGCTCCCATGGTGGCGGCCGGCAATGCCGACGTGGCGTTCATCGTGATGATGGCTGGGCCGGGCGTGCCGGGCGACGAGATCCTGGTCGAGCAGGTACTACTGATTTCCGAAGCCAGTGGCGCGAGCCATGACGTGGCGGAGAAAAATGCTACCGCGGAGCGCGAAGTTGTGACCCTGGTCAAACAAGAAAAGGATAATGCTGTTCTGGAGAAAGACCTCCGAGAAAAGCTGGCAGGCAAGATTCCAGAGGCGCAAATCGGTCCCACGATCAAGCAACTCACTTCGCCGTGGGTCCGCTACTTCATCGCCTATGACCCCGCTCCGGCGCTGCGGAAAGTGAAATGTCCGGTGCTCGCCATCAATGGCGAAAAGGACGTGCAGGTCCCGCCGAAACAGAATTTACCTGCGATCCGAAAGGCTCTCGAAGAGGGCGGCAACCAACACGCAGAAGCCGACGAACTGCCCGGTTTGAATCATCTGTTCCAGACCGCCAAGACCGGATTGCCTAGCGAGTATGGCGAGATCGAAGAGACCATGTCTCCGGCCGCCATGGAAAAAATAGCAAGCTGGATATTAAAGCAATAATCCTAGGAGCCAGGCAGCTCGGAATGTGTTTTCCCGGCTTGTGTTGGCAGCGCACCGGAGATGTGCTCACACCCGGATGACGAACGATCGGGACGTTGGGCTTTCCGTGGATAGATGTCGCAAACAGCTCAGCATGACGGTATCCCGTCACAACCAAGCATGAAAAGGCTACCCAGGGTAATCGCCCTGTTTCAATGAGTTGTGGCTCTTTTCAAGGGAGCCCGTTTCACAAGTAATCCGGCCAGCGGGAGCCTGTGCTGCCGATCACGAGTATAACGGCGATTGATCAACAGCTAACGAATCGCGGTGGCATTCTGCTCTTGCGTTTCCGGTGTGGCCCTTGTAAAGCGCCGGCCTACCCCCGCGTTGGCTGCGAGGCTGTTCCGGCGCGCATCAGAGACTCCCCATTCTGCTAACACTCGCTGACAGCCTGTCCCTATCCATGATTCGATTCTAACCATTGTGGTGCACGGAGGAATCGACGCGGAACAATGTCGATAGGCGGCAATCCCCCAAAGGGTACGGCATTGCTCCGTTTTTTGTTGGGAGTGCAGTCTCGGCCCGGATCACGAGCAGTATTATGGTAACGAGTCAGATCTCAAAAAGGAGATTCCCGCTAAGCGTCAACGGACTGCTTGCGGCTAAAAAGGAGTGTAGATAAATGAAACGAGCTAGCATTATCAGCACAGCCATTGTGTTCTTGCTGCTTGGAACCACTGCCCCGGCCTACGCACAGCACGAGCAAGCGGGTAAGGGGCAGGGGAAATCGCAACAGGGACAGCAACATCAACAGGGGCAACCCGCACAGCATCAGCAACAGCATCAGCAACCCGCGCAGCAACCGCATCAGGCCAACCGACCAGCGCAGAGTCAGGGAAGACCGCAACAGAGCTACGGCAGCGCCTATCACGGAGGCGTCCAGGCAAACAGCAAGACTACCTATGGGGGCGTCCACCCCAGCGGCGTCCCACAGCACAAAGGGCAGGTGCACAGTGGTTTCGCCCAGTCGCGCGCCAGTTCGTGGAATAACGACCACCGCACTTGGGCCCAACGCGGCGGCTATAACGGCTACCGTGTGCCTCAAGACCGCTTCAATCGCTACTTCGGGAGGGACCACTACTTCCGTATCTATGGTCTGCCATTGGTCTTCGTAGGCGGATATCCGCGCTTCCAGTACGACGGCTATTGGGTCACATTCATGGACCCGTGGCCGGAAACGTGGCCGGAAACGTGGTACGACACCGACGACGTATATCTGGATTACACCGATGATGGCTACTACTTATATAACCGCACGCGTCCCGGCCCCGGGATCGCAGTCACCATCGCGTTCTAATGCGATAAACATGCTTAGGAGGAGCCTATGTTCAAAGGATTTCGCGATTTTGTGCTGCGGGGCAATGTAATCGATCTGGCGGTGGGCGTGGTTATCGGCGCCGCTTTCGGTACGGTGGTCAGCGCATTCGTGAAAGATTTGCTGACTCCGGTGATCGCTGCGGTGGCCCGCAAGCCGGACTTTTCGAGCATGTACTTCGAGGCCAATGGGGCGAAGTTTCTTTATGGCGATTTCGTCAATGCGCTTATCTCATTTCTGCTGATCGCCGCGGCCGTGTATTACTTTGTGGTTTTGCCGGTCAATCATTTGATGAAGCGTTTCGAGAAGCAGGCCCTGCCCGACAAGAAGAAGTGCCCGGAGTGCCAGAGTGATGTCCCGATCGAGGCCCGGCGGTGCGCGTTCTGCACCTCAGCGCTGGCCTAGGCTCATCGCCACGTCGAGCGCAATTCGCGGTCCAATAATGTGTCTCGCTGATGCTTCTAGGACGCTTCCGCCTGGAGACGTGCAATCGGTAATCGGACCTGGAATTCGGTCCCTTTGCCCACCACGCTGGTGACGTCGATGTGGCCGCCGTGCGCCTCCACCATGCGACGGGCGAGCGAGAGTCCCAATCCAGTGCCGTGCCCCTTGGTGGTGAAGAAGGGACGAAAGATGTTGGGCAGGTGTTCCGGCGGGATTCCCTTTCCTTCGTCAGCCACGGTGATGAGCACGTCGTCCTCATCGCTCTCCAAGGAGACGCGGATGACACCGGGCTTGTCCATGGATTGAATCGCGTTGAGCAGAAGGTTCAGCAACACCTGGTTGATCTGGTTGGGGTCATGATCGGCCGGCGGAATCGCATCTTTGATTTCCAATTCGACAACGATGCGTTTGGTGATGGCCTGCTGGCGCGCGAACATGACCGCGTGCTCGACCGTGCTGCACATATCGCCGACGCGGAATTGCGGCGGCTTGGGCCGGGCAATCTCCAGCAGTTCGGTAAGAATGCGATTAATCTGTACCGCCTCTTCCTTGGCGTCTTTGATGACGGAACGCGCCGGGCTGTTGGGCGGCAGGTCCCTGCCTATGATCTCGATCACTCCGGCGATGCCGGCGAGAGGATTGCGGATTTCGTGGGCCAGTCCGGCCGCCAGTTCTCCCAGGGTGGCGAAGTGTTCGGCGCGCGACATTTGCGTCTGATGCAGCCGCTGGATCTCTTCGCGGCTGGCCTCAAGTTGCGCCACCATATCATTGAAGTCGCGTCCCAAGTCGCCAATCTCGTCGTTACGCGAGGCAAAGCTGACAGCGACATCCATGTCGCCCAGCCGCACCCGCGCGATCTTGTCCTGCAACTCCAACATGGGGCGGCGGACGGAAACCGCCAGCACCATGATGACCGCGATGCAAATGAGTAATGCGCCGGCGGCGGCGACGGCGAGGATGACGTGCCGTTCTCCTTCGGCGAGCGACAAGGAAACCAGCACAAACAACAGCAGGCCGTTCAGTAACACGGCCGCGATAGGCAGCATCGCTTTGAGTGCCCAGTTGAGATGGCGCTTACGCGCCACTGGCGGCTGCTCCCAGGGCGGAGTCTCAGCTCGCGCCGGGGGATCGGAATCATAGAGTCGGAATGGGGATGAGACTGACATCTGTAAGTTACTGCTTTAAGGCTACTCCTTTAAGGCTACTGCTCGGCTCCTTGATGACTCAAATTTCAGGGCTGGGGGATCGGCGCTGAATCTTGGGGCCTAATCCATCCTCAGAACCGGATCGGCCAGCCCTGTTCCTCATGCGTACGCGTGTAAGCCGGGAAGCAGATACGTGACGCCGAGGAAAGTGAAGATCACGACACCGAAGCCCAGAATGGCGAAGTACGCGGCCCTACGCCCGCGCCATCCCCGCGTGATCCGCATATGTAAATAACCCGCATAGACCAGCCAGGTAATGGCGGCCCAGGTTTCCTTCGGGTCCCAACTCCAATACGAGCCCCAGGTGCGGTTCGCCCAGTACGCGCCGGCGGCGATCATGCCGGTCAGCAGCGGGAAGGCGATGCCGATGGTCTTGTAGGTGACGCGATCGAGCGTGTCGGCCGAGGGCAGCAGACCCTGGAGGTCGGCGCGCCGCCACAGCAGCATCAGGTACAACAGAGAAGCAAAAATACCCGTCACCATGCCCCCCAGTAGGAACGGGCTGGCAGCCAGACTGGTCGGGAAGAGTCCATCCTGGTCGGGTGACGGGTAAGCCGCATCGCGGACGCGAAGAACGAAAGCAGCCACCACCACCAGCTGCAACAGAATGCTGATAAACACTGCCTTGTTGGCGGTCCCGTAGAATGATCCGTCGTTCTTGACGCGGCCCGCGAAATACAGAAGCAGAGGAACGATTGCGGCCAACGCCGCAATTACAAACAGCCAGCCCAGGTCGGGCACGGTGACGAACAGGCGCATGCCCTGGCCCAGAAAAATGTCAGACTTGGTTTGGGCATTCCATCCGGTGACCGACAAGCCGCCCCACTTCTCGAAGCGAGTGGCAACGATGGCGACGTAGATCGCGCTGACCATAGCGCTCGTCCAGGCGAGGAAAGTTTCGGTTTGGAAACCGTCTTGGATGAGGAACATCATGGCCAGTGCGCAACTCAAGGCGCAGGCGGCATAACTCAACATCGCCAGCGTGACATGGACATGCAGCCAGGTGGATTGCAGCGCCGGCACCAGCGGCCGCACTTCGGAAGGCAGCAACTGCATCAGGATGACGCAAACTACCGCCAGGGGCATGGTGATGCTGCCAATGATCTTGACCCCGAACTTCTTCTCGGCAATCAGTGTCATGGCGGCCACCGCCCAAACGAAACTCAACAGCATCTCGTAGATACTGGCGAAGGGCGGGCGCCCGGAGAGATACCAACGGTGCGCGACGGCCAGCGTATTAGCCACCAGGCCAATCGAGGTTGCCACCGAGGCATATCTGACATAACGCGCCGTTCCGGTGACTCCAAATCCCATGTACAACGAGCCGGCGCCGGCGTAGAAGATCAGCGCAACATACAGAAAATTGCTTTCGCTGATCAGGCTGCCGCCAGATTTCGCCACGCCCAGCAAGGCCACGATCAGCAGAAAAACCACCGACAGTCCGACCAGGACCAGCAGGGCGTTGCCGCCGGTTGCGGCAGGTGGTTCCATTCGTACGACCCGTGCGCGGGTTGCCATCTTGTTTCCTCCGTCTTATTGCTTTGTACCAGGGCACGGCTTTTAGCCGTGCCGCCGAGTCGTAGAAACGAATCGGGCTTTAGCCCTCGCTTCTTATTACTTCACCCCGGCCAGCGTTAGTTCAGGTTGTTCTTTGCGAGCAGGCCGCGATATAACCGACTCGCGTTCCAGTTCGCTCCGGATACCCTCGACCACGTCGTTGAACTTCTGTTCGAAGCGGTCGCGGTTCTTGTTAGCTTGACCGCCGACCCACAGCACCAGCTTGCCCTTGGCGTCCGGAATGGCCACAACCCACAGCCGCATGTGCACCATGTAGAACGCAACCCCCAGTCCGGCGCTCATCAACAGCACTCCTGTCCACACCAGCCACTGTCCGGGCTCATGTGAGACTTCCAGGCCGGTGACCGCCGCCCACGCGATGTCCTGGGCGGAGGTCGGATTCTTGAACTGGTAGTTCAGGTTCTCTCCACCCAGGGCGGCGCCTTGTGCTGGGAACAGCCAGACCTTGGTGGCCTCGGCGGTGGCGCGATCTTTTACTGCCAGCCCGAACGCCGGATTCTCAATGTCGTCGGACTTCTTGAAGACCTGACCGTCGCGAACGAATGCGTCCGGAATGTAGTCCACCAGGGAAACGGTGGCGTCGCTATCCAATGCGACAGGCTGGTTCATCTGCAACTGGAGAGGCGTTTCCTTGCCGTCTTTTGCCACCCACGCGATTTGCAGCGAGTCCACTGTGTGGTTGTCCAGCCAGTAGCTGGACTGGTAAAAGCGCAATCCCCGATAAACCAGGGGATCGTTCACCACAATTTCTTTTGACTCGATCTCTTTTCCGTCCTGCACGACGGCCAGTTTCGACCACCACTTCTTGGGCGAACCGTCAGCATAGTTGTCTTGCCCGGCGGCGTAACACTTCACGGCGAAGGGGAGCTGTTTCTTGCCACCGCTGCGCAGCTCGATGACGTTGCCGGTTTGACCCTTGTGCAGCGCTAGAAAGCCGCTATACCCGAAGGCCCCATCAATGATGCCGCCGGCGAAGATCAGAAGCAGGCTGGCGTGGACGATGTACACCGCCATTACCGAGAAGCGATGCCGCTCGGAATATAAAAAGGGTTCGTTTTTGTAGGCGACGCGATCGACCGGCCAGCCCAGCTTCTTGAGTGCGCGCTCGGCAGCGTTCAGTCCGTCTTCGGCGTTCTTGATGGGCAGCTCAACTTTGTGGGGGAGCGCCGCACGAAAGTGCCAATCCGTCCTGCGGTATGGCCTCGCGTAGAAGCGCCATGCATTAGGAAAGCGATCAATGGATACCAGCACGATGCTCAAACTTACCAATCCCAACAGAGTGAGAAACCACCACGAGTGGAATACGTCGGTAAGCATGACGCGATCGAGCCAGCGCAATGTGTTGGGCGAGTAAGCTTGGGCGAGTTTGTCCGCGTCGGTGGCGGGACGCTGCAGAACGAATGTTCCCATAGCGGACGCGATCACAACCAGAATCAGCAGGACAATGCCTGTCCGCAAATTGGCAAAGGTCTTATGAATGCGTTTCGGAATCGATGAAAGGCTGAAGGCCATGCATGCTCCTTCCCGTGAGCACCTAACAAAGTGCACGTAGGAAGCCATCCCGCCACAAACGGGTAAATTATTGCGATTTAAGCGATTGCGCGAGAGGGAACCCTTCAATGTCCGGCGCTTGAGTGAGGCATATCACGCATTTCGGTGATGAAAGCGCGCATTCGCAAGCCGTGCTCTGGCCAGCGATACGCCGTCGCGCTGAAGCGTTTTACCGAGATCAGGGCTTCCTAGAGTTCGTGCTATACTCAAGCTCGGAGCCCCGACGATGGCAACCACGCAAGTACCGCTGGATCAGTACCTTAGAACAAGTTATAGGCCGGATCGCGATTACGTGGCGGGCGAGGTGGAGGAGCGTAACGTGGGCGAGAAAGATCACTCTGCTGTACAAGCATTTTTTGTGAAGTGGTTTGCCGCGCACGAAGAGGAATACAGGCTGGAAGCCTACCCCGGGATCCGAATCAACGTTTCCCCGCAGCAAGTACGAGTCGCTGATATCGCGGTGCTCCGCATTGATGAAGCTTACGAGCCGGTTTTAACCAGCCCACCTCTCGTCGTCATTGAGATCCTCTCACCGGAGGACCGCGTGAACCGCTACGAACAGCGGCTTCAGGGCTATCGGAGGATGGGGGTTTCCCATGTGTGGGTCATTGATTCTCAGCATCGTGGGGCATTCGATTGTAGCTCAGGGAGCTGGCGACCCGTGAACGCGTTGGTAATTACCGACCCGGCAATCTCTGTTCCGCTCGATTCTTTATGGAAGAAGCTTGAAGCGTTGCATTCTTGAGTTCTTGCGTTCGCGGGTCGCAGACCCTCCAAGACAATTCTGAAACTGCTCTAAGGCCGAGCTTTTCCCGAAGCGCTGAAGCGCTCCTTCCCCCGCATAAATGCGCGTGCTCGCGCCGCATTATGGCGTGCCATATGTCCTAAGTTACTTCATGCGTCGGTAACAATAGATGTAATCAGTGATGACCGGTGCACTAGTCATGGGGACTTCGGTCACCATCACTTGCTCCAGACCCGACGACACGGTGTCCTGGAGTTTGTCGTTGGAGAGTAGATATCCGCCGGGCTTCAGCATCGCGGCTACATTCACCTGCGCCAGCGACTGCTCAAAGCCGCCGTAGTACAGGAAGATGTTGGTCCCGATGATCAGGTCAAACCGCTCATCGGGCGCGAGCGGCAGGCGTTGGTACACAATGTTCATGTCGACCGGCTGAATCCGGCTGACGACCGGTGCGCGGACCTTTACCGCCCGAGTTTCAAAGCCAGGAGCGCTTTGCGGCACCGGAATGGCAGCAACCGGTTGTCCGATCTGCGCTCCCAACTCCTGCCAAAATTGCGTGAACTTTGCGCGGAAGTCGTCGGTCCAGCGCCCCTCCGTGTACCAAGGGAGTTGCAGCGTGTACGCTCGCCCGAGCGCAGCGTTCTTTCTAGCCATCTCGATGTGCAAGTTCACACGTGGGCTGATGTCAAGTGTGTACAACTGGAGACTGTCCGGCTTCGCCAGTCCGAGACGCAACAACGAGTCGAACACCGCGAACGGCTGCGTGGTCTGCGGCGGATAATAATCCACGCCCTGTTGCTTGTTGACGAAGTCGAGACCGGGACCAACAATCGCTACGCGTCGGACGCCGCCCGGCTTCAGCATCCCTGATTTCACCACAGTTTTCAAGCTTAGGTCGATATCGTAGTCGGGCCACAGATTGCTATCCAGCGAGATGCCCCGGCGCTGGAACATCTGGTCGCGGTTGACTTTGGCCTGCTGCCGCGCTTGCAGAAACTCCTTCTGCAGCCGAGCCAGATTCGCCAGGAGGTAAGCCTTCAGTTTCTTGCGGCTTGCTGGTGATTTGAGAGAAAAACCTCTCTTCTCCACAAAGACCCGCATTTCGACGAAACCCTGGTTCCCGTTGGGGGCTGCCAGAGCCTTGATGAGATCCTTAGCGCGGTTTTCGGCGAAGGCATTGACCAGGCTGCTCTGCCCGTAAATCGCGAGATAGTCGTCATCAATGCGATATTCCTTGGTGTAGGTAACACCGAAGCGGAGCAGGTTAGTCAGGCTGTCCTCTTCGCCGATGTCCAGGCGTTGCCGAACCTGCGCATCGGACTTTTGCAGCCAGACGATCCAGTCGTGAGAATTAACGTTTGGACTTGGAAGAGTGCCATCGCTGGAGCCCATTTTCTGGAGCACGGCTTTCGCCGATTCGAGTGGCATGAACTCGGGATTGGGCACTTGAGAAGCAGTTGGAGATGCGGAGCCGGCAAGCGCGCAGAGAATGAAGAAAACTGGGCGGACACTGCTCATGCCCATGACAAAACGCGGACGAAGCCCTGCTCCGCAACAGTATTGGCAAAATCTGCTCTCCATATTGGTTCGGTCCATGGCACGCCCGCCCCCGGGGGAGTAAGCTGACTACTCGTTAACTGCACTTTAATTTCCTTTCGTCAACTCTTGGTAAGCTCTTACAAGAACAATACATGACTGTCACGCGGCCTCGTCGGTTGGCTGTGCGGCAGGCTAACCAAGGCCCTTCTCACCGCATTCAACGATGAAAATCCCCCACCACCTGGGGAGGAACCCCCATTCCGCGAGGTACAATCGGACATTTCGGGGATGCTTACGGCGAGATTTTACGACCGCCTAACTATCTCCGCAACACCAACTTAAGATGGCCAAAGGCAAATCTCGGCGCCTTGGGCAGTCTCACGGTGATCGACGTGCACAAGTAGTTAGTTTCAGGTGTGGAGGTAGTTTGTGAGGGCAGTGCGGTTGTTTCTGGGATTGGGTCTGATTTTGAACGCCGGCCTCTGCGGCGCAGCCACACATCCAGTGCCGTTGGACAAGAATACGGACTCGGCCAAGTGCATCGAGTGCCACAGCGACAAAACCAAAGGCAAGTTCGTCCATTCCGCCATCGCCACCGGATGCACCAGTTGTCACGAGATTCGCGTCAACAAGGATGTCACCCGGGTCAAGCTGATCACCACCACGCCGCAGGCGCTTTGCATCACCTGCCATGCCGACAAGAATGCGGCCGATCTCAAGGGCAAGGTTCATCCTCCGGCGGTGCGCGACTGCCTCAAGTGCCACGACCCCCATCAGTCCGACAACAAGTTCCAGCTGCTGAAACCGGAATCCGGCGATAAGAGCCAGAACCTCTGCCTCAGCTGCCATACCAAGGGACTCGATGTTCCAGAGAAAGGCAGCCGCCATGCGGCGCTCGACATGGGTTGCGAGACTTGCCACGTCACCCATAAGGTCGGCGAGAAAGGCAAGATCGAGTTCGACTATCACCTGACCAAGACGACTCCGGCGCTGTGCCTCGATTGTCACGATCCCAAGGACGCGGGCTTGATCAAGGCGCATCAAGGGCAACCGTTCGCCACCGCCAATTGCGTGCAGTGCCACGATCCGCACCAATCGTCGCAGCCCAAGCTGATGCAGGCGTTCACGCATCCTCCTTTCTCGAGCGGGAGCTGCGATACCTGTCACGCGCCCGCCAAGGACGGCAAGGTCGTTCTCACCCAGGCCGATTCCAAGGCGCTGTGCGTGACCTGCCACGCCGAGCAGGCGGAGAAGATCGAGAAGGCGAAAGTGCAACATCCGGGCGCGCAGGGCGAATGCATTGCCTGCCACAATCCGCACGCCGGAGCGACGCCGGGCTTCCTGCAGCCTGATCCCGTTTCGGCTTGCCTCGCCTGCCACAGTGAACAATCTGAACAGATGAAGAAGGCGCAGCTGCACCAACCGGCGTTTGGTCTGGGTTGTGCGACTTGCCACGAACCGCATGGCAGCTACAATCCGAAGTTGCTGCGGGCGCAGGGCAGTGCTCTTTGTCTCGAGTGTCACGGGCCAGACTCTAAGCCACAGAAGCTGGAATCCGAGCATGTGCTGACTATCTTCAACGGCCAGGTCAAATTGCCCGAGGATTATTACACGAGGAATAGAGTCGTGATTCTACCCATCAAGTACGGGCTCGGTCATCCAGTGCTGGGACATCCTGTTACAAACGTCATGGATCCGACCGACGTCACCAAGGTCAAGACCCAGATTAACTGCATGACCTGCCATCAGCCGCACGCTTCGGCACAGCCAGATCTGCTGGTGAACGACCAGGCCAACAACATGGCATTCTGCGATAGGTGCCATAAGAACCGGCTGGCGCTGCAATGAGAGTGGAGAGAGAGATGATGTCGAATGTTCGTCCAAGTCGTAGGCGGGGGAGCAAAGCGCTGGCGGCATTGATTGTGCTGCTGGCGCTGGGTTTTCCGATGCCCAGTCTTGCCGGCAAGAAGAAGGCGCCAGCTGCGCCCGCAAAGCCCGAAGCGTCCAAGCCGCAGATTGACGTGACCAAGCTAGTTTGGCCAGGACCGCCGAACATCCCGCGCGTGCGCTATGTCAATTACTTCGCGGGCCAGAAGTTCGAGGTCGTTCCTGAAGGGCAGAAGCCAGCGAAACCAAAGTCATCGTGGATGGACCGTCTTGCGGGCACACAACCTTCGCCTACTGGTAAGCTCAAGCAGATGCCGTTCCAGTTGCTTGGGCCATACGGAATGGCAGTGAACTCCAAGGGCGCTCTTTTCGTCGCTGACCAGAAGGTCGGCGCGATCTTCGTTTTCAATACCGAAACCAAAGACGTAACCCTCATTCGCAACGGTTTCGAAGCAACCTTCGGGCTGGTTAACTTCGTTGCGATTGACGACGACGATCGCATCTTCATGACCGACGGGAAGCTGCACCGCGTTCTGATCATGGACAAAACCGGCAAGGTGGTTGACCAGATCAAGGAGGGGCTTATCGATCCCGTCGGAATTGCCATCGACACTGAAAATCGACTGCTCTACGTTGCCGATACGCAAGCCGATCAGGTGGTCGTCTTCGATGCCGACAGCTTCAAGCTGGTGCGGCGCATCGGAACGGGCGGCAAGAAGCACGAACTCACCACTCCCGGCGATTTCTCCGGTCCAACCGGGGTCGCACTTGACAAGGATGGCAACCTCTATGCTACCGACACCATGAACTACCGCGTCGAAATCTTCGATGCTGAAGGCAAGTTCATCAGTGAGTTCGGGCGCCACTGCGATAGCCCCGGTTGTTTTGCCCACCCCAAAGGCATTGCGGTTGACGGCGATGGCCACGTCTGGGTCGCCGACCCCATGCTCGATATCCTCCAGGCTTTTGATCGCGAAGGCCGGCTGCTCGCCTTCATCGGCGGACATGGAGAGCGGATTGGGCAATTTTCTTCGCTCGTCAACGTCGCTTTCGACCCCAAGACCAACCACATCTTCACTTCCGAGCAATATCCCGGTCGAGTGCAGGAGTTCCTTTACATCACTGACGCCGAAGCCGACCAGTTGAAAAAGGAAAAGGAAGCGCTGAAGGCCGGGCAGAAGGCGGCCAAAGAGCAGCCAGCCACCTCGCAGCAGACGGCGGAAGCCGCCCCCGAAGTCAAGAAATGAGCGCCAGCGCCCCCTGCCGTCTCGATTTGGGTATTTGCGGGGCATTTCGCCGCTGCTTGGAACCGCCCTTCCCCATTTAACGATTGCTTTGAATCATCAACTCACGAACAAGATCCAGCTAAATTATTCTGTTGATTTGGGTTATAGCCAAGTAATTCTTCCTAAAGGAATTTGTAGTACGACGCTTCGCGAATGCTGGCCGTATTCAGGGAGCTTCATCTTCGAACAACTAGCTATACCCTGCGCTCAACCATGTGTTGCAATTCACAACGCTTCGTCGCTCCTTAGTTAGGAGCGATGTGTTTCAATTCGCAGAACTACGTCACGCCCAAGCAGTCGTGAGAATCTCTATGGCCACTCCACTGTAGGGGGATTTGACCAGTTCAGGCGTCGAAGGTGGATCATTTCACGCAGCAATACCGCCGCCGAGGCTGGAGATGGACCGTAACTCCATCGGATTGCGATCCAATTAAGAGTTTTAAATTCAGTAACTTAAAACATAATTTCATAGTCAACTTAGCGGACATCCGGTTTCGGCTAAACAGGTGCACTAACAAAGCACGGAGGCCAATTGGGGCCTAAGGTCTCCGGCAATAGGAATCTTAAATCAGGAGATCGATCCTCATGAAGAAAGCATTGTTAGTAACGCTGGTCGTTATGGCCTTCGGGATGTTCGCGATGGCACAGCTCGGGCCCCCGACGTCTGACGTGTTGGGCGCTCACCTTAACTACGGCCGAGGTTGCGCCGGTTGTCACGCCCCGCATAGTGGCGCACGTGGCAACGGCATCGCGACCCTAGACCAAACCGCGGGCGATGTGGCTCTGTGGGGCCAGGATGTATATCCGCTGTTTGGAAAGACCATTATTACCGGCGGGACGGGCAAAACGAGTGGAAACGGCTACACGGAAGTGCTGCCGACCTCGATGTTGGCCGGAACGCCCGATGTGCTTGACCTGCTGACCTGCCTGAGCTGCCATGACGGCAACTACGCCCAAGGTGCCATGATGAAGAACCACATCTATGAGAGTGTACCCAGCACCTACGCCAGCAACAACATTCCCACCTTGCTCGGCAACGACGGGAACCCCAAGGGCGATTACCTCAACGATCACCCGGTGGGACTCAACGCGACCGTGGGCTGCGGCGGCCAGTATAACTGGGATTGCACTATTTCCTCTAACGGTACGATCCTAATGACCGGCACCAATTCGGCGCAGTTTGTCAAGAACTACGGCTTTTTTGTTTCAACCGCAGCTTATAACAATCTGCCGACGGTCATGTGCACGACCTGCCACAACCAGCACCTCATGAACGTGGTAAACATTGGCCCCAAGACCCAGAGCGGCCTGCCACAGGGCAATTACATGACGATGTTCTTTATTCGTGCACCGTATAACCCGGCCAGCGGCACCTCTGGCTCGAACCAGACGGCGCAGTTCTGCCGCCAGTGCCATGGTGGCGAAGCCAACGAATCGAACGGTGGTGGGACCATCCCGACCACATTCTAACTTGACTAGTCAACTGGGGGAGGGAGACATCCCTCCCCTCTTTCGAAAGATGCTAAGAATCTCATGAAGTACCAAGTTCCAATCTGCGCACTGCTTCTGCTGGCCTTCTCCTCCGCACCTGCCCAAGTTGCCTCCCACGCACCGACCGCGATCGCCAAGCCGGTTTCCTCCACGCCGGCCCCCATGGTATCCGGCAGGCCGGTGGCTCGAGTGAACGGCGTGGTCCTGACCGACAAGGACCTGCTACAGGAGGAGTACACCATCTTCCCTTACGCCAAACAGCACAATGGAAATATCCCTTCCGAAATGGCGCCCGGCATCCGCAACGGGGCGTTACAGATGATCATTTTCGAGGAACTGGTCTACCAGGAGGCGCAGAAAAGGAAAATGACCGTCACGCCAGAGCGACTGAACAAATCGCAGGCAGAGTTCCGCCAGCAGTTCGGCAGCCCCAGCGAGTACCGGCAGTTTGTACAGCAGGAGTACCAGGGAGATGAGCAGCTATTGCGCGAGAGGATCAAGCGTTCGCTGCTGATCGAGCAGCTAATGAAGGCCGAGGTGGACAGCAAGTCCGTGGTTTCGGGGGCTGAGCTCAAAGCTTATTACGACAAGAATCCTGAGCGCTTCCAGTACCCGGAATCATTTGCCATCCAGACGATTTCGATCATACCACCAGACAACGCGACGCCTGCGCAGTTGAAGGATGCCAGGAAGCGCGCAGACGAAGCCTACAAACAAGCCAAGGCGACAAAGACCGCTGAAGAGTTCGGGCTGCTGGCGGAGAAGATTTCGGACGACGATTACCGGGTGATGTTGGGCGACCACAAGTGGGTGGAACGCTCCAAGATGCCACCGGAGATGCTGCAACCAGCGCTGAAGATGCAGGCCGGGCAGATGAGCGATCTCGTCCAGGTGGGCCAGTACTACATAATTTTCCGGATGAACCGGCACGTCCCGGCGGGCAAAACGAAATTTGAAGAAGTAAAGGTGCAGTTGCAGAAGCAGTTGCAACAGAACAAGACCAACCAGGTGCGGGCTGCGCTGGATAAGAAGCTGCGCCAGAACGCCAAGGTGGAAACCCGGTAGAGATGTACATGGGCTTGGTGGGGCGTGCAGCGTCAAACCTCTAAAGCGTGGCTCGCAGTAGTCGGATTCCTTTTCCTGGCCTGCCCATTGCTGGGGCAGATCAAAATTGGCGATGACTTGGACTTGAACGCCAATGGCACCATCTCCGCCGGGTACTTCGGCAGCTACGGTAACGAAATCAGCTCGAACCATGGCTTAGGGTTCGGGGGGGTCGCGGCACTTGCCGGTTCCTACTACAGTCCCAACTTCCTTTCCTTCAATGTCAATCCGTACTTTAACCAGTCGCGGAGCAATTCAGACTTTGGCTCGGTTACGGACGCAAGTGGCGTGAGCCTTTCGTCGGCCATCTTCAGCGGCAGCCATTTCCCTGGGTCGGTTAACTATGCCTCCTCGTTCAATAACACAGGAAATTACGGTATACCGGGAATCGCCGGCCTCAACACTAATGGCGACTCCCAAACCTTTGGTGTGGGGTGGAGCGCCCTTTTACCCGGTCTTCCCACGCTCACTGCTGGTTATGAGCAGGGGAGCCAGAACTATTCTATCTATGGGGCCAATCAGAACGGGTCTTCGAACTTTCGATCGCTATTCCTGAATTCAAACTATTCGATTGCCGGGTTCAACATGGCCGCGGGCTTCGCGGACGGATCAGGGCACTCGTTGATTCCGGGAGTGCTGGTGGACGACAAGCAACAGATGTCGAATGCCGACAGCAAGAGCTTCACCTTCTCTCTCGGGCACATACTTCCCTGGAATGGCAGCTTTTCCAGTTCGTTTAACCGGACTGACCTCAATTCGGACTATCTGGGTTACAAATTCGACGGCAGCATCGACCACGTCACGGCGAGCGCTGGTCTACACCCCACCCCAAAACTGAGTTTCTCTTTGAGCGCCGACTACACCGACAACCTGAGCGGATCGCTGTACCAGGCCATCATTCCGACGTCGCCGGGCCAAGCCAGCCAAGGGGTGTCAGGCGTGGAGACATCCTCACAAAGTTCCAGTTCGGCAGCCTCCGGAAGCGGAGGGATCCAAGGGACGGAGCTGAATGCGGGCTCGCACGCTTGGACTCTTCAGTTAATCACCAACTACGCCTTTGCTCCCAACCTGCAGGCCACAGGAGAAGTGGAGCGGAGGGAGCAGTCCTATGCGGGAGAGAACTATGGCTCAACGCTATATAGCGGAGGCATCTCCTACCAGCGCCAGATACAGGGTGGCTACATGGGTGCGAACCTAAACGTGTTTGACAGCACCATTGACGGCAATAGCTCGAATGACGGCAAGAGCCCGAACTCATTAGGTTACAACGCCAATCTGAACTACAATCGGCGTATTGGGGTCTGGCTGGTGGGGGGCTATTTCAACTATGCGCAAAACATGCAGACGATATTGGTGACCTACAACAGCTCCTTTTACAATTTCTCTGGAAGCCTCGGCCGGCGTTTCGGACGCTTGGTCTGGACCGCCGGCGCCGGCGCTGGCCGTACCGGTCTTTCGGGGGTGCCGGGCTCGGACAGTCGCAGTGAGAGCTTTAGCACCAGCCTGGGCACGGGGCGGATAGTTTTCAGCGCCAATTACAACAAATCGAACGGCAACGCACTGGCTGGGGGCAACGGACTAATCCCCACGCCTCTTCCGCCGATCATTCCTCCGGGGCTACTGGTGTTCTACGGTGGCCAGAGCTACTCGTTCGCGCTGTCCGGTTCGCCGATACGCCACTTGATTGCGTCCTTGAGCTATGTAAACGTAAGGAGCGACGTCACCAACCAGGGTGTTGGGTCCTCCAACAATATGGAGGAGAAGGACGCTTACCTGTCCTACCAGTTCCGGCAGATCGGCCTGCAAGGCGGATATTCTCAATTCACGCAAGGCTTCAGTGCCTCGGGTCAGCCGCCCGCTTCCTTCTCATCCTTTAGTATAGGTGTGTATCGATGGTTCAATTTCTTCTAAAGGGAGCGGGTGTAAGACATTTGAGACTGACGAAGTACATCATCCTGGGGCTACTGCTGGTGCAGCCGGGCTGGGCAGCAAGTAAACCTAAGACAACTCAAGTCGAGGTTCCCGAGCTGTTGCTGGAGGGCGGGCGCAAGCTCAGCTTCGAGCGCAGCTTCGAAACCGATCGCGACGTCAAGCCGAAGAAAGGGTTCTTCACCAAGGTCTTCGACCTTGTCGTCGGCGCTCCCGACCTGCACTTTCTAGTGCGTCCCTACAGCGTGGTGACCGATTCGCACGGGCGCATCATCGTGACCGATCCTGGCGCACAGGGCGTCCACATCTTCGATTTTGCCCAACAGAAATACAAGTTCATCGAGCGCAAGGACAAGAGCAAGGACGCCATGCTGGCGCCGCAGTGCGTCGCGGTGGATGACAAGGACAATATCTACGTCACCGATTCGGAGTCGGGGAAGATATTCGTCTTCAATGCCGATGGAAAATATCAGCAAGCCCTGGGAAGCCTGAAGGGCGGCGAAGGCTTCTTCAAGCGGCCGACGGGAATTGCCGTGGATTCCGCCGCGCAGCGGATTTATGTGACCGATACGCTGCGCAACAAGATCTTCGTGCTCGACATGAACGGCAGCGTGACCAAGACCATCGGGCAGAACGGCGACAAACACGGGGAGTTTAACTTCCCGACCGAGCTGCGCCTGGACGGGCAGAACCTGATCGTCGTGGACGCGATGAACTTCCGGGTGCAGGCTGTCGACCGCTCGGGGCAGTTCGAGTATGCCGTCGGGATGATCGGCGGGGGCAGGGGTGCGATGTTCCGGCCCAAGGGAATTGGCGTCGATTCCGAAGGCCACCTCTACGTGGTGGACGGCAACCTCGGCATGGTGCAGGTGTTCGACCGCGAAGGACAGTTGCTGTATTACTTCGGGCAGCAGGGAACGGGTTTTGGCGACTTCCGGCTGCCCACGGGATTGTTCATCGACCGCAACGATCGAGTGTATGTGGTGGATTCCTACAACCACCGCGTGCAGGTGTTTCATTACTACGGGCTGAATCAGGCCAGAGGAGGAGTGCAGTGAAGGACCGGTTCCTCGCTGCATGCATCGTCGTTCTTGCGCTTGCAGGCGGAGCGATGGCGCAGATTCAGGGCGAGGTCATCGGCATGCATGATCTGTCACCAGGCAGCCTCTCGCCAATCCAGGGGCCGCGGCCGGGATCGTGCATGTACTGCCATGTGCCGCACTCGGGGAACGGGGACAAGGCGCCGCTGTGGAACCAGAAGCTGTCCAAGGCAACCTACGACACCTATACCAGCACGACTTACCTCCAGAAAAACAACCCACAGATGCCGCTGGGCAGCGATAGCGGACTGTGCCTGAGCTGCCATGATGGCACGGTTGCGGTGGCCGACACCGTACTGTTCGGCCGGCTGCCGACCAAGGGTAGCTGGATCGTGGGCGATCAGTTCGGTACACACTTGCAGAGTTCGCATCCGTTCAGCCTGGTCAAGCCGATACAGGACGGTATTGACCTAGTCGCGACGTTGGTTTCGCAAAGCAAGACCGGCGACAAGACCGGGGCGGTACAGCTCATTATGGGAAACGTGGAGTGCACGTCATGCCACAACCCCCACGTGCAGGCCAAAGATAAGCTGTCCATGAACTTTCTGGTACGTGACAGCTCAAACGGGCAGATGTGCCTCGCCTGCCATGATCCGACGCGCACAAGCATCGGCGGGAATAACCGGGCCAATCCGCTGGCAGGTTGGGTCATTGGCGCCCACAACACGGCGATGAACAAGGTCGCCAGCCAGGCCAAGCTCGGGAGTTATGAAACAGTCGCCGGCAACGCGTGTATCTCGTGCCACCTGCCTCACAACGCACAGGGTCCAGCGCGGCTGTTGCGCGCGACCAATGAGCAGGACTGTGCGGCCTGCCATGCCGGAGGCTCGAATCTATCTCCCGGGCTGCCGGATGTTTTCGCAGAGTTCAAGAAGATCGGGCACCCCTTCCCCAGCGGCACCAACCTGCATGACGCGGCTGAAAAACCGTTGCTGAACAACAATCGTCACACTACGTGCGCGGACTGCCACAATGCGCACGGTTCCCAGCAGGTGACGTCATTCAATGTGCCGCCGCTTATCCGGATCTCGCAGACCGGCGCGGCGGGCATTGCGACCGATGGCGCGACGGTTGTAAGTCCTGCAGTCAACCAGTACGAGAACTGCCTGCGTTGTCACGGCTACAGCGCGGGGAAGGCCGTCAATCCGATTTATGGTTACCTGCCGGCGAGGTCGGCTGCTGACCGACTGAACGTGATTCCGCAGATGAATTCCAGCGCGAAGTCAAGCCATCCGGTGATGCACACTCGCAGCAGCGGATTGCCGCAGCCCAGTCTGCTGGATACGATGCTGGACTTCAGCGGCGGCACCACCAAAGGTCGTGCCATGGGCGCGCAGATTTTCTGCACCGATTGTCACAACAGTGATGACAACCGTGAGTTCGGGCGCACCGGCCCTAGCGGTCCACATGGATCGAAGTGGTGGCACATTTTAGAGCGCGATTACGAAGACAGCCAAGCGCCCGGAGGACCGGGAACGGTGATCGCCATTAACTTGAATCCGCAGCCCGATCTCACCGTGAACGGGCCGTACGGCATGTGCGCGAAGTGTCACAACCTGACGACGGTGATGCAAAGCCAGTCCTGGACGTATCACAAGGCCCACGTGTTTACCGACGGCTTCTCCTGCTCAACCTGTCACACGGCCCATGGTATGGGCGCGACCAACGCGAATCCTACCGGCGTGCGCATGGTGGATTTCGACCTGAACGTCGTAGGCAATGACATCGACAAGAACGGCGCGAAGTGGCCGATTTCCTACGACTCCGGCGCCAAGACCTGCGTTCTCCAGTGCCACAACACCGCGCACGATCCCGGTGGCGGAATCAGGCAGCTCGCTCTTTCCCACCAGATGCCGGGCACTCCGAAGAAGAAGTGACGCAGGAGACAGCGGCGCGGTGGCATCCAGTACCCAATCCGGAAGCGCTGTAAGAATGCCGCAAGCGCCTGCCTCACGCTGGTATAAGAGCGCTCCGCTGCGCGTTCTAGCTCTGCTCGCGCTCTTTACAGCGGCGGCCGCCTACGAGGGCGTTCATCTTTCCGCCTTCACTAGCGCCGATATCTGGTGGCACCTCCGCACCGGACTTTGGATACTGCAGAACCACGGCGTACCGCATGACGGCTTGTTTTCCCAGCACGCAAAATTGCCGTGGGTTGATTCCAGTTGGGGTTTCGATCTGCTGACGGCTGCGACCTACAGGGTATTAGGATTGCGCAGCTTGCCGGCACTGTTGATGGCCTTCCAGGTGGCGATCGCTTTGGCACTCTTTGGGCTGGCGCGCGGCTCACGGAGGAATTTCTGGTCGGCCGTGCTTCTGGTCGCGGTCGCGCAGTACTGCATCTCTCCCCTGCAGCTACGGCCTGCACTCTGTTCCATCCTGCTGCTGGCGCTCGAACTGGCAGTGCTGTTTCACAGCAGGCGTACCGGCGACGTGCGGGCACTCTATTGGTTGCCGGGCGTCTTCGTCGCATGGGTCAATGTCGATCGACAATTCAGTTATGGACTGCTCGTTCTGGCGTTGTTTTGCGCTGCTGTCATCGCCGAATACTTCTTACGCAACTCGGGCGTCGCAGGGTTCAAGATAGGGCGCCCCAACATAGCTCTGCGAGGGCTGGGGGCAGTGTTTGCCGTCTGTTTTCTTGCGACATTTGTCTCTCCGTACACCTATCACTTGCACGGGCTGGTGTGGCAAAGTGCGACCACCTCCGCTATCGACCGGTACCTGCGCGAACTTCATGCTATGCGCTTCCGTCAGCCGCAGGACTTCCTGTTGATGCTGCTGGTGATGACGGCGTTCTTTGCGCTTGGCCGCCGCCGCTCGGGAGATCTGGTTCCGATTGCGCTGATGGTCGTTTGCACCGTTATCTCATTCCGCTTCCAGCGCGATAGCTGGTTGGTCGTGGTTGCGTCGGTCGGAGTCATCGGCGATGCACTCACAACTCGCGAACGCGAATCGCTATCGGAGCCTGCCATGCAAATCGGTTGGACGGACAAACTGGTGACGGCGGCTCTTGTCGTGATAGCGCTGGCCACGCTGACGCTCCGCATGCCCGGCCAGCACGAGTTGCTGATGGCCAGAGTTGGGGAGAGCTTCCCGGTGCGCGCCTGCGACTACATCCGCCAGAGCCGCCTTCCCCAACCTTTATTTAACAGCTATTTCTGGGGTGGATTTCTGACCTGGTACCTCCCTGAGTATCCAGTCGTCATTGATGGCCGCGTTGATCTTTACGGCGACGCCGTTAACATTCCGTACTTCCAATTGACCATGGCCGAGATTCCGTTAGAGTCCCATCCAGACTTCGCTCAGGCGCAGACCATTCTTTTGGAGGCGAATTCCCCAATCGCTGAAGCACTCGCGACGTTACCTGGCTTTCGAGTGGTGTATCGCGATGAGCAAGCGATGGTAATCGTGAGAGTGGAGTAGCGCCAGAGTCAATCAGGATCAACCCGCTCGAAAACGAGATAGAGTTGAGGCTCGCCGGCCCGGTCCTTGAAAAAGGCTGAACCGTTCGCGTAATAGACAAGCCTGTAGCCATGTTCGTTCACGAGTTGGATCAATGGTTCCACCTGGGCCAATCTCTTCGCAAAGCTAAAAACTAGGAAGCGGGATTTCAGTTGAGAATATCTGAGATTGTTGATTTGCTCCGCATAGCTTACTGAATTGTGAATGTATGCGTGCGCACTTGGGCCGCCGAGATTCTCGAAAATATTATGTGGGAAATAAGGTTGCACGCCGACCGTCCAGTATAGGAAGCCACTGCAGCCTGCCTCGTCCGCATGCACCGATTTCAGGAACATGGCTGTATCCCGCGCCCCAGAATACGAACCCGCCCAATCGTTCCGAATGGCGGTGTACGACCACCTCAACTGCCATGCGAAGACGAAGATGAACGTCACCAAAACAATGCGGTGCAGATAGAGCGAATGCCCTTGCAGGGCAGCTTGCTCCTCGGGTGAGGGCCAACCTACCCACAACCCTGTCACCAGCGAAAGCAGGATCAACCCCTGATGGTGTTGCGCGCCCCGGAGAAATCCATAGATCAAGCCTGTGCCGCACATCCCAATTATCAAGACCAGTAAGCTGCCGCGCTCGTAGCTCCAGATGCAGGCAAGAATCAAGACCAGTAGCGAAGCCAAAGGGAAGTCACAAATGGACCCCGCTACACCGAACAAAGTTTTCTGCGCATGCTGCTGAAAGGTGAAAGTCCCGGCCTCCGCCATGGCCACCGTGTCTGGCGGAGGATACAGCACGACGACGAGAAACATAAGCGCCACCCCGAACACCAGGCCGGCAATCGTGACACGTCTGCGTGCGCCGGTTGCAAGTTGTGGCCAGCGGCGCCAAGTCCGCAGCCCGTAAGGAACTCCAAGCGCGAGGGCAATCACCGTTCCATGAATGCTGACATGGGCAAGCAATGAAAGCGTCATGGCGAACAATACCGGCGAAGCCGTACGCTTTCGGAATAAGTACGCCGCCAAGAAGGCAAGCAAGGGCAATAGTTCGTAAGAACGGGCAATCACGGCGTATTGATAAACGAAAAAATACGATGTGGCGATCAGATACCGCAGAACGCGCGGAAACGGCGCGAGAAAGATGAGAACGGCGAGGCCGCCGATCGCAAACATGCCACCTAGGTAACCCAGCATCTCGTAACGGACATGAAAGATGTGAATCGCCACCCAGAGAATGGTATGCCAGACGCCAGGATGGCCCTCGTAGCGCAACTCGCTGAATATGAGCCGCCACCATCCGAGATCGCGTGCGAGCAACCAGGATTGCGCTTCGTCCGCCCATGGCTCATGCTTCGACACTGTGAAGAGCACAAGCGTCGCGAGACTTCCGAGGACAGCAACATCGAGCACTCGAAGCAGACGAGTGTAACTGATGCTCGCAGCCTTACCCGCAACTACTGCGGGTTCGTTAGCAGCCAACATTGGTCTCCCAGCCAAGAGCATCCAAGCACCTCACTGCTTTACAAACACCGTCGCCAACTGGTCCTGATAGATCTTGCGAAAGCGAGGATCGAGTTCCAGCGCCGAGACCAGCCCGTCGGTCTTGCGCAGCAGAACGACGCCCGCCTCATTCAACACAGGATTGTTCTTGTACGAGGGGTCGCCGTTGTCGGTTGTGAAGGCGGGGGCATCCATCTCGTCTCCGTACAGATCATTCCGTCCGTCGATGGAGACCGGATATTGCGGCATGTACCACATCAGAAAGCCTCCCCAATCGAAGGTGTTGTAGAGCGGCCCGGCAGGGGGATTCTGGCGCAGAAAGTTGACGGCATTCACGGGAAAGGTTCCGCTGATGGCGCGGTCCAGGCGGCGGGCAGTGAAGTCGGTTCCGCGGGCAAACAGCAGTAGTGTCAGGGCCACGCAGGCAAAAACCCCAGCCAATTCTGGCCATGTCTCGCGAGCCTCGTGCTCAGCCTCCTCGACGGGAACGTCAGCAATGCATGCCGCCGCCGGAATGCATAGGAACCAGGCATCGCGCATGGTGCGAAAGGCTGCTACGCTGGCAAACACCAGCAACGCCAGCTTGAACAGGTCAACCTTCTTCTGCCTGCCGACAGCAAAAAACCCTGCCGCGCCCAGAAGCAGCTCGACATAATTGCTGTAGGAGCGAAAGCTGAGCGGTTGCAGCTCGATGATCATGGAGTACGTGAGCTTGGCGCGCGAATATTCCGCGATGACGCCGTACAGGTGGTACGAATACGGCCCCACCAGCGTGGCCAGCACGCATGTGGCAAACACAATCGCCAACGGTCCCGCAGGAACAGCCGATGGCGCAAGAAAGCCCGGAACCATCCCTACTTGCGCTGCCACTCGCTGCACTAGGTTGACGCCCAGAAACAGCCCCACTAGGAACAGGCCATAGATGAATTGAATATGCAGATTCGACCAGGAAAGAAAAATCAGAGGTAGCCAATAGAGCCTTTGCACCTGCCCGCTACGGTTCGCTTCGAAGATCAGGGCCAGCGTTACGCAGAACAGGATAATGGAGAAAAATCCGGGCCGCGGCATCATGTCGAAGAGAAACGCGGAGCACGCAATCGCGCTCAGCGCCAATGCCGGCCAGAACCGGCCGGCGAGGTGCTGCAGCGCCCAAAAGATGGCGTACGCAACTCCCAGCGTCAGCAGCACCCCGAACGTCGCCATGCCGACAAGACCGAACCACGCATAGGCGCGTGAGAGCAGTACCTCGTAGCCCCAGCTATAGGCGACCCACGGGCGATGGGCTGCGGTTCGGGAAAGAATTCCGCTGTGGGGGACGCCAAGATTTTGTGCCACCCAGTCGCCGACCTTGAGATGCCACCAGATGTCGAGGTCGCGGACGCAGTACTTCGAGTTCACCGCAATGAATCCCACGGTGGCCAGCAAACCGGTGAGCGCCACCAACTGCAGCAAGCGCAGCCGCAAAAGTGCGCCCAACTCCTGCACCGCACTCATAATTCAAGATACCTGTGGGCGACGGCCATCATTGCTTCGTTTCATTGCTCGGCAACAGGACTAGGAGCTGGCTGGCCGGAACTGGCAGCAAACTCGTTCACCGTCTGTTCTCCCGCCTCGCCGGCCTCGTGATATTCGCCGTCCTGGTTGACCGCCCAGACATCGAACTTGCGCTCGCCCGCCAGGATATTCCTCGCCGTGAGCATGGCTGTCATCATGGCATGGTCCTGATTGTTGTACTTGTGCATGCCGTTGCGGCCCACCAGGTGGAGGTTCTCGCAATGTTCCTCAAGCGCATGGCGGATCGTTGCGACATGCTGCAAATAAGCGTCATCGTAAACCGGATATGCCTTGGGCTGACGGATCACGCATCCATCCACGACGTCGACCTCCAATCCCAAGTTCACTTGCTCGATCTCTTTTTTCGCAAGGGTAATCAGCTCACAATCCGGAGCGGACCAAAGTCCGTCGCCCTCGAAGCAGAAATATTCAAGGCCGTAACAGCAGTAGCTGGGATCGGAAACCATCTCCGGAGACCACGACTTGTAGTTCTGCACACGCCCGACCTTTACGCCGGGATCGTGAATGTAAATCCAGTTGTCGGTGACGCGGTCCTGTGCACGCAGGATCAGGCCGACGGTCAGGAAGTCGCGATAGCGCAATGACTGCGCGGCAGCCAGGGCCGCCTCGGGGAGCGGCGGCTGAATCTGCGCGACCAGTTGCCGCATTGGCATGGATGAGATTAAGTGTTGGCCGCGATACTCCTCTTCCTCGCTGGCAGCAGTTCGAGCCGTGACGATCCATGACTTGCTGAGAGAATCGAAGCGGCAGCCCACCACGCTCCGGCCGAGACGTATCTCTCCGCCCATCTGTCGAATCTTGCCGGCACAGGCTTCCCACATCATGCCCGGCCCCTTGCGCGGATATCGGAAGGTGTCGATCAGGGTCTTAACGACGTCTTTCCGGCTCCGAGGCTTTCGCTTAGGCAGCAGCGCGTGCTTGATGGCCGATGCCAGCGACAGTCCCTTGATGCGCTGCGCTGCCCAGTCGGCCGAGATCTCCTGGCAACTCATGCCCCAGACTTTTTCGGTGTAGGTCTTGAAGAAGATGCGAAACAGGCGCTCGCCGAATTGATTCACCACCCAGTCCTCGAACGACTTGGGGTTAGGCGTGGGATGCAAACGAGCCTTGGCAAACGAAAGCACGCAGAGAATCGACTCGAAGAAACCCAGCTTGGTAAGCGCCTCGAAGGGCTTCAGGGGATAGGCGAAGAACTGGCCGCGATAGTAAATGCTTGAGGAACGCGGACGCTCAAGCATGAGATCACCAGCAATCTCGGTCCAGAGGTCTTCCACGTCGCGCGACTTGGAGAAGAAACGGTGGCCTCCGATGTCGAAGCGGAATCCCTTGTAGTTGACGGTCCGGGATATCCCTCCGACGTACTCGGGATCGCTCTCCAGCACGACGACCGGGACACCTTGCTTCGCGAGCTGGTACGCGGCCGTCAGGCCCGCTGGTCCGGCTCCAACAATCACGGCTTTGAAGAGTTCTTGTGTCACGTAATACCTTTGTTCTCCAGAAGGACTAAGCCTATGTCTGGCAGCGTTACCAGACTTATCTGCAATTGCATAACCCTGACTCGTGGCACCGGCGATGCTCGTAAGTTCAAGCTAGGCATCACCTTACCCAAACGGAGTTTTGCCCATGGGGCTGGCTGTCGCGCCAAATCACGCTTGGACTGCGGGCAAATTCGCCATGGTACAGTCTGCGGAAGGATTCATGCATGGCTAAGCTATTGTAAAGAAACATCAGAATAGCCGTCGCTTTGCTCGGCTGTTTGGCAGTACGTGTGCGCTTGAATACATGGTTCGTCTGCGCGGAGCGGCTCCCCGGCTGCTCCAGACCGATGCCTTGAGGAGTAGCTGAGAATGGTTAACGAAGACAGCCAGCCCAACACATCGGGTACGAACTGGACGCCGACCCAAACCTACGCCATGGCGGCCGTCTGCCTTCTAATTGGCGTGCTGATGGGATACCTGCTGCGAGGCTCAGCCAATCCGGCGAGTCAGGCAACGCCGATTGCAGCCGGAATGCAGCAGCCTGCAAGCGCTCCCCCACCCGACATGGGACAACAACGCATGCCAACGCTAGATGATATGAAGGGCATGGCCGACAAGCAGGCAGAGCCTTTACTGGTCAAACTTAAGACCGATCCCAAGAACATCGATCTGCTCAACAAGACTGCGCTCCACTATAAAACGGCCCACCAATTTCAAGAAGCGATCGCATATTTCCAAAAGGCTCTCGATATCGATCCGAAGAACGTGCCGATCCGCACCGACATGGCGTCGTGCATGTACTACACTGGCGACGTGGATGGTGCTCTGGCGGAGCTAGACAAGTCGCTGACTTATGATCCAAAGCACCCGGGAACGCTGATGAACATCGGAATCATCAAGTGGCGAGGCAAGAACGACGTCAACGGCGCGGTGGCCGCCTGGGAGAAGCTCCTCAAACTCAATCCGAACCTTCCACAGAAAGATGTGATCGAACATCTGATCACTGAGGCCAAGCAGCAATAGGATACCGTGCAATCTTCAACCCCACCGAAGGGATAGCCGAGTGTAAAGTTCATAGTTCTTCTCCGGGCTGACAACCAATTTAGGGGGTACAAGGCAGGGATGGGTCCGGCGTAGGGCCGAATAAACGGGCCGGCATGTTCTTGCGCGATTCTGAAGGCAGCAAGGCGCTAACCAGCGAAGCACCCGAGATGGTCGTGTCGCGTATACTCGCCCCACAAACAGGAGAGGAAATGGGTTCCGTTGTCTTGAAATCCGCGGGTCCAAGCGCGCACGCCAGCGGAAGAATCGCGCCAGAGAAGCAAGCCGTACTCCTCAGTCTTCTTCTTGTTCTTGTAACTCTCGCTCTCTACTCCCGGGTCGTTCGATTTTCATTCATTAACTTCGATGACAAGCTCTATGTAACCGAGAACGTGCATGTTCAATCGGGGCTGGACTGGGGCACGGTGCAATGGGCGTTTACCACCTTTAGAGCAGCGAATTGGCATCCGCTGACCTGGCTCTCACATGCCCTGGATTGCCAGCTTTTTGGGCTAAGTCCTGCCGGACCGCATCTCATCAACCTGGTTTTGCAGTGTCTGAACGTTGTGCTCCTGTTCTGGGTGCTTCTCCGGGCGACGGACCACCTGCGTTGCAGTGCCCTGGTGGCAGCGCTGTTCGCGCTACATCCGATGAATGTTCAATCGGTCGCCTGGGTAGCGGAGCGCAAAAACCTCCTCAGCATGTTCTTTTTCCTGCTCGCATTAGGTGCGTACAGATGGTATGCGCGCCAGCCGCGGCTCGTGTCCTACTCGCTGGTGGCAGTTTTCTACGCACTTGGGCTGATGGCGAAACCACAGGTCATAACACTTCCCCTAGTACTGCTGCTTTGGGATTACTGGCCTTTGCAGCGGACGTTTGCCACGGAGGCTGCGGCCTCTTTCGCAATGCAACGAAAAGCTGCGTTTCAAGAAAAAAGCTTCTCGTGGCTGCTGATGGAGAAGCTCCCTCTATTCACCGTTGCGGCGCTCAGCGCGACGATTACGATCAGGGCGCAACGGCTCAGTGGTGGGATGAAGGGGTATCCGTGGTCGCTTCGGCTGGGAAACGCGTTGGTCGCCTATGTGCGGTACCTGGGAAAAGCGGCTTGGCCAGCGCGGCTCGCGGTTATGTATCCCTATCCCCGCAGCGCTCTCACGCTGTGGCAGGTAGGCGCAGCATCTGCCTTCCTGTTCGTAACTACTGCTCTGGTCATCGCCCACCGCCGCCGCCGTTACCTGGTAGTGGGATGGTTGTGGTTCCTGGGAACCATGCTCCCAATGATCGGCCTGATTCAAGTCGGGGGACAAGCCATGGCGGACCGCTATGCTTATCTGCCGTTTATTGGGTTGTTCATCATGATCTGCTGGGGAGCCGCAGATTGGATCGAACAACGCCGGATGCCCGTCGCATTTGCGGCCGGCGCCAGCCTCGGTGTTTTGCTGGCGCTGTTTGCGGTCGCTCATCGTCAGCTTGGATATTGGAGCGACAGTGGAACCCTGTGGACACATACGTTGCAGGTCACGACCGCAAACTACGTCGCCGAGGACAGTCTCGGTGCGGCCATGCTCGAACGTGGGTCCCTAGAAGAGGCGATGCAGCACTTCCGGACAGCAGTGCAAATCGAGCCACTCGATCTCATGGGTAACCTTGTTCTCGGCAATTACGAGGCCATGCAAAGAAACCTCCCGCAAGCCATCGAGCACTACAGAAAGGCGTTGCTGGCGGATAGCGATCCGTTGCTGAAGTCCGAGGTTCTCAGCAACATGGGTCATGCTTACCGGGAGCTGGGAGATGAAGTACGCGCGCAAGCATGCTTCCGGGCGGCGGAGGCTCTCCGCCAAGGTCTTCCCAAATGAGGGCATGAAGGAAGGAAGCCGGATTTAGGCACGCGTCACAGCCCTCTTGACAGTTTGGAGATTCGTCTTTGCATGGATGCGCGAGTGGCAATCAGCGCACAAGGTGACGAAGTTCCAATCACTCACGAAATGCCGACCTTCGAGCCAAGGGCGTGCGCTGCTAGTTCGCGCCCCAGGCTTGCGCGCGGCGGGCGATAGCGGGGGTGCTGTTCGAGTCCTGCGGGCTGGCCTCGCGTGGCGTCCGGTCAAATGTTCAGGAAAGCAGCCATTTACTCTTTAAGCAGCGGATGTGCAGTATCATCTACATAGTGAGGTTGAATAATGGGTATCCAACCTGCGGGCAAGAAATTCGTGACATTGCTACTGGTCTCCTGCATATTAATACTGGTTTGTTCAGTTGAATCAAAAGATCGCGCCCGAAAGTTTTCGGGACGAGTTGTTTCCGCGTCCACGGAGCAGTCCAGGGAGCACGGGGTTCCGGGTGTCATAGTTCACCTTCGACTGGTGAACTTCTCCGCGGACCAGAAGGACGCAGCCGGGGGCGAAACAACGGCCCCCCCCAGCAGTGGTCTGTGTCCGCCGCCCGACATTTGCGAAGTCACAGGGCGCAGCGGTAATTTTTCCTTTCACCAAGTCAAGACCGGAATTTATGATCTGGTGATATATAAGGATGGACAACTAATCTACACAAAGCCGCAGCCACTGTTAATCCCTGAGCTGCCGGTTAACACGAATCTAGTCATATCTCTCCCACACCAGTCGCAGAATTAGGTTGGCCGCTATTAAGAAAGACGTCACGGCGCACTATTTGTATCCAAGTACAATGGTGGATTGAGCGAAGGGTGCCATTGTTCCATTGAAGCTGCTATCCCAGTTCCAGAACGGTCCCTGGGCGACAGGCATGAGACGGGAATCTGGTGACCAGGCTGCCAGCAGCGCTCAGTGTTTGGGGGCGGTAACCCAATCGCGCCAAATCACACGGCAGGCTGCGGGCAAACTCGCCATGGCGCACTCTGCGGCAAGACTCGAGTGCAGCTTAAGCCGTTGCAGATAAATAACATACTGGCCATTGCTCCCTTCGTCTGTTTGGCAGTACGTGTGCAGGTTAACTACATGGTTCTTCTGCGCGGAGTGGCTCCCCGGCTGCTCCAGAACGATGTCTTGAGGAGTAGCCGAGAATGGATAACGAAGCCAATCAGCCCCACACTTCGGGCACGAACTGGACGCCGACCCAAACCTACGCCATGGCGGCCGTCTGCCTGCTGATTGGTGTGTTGGTGGGATATCTGGTGCGCGGCTCTGCCAAGCCCGTGGGCCAGGCGGCCCCAGCTTCCGCGGAGATGCAGCAGCCTGCAACCGCGCCGCCATCCGGTATGGAACAACAGAAGATGCCAACTCTGGATGACATGAAGCGCATGGCCGACAAACAGGCGGAGCCGCTACTGGCTGAGCTGAAGGCCGATCCCAAGAACGTCGAACTGCTCAACAAGACCGCACTCACCTACAAGGCGGCCCACCAATTCAGAGAGGCTATCTCGTACTTTCACAAAGCCCTGGATGTCGATCCCAAGAACGTCGCGATCCGCACCGACATGGCTTCGTGCATGTATTACACAGGCGACGTCGATGGCGCTCTAGCAGAACTGGACAAGTCGCTGACCTACGATCCCAAACATGCTGGGACTCTGATGAACATCGGAATCATCAAGTGGCAGGGCAAGAAGGATGTCAACGGCGCGGTCGCTGCGTGGCAAACCCTGCTTAAGCAGAATCCCAACTTCCCCCAGAAGGCTGTGATCGAGCACATGATCACCGAGGCCCAGCAGCAACAAAATACCGCGCAATCTGCGAACCAGCCGAAGGGATAGCCGAGCGCCAAGCCGGGCAGTTCCTGCTGAAGGCGACCCAGGAACATACCCCGTGCTGGCTCCCTGGCCGTCTTTGCGAATCGTTAATCTTCTTGCCTATTACTCACTGAGCGCGCACACTTATCGCGTACTAGGAAAGTTCGACGAGATCTGGGTGGTGGAGTTTATTTCTTACTCGGGTGCTTGCTGAAATTGGCCGCGACTTTTCGCACAGTGCTCCTGGTAAAAAGGGATCGCGCAGTACGTCCAGTTCCCCGCCGGGTGGGTTTAGGAACGTCAAAAGACATTCTTGCTGGCTAACACCCAATCTTTCGACTTGGAAGTCAGCGGCGGGTCAATGGAAACTGCAGCGCCTCGGCTCACGATGCATCTGTTCGTGGCATTCGGCACATAGCGTGATCAGGTTGTGTTCCTCATCGCTGCCGGATTGGCTGCGGAATCTGAGGTGGTGCACCTGCAGGTTTTGCATACTGCCGCAGACCTGGCAGCGCCAGCCGTCGCGCTCCAGCACTTGGCGGTGCAATTCTCGATAGCTCTTAGAGAACGCATTGACTTGCCACACGCGCAACTCCTAACATGGGTCGCGCACGAAGGGAGTTCTCCCAGGTGGTGGGCAAGACCATTTCGCACTATCGCATCGTCGAGAAAATCGGCGGCGGCGGAATGGGGGTCGTGTATAAGGCCGAGGACATCCGCCTGGGCCGTCTGGTCGCACTGAAGTTCCTTCCCGAAGATTTCGAACGTGATCCGGAAGCTCTCGAACGGTTTCGCCGCGAGGCGCGTGCCGCCTCGACCCTGAACCATCCGAACATCTGCGTCCTCTATGACATTGGCGAAGTGGACGGTCGCGCATTCCTAGTAATGGAGTTTCTCGATGGAACGACACTAAAGCATCTGGTCGACAAAGGGCCCATGGAAATTGAGCGGCTCCTGGACATCGCTATTGGGGTCGCCGATGGATTGGATGCGGCCCACTCCAAGGGGATCGTTCATCGCGATATCAAGCCGGCCAACATCTTTGTGACCGAGGACGGTCACGCCAAGATCCTTGATTTTGGTTTGGCAAAAGTAACCGCGGTCCGCACGAGTTCTTCCGCCGATCAATCTGGACTCACGGTCGGCGCGACGCGAGAGGAGTATCTCACCAGTCCCGGAAGCACCCTGGGCACTCTCGCCTATATGTCTCCTGAGCAGGCGCGTGGAAAGCCGCTTGATTCCCGCACCGATCTTTTCTCATTTGGTGTGGTGCTTTATCAAATGGCAACCGGAGTAACGCCCTTTCGCGGCGACACCACCGCTTTGTTGTTCGACGCCATCCTCCACAAAGCTCCAGTCGCGCCGGTTCGACTGAACCCCGACCTGCCTCCCAAACTGGAAGACATCATCAATCGCGCGCTGGAGAAAGATCGCAACTTGCGATACCAAAACGCCTCCGACATGCGGGCCGAACTGCGCCGCCTTAAGCGCGACACGGACTCATCGCAACACTCAGTCGTCGTCGCCGCAGACAATGAAACGCCGGCTGAGCAGGCTGCTGCTGCAAGGGGATCATCTGATGGCAAGAATCGGATTGCATCGTCGAAAAAGACCACTTCTCAGGCGACGATTGCGCAAGGACGCCGGGCTTTTTCGTGGAAGCTGGGGACGCCGATCCTCTTGTTACTCGCCGCAATCATTGCGGGTGGCATGTACTGGCGTTCACGGCATGCACAGAAGTTGAATGACCAGGATACCTTGGTGCTGGCCGACTTCAGCAATACGACCGGAGATCCCGTCTTCGATGACACCTTGAAACAGGCAATTTCGGTGCAACTGGGCCAGTCTCCCTTTCTGAACATCTTGTCCGATGCGAAAACTCGTGCCACGCTGAGGCTAATGGCAATGCCACGAGGTACAAAGCTCACCCCGGAGGTGGCACGTGACCTGTGTCAGCGCGCGGACGCTCAGGCCTACGTTTCCGGCGCAATCGCGAGTTTGGGCAGCCAATATGTTATTGGTCTGGAGGCCTTTAATTGCAAGACGGGTGATGTGCTGGCGCAAGAGCAGGTGACGGCGGATAACAAAGAACACGTGTTAAGAGCGCTGGGCGCGGCAGCCACCAAGCTGCGACGGAAGCTGGGTGAATCGCTGAATACCATGGAAAAGTTTGACGCACCCATGGATCAGGTCACCACTCCGTCCCTCGAAGCCTTGAAAGCTCTGTCGGAGGGAAGAAAGATCCTACAGGAGCAAGGCAGTTCGGCGGCGATTCCATTCTTTAACCGCGCCATTGAGCTCGACCCCAACTTCGCCGCTGCGTATGCAGCCCTGGGGATCTCGTATTCAAACCTTCGAGAGCCCGGTTTGGCCAGTCAGAACCTCACGAAGGCATATGACCTTCGGGACAAAGTAAGCGAGCGGGAAGGCTTCCGCATTTCGGCGACTTACTACCTTCTTGTCACCGGCGAACTGGACAAGGCAATCCAGACGTATGAGATGTGGGCCAAAACCTATCCCCGCAATGGTGAACCTTACGGCAACCTAGGTGTCGACTACAGCTACTTGGGGCAATACGAAAGGGGGGTTACCGCAAGTCTTGAAGATCTCCGTCTTAATCCCGGCAGCGCAGCTGCCTTTACTAACCTGGTAGGCCTGTATACCGCGTTGGACCGCCTCGACGACGCGAAGGCGAAGTATAAGGAGGCCGTAGAACACAAGGTTGACAATCCGTTTCTGCACGGCAACCGCTATGGCGTTGCCTTTCTTGAGAGCGACACCTCCGAGATGAAGCGTCAAGTCGCGGCCGCGAGCGGCAAACCGGGGGAGGATATTCTTCTTTCATTCGAATCCGATACGGAAGCTTTCTACGGACGCCTCAACGGTGCACGGGAATTATCCAACCGAGCAGCCGAATCGGCCCGGCGCAATGGCTCAATGGAAACAGCGGCGGCATGGCAAATGGATGCCGCGTTACGCGAAGCGGAGTTTAACGATATTGCGCGGAGCCGGCAGGATATCACCTCAGCGCTCGCTGGCGCGCCCACCCGAGATGCGAACATTCTGGCGGCTCTGGCATTGGCTCGTATCGGCGATGCCGACCGGGCGAAGCATATAGCGGACGATCTGGCTGAGCGCTTTCCGCTCAACACGGTCATAAATCACTATTGGCTGCCTGCCATTTATGCTTCCATCGAGATCAGGCGCGGCAATCCGGCCAAAGCCCTCGATATACTTCAGACCGCCGAGCCCTACGAACTCGGCACACCCCTTCCCCAGTTCGAGGTGGGCGGGTCGCTCTATCCCGTGTATATACGGGGCCTGGCCTATTTGTCGCTGCAGAAAGGTAAGGAAGCAGCCGCCGAATTCCGCAAGTTTCTAGATCAGCGCGGCGTCGCAGTAAATTGTCCGTTAGCGGCGTTGGCCCGCCTTCAGCTCGGCCGGGCCTACGCGCTGTCAGGAGATTCCATCAAGGCGCGTGGCAGCTACCAGGAGTTTTTCGCTCTCTGGAAGGATGCCGAGTCCAACATACCTGTACTGAAAGAAGCCAAGGCCGAGTATCAACAGATACGTTGATAGAGCTTGGAAGCTATTTCATCAATCGCTTTGTATCAGGGCACGACTGAAGTCGTGCCCTGATACAGATCACAATCGACTCTGCCGACACGGGGTACACCCATTTTGGAATCGATCTAAACATAACGTCTTAAGTAATTGCGCATATGCGGGAGTTGTGCTCTGATGGAGGCATGAGACCATTAAGGGTTGCGGACTCGGCCGCCATGATTCTCGGATTGCAGGATGAGATCCGGA
>JBEKNL010000038.1:0-35312 GCA_049522855.1 Candidatus Korobacteraceae bacterium
CCAGGTTCAGCTTCTCTGCTTCGTGCACGCTGGTTGTCAATCCTCAGCATGCCACTCGCTCCAGGCTCATCTTGTGTTGGAAACTGCCTCCTCCTTCAGGCTCATCTTGTATTGGAAAAGACCCGGGGTGGCTTTTTCGCACCAAGGGCGCAACAATAGTGGCTAGCGCGTCGGCGCTTAGTCTATATTCCTAACAACTTTATCGGGAACGCTGTATCGTGCGTTGAGGAGGAGAATTTCTGATGGGCGCTACGGGTATGTGGGTGCGCAAACTGGACTCCGCATCCACCGGCGATCCGCTGGTGTTGGTGGTGGTGGAAGGCACCGACCGCCGTACCCTGGTGCTGGAGCATTTTCCCTTTACCGTCGGGCGGCGCACCGACCGTGACTTGGTGATGGCCGATCCGCGGGTCTCGCGCGAGCACGCGCAATTCGTTCGCGAGCTTGACGGCACCTACATCGTGGACCAAAGCAGCCGCCACGGCACGTTCGTGAATGGCGAACGTGTCGATCGGCGCAAGCTGGCGCGCAACGATCGCGTGGAATTCGGGCTGCAAGGCGCTGCCTACGCGCTCTTCAGCCCAGATCGTTCGCCCTCCAGCGCCGCGCAACAGTTCCTCAGCCAGTTCTCGAGCTGGAAGCCGGCAACCGGAGCGGGATCCGACCTCGAGATGCTCAACGTGTTTCTGGAGGCGGCGCGCAAGCTGAACACCAGCGGCGTGCTGGACGATGTGTTGCAGACCCTGCTGGAAGCCGCGCTGCGCTTGACTCACGCCGAACGGGGCTTCGTGTTCTTGCGTGATCCGGATGGGGAACTTCGCCTGGCTGCGGGGCGCGACAAGAAGGGTGAGAGCATTCACGACGACAGCGCGATCTCGCGCTCGGCACTGCGTGACGCCGCCAAGAGCGCGTCCGAGTTTCTGGTCACCGATACCGACGATACCGGCAAGCTGGCAGGGCGCGAAAGCATCGTGGCGCACAATTTGCACAGCGTGATCTGCATTCCGCTGCGCAAGACCGTGATTCAGGACAAAGCTCAAGACGAAACCAAGCCGGGAGAGCAGGATGTCCAGGGCGTGTTGTACCTGGATGCGCATTTTTTGTCGGGCAAGTTGTCGTCGGTGAGCCACGATATTCTGCGCACCATCGCCAACGGCGCGGCCACGCTGGTGGAGAATGCCGCCCTGGTGCAATCCGAAGATGCAGCCAAGCGCTATCGCCAGGAGATGGCCATCGCGGCGGAAATTCAGCAGGGCTTGATGAAGGTAACGGTTCCCGAGGTGCCGTTCGCCAAGGTCAACGCCGTCAGTTATGCCTGCAAAGATATCGGCGGCGATTTCTTTGACCTGGTCTACACCGAGGGAGGACTGTCGCTGATCGTGGCCGATGTTTCCGGCAAGGGCGTATCTGCGGCGGTGGTGGCGTCGATTTTGCAGGGAATGTTGTACTCGCAGTTGGCCCGCGACTCGCCGCTGCCCGAGATGATTGCGGCGGTCAACCGCTTCCTGTGCGACAAAGTGGGAGGCCAGAAGTACGCCACGCTGGTGATCGCCCGCCTGTTGGGCAGCGGGGAAATGGAACTGATTAACTGCGGGCACGTTCCTCCGCTGCTGATTTCGGGTGATTCCATCACCAGGCTGGAAGACGGGAACCTGCCCGTAGGGTTGGTCGCCGGCGCGGAGTTCCAATCTACCCGCCTGCAACTGAAGCCGGGAGATCGTTTGCTGCTGGTGACCGACGGCGTCACCGAAGCCGAGGATGCGGGAGGAGAATTCTTCGGCATGGAGCGGCTGGAAAACTGCGGCAAAGACGGGTTTGCCGCCATCGAGCAGGCGGTCACCGATTTTCGTGGCAATACCGCGTTGACCGACGATTGCACGATTACCGAGATGCTCTATCGCGGGAAAGCGTGAAAAGCGAAGGGCGTTGTCTCAGTAATGTTCCATATGGATGAACCATTCGTCTCTGGAGTTGTCATTACGAGCGAAGCGAGGAATCTGCTTTTGCTTGCGCCTGGAACGACGGTAGGGCGTCGTTCCGGTATGGCGCAAAGCTGGTCTGCGCGATTGTTTCGCATTCCCCTTTCGGGCCAAAAGTGGCAGAAGCGATTGGGGAAAAAGCTTTTTCTTCGGCCGATTTTGTGGTGTAATGCCATAGCGTTCATTTAACGAACAGTCGGAAGTTCATTACGGGATATGCCAGTTTTGCCACTTTTTAGCTTCTGGTCACCGGTCCGCGCGGGGGCCGAATTCGTTTCGCGCAGTTCACGCCGCAAGCTGGGTCCTAGGCTGGGGGTGTGTCTGCTGGCCTTGTTGGCCAGCGCTCCTGCGTTCGCGGTGACCCACGCCAAGGTGCACAGGACCCGTCACCCTGTTCTCAATTCCAGCGTTCATTGGCGTTTCAGCAGCTATGCACCCCGAATGTATCCCGGCTCGCATGACATGCTGGTGAATGAGAACGCAGAGCTGAACCGCCTGCAACTGCCACGCATCGCCGATGAGGGAGAACTCATACGGTACGAGGTGGCGCAGGTGCTGGTCCCAGTGAACGAAACTGAGGCGCTGAAACTGGCGGCCGACCTGCCAGAGAGCCGGCGTTACTGCCGGCCGTGGACGCGTGACTTCCTGCAGGATTTCACCCAGGCCTACTACGAACACTTCCACACTCCATTGCAGGTCAATTCGCTGGTGCGCACCATGGAGCAACAGGGACGGCTGCGGCGTCACAACCGTTACGCGGCGCCGGAATGGGGCGACACGGCTTCCACCCACTTGACCGGGGTTACCTTTGACATGTCGCGCCGCGGCTTGACCGGCGAGCAGTACGGGTGGATCCTCGCGTACATGCTGCCCCTGAAAGAGTCGGGCATGATTGACCCGATCGAGGAGAGCCAGCCGGTCCTGCATGTGGTGGTTTTCGAGAAATACTCCGAAAGTTTGGACGAAAAGAACAGCTGGTCGGAGGCCAACGAGCCTACCGAGGCGAGCGTGCTGACGAGCGTGGGCGCAAGCCAACCTTAGCCGTCAGCTATCAGCCGTCAGCTTTCAGCCAAATCCCGCTTTTCGCTCTTTGCCATTCGCTCTTTGCTTCCCGCTATTCACCAACCCGCGCGAGTACTTCGACCGCTGATCTAATCCCTAGCCCCTGGTTGCCCTCACTCGGTCCTCAACGCCTTCATCGGATCTACCAATGCCGCACGGCGGGCGGGAATGAGAGCTGCCACAGAAGCCACGGCGCAGACCAGCAACGTTCCCATCAAGAGCGTAAGCGGATCGCTGGGGCTGACCCCAAAGAGCTGGCTGCGCAACAGCCGCGCCAGCAGGAGAGAGACCGGCAGACTAACGGCGATGCTGATGCCGGCAAGCCACAGCACGTCCACCAGGACCAGCCGCATGACGCTGCCGCGCTGCGCCCCCAGGGCCATGCGAATACCGATTTCGCGGGTGCGTTGTGCGGTGGCGTAAGCCAGCACGCCGTAGAGGCCGATGGCGGCCAGCAGAATCGCCAGCCCGCCGAAGCTTATGGCCAGCAAGGCAGTCAGGCGCTCGACGGAGAGGTTGTCGGCAATCTGCGCGTCCATGGTGCGGAGATTGCTCAGCGCCAGTTTGGAATCGAGTTGCTGCATGGCGCCGCGGATGCCGGAGAGCGCCACGTCCGGCGGCTGCCAGGTGCGCACCAGGAAAACCAGCCCACTAGGGTTGTCCAACTGAAAGCGCGGGCGGTACACCGTGCGCTTGATGTCGTCGCGCACCCGCGCGTGGCGCGTATCTCCGACGACGCCGATGATCTCAGTGTCCTTCTTCCCTCGCGAACCGCCGAAGCCGATGAAGCGGCCGATGGCACTCTGCGGAGTGCCGAAGAAATGGCGCGCAAATGCAAGATTCACGATGGCCACATTCGGCTTGCCCATGATATCGTCGTCGCTAAAGTCCCGCCCGGCCAGCAGCGGCGTCTGCATGGTTGCGAAATAGCCGGGAGTTACGGCGGGCTGCTCGACGTCCATATCTTCGTCTTCGCGCTCGTTGTATCCGACGATCACGATGTTGCCGCTGTCGTTGGTGTCCGCCAGATCGGGGTCGTCTGTTCCAGCCACTGCGCGCGTTCCCGGCAGCGACGAGAGCGTCTGCAGGACGCGGCGGTACAAGGGGAAGACCTGTCCAGTCTGATAACCAGCCAGGCGCGGGTTGATGCCGAAGCTGACCAGATGATCGGTGGCAAAGCCGACATCGAGCGTGCGCAGGTTGTGCAGAGTGCGGACGAACAGACCGGCGCCGACCAGCAGCAGCAGGCTGAGTCCGATTTGCACCGCAACCAATGCGCGGCGGAAGCGCAACTGGCCGCCGCCGGAAGTCGTGCTTTGCTGCTTGAGCGAATTGGCCAGATCGGGATGCAGGAAGCGCAAGGCGGGCGCCAGACTAAATAGCAGGCTGATTACGAGTGCCAGCGCGAAGGTGAAGAGCAGGATGCGCGCGTCCACGCTGGACGAAAACGGCAGGTCGGTGGCGGTGTCGCCGGCAATCCGGTGAATGAGCAGAGATGAGACGGCGGGCGCCAAGAGCAGACCCAGCGTGCCGCCGAGCAGGCCGAGCAGCAGTCCTTCGGCCAGCAGTTGGCGAATGATCTGCCAGCGTCCCGCGCCCATGGCGTAGCGCACCGACATTTCGCGCACACGGCCCGCCGCCCGCACCAGCAGCAGGCTCGACACGTTCGCGCAGGCCATCAGCAACAGCAGGACCACCATGCCCATCACGATCATTACCGGCGTGCCGATCTGGTCGCGCAGCGGTGAAAAACCGCGCGCGCTGTCCAGCACATGGACGTGCGATTCATCCAGATACGTGCGGCGCAGTCGCTCAGAGGCGTTGGGGATCTTGGCCAACTCAGCAGCGCGCAGGGCGTGCCATAGCGGTTGCAAGCTGGCTTCGGCCTGGACGCGGCTGATTCCTGGCTTCAGATGGCCCACGACCATCATCCAGTGCGAATTGAAGTCGTCCAGGTCCTGCCAGCGCGGCGTGATGATGTTCTTGGTTGTCAGCGGGACGAAGACTTCTTCGGTGGCGCCGGCGACGATGCTGTGAAATCCCGGTGGCGCGACGCCCACGATGGTGAACGGATGTGCGTTGATGAGCAGGGTCTGGTTGATCACGCCCGGATCGGAGCCGAACTGCCGCTTCCAGTAGTTGAAGCTGAGCACGACTACCGGACTGCTGTTGGGCACATCGTCGGCGGGAACGAATAGGCGCCCCATCGCAGGCTGCAGTCCCAGCGCCTGAAAGTAGTTGCCGGAGGCAAGCTCGCAGCCCACCAGGTCGGGCTTGTTGTTCCATTGCACGCTCACGTTCTGCAGGTCGCTGGCGATCAGGCCCTCGAACACGCTGTTCTGGTCGCGCAGGTCGCGATACATGGGATAGGAGAAGTAGTCGTGATCATCGCCGCCGAAAGAGTTGAAGTGGCCGCGCACGGAGCCGGTGAATTCCAGCCGCACCAGTTGCTCGGGATGGCTGACCGGCAAAGAGCGCAGCAGCGCCTGGTCCAGCAGGGTGAAGATGGCGGTGTTGGCGCCGATGCCGAGCGCCAAAGTAACGACGGCGACGAGAGTGAAGATGGGTGCCTTGCGCAGTTGGCGCATCGCGAAACGAAGATCGTGGAAAAGCTGCATGATTGTTCCTCTAGCAACGAGCAATTAGCAACTAGCTCTTGCCCTTGGCTCTTAGCAATTAGCACTCAGCAATGAGAAGCCATCAAGCCATCTCATAATTCGTTTTGTATCAGGGCACGTCTTCACAGGCTGCTGAAAAACTCGGATGTTCACGTTCTTGAAGGGGCGCACCTTCACGTGCGCCGTTACAAGCCCTCTATTTTTGTCATCCCGAACCGACTTCAGTCGGTGGGGGATCTGCTTTTACGACTCTTCCGCCGTGCGTTAAGCTGTCCCCTTCAAAACCATTCAATGAGACAAACTCACTGACAACTGCCTACTGACTACTGGCTACTAGCTACTAGCTCCTACTCCATCCGCAACGCTTGCATGGGTTCAATGGACGCCGCACGGCGCGCGGGCAGATAACTTGCCAGCAACACCGTCGCCACCAGAATGGCCATGGCCGCAATCCAAGGCAGAGGATTCAACATCCCGACGTTGAACAACAGGCTGGAAAAAATGCGGCTGGACGCCAGGGCCGCCAACGCGCCAAAAAGTACTCCAACCGCGGCAAGCCGCAGGCCTTGCAGCAACACCAACTGCAACACTGCGCCACGCTGCGCGCCCAGCGCCAGGCGCACGCCGAGTTCGCGGGTGCGCAACCGCACCGAATAGCTGATGACGCCGTAGAGCCCAAGCGCCGCCAGCAGCAACGCCAATCCGGCAAACGTGGTCAGCAGCAGCACCACAAAGCGGCGTCCGAGGAGCGACTCGTCCACGCGCTGCTCCATGGTCTTCACGTCATAGATGGGGACGCTGGAATCCACCGAGCGCACGGCTGCGGCCAAGTCGCCCTTCAAGTCCTCCGGGGAGCGCGAACTGCGCACCACGATGGTGGTTGACAACTGCGGCGCCTGGGCAGCGTCAACGTAGTAGAAGCCCTCGTTTTTGTCGGACTCCAGTGACGAGGCGCGGGCGTGGGCCACCAGGCCTACGACGGTGTACCACGGTCCCTTCACGCGATCGTTAAATCCAATGTGCTCGCCGATGGGGTTTTTCCCCGGCCAATATTGGCGCGCAAGAACCGTGTCAACGATGGCGACCCGTTCCGTGCCCTGATGATCTTGCGGAGTGAAATCCCTTCCCATCATTAGCGGCACGCGCAAGGTAGGGAAATACGCGGGTGAGACGGCGTGGACGTTTCCGTGCGGTCCCGGATCGTTCGGTCCTGCGGGACGCCCCTCGATGAAAAAGCTGGCGGAGCCTCCATTGCTGTCAAAGGGCACGGAATCGGCGAGCGCCGCGCTGCTCACGCCGGGAATGCTGTGCAACCGGTCTTGCAGCGCGCGGAAGAACGCTGCGACCCTTGCATCGCTGGCGGCTTGCGCCGCCGCAGCTTCCTTGGCCGCGGCTTCCTTGGCGGCTGCGTCCTTGACTGCCGAAGCGCTGGTCACCGGCAGGGTCACTCCGTACACCGACTGCGGCAGCGAGAAGCGCGCCGAGAGCAGGCCGCTGGGCTGGAAGCCGGTCTCGACTTGCTCCAGCGCTTTGAGGCTGGTCAGCAGCAGGCCCGCGCCCGTAAGCAGCAAGAGCGAGAGCGCGATCTGCGCCACCACCAGCGACGAGCGCGCCCGCTGATGCACCAGGCTGCCGGTGCCCGAGCGGCCGCCCTCCTGCAATGCGTTGAACCAACCCGGCTGGGTGCGCTGCCAGGCCGGAACCAGTCCGCACAGCAGCGAGCACAGCACGGCAATGCCAGTCACAAACAACAGTACCGGCCCGCGGAAGGAAGGCTGAATTTGTGTGCCCAGCATGTCGGGCAGATAGCGCAGCATCAGCGGCGCAGTCGCCTTCGCCACCACGAAGCCAAGCGCGACTCCGGCGACGGTCAGTACGATACTTTCCACCAGCGCCTGACGCAGCAGGCGGACGCGTTGCGCACCCAGGGCAACGCGGATGGCCAAATCGCGCTCGCGTGCCGAGGCTCGCGCCATCTGCAAACCCGCGATGTTGGCGCATGCGATGAGCAGCACCATGCCGACCGCGATCAGCAGCATGGTGAGTGGCTTGCGCAGGTTGCCGCCGATGAATTCCGTTAGCGGCATGGCGAACATGCCCCATCCGGTGGCACGGCCGAAACTGTTGCCGCCCTCGGAGGCGATGTTCTCTTGTGCTTTGCGATCGAGATAGGCGTTCGCCTGTTGCAGGGTTACGCCCGGCCGCAGTCGCGCTACTGCGAACAGATATTCGTTGTGGCGAAAATTCGCGTCGTGATACTGGGCTGGCGGAATTGCGATCGGCACCCAAAGCTCAGCCTGGTTTGGCCAATTGAACGACGGGCCCATCACGCCCACGACGCGAAACGCCTGCCTGTTGAGCATCAGTGTCTGGCCAACGATGTTGGGATCGGAGCCGAAGCGCTTCTGCCACGCGCGATACGACAGCACGGCTTCGTTGCTGGCGCCGGGCTGGTCTTCTTCCGGGGTGAATACGCGCCCCAGATATGGGCGGACATCGAAAGTGTCGAACCAGCCGGAGGAAACTTGGGCGCCATTCAGCAATTCGGGATTGCTATTTTCGCGGGCGTAGTTGAAACTGCCGCCCTGCATGACCGCGCCTGACGAGAAGATGTTCTTGCCGTCAGCCGCGTCGCCAAAATCCGGCGCCGACACGCTGATGTTGCTGAGGTCGGGCATGGCCCTGTAGCGGGCACGTAGCGCGACCAGTCTGCCGGCATGAGGAATGCCGCTAGGATTCAGCAGCACCGCGTTGGTGACGGAGAAGACCGTGATGTTGGCGCCGATGCCCAGGGCCAGCGTCAATACCGAGACCGCCGCGAACCCCGGCGACTTGCGCAGCTGACGCCACGCGTAACGAAATTCATGCAGAATGGTATGCATTGTTCCTCTCTGCAAAACTCTATTTTGTTATTCCGTCCGCAAAATCTGCATGGGGTCGAGCGAGGCCGCGCGCCGCGCGGGCAAATACGCCGCGAGTAGAACGACTCCCAGCAGCAGCAACGGAACCAACGTCAAAGTTGCCGGATCAAAGCGGCTGACCTGATACAAACTCGTGACCAGCAGACGCGAATCCGCCAGCGAAAGTACCAGACCGACGACACAACCAGCGAGTCCGAGAACGACGCCGCGCTTGAGTACCATGCGAAGGATGTTGGCACGGTCCGCGCCCAGCGCCATGCGCAGCGCCATTTCGCGTTGACGCTGCGAGACCAGATAGGAAATCAGTCCAAACAATCCGATCGCCGCCAGCAGCAACGCGATCATGGAAAAGGCAGTCAGCAGCAGCATGGTAAAACGCCGTTGCGCCAGGGAATCTGACACCAGCGTGGCAAGGGTGGTGCTGTTATACAGTGGCAGGTCTTTGTCGATAGACCAAACCTGCTGCTGCACTTCGTGAAACAGGCCCTGACCCGCACGGTCGGTACGCAGCAGGAACGCAGTGCGACCAGCCGTCCACGTTTGCATCTGGAACATTGGCTGGTAGATCATCGTCGGGGGATCGGCATCGAGCGCGGAGATGTGAACGTCGTCAGCTACCCCGATGATGGTGAACAAGCCGCGATCGCCCCAGTAGAAGCGCTGGCCAATGGGGTCCTGGTCGTGGAAGTACTGACGCGCCATGGTCCGGCTGATGATGGCGACCATCGGCGCCTTTGGGTTGTCCTGCTCGGTGAAATCGCGGCCCTCGCGAATGCCGATGCCCATGGCGCGGAAGTATCCCGGTGTGACCAGCGAATTCTGTGCGAAGTGGAAGTCGTCGGACGCGGCGTGTTCCAGGTGGAAGCCGATTCCCCGTTCATCGCTCAACGGAAGATGACTGGCGGCGGCAACCGTGGTAACTCCCGGCAGTCGCGAAAGCCGCGCCAGCAGCTCTTTCTGCACGGCCATGCGTTTCACCGGATCGGGATAGCGCTGGGTGTCGAAAATCGTGCGCACCACGAATGCGTTGTTGGGATCGAAGCCGAGGGGGGTATTGAGCACGCGTAGGAAGCTGCGAATCAGCAAACTGCCACCGATGAGCAACACCAGAGCAAGGGCGATCTCGCCGATGGCAACCGCATTTTGCAGGCGCAGGCTGCTACGTGAGCTGCCGGTTTGCGCCGAATCCTTCACGAACGACTGTGGAGAAACGTGCGACAGTCGCCAGGCGGGCATGAATCCGAACAGAATCGTGGTCAGAACCGACAGCCCGAGCGTAAACAGCAGGGCGAGGGGGTGCAGGGTGATTTCATGGAGGCGAGGAACGCTGGCCGGGCCAAAGTCCCGCAAGCCAGCAACCGAGATCATGGCCAGCCCAATCCCGGCGCAAGAACCCAACAGAGCAAGCAGAGAGCTTTCCACCAGGCATTGCCGGAAAAGAACGGAGGGCTTGCCGCCCAGGGCGCTGCGGATGGCCATTTCACGGCTGCGGATCGTGGCCCGTGCCAGCAACAGGTTAGCGACATTGGCACAGGCGATGAACAGCACGCAGGTGACCGCCGCGGAGAGGAGCAGCAGCAGGGAACGCGCCTTCTCCACGGTATACGCGGCGAAGGCATAGACACGCGGCGTGACACGCGCATTCGCCGAATAGCTGTCCGGATGGGCTTGCTGGAAGACGTTTGCAATGTGCTGCACGTCTTGCTGCGCCTGCCCTTGAGTAACCCCAGGCTTCAGCCGCCCGATCAATCCAACCCCAAACTCCATCATGCGGTTCTGGGGAGCTAGGACCTCCGGGGAGAACCCAATCGGCAACCAAAGATCGGCCGCCTCGGAAAAAGGCTTGCCGTCGAAGGGAAAATGAAACGACGGTGGCATCACCCCGATAACGATGTATGGCTTCTCATCCAGTTTGATCGTTCGTCCCAATATGTTGGGATCGCCGTGATACTGACGTTGCCAGAGCGAGTAGGAGAGCTCGACGACATTATCCGAGCCGGAGCGGTCTTCTTCGGCAGTAAAGGCGCGACCCATCATGGGAGAGACGCCGAGCGTCGGGAACACCGAAGCTGAGATGCTGGCGGCACGAATCCGCAGTGGTTCGCCTTCGCCGGTGAGATTGAATCCATTGCTTTCGAATGCCGCAACATCGGAGAATGATTGGTTCTGGTCGCGATAGTCGAGAAACTCCTGCGCGGCAACGCCAAGCTCATCATTGGGCGCGACCGATTCGGTCTCTGAAACCAGCATAAGGCGGCTCGATTGGTGGTAAGGCAGAGGCCGCAGGAGCACCGCGTCCATCGCACTGAATACGGCGGTATTCGCACCGATGCCCAGGGCCAGCGTCAACACCGCCACCAAGGTGAAGCCGGGCGATTTGCGCAGTTGACGCAACGCGTACCGAAGATCCTGAAGCATTAAGCTCTCCCCGTTCCTCTTTTCCCGGCCGCCCTGATCGCGGGAATGGTTCGGTAATGACAATGCAAGGTGCGGGCCATGTCGGGAGCTTAGTTTTCAGTAACTTAGAGATTGCGAGGCAGTCGGAATGTCCGCTAGCGAAACGCCGATGTTCGCAAGCGGACACATGAACCTGTGGGGCAACGACGCGCTCAACAGGAGCTGTATTGCTGCAACCAGCCGCCCGCGGTCACAAGTAATCCTCCAGTTACTGGAGTGACGATCTCATTTAAGCGCAACATGTATTATGAGAAAGTGGCAACGATAATCCTGCCGACTTCTGCTGCGGAGCACGCCTAGTACCGAGCCTTATGCCCAGCAAAATTAGTAAGACCCTTGGTGTATTCCTGTTCTGCCTTCTTGCGTTGTGCGCGGCCGGGGCGCAGGCCCCTCAGTTCGTCCCCTTTCAATCGGCCCAGCCGGTTCTTTCGGCCATGCGAGACGCGCTGCCGCCCGAGCTGAAAACCTCGGGCCCAGTCACCGCCGACGCCTGGAACAAGTGGGTGCGCGACCGCGACAAAGAAATCCGCGGCCGCATCGAAGGCGGCGAGGCCGACACCCTCACCAATTTGCTGCGCCTGGGCGTCACCTACACCAAGGAACCGCGCATTTCTTTTGTGGATCTGCAGAACTACGGAAAGGACAGCGCGGTCAATTCCCTCGCCGAAAAGCGGGCCGACGATCTTATCCGAGCGCTGGCAGGCCCACGCCTCAGCGAAGGCATTCTGGAAATGGGCCTCTTCCTCGAAAAAAAGGGCTTCAGCCTGACCACCCCTGACGGGCGAAAGAAGATCAAGGCCTACCTGCTGGCCAATCTGGCGCACCAGCGGGACGACGTGACCAAGTGGGTGGCGGAATTATCGGCGAAGAAGATCAGCATTTACCAGGGCTTCAAGGACCGGGGCATTTCCACCGACAGCAATCTCTATCCCGACTACACCATCGAGCTGCACTTGCGGCAAATGATGGAAAAAGGGCTGCTGCAGCCGGGCAGCGTGCATCGGGTGGCAATCGTCGGCCCCGGTCTTGACTTTGTAAATAAGAATTTTGGCTCCGATTTCTATCCGCCACAAACCACCCAGCCCTTTGCGCTGATCGACTCGCTGGCCCGGCTGGGCCTGGCCGATCCCGCTTCGGTTGACGTCTACACTTTCGACATCAGCGCGCGAGTCAACCGGCACATTGAGCGTGCCCGCAAGACCGCGGCCGCCGGTAAGCCCTACACGATCCAATTGCTGTGCACCCCGTTGGAACAATGGGAAGCCTCGTACCGTGCCGGATTCCTGGAATATTGGCAAAAGTTTGGCGACCGGATCGGCAAGCCGGCTACGCGAATTGCGGTGCCCGCGGCGGCGGCGGAAATCTGGAATCGCGCCGTGACCATACGCCCCGGCGTGGTGATGCGACTTACTCCCGTGGACATGAATGTTGTGTACCAGACTCTGCCGCTAGCGCCGCAACAGCAATTCGATCTGGTGATCGGGACCAACATTTTCGTCTATTACGGCGGTCTGGAGCAGGCGTTGGCGCGCGCCAACCTGGCGACGATGATCAAGCCCGGCGGTTTCCTCCTGACCAACGAGGTCCTGCCGGGTACGGCTCCCTCCAAGCTGGCGAATTCTCTGCAAACTTCAGTTTTAGTTGGACAAGGCGACACGGAGTACGTGTACGGGTATGTGCGCCAGAAGTGAGGCGCGATTCCTTGGCGCCTCTTCGTGATCTTGACTTGTCATCACGAGCGTAGCGAGGGATCTGCTGTTGCCCGGTTATGGGGAAAAGCAGATTCCTGACGCCAAGCCCAGCGCTCGGTCGAAAATCATTTACCACGGAGACACTGAGGAAGCTGCTGGTGAACGTTGCGTTCAAGAAGTAGCAACTAGCAATTACTGAAGTTGTCATCCTGAGCGACGAGTCCGGCCGCCTTGGCGACCGGACGAGGAGTCGAAGGCCCCCTATACCTGCGACATTCCCAACTCTGATCTTTCTCCATGTGCTCCCGCGTGCCGGAATGCCCCTCGCACTGCGATTGCTGATTGCCGACGGGCTGATAGCTGATAGCTGACGGCTAATTGCTAACCGCTAATTGCCAACTGCTAACAGCGGCCGTCGTTTGCAATCTTCCCCTCTCCGTTATAATCGGAGATGGCGCACTGAATGGAGGACGACAGATGGCACAAGTGAAAATCACGGTCCGCAGAAATGGGCCGTTCCGGGTGGAGGCGCCCGAGGGCGCGATCGAATTGGTGGATGCCGACGGCAATCCCTACGACTTGACCGGCAAGACAGCGTTTTCTCTGTGCCGCTGTGGCGGATCGGTGAACAAACCGTTCTGCGACGGAACCCATTCCAAGATTGGCTTCCAGGCCGCGGAGGCCGCCGTGAAGAAGGCCGAGGAGACCGCGCCGCAAGAGCCAAAACCGGGCGCGTAGCGGTGAGCTGATAGCTGGCGTCCAGTCGAAAGAGTTCACGAGCAATAAAGGACCGCTAACCGCGGTCCTTTTGTTCTTTTCTGTTATCCGCTAGGACAATCATCTCTGAACAAATCCCCTGCTTTGAAGCTTCCGGAGTGTCTCCTGATCCTGATCCGGAAGCATGCCGAACGGTGACGGCGAGTGTTCCATCGCCGTCCAATGTGGTCCCACCTCGTGCCAAACATGGGCAAGACGAGCGCAGCCCCCATGCTTTCAGACAAGCAGGCCAAGCGTATGATAGACGCATGGATTTTCAGTTCACCGCAGTTTTTCGCCGCGTTCCCGAGGGCTACATTGCGTTCGTCGAGGAGCTGCCGGGCGCCAACACCCAGGGCGCAACCCTCGAAGAAGCCCGCGCCAACTTGCAGGAAGCCGTTGGCCTTGTGCTGGAAGCCAACAGAATGCTGGCCCACGAAGCTGCCTCAGGACAGGACGTGATTCGAGAACCGCTGAAGGTCGATGCGTGAAGCGCCGGCAACTCGTTCGGCACCTCGAGCAGCACGGATGCGAACTGTTGCGCGAAGGAGCGAACCATTCGATTTATGTGAACCGTGCGGCCGGCAAGACTTCGACGGTTCCCCGTCATTCCGAAATTAACGACAACCTAGCAAGGAAAATTTGCAAAGATCTGAGTGTTCTACTCCCCTAGGCCGTAGAGCGGAAGCAAGTACGATGGGTCTCACGTCCCATCTGTCGTCAAAAGCGGCCGAGAACGGTGTGCCATCCGCCGAATTCTAACTAGCCCCTAGCCACTGCTTCAATGCACCGTCTTGGTCTTGCGCGACATGTAATCCATCAGCAGATACTGGCCCAGGGTGTAGGGCGTGGTGAAGTAGGCTTTGCCGCGGCACATTTCGGTGACCTTCTGAACAAACTGGATGAGCCCGTAGTCGGAGGCGAGCATGAACGTATTGATCAGGATTCCCGCGCGCTTGCACTTGGAGACTTCTTTCAGGGTCTCGCTCACCACCAGCGGATCGAGTCCAAACGCGTTCTTGTAGATGCGGCCATCTTCCAGGGTCAGCGCTGAGGGTTTGCCGTCGGTGATCATCACGATCTGCTTCATGTCTTTGCGCTGGCGTTGCAGGATGCGCTGCGCCATGCGCAGGCCCTCGCGCGTATTGGTGTAATACGGGCCGACCTTGACGCGCGCCAACTGCGACAGTGGCAACTCCTCCGCCGAGTCGTGAAACAGTACCAGCGACAGCGAATCGCCCGGGTATTGCGTGCGGATGAGATGCGAAAGCGCCATGGCCACTTTTTTTGCAGGCGTAAAGCGGTCCTCGCCATACAGGATCATGGAGTGCGAGCAGTCGAGCAGGAGCACAGTCGCGCACGACGATTGGTACTCGCACTGATGCACCTGCAGGTCGCTGTACTCGATATTCAGCGGCAGGTGCAGACCCTCGCGCTGGATCGCGCTCGACAACGTGGCAGTAATGTCGAGGTTCAGCGTGTCGCCGAATTCGTAGGTCTTCGATGCGCCACTGGCTTCGATGCCGGTGGCCTGGTCGCGGGTGTCGTGGCGGCCAAAGTTCGATTTGCCGAGCGAGCCCAGCAGATCGCGCAGCGCGCGAAAGCCGAGGAAGTCGAGCCCCTTGTCGGTGATCTCGAAACGCGCCTGCGATTGCGCGTCACCGACTTGTCCGCCGGCGGTCGAACTGCGCGAAGGATCGTGCGGCTGATCGACGTTGATGTAGTTTTCCTGCTCCATGCGCTCGATGAGCTGCTCGATCAGATCCTCCATCTGTTCGGGGCTCATGTTCTCGATCTGCTCGCGCATTTGCTGGTCGAGCATGTCGCTGTTGAGCAGCGCCTCGGCGATGGCCCGGCGCAGGGCGTCGAGCGTCTGCTCCGCGTCTTTCAGGTCGTAGAAATCCATGTACTGCTGCTGGAATCCGCTCTGCAGCAGGTAGTCGGAGAGCGCGTTGAGCAGGTCCTCCATGCTCATCTCGGAGGCGGGCTCGGGAGCGTATTTTTTGTACTTGATGAATCTGGCCATTAGCTGTTAGCCATTAGCTCTTAGCTTTCAGCCGTCAGCTAAGAATGCGGTTACAGGATGCGTGCGAACGCCAATTAGCCGCGCAGCGGCGACATTTGTTTTAGCCGTGGGCGTAAGCCCGCGGTCAAGTGGGAAAACGGCCGAGCCGCGGAGCGGCGCCACTGTTCTGTGCCGTCCCTGAAGGGACTCGGATTCACAAACTAATGCCTACCCAGGGCTCACGCCCTGGGCTAAAACAAATGCCGCCGGATCGCCACCATCGAGCGTAAAACCAGCGCTGGATGGGAACCCTGGCTCTCCGGCTCATTTGTAGCCGTCCAAAAGCGATACGAACCAGATCATCAGTCCCGGGATCGCTGTCAGTCGCCTGCTTCGCTTTTTCTCTGACCCCTTATCCCTAATATCTAGCCCCTAGCCCCTGACCTCTAGCCGCTAGTTAAACGGCCTACGCTGTCGGCGAAATTCCCGCTCCTCGTCGTCTTCCTCGCGGATGGGGCGCTTCTCGCGCGGCGGCTGCTTCTCGCCCGCGCTGAACATGCGCTCCTCGCTGCGTCCGATTTTCTTGTGCGCATACAGGCCTTCGAGGATGAACTCCGCGCCCGAGACCAGCACTTCCGACGGTTCTTTTCCGCTCAGTCCGAGGCCGCTCAACTTATCCAGCAGTCCCTGGATGCTGCGCAGTTTGTGCAGCATCTCCTGCGCGCTGGCGGAGTCGCGCATCTGGATCTCGCCGCCCAGATCGAACCACTGCACCACCTGGTTCATGTTGCTGTTGCCGTGGAAATAATTGTCGTAGGTGCGGGCGACTGCGGCGCGAATGATCTCGCGCACCACATTGTCTGCGCCCTTCAGTTCGCCTTCGTATTCCAGTTCGAGTTTGCCGGTCATCGCCGGCAGCGCGGCGTAAATGTCGCCAATGCGCGGGACCACTAGCTTCTCGCCGGAACGAATGGCGCGCCGCTCGGCGTTGGAGATGACGTTTTCCGTGGCGCTGATGGGCAGCCGCTGGCTCACTCCGGAGCGCTTGTCGATGCGCTTATCTTCGCGGGCGATGAAGGCAATCTGCTCGATCACCTGGCTCACGAATTCGGGAACCTGTAGTTGCAGGCCGTTGCGCGCCGTCCACGCTTCCTGCGCGGTGATGGCAATGCCTTCTTCGATGGTCGCCGGATAGTGGGTGCGAATCTCAGAGCCGATGCGGTCCTTCAGCGGCGTAATGATTTTGCCGCGCGCGGTGTAATCCTCAGGGTTGGCGCTGAAGACGAGCGCCACGTCGAGCGGCATGCGCACCGGGTAGCCCTTAATCTGCACATCGCCTTCCTGCATGATGTTGAACAGACCGACCTGAATTTTGCCCGCGAGATCGGGCAGTTCATTGATGGCGAAGATGCCGCGATTGGCGCGCGGCAACAGTCCGTAATGAACGGTGTACTCGCTACCCAGTTCGTGGCCGCCCTTGGCCGCCTTGATGGGATCGATGTCGCCGATCAGGTCGGCGATGGTGACGTCGGGCGTGGCCAGCTTTTCCACGTAACGATCGTCCGCAGCCAGGTAAGAGATTGGCGCGTTGTCGGGATGGTTGGCCAGCAATTCGCGGCAGCGGCGGCAAATTGGAGCGTATGGATTGTCGTGGATTTCGCAACCGCTCAGGTAAGGCAGATGCGGATCGAGCAAACCCGCAAGCGCGCGCAGAATGCGGCTCTTTGCCTGTCCGCGCAATCCCAGAAGAATGAAATTATGGCGGGACAGTACCGCATTCACGATCTGCGGCACCACCGTATCGTCGTAGCCGACGATGCCGGGAAAGATGGGCCCGCTGCTGCGCAAGCGCGCGATCAGGTTGTCGCGCATTTCGTCCTTGACGCGGCGGTTGCGCACCCGTTGCTCGGAAAACTGCGAGCTGCTGCGAAGCTCGCCCAGGGTCTGCGGAAGTTTGCTCAAAGGCTGGATACCTCCAGGGCCACGGCCGCCATCCTCGCAATCGCGGACCGAATGCTGCCGAATGTTCGTATTCTACGCCAGCGATGATTGCACCCGCGCGCGACGGACGTCAGCACAGTGAGGATTATCGCAGCAGGAAAGGAAGCGGTGGGGTGAAGGAGAAGGTGTCATCCTGAGCGGAGCGCCCGCAAGGAACTTCCGGGCTGCTGCTTTGCGGGTCGGGCGGGCGCGCAGTCGAAGGAGCTCTATGGTTGCAAGAAATCACAGTGTGGCCGCCCGGCACAAAGAGAAGCCTGGGATTGCTTGCGGCGATAGAGTTCCTTCGACTCCTCGCTACGCGGTGGGAAATCTGCTCTTCCTAGGGCCAACCGGCTCCGGCAAGACGCGTGTGGTGAAAGCCATGGCGGAGTCACTGTTCGGTGACCCTCATGCCTGCATCAAGATCGATTGCGTCGAGTTCCAGCACTCCCACGAGATCGCCAAGCTGATCGGCTCGCCCTGCTTAGCTAGCTTTGCCACTGCGTAATTTGCACGAATTCCGGAGCCGATCGCGCCGACATGGCGCCGGGCGCGTGTTTCGGCAGGGCGCCGAGGTACATCGCCGTTTCATCGCAGGCATGAAGTCGCGGGCACTTCAGACAATCTTTGTGCATCTTGTCGGGCACCGCTTCTTTGTCCACAACCTGGAAACCCATTTGGCCGAAGAAGCCGGGGATGCGCGTGAACAGGCAGATGCAGGTCACGCTCTGCCGCTTCGCCTCCATCAATAGCGCGTCAACCAGAACCCGGCCAGCGCCTTTGCCCTTCGCCTTGGCCGTCACCGTGATGGAGCGAATTTCAGCCAAGTGCATTCCATACAAATGCAGCGCGCCGCAACCGACGACTTCACCATCCTGCTCAACCACGACGAAATCGCGAATGTTCTCGCAGATCTCCGCCAGCGAGCGCGGTAGCAGCGTTCCGTCGGCCACGTGGACCTGAATCATTTGCTCGATGCCGATGGCATCGGGAAGGGTTGCGCTACGTGCCTGCATGGGCGGCTCCTGCGTAGATGGATAGCTTTTCCTTGATCGCTGCCAATGCCGCCCGAACTCGCAACGGCGCGGTCCCTCCCGGCACATCGTGTATCGCCAGGACTTCATCCAGCGACAGCGCGCGATACAGTTCGGCATCGGCCGCGATGCCACACTGCGCGTAGTCTTCCTTCGACAATTGCTCTAATTCGCAATTCTTTTCGAGGCCAAGACGAACTGCTTGGCTCACCTGCTCGTGTGCCTGACGGAACGGATCGCCCCGCCTTACCAGAAGTGCCGCGAGGGCCAGAGCGTTCATGAATCCGCCACTTGCCGCCTGCCGCATCCGTTCCCCGTCGAGCGAAACCGCCGCCAGAAATCCCGTCGCCATGCGCAACATGCTCGACACTTGCTCAGCCGCTGCAAACACCGGCTGCTGCGTTTCCTGCATGTCCTTGTTGTAGGCCAGAGGCAATCCTTTGACCGCGATCCACAGCTCGGTCGCATTGGCAAACACTCTTCCCGCCTTGCCGCGAATCAGTTCCAGCGCGTCCGGATTCTTCTTCTGTGGCATGGCGCTGCTGCCCGTCGAAAACTGCTCCGGTAACTTCACGAAGGCAAACTCCGTGGTCGAGTGCAGGACCAACTCCTCGGCCCACCGGCTCAGATGCAACGCGACAACCGACAGCGCCTGCACAAACTCAATGGCAAAGTCACGGTCGCTAGTTCCGTCGATGCTGTTGGCAGTCGGCGAGTCGAATTGCAACGCGTTCGCCATGGCCTCGCGATCCAGCGGCAGAATCGTTCCCGCCACCGCTCCCGACCCCAGCGGACATTCGTTCAGCCGCTTGCGGCAATCGGCCAGCCTGCCCAGATCGCGCAGGAACATCTCGACATACGCGAGCAGCCAATGCGCCACCAAAACGGGCTCCGCCCGCTGCAAATGGGTGTAGGCCGGCATCGCGTTCTCGCCGGCATCTTCCGCCTGCTTCACAAATTCGCCCAGAAACTCCAGCAGCGTTTGCGATATGGCGTCGATCTGCTCGCGCACATACAGCCGCAGGTCGGTCGCAATCTGCTCGTTGCGGCTGCGCCCGGTGTGCAGCTTGTAACCCACCTCACCGGCCAACTCCACCAGTCGCTTCTCGACGAAGTGGTGCACATCTTCGATCGTGGGATCGTCATCCTGGGGTACGCCCTCACGCCCGATCCGATCCAGAGCGGACAGCGTTGCCGCAAGTTCACGCTCATTCAGAACGCCCGCCGTTGCCAGCGCGGCAGCATGGGCCCGGCTCGCCGCCACCTCGTAAGGCAGCAGCGCGCGGTCGAATGGAAACGAGCGCTGCCACTGCTCGAAGTCAGAATTCTGCGCCTGGCCGAAACGGCCGGACCACATCTTCATTTCACGCTCTCCGCATGAACTAGCGCCCGCGAGCGCGCCGGCAGCCCCAGGATGCGAATGAAACCCTCGGCATCCTTCTGCCGGTAGCCGTCCCCCATGGTGAAGCTGGCGATATCGGGCCGGTACAGCGAGGTCGGCGATTGGCGGCCGGTGACGTCGATGTTGCCTTTGTAAAGCTCCAGCCTCACCTTGCCATTGACATCCTGCTGCGTGCTTTCCACAAAGGCCTGCAGCGATTCGCGCAAGGGCGTGAACCACAGGCCGAAGTACACGATCTCGGCATACTTCAGACCGATGTGCTGTTTGAAGTGCGACAGGTCGCGGTCAAGGCACAGCGCCTCAAGCTCGCGATGGGCGGTGAGCAGCAGGGTCCCACCGGGCGTCTCATAGCATCCGCGCGACTTGATTCCCACGAACCGGTTCTCCACAAGATCGACGCGGCCAATCGCATTGCGAGCGCCGATTTCGTTCAGCACTTCGACAATCGCCACTGGATCCAGAATGGCGCCATTCACCGCAAAGGGCACACCGTAGTTGAATTCGATCGTTACCTGTTCAACTTTATCGTCCGCCTCCTGCGGCGACTTCGTCCACGTCCATGTAGTCGCAAGCGGCGCGTTATCTGGATCTTCCAGTTCGCCGCCTTCATGGCTGACGTGCAGCAAATTGCGATCGCGGCTGTGGATCTTCGCGCGACTCTGCGCCACTGCGATTCCATGCTGCTCCGCGTAGTCGAGACAGTCCTCACGCGACTGCAGCGTCCATTCACGCCACGGGGCAATCACCTTCAGCTCGGGCGCCAGCGCCTGGTACGCATGCTCGAAGCGCACCTGATCGTTGCCCTTGCCGGTGCAGCCGTGCGCCACGGCGGTCGCGCCTCCCCGCAACGCGGCCGCGACCTGGTACTTCGCAATGATTGGTCGCGCCAGCGATGTGCCCAGCAGGTACTTGTGCTCATACACTGCGCCCGCCTGGATCGCAGGAAAGACGTAGTCGGTCAGGAACTCGTGACGCAGGTCCTCAACGATCGCCTTGCTGGCGCCGGTGGCGTACGCCTTCTCGACCACCGCGTCCAGGTCATCGCCTTGGCCCACGTCGGCGATGTAAGCGATGACATCGCAGTCATAGTTTTCTTTCAGCCACGGGATGATGATGGAGGTATCGAGCCCTCCGGAATACGCCAGTACGACTTTCTCACGCATAGGAACTCCTTGGCGAAAAGCGATGAACGCCGCCTTCCAGCAATAAAACCATGATGGCTTTTTGAACGTGCAGGCGATTTTCCGCCTGGTCGAACACCACCGAGCGCGGCGAATCGATCACCGCCGCCGCAACCTCATCACCGCGATGCGCCGGAAGGCAGTGCATGAAGAGCGCGTGCTTCGCGGCGTAAGAGAACAGCTTCGGGTTCACCTGGAAAGGCAGGAATATCTCGCGCCGCTCGGCGGCTTCGTCTTCCTGGCCCATGCTGGCCCACACGTCGGTGTATACCGCGTCGGCCTCGGCGACCGCCTCACTGGGATCGTTGACGACCTGGACTCGGCCACCCGAGGCTGCCGCCAACTCTTGCGCCGCGCTCAGGACGGCTTCGCTCGGCTCGTATCCTTTAGGCGTTCCCACCGAGATGGTCGCTCCCAAGCTGGCCGCTGCCAGCATCAGCGAGTGCGCGACATTATTGCCATCGCCAAGATAGGCAAGACGCACATTGCGCAAGTCGCCGAAATGTTCCTGCAATGTCAGCATGTCGGCCAGCGCTTGGCATGGGTGCTCCGATTCGCTTAGGGCGTTGATCACCGGGATCGACGCGTGCCTGGCCATGGTCGTGACGGTTTCGTGCGCAAACGTTCGCAGCACCACGCCGTCAACCCAGCGCTCCAGGTTGTGGGCCACGTCGCTGAGGCTCTCACGAGCGCCCAGCCGCGACTGCGTTTGATCTACGAAGAACGACACTCCGCCGAGACTGTTGATGCCGGCCTCAAACGTTAAGCGCGTGCGTAGCGAAGGCTTCTCGAAGAACAGCACAATCTGCTTGCCGGCCAGAGTGCCGCGAAAGTCCGCCGGCCGCGCCTTCATCGCCGCTGCCAGCTCCAGCGCGCAGGCAAGTTCTTCCGGCGTGAAATCCTGGATCGAGATCAGGTCGCGTCCGGAAACGCTCCGCTGCGTATAGGGCTGGGGGCTTAGGCCCGCGGGAACTGAAGTAGCAATCATGTCGTGTCTCCGTTAGCAAATCGCAATTAGCAACTAGTTGCTAGCTGCTCGCAATGACCTCCGTGCCGCATTCAATCGGATCGCTGAAGAAACCGGGCAACACTTCCGCGTGTTCAGCAGGCAGGATGCGAACCCGCGCGACACCTCTGTTCAGCGCCTTGATGCAAGCTTCCAGCTTGGGCAACATGCCGCCGCTGACCGTCGCTTGTTGCACCATGGCCGCAATCGCTTTCACGTCGAGCCAGCGAATGACAGCGCCTTCGGCGTCCTTGACGCCGGCAACGTCGGTCAGATAGATCAGCGCATCCGCGCCGCAAGCCACCGCGCAGGCCGACGCCATGTGATCGGCGTTGATGTTGTAGTACTCATCGTCAGTGCCAAGGGCCAGGCTCGACACCACCGGCACGATGCCGGCGTTCCACAGTCGCTCGATCCACTGCGCGTCAACCGAACAGATTTCGCCGACATAACCGAGATCCGGCTGCTGTTTCTTGGTTGCACGAAACATGTGCAAGTCGCCACCGCAGAGGCCCAGCGACGGCTGGCCCGTGGCGCCGATCGAGGCCACCAGCCGCTTGTTGAGCTGTCCGGCCAGCACCATCACGGCCACGTCGCGCGTTTGCGCATCGGTGACCCGCAAGCCATCGACGAAAGTGGTTTCGCAACCGAGCTGCTTCAGCGTGCGGCTGAGGGCCGCTCCTCCACCGTGAACAATCACCAGTTTGTGACCTTCCCGCCAGAGGCTGGGGATTGTCTTGGCAAATTTCTTGACCAGCTCTTTGTCATCGAGAGCTGCGCCGCCAACCTTGATCACCAGTTTCATTGCAATCCTTCTTTTTCGCCGAAACCGAACATGAGGTTCATGTTCTGCACGGCCTGGCCGGCGGCTCCCTTCAACAGGTTGTCGATGCACGACACCACGACCGCCCGCTTGCTGTCGGGCGCGAGCGAAAATCCGATGTCACAGAAATTCGTGTTACGCGAAAATTTGACCTGCGGCAGGCGCGCCGCTCCGAAGACGCGCACCCAGGGCTTGCCAGCGTAAAACTCGCGCAGGCATTGCTCCAATTCTTCCACCGGCACAACCTTCACCAGCTTCACATAGATAGTGGAGAGAATGCCGCGCGGAATCGGCAGCAAATGCGGCGTGAACTGCAGCGATCCATCTTCGATACCAAGTTGCTCCAGCATCTCGCCGGTATGCCGGTGTCCAAAGACGTCGTAAGCACTGAAGTCGCCATCGACTTCTACGAAGTGCGTCTTAGCCGACGGCGTCTTCCCTGCCCCCGAAACCCCGGACTTCGAGTCGCATATAATGCCGTGCTCAACGTCCACATATCCGGCGCGAATCCACGGCGCCAGGGCCAGAATGATCGACGTCGGATAACATCCCGGATTGGCCAGCAAGGCGGCGCCTTTGATCGCCTCAGTGTGCAACTCGGGCAATCCGTACACCGCAGCCTCATCGAGGAGCGATGCGTCGTGAGCGTTGGCATCGCAAAATCCGTACACCTCGCGATTCGCCGACTGCTTCAAACGCCACGCCCCGCTCAGATCGATTACGCGCAAGCCGCGGCCAATCGCCTCGGGAACCCACTCGCGCGAGAACTGGTGGGGCGTCGCCAGGAGGACGACGTCTACCCCGGCATCTTTCATCCGCCGCCACGAGAACCTCTCGAATGGAAATCCGCCGTTACCCGCCAGTTGCGGATAAACCTCGCTCAAATCGGCGCACCCAGCGCTTTCGCCATTGCGCTGGAAGAGCAGCGGCTTTCTGACTCCGTGATGATGCGCGAGTAAACGCACCAGCTCTAAGCCGGAGTAGCCGGTCGCGCCAAACACCGCGGGTTGTAGAGCGGCATTCATCTTGACTTCGAAGCTCCCAATCAGACCGCACCTTACGCGAAATATCCCCGAATACGCCTGGCCAGCTTTTCCGCAACTCGGGCGTCATGTGCGATGACCAGAATGGTGTCATCGCCACCGATGGTGCCCACGACCTCCTCCCACTCCTCGGCGTCGATGGCCGCCGATACCGGCTGCGCGCTGCCGGCGCTGGTCTTCACCACCACCAGGTTTTGCGCGGTCTTCACCTCGTACACAAACTCGTGAATCAGCCGTTCGATGGACGGCAAAAACGCCTCGGCAACCTCGCCCTGGGGCAGCTTGTAGCCTTCCGCGGTCTTCACCAGCCGCAATTCATGGATGTCGCGCGACAGGGTCGCCTGGGTCACCCGGTGCCCGCCCTTGTAGAGCAGCCGCCGCAGCTCTTCCTGGCTGGCCACCTTGCGGTTGGCAACCAGGTCCCGAATTACGGTATGGCGCGAGAGTTTCGACATAGCATAAATATACAGACATATGCATATTTATAATATTGGGCACGGGATGTCAAGGGATAGTGCGGCCCTCGGCTGGACCGGCCGGCTGCGGAGACTGGCAGCAGAATGACGTGTCCGGCACTGTCGTAAAATACCCTCTGCTCGCCAATCCACAAGGGGACCTATGGTGGAATGAACTTTCTGCGCTTCGACGCTGGTTCACGGAAACCGAAAATGAACATCGCAGCCAGGTGGCCGTTCTGGGCAGCGACACCGCGGACAAGCTCTTCGAAGATGCGGACCCAATCGGCAAGGAAGTGAACATCGAAGGCGAGCTGTTCCAGATAATCAGCGTGCTGGCCAAGCGCAAAGCAGCCTTCGGCAACGGCTCCAATCCGGAAGACAACATTGTGCGCATGCCCGTCGCCACCCTTCACAAATTGCATCCCGAGCAAGAACAGTACTGGATTACCGTGAAGTCCACGTCGCACGCCGACATGGACACTACGATGGACGAAATGCGCGCGCTACTACGGCGGCGGCACCACCTCAGTCCCGATCAGCCCGATAACTTCGCCGTCTTCCGCCAGGACGCGCCGAGCGATACCTGGAACCAGCTCACCGGAGGGATCTTTATCTTTATGTTTGCGGTATCGAGCGTGGCGCTGATCGTGGGCGGAGTCGGCGTGATGAACATCATGCTGGTGTCGGTGACCGAACGCACCCGCGAGATCGGGGTGCGCAAGGCCATCGGAGCGCGCCGCCGCGATGTCCTGCTGCAGTTCACCCTGGAAGCCATCACCCTAACCGGGATAGGCGGCATTCTTGGGATCGTCCTTGGCGGCGCGTTGACGGCGCTGGTCCCGCTGGTGTTTCCTTCCCTGCCCGCGAGTATGTCGTTGTCGTGGGTGTTCACCGCAACCCTGGCTTCGATCATGATCGGCCTGGTGTTCGGAATTTATCCTGCCTGGAAAGCCGCTAATCTCGATCCCATCGAAGCTCTGCGCTACGAATAAAAAGCCGCCTGCCGCATTACTGGAGCACGTGGCACGAGTACGTCTTGACCACCAGCCACACTCGCGCCCCGGGCTTCAGTTGCAGGGACTCTCGCGCACCCAGCGTGAGATGCACTTCAAAGTCAGGCCCGCAAGTCACGACGGCGATCACTTTCATATCGCGCTGCTCGAGCGAGGCGATCGTCCCGTCAAGCACATTGCGGGCACTGAGTCCCTGCGGCTTGGACGACGCGAGCAGAATGTCTCCCGCGCGAATCCCAACGCGCAGTGGCAATGCAGCATTCACGCGTACCAACGGAATTTCCAGGTCGAGGGTCGAATCCGCAATGCGGCAAGTCATGGTTCCGTATTCGGGGTGCGAGCCGGTCACCGAACCCTCGAAGATGTTCTCGAAGCCGGCAAGCTGCGCCACCGTTTCCGATCGCGGCCGGTGCAAGACTTCGTGCGGCGAGCCTTGCGCAAGAATGCGGCCTTCCTCCAGCACGATCGCGCTTTCGCCCAGCGCGAAAACTTCTTCGCGGTCGTGCGTGACATAGAGGATGGGAATTTGGTGCCGCCGGTTCCATCCGCGCAAATCGTCCAGGATTCGCGCTTTCGTGACCGCATCCAGCGCCGTGAGCGGTTCGTCCAGTAGCAGCACTCGCGGACGCGTCACTAGCGCACGCGCCAGCGCAACCCGCTGGCGTTCTCCGGCTGAAATCTCGTTGGGACGCCGCTCGACCAGCGCGGCGATGCGGAACGATTCCAACACCTCCCCGCTGCGAGCGTCGCGATCTCTCTGGTTGAGCGCGGCCAGGCCGTATTGCACATTCTGCTCGACCCTCATGTGCGGAAATAGCGCCAGCGATTGCAGCAGGTATGCGACGGCGCGGCGGCGCGGCGGCAGATTCACGCGCGATTCGGAATCGAAGAGAAGGGCTTGGCCAATCGCAATCGTTCCCTCGTCGGGCGTTTGCAGCCCGGCAATGCAATCGAGCAGCGTCGTCTTCCCTGCCCCGGAGGCCCCGAACAGAATGGTGAAGCCGGCGGCCACCGCCAGTTCGACGTCGAGCGTGAACAGGGAGCCGCTTTCGCCGCGAAAGCATTTCGTAAGGCGGACCGTCAGTCGCTCGCCGGGTGGCGAGCTTGTTACGCCGCTCATCTCCACTCCCACACATTCCATGCGCCACGGCGGCGCAAGCCGTAAAGAACCGCCAGCATGGTGAAGCAGAGCAGTAGAAGAATGAGCGCAGTGCGGTTCGCGGTGGCGTAATCGAGCGCTTGCACCTGGTCGTAAATCAGAATCGAGACGGTCTGGGTTGCGCCGGGAATGTTGCCGCCGATCATGAGCACCACGCCGAACTCACCCAAGGTATGGGCGAAGCTCAGCACCAGCCCGGTCAGCACGCCCGGCAGTCCCAGCGGCAGCACAATGCGCCAGAAGGTGCGCCAGTGAGATGCGCCCAGGAGCGCGGAGGCATCCAGCAATGTTCGGTCAACCGCGGCGAAGGAAGTAGCCATGGGCTGCACCGCGAAGGGCAGGCTGTACAAAACCGATCCGATGACGAGGCCCTCAAAGGTGAAAGCGAGAGTGTGGCCGGTGAGCGCCTGATACCAGCGTCCCACCGGGCTGAGAGGGCCGACAGCAATCAGAACGTAAAAGCCCAGGACCGTCGGAGGCAGCACAATGGGCAGCGAGACCACCGCTTCCACCAGAAACTTCCATCGCCGGTGCGAAAATGCCAGCCAGTACGCCAGCGGAACGCCGATGACCAACAGGATCGCCGAGACCATGATGGCCAAGCGCAGCGTAAGCGTGAGTGCCTGAACGATCATTTGCTTCGAGGTACGTGGAAGCCGTATTGCTCAAGCACCGCCGTGCCTTCCGCGGAAAACAGGTACTCCAGAAAGGCCTTTGCGGCCGGCTTGTGCTTCGAAGCCGAGAGCAACACGACTCCCTGTTGCAACTCAGGATAAGAATCGGTTGGCAACTCCCAGTAGCGCCCGGAGTCCTTCATCGCCGGAGACACGACCAGCGACAGCGCGATCAGCCCGGCCTGGGCATTGCCCGATTGCACGAACTGTGCCGCCTGGCTGATGTTCTCGCCGAAGACCAGTTTGCCGGCCACTTTGTCCTTCAACCCGAAATGCTCCAGCACAGCCATCGCGGCCCGGCCATAAGGCGCATGTGCTGGATTGGCGATGGCAATGCGTTGCACCGAAGGCTGCAACAGCAAATCCATCTTAAGCTTTTGCGGATCGAAGCTGGAACCGTTGGGGACCCACAATACCAGGTGGCCGATGGCGTAGATGCGCAGCGAAGAACTCTCAACCAGGCCGGCGCTGGCGAGCTTCTGCGGATACGCGATGTCAGCGGAGAAAAACAAATCGTATGGAGCGCCGCCCTGAATCTGCGAGTACAAGTTTCCTGAGGAACCGAACGCGAGGGTTATCTTGTCGCCGGTCTTTTTCTCGAAGCGCGAGGCCAGGTCTTTCAGCACATAATTCAGGTCGGCGGCAGCCGCAACCGTGATGTCTTGGGCGCGGGCCGCGGAACCCAAGATCGTCGTGAGGAGAAGCAGTGTCGATATCGTCCGCATCGTCGATTAGCTTACATTAAATCGGGAATCAGCTACACTTTTATACGATTCGACCGTGCCTGACAGCCACCCACCCGGAACAAACGCAGATCCTTCGACTCCGCGCCCGCCCGACCCGAAAAGCAGCGGGTCGGAGAGGCCAGGCGGGCGCCCCGCTCAGGATGACAGCTTCCCAACCGGGAACGCGCGCATCGCCACGCGAGACGAACCTTCCACCACCAACATGCCAGGACTTTCCCCCGTTCCGTGGTTTCTCGCTTGACCCGATTGAGCTTTTCTGTAAGAGTAACCGAGCGCCATTCCTATTGGAGACCTGCCATGGAGCAGCCCGGCTGTTTTCCAACGGTAGAGTTCGATCGCAGCAAACTGATGATACGCATTGAGGTCACGCTCAACGCCGATCCCACGGCCATCGGTCCCGTGGTGGAAGGCATCATGGAGATGGCGCGCCGGCTGGAATGCGCCTCCGGCAAGGAATTTGAGATCGAAACCGCCCTGCGCGAAGCCCTCGCCAACGCCATTGTTCACGGTTGCAAGAACGATCCCAGCAAGAAAGTCCAGTGCTGCGTAGGCTGCGAGGAAGAGCGCGGCATGCTGATCGTGGTGCGCGATCCGGGCAGCGGCTTCGATCCTTTTGCCATTCCCGATCCTTGTCGTGGGGAAAATATATTTTCCAACCACGGCCGCGGCATCTATCTCATCAATCAACTGATGGACGAAGTGAAGTTCGAGCGCAACGGCACCGAAATCCACATGCGCAAGTATTAGGCAACTAGCCACTAGCAACTAGTTCGCGCCGTTCAGCTCAAGGTAATTGTTATCCTGGTTCCCCCGGTTGGATTTTACCCACAATTCATGCTGCATTGAGCAGGACTGGCGCTGTTTCTATTGCGGCACTTTCGCCTGGCGGCGCTGATTCCGATGATCGCGACTTGGGGATGGCGCGCTTGCTCGGAGTGACTGCGGGCCGATTATCGCGGGGGCTCGCGAATTCCCGTTTACCAATGCATGGCGATCTTGTCGGTTTTGTATCTCGGTATTTTTCTCGTCTTGCTGCCGTCATCGGCGATGACGCCTGATTTGTCAGCCGCCTTTGCGCAGTTCTCCTCCGCGGCAATCATCCTTCCGCTGCAGGGGTTCTGGGTTGCACTGTTTCTTTACTATGGAAGAAGCCGCGGCACTGCCTCGACGCTCTCGTTCCATGTCATTGCCGAGCGCCTGTAAACACAAATCCAGGTTGACGCGGCGCTGAAGCGCCGCACTACCCGAACATCGCTTTTTCCGCAGCATGTGAAGCCGTGCCCTGATACAAAACGATTTATGAGACGCACCACGACGTGACCCACGTCACCGACACCCAGCCGACGATTCGCTAACCTGAACAGGGAAGCTGGTGGTCGTGCCAACACTGCAAGCCAATACCGCAGGGCCGTCGCACATGGGCGACAGCTTTGTCGTGGAACGGGAGCATCTGGAACAATTGCTCCAGGCATTGGTCAGCCGGGGCTATGAGGTTGTCGGCCCAACCCTTCGCGACGGCGCAATCGTCTATGACCACCTGACTTCGACCGCAGATCTCCCTTCGGGTTGGACCGACGAGCAGTCTGGCGGAAAGTATCGCGTGGAACGCCGCCAAGACCGCGCCCTATTTGGCTATGCGGTCGGCCCGCACTCCTGGAAAAAGTTCCTCTGTCCGCCCGCGCAGCGGCTGTGGCAAGCGGCGCGCAACGGAAAAGGACTGCAAATCCTGCCGGAAGAGGAACCAGCCGCGCCGAAATATGCTTTCTTCGGGGTGCGCGCCTGTGAACTGAGCGCGATTGCGATCCAGGACAAAGTCTTTCTCGAGGGCCAGTTCGTCGATCCCGGCTACAAAGCGCGGCGCGAGGACCTGTTCGTTGTGGCGGTCAATTGCGGCCACGCTGGCGGCACCTGCTTCTGCGCTTCGATGAATACCGGACCGAAGGCGGCTTCCGGCTTCGATCTTGCTCTCACCGAATTGTTACAAGACGGGCGGCACTACTTCCTGGTGGAACTGGGATCGACGCGTGGCGCCGAGATTTTGTCAACGGTCCCGTATCAACCGGCCAACGAAGCTGATAAGCAGCACGCCGAGCGCATTCTGGACCACACGATGCGCCACATGGGCCGCCAATTGGAGACGCTCGGAATCAAGGAGCTCCTCTACCGCAACTACGAGCATCCCCAGTGGGACAACGTTACGCAGCGGTGTCTGACGTGCGCCAACTGCACCATCGTGTGTCCTACCTGCTTCTGCACCACCGTGGAAGACGTGACCGACCTGACCGGCGAACACGCCGAACGCTGGCGGCGCTGGGATTCCTGCTTCACGGTGGACTTTTCCTACATCCACGGCGGGAGCGTGCGCGCATCCCCAAGATCGCGCTACCGCCAATGGATGACGCACAAGCTTGCCACCTGGATTGACCAGTTTGGCCTTTCCGGCTGCGTGGGCTGTGGCCGCTGCATCACGTGGTGTCCGGTGGGAATCGATATTACGGTCGAGGCTGGCGCCATCCGCGCAAGCGATTCTATTAAGGCGCCGGCCGACCAGAGCGAGGACTCGCCATGATACAGACACTCGAACCAATTCTCCGAGAGCATCCCTTCTTTCAAGGGATGGAGGAGCAACACATCCGCTTGATCGCCGGATGTTCCAAGAACGTGCGCTTTGGCGAAGGAGAAGTCATCTTCCGGGAAGGTGATCCAGCCGATCATTTTTATCTCATCCGCGAAGGCCTGGTGTCGGTGCAGTTCGTGATTCCGCACGACGGCCTTACAACGGTGCAGACTGTCGGTGGCGGCGAAGTCTTGGGATGGTCGTGGCTATTCCCTCCGTACCGCTGGCATTTTGACGCAAGGGCGCAGCAGCCTACACATGCGCTGGCCTTTGACGGCAAGTGTCTTCGCGCCAAGTGCGATGAGGACCATGACCTCGGCTATGACATTTACAAGCGGTTTATGCAAGTCATCACCGAGCGCCTGGAGGCGACCCGATTGCAGTTGTTAGACATGTATGGCACCCATGCTTGAGCAAACCGAGGTTGCGGCGTCGGGTCTGGTCCCAGACCCCATGCTGCCCGTGCCTTACCGCATTCAGCGTGTAAAGCAGGAGACGGGCGACACCTTCACGCTGGAGATTCTTCCCGAAGATTCCAGCCAGAGGTTCTCGTTTGCGCCGGGCCAGTTCAACATGCTGTACGTTTTCGGCGTGGGAGAAGTGCCCATCTCCATCAGCAGCGACCCCGGCAATCTTCCTTTGCTCAAGCACACCACTCGCGTGGTCGGCACCGTCACCAAGGCCATGCGACAGCTCAAGCGCGGCGAGGTCATGGGGATTCGCGGTCCCTTCGGGAGCCATTGGCCTGTGGAAGAAGCAACTGGCCGGGATGTGGTGATTGTGGCGGGCGGAATCGGACTGGCACCCTTGCGGCCTGCGCTCTACCGCCTGATGGCGGAACGCGATAAGTTTCGCAGGATCGTTCTCTTGTATGGCACGCGCACTCCCGACGACATGCTGTACCGTCACGAACTGGAACGGTGGCGCGGCAAGTTTGACCTGGAAATTCAGGTGACGGTCGATCGCGCAGCCAGCACCTGGCGTGGCAATGTCGGTGTGGTGACGACCATGATCGGCCGCGCTCCCTTCGATCCTTCCAATACCCTGGCAATGCTTTGCGGCCCCGAGATCATGATGCGCTTCACCGTGATGGAGCTGCTGAAGCGCGGGGTGGCGGCGGAGCGCACTTACCTGTCGGCGGAACGCAACATGAAATGCGGCATCGGCTTTTGCGGCCATTGCCAGTACGGCCCCACCTTTGTCTGCAAGGACGGTCCGGTGTTCGCGTTGCCTAGTATCGCGGCCATTCTTGGCAAGTCGGAGATCTGATATGGCGTTACGCAAGCCCAAGCTGGCAGTCTGGAAGTTCTCCTCGTGCGACGGTTGCCAGTTGAGCCTGCTGGATTGCGAGGACGAACTGCTGGCCGTCGCCGACGCGGTAGAGATCGCGAATTTTCCCGAGGCCTCGCGCGCTGTGGTCAAAGGCCCCTACGACCTTTCGCTGGTGGAAGGCTCCATCACCACGCCGCATGATGCCGAACGGATCCACGGCATTCGCCGCGCCTCGAAATTCCTGGTGACGATTGGCGCATGCGCCACCGCCGGTGGTATCCAGGCGCTACGCAATTTCAAGGACGTGAAGGAATTTATTTCCATCGTGTACGCCCGGCCCGACTATATTGAAACTCTCAAGAAGTCCACGCCGATCACCGACCACGTGTTTGTCGATTTCGAGCTGCGAGGCTGCCCCATCAACAAATATCAGTTGGTGGAGGTGCTGAGCGCGTTCCTGAATGGCCGCAAGCCGAACACGCCGCCGCATAGCGTCTGCGTGGAGTGCAAGCAGCGCGGCACCGTCTGCGTGATGGTCGCGCGTGGCACGCCCTGCCTTGGTCCGGTGACCCAGGTTGGCTGCGGCGCTCTGTGTCCGGGGTACGCACGCGGATGTTACGGATGCTTTGGGCCGAAAGAAACGCCAAACACCGCGTCGCTGAGCGCCTGGTGGAGCGGGCTGGGTGTGAGCGAGCGAGATTTGATGCGGGCCTTCCGCGGGTTCAACGCCTACGCTGAGCCTTTCCGCAGAGAGAGCGAAGCGCATGAAAAGTAGGACGATAAAAGTCGACTACCTGGCGCGTGTCGAAGGCGAAGGCGCCCTGCTGGTGAAGATCAAGGGCGAGCAGGTGACGGACGTCAAGTTGAAGATCTTCGAGCCACCGCGCTTCTTCGAGGCGTTTCTGCGTGGCCGAAAGTTTCATGAGGCGCCTGACATTACCGCCCGCATCTGCGGCATCTGCCCCATTGCGTATCAGATGAGCGCGTGTCATGCCATCGAGGACGCATTTGGAAGCAAAATCACCGGCCCCATCCGCGACCTGCGCAGGCTGATCTACTGCGGCGAATGGATCGAGAGTCATGCGCTGCACGTTTATCTGCTGCACGCACCCGACTTCCTCGGTTACGAAGACGCCATCCGCATGGCCAAGGACCACCCCGACGAGGTGAAGCGCGGCCTGCGATTGAAAAAAGCCGGCAACGAAATTGTGCGCCTGCTCGGTGGTCGCGAAATCCACCCCATCAATGTGCGAGTTGGCGGCTTCTACAAGGCGCCGGTCAAGCGGGACTTCGCCGCGCTTGCCGAGGACCTTAAGTGGGCACGCGACGCCGCCCTCGCCACCGTGCGCTGGGTGGCCACCTTCGCGTTCCCGGACTTCGACCGCGATTACGAGTTCGTCGCCCTGCGGCATCCTGACGAATATCCGTTTAACGAAGGTCGCCTGGTCTCCAACAAAGGGCTCGACATCCCCGTTCGCGAATACGACCAGCACTTTGTCGAGGACCACGTGGCCCATTCCAACGCGTTGCAATCGCGGCTGCACGAGCGCAATTCCTACTTCGTCGGCCCGCTGGCGCGTTACAACCTGAACTTCGACCGGCTCTCACCCATAGCGCAGGAAGCGGCCCGCAGCGCGGGGCTGGGGCCGGTGTGCCGCAATCCTTTTCAGAGCATCATCGTGCGCAGCGTGGAAATGGTGTGCGCCTGCGATGAGGCTCTGCGCATCATCGAGCACTATGAGATGCCCGACCAACCGGCGGTCAACGTCGAGCCGCGCGTCAGCACCGGGTACGGCTGCACGGAAGCGCCCCGCGGCATCTGCTATCACCGCTATCGCATCGACGACCGCGGCATCATCGTGGATTGCAAGATTGTTCCGCCCACCTCGCAGAACCAGAAGACCATCGAGAGCGATCTCCGGCAGTTCGTCCAGACCCGTCTTGCCCTGCCAAAGGACAAGCTGCAGTGGCAGTGCGAGCAGGCGATTCGCAATTACGATCCTTGCATCTCGTGCGCCATCCACTTCCTGAAACTGAACATTGAATCCGAATGACCGCCGGGCAGCCAGGCATCGTCATCATCGGTGTGGGCAACGAATATCGCAGCGATGACGGGGCTGGAATTGCCGTCGCCCGTCGCCTTCGCACGCTATTTCCCGCCGGTGTCGCCATCCTGGAGGAAAGCGGCGAGGGCACAGCCTTGATGCAGGCATGGCAAGCTGCAGCTTGGGTGATGCTGGCGGATGCAGTTCGGTCGGGCGCTTCGCCGGGAACGATTCATCGCCTCGACGCGCGGGCTGCGCCAATGCCAATGGGATTCTTCCACTACTCGACTCACGCGTTCAGCGTGGCCGAAGCGGTCGAGCTGGCCCGTTCTCTGGACGAGCTGCCTGCACATCTGATCGTGTACGGCATCGAGGGCGCCACCTTTGCCGCGGGCGTCGAGCTTTCCCCGGCGGTTGAGCAGGCGGTGGAAGCAGTGGTCGAGCGGATTGCGCAGGAAGTACGGGACTTGCTGATGCAGGCGTAGTGGCGGAAGCCATTTATTCTTGTCATCCCGAGCGACGAGCGCTGCTTGGTGCCGGCTTCTATTAACTACTCGATAACATTTCACTACAAGTCGCGAGGTTCCCGTTTCAGGACGATGTTATCGACTGGTTACTCCCCTCCCCCCCCTCCCCAGGTATCCGCAAAATCTTGCAAACACAGGGTTGGAGATAAGAAATCCTTGCAAAATATTCATGCGCAAAGGGTTAGATGCCAAAATATTGGTAAATAAGGGCTTAGGAGCGCGATTTTACCTCAGGTATAGTCCAGTCTGGAGATTCGTGTTGACGAATTGAATAAGGAGGCGACCCTCTCTACCGCTGCTGAGGTGGTGGATTCGGTTTTCAAAGAGCACTGGGTTGAGCTGGCGTACAGGGCACGTTTCGGCCCGCCCATTGGGCACACTGAACCCAATATACAAGCGTAGCTCGAATCCCATTGCCGTCAAGTTACGAAAGTGCATGTGGGGGTAACTGCTGACCCTGCTGGTGGAGCGCTACGAACAGAAGCATTACCCGATTCCGGCCGCCAATCCGGTCTCCGTTGTGCGGTTCCTCATGGAACAGCAGGGCCTTAAGCAGCGCGATCTGATTCCCCAATTCGGATCCGAGAGCGCGGTTTCCATGTTCCTCGCCGGACAACGGAAGCTGAGCATGGAACAGGTGCGAAAATTGCGCGCCCGCTTCAAGCTCCCTGCCGATGTTTTCATCGCCAAGAGGTAATGGGGCAGCCCCTCGCGAAACCAGGCTAGTATCTAGTTGCATAAGTTAGCGTACTGCGTATACTGTGCCCATGAAGGCACACACGGTTACGCTGACACCGGAAGAGCAGGCTCATCTGCAAGCTGTAGCGCGCCGGCCCACCAGCG
>JBEKNL010000039.1:0-90242 GCA_049522855.1 Candidatus Korobacteraceae bacterium
CGACTCGCCGGCGAAGATCCTCTTGGGACTTCCCCGGCAGCGAGCGAGCATCCTGTTTCTTCATCCCAGGACGATAACAGAATACTCACTGAATGTCATCTATATTATGCTCTGATTAGTAATTACTCTGTGTCTCCGTGTCTCTGTGGTTCAGGTTTACGCCGTTACGTACTTCCCGGTCTCCAGCACGCGGCTGGCGATGTTCTCCTGCAAGGCGATCACGTTGACTGGATCGTGTTTCGCCAGGCGGCGCACAATTGCCATCTGGGTGCGCAGCATGTCGCCTTCAGCAACATCAGCGATCACTTTCTTCGCCGCGGCTTCCAGCTTGGCAAATGCGCCTTCCAGATAGACCTGGGTCATGGCAATAACCAGCGCGCCTTTGGCTTCGCCATTGGCCTCAACGTATTTGCGCGCACGCAGCAGGCTGGAATCCATGGCAAAGGTTTCGATCACCATGTCGGCGATGGCGCCCATGACTTCCTGATGATCGACCAGCTTCTGCATGTACTTCTGCGAAGCCGCGCCCGCCACCAGCATGGCCAGCTTCTTGCCGTTCTCCATCAGCTTGCGCTCGGCGGCCAGCGTGCCTTCCAACTCCTCGCCAGACGGGCCCGCCATGACCTCGTCCATCGTCTTCTTGATGGCCGGCAGCAGCGCGAGTTGTCCGCTCATGGCCCGCTTCAGCAGCCATCCGGTAATGATGAGCCGGTTGATTTCGTTGGTGCCCTCGAAGATGCGGTTGACGCGCGAATCGCGATACGCCTGCTCCGCCGGATATTCCTCGACAAAGCCGTATCCGCCGTAAACCTGCACGGTCTCGTCCACCACAAAGTCGAGCATCTCGGAAGCCGAGACCTTGATGATGGAACATTCGACCGCATACTCCTCAATCGCCTTGCGCACGGTCTCGGGACTGTGTTCGATCGCCGAGAGCGCCGTGTCCATCATGCCGACGGTGCGATACACCATCGACTCGCAGGCGTATAGCCATGCGGCCATCTGCGCCAGCTTCTCGCGAATCAGGCCGAACTCCGCGATGCTCTTGCCGAAAGCCTTGCGCTCCTTGGCGTAGGCAATGGCATGTTGCAACGAGGTGCGTGCGCCGCCGACGCAACTTGCGCCCAGCTTGAAGCGGCCCACATTCAGAATGTTGAAGGCGATGATGTGCCCTTTGCCGATGTCGCCGAGCACGTTTTCCACCGGCACCTTGCACTCGTTCAGGATGAGCGGCGCAGTGGACGAGCCGCGGATGCCCATCTTCTTTTCCTCGTTGCCGACGGAGAAGCCCGGAAAATCCTTCTCAACCAGGAAAGCCGTGAACTTTTCCCCATCGATCTTGGCAAAGATGGTGAACAAATCGGCGAAGTGGGCATTGGTGATCCACATCTTCTCGCCAGTCAGGAGGTAGTGCTTGCCGTCAGGCGACAGCACGGCGCGGGTGCGGCTGTTCATCGCGTCCGAGCCGCTGGTGCTTTCCGACAGCGCATACGCGCCAATGATTTCGCCCGTGGCCAGGCGCGGCAGATATTTCTTCTTCTGCGCTTCCGTGCCAAAGAACACGATGGGCAGGGTGCCGATGCCGCTATGCGCGCCCATGCTCACCATGAAGCTGCCGTACTTGGCCATGAAGTCGGCGATGATCGCGGACGAGGTCTTATCCATCTCCGATCCGCCGTACTCGGCCGGAACGTCGGCGTTGGTCAGGCCCATTTCAGCGGCTTTCTGCAGCAGTTGACGCGAGACCGCCCAGTCCTTGTGCTCCATCTTCTCGGCATTGGGCAGGATTTCGTTGGTGGCAAACTCTTCCGCGAGTTTGGCGACCATCTGCTGATCTTCGTTAAAGTCTTCCGGAGTGAAGACGTTTTCCAGGTTGTGATCTTCGAGCAGAAAACCTCCGCCCGTAGTTTTGGTCTTGGGAACTGCCGATACCGTGGTTGCCATATCTAAACCTCGCTTTTCACTCTTCGCTTTTTGCTCTTCGCTCTTAGCAAGCGAAAGATCCGTAACTATGCCGTTAGAAACCATCTGCTACTTGAAGGTGAATGCCGTTACTGGCGGCTTCACCGAAACATTACATGCTGCTCGGTCTCTTGCTAATAGCTAACGGCTAAAAGCTAAGAGCCGCCTTATTGCAGGTTCTCAAAGATGCCCGCCGCGCCCATGCCGCCGCCGACGCACATCGTCACCATGCCGTAGCGTCCATTGCGGCGCTTGAGTTCGCGGAGGATGCTGGCGGTAAGCTTGGCGCCGGTGCATCCCAACGGATGCCCAAGTGCGATGGCTCCGCCGTTGACGTTGATGCGCTCCGGATCCAGCTTTCCTTCCTGAATGACGGCCAGCGACTGTACTGCAAACGCCTCGTTCAACTCGATCACCTCAATGTCGCTCAGCTTCAGTCCGGCCAGCTTCAGCGCTTTCGGGATGGCGAACACCGGGCCGACACCCATCTCCTCGGGTTTGTAACCTGCCGTTGCGAATGCCACGTAGCGCGCCAGCGGCTTCAATCCCAGCGCCTTGGCGCGTTCGGCGGACATCACCACCGCTGCGGCGGCGCCGTCGGACATCTGCGACGAGTTACCGGCCGTGACCGTGCCTTTCACATGGAACGCCGGCTTGAGTGCAAGCAGCGCTTCCAGCGAGGTGTCGGCGCGCGGGCCTTCGTCCATCTTGAACACGATGTCGGTGCGCTTCGGCTTGCTGCCGTTCGGGGTGGTGAGACTGACCGGCACGGGAACGATCTCTTCGTCGAACTTGCCCGCCTGGATCGCCGCGATGGCCTTGCGGTGGCTATCGACAGAGAACTGGTCCGATTGCTCGCGCGTGATGTGGTAGCGCTGGGCCATCCTTTCGGCGGTGAGGCCCATCGAGAGATAAGCGTCGGGATAATTCGACACCAGCCACGGGTTGGCCGAAACTTTGTGACCGCCCATGGGAATCATGGTCATGGACTCGACGCCGCCCGCGACGATGGTCTCCGCCCCGCCAGCCATGATGCGCTCAGCGGCCATGGCAATCGCCTGCAGGCCCGAGGAGCAGAATCGGTTAACGGTCATGGCCGAAACCTCGACTGGCAATCCGGCACGCAGCGATGCGATGCGCGCGATGTTCATGCCCTGCTCGGCTTCGGGCATGGCGCAGCCGAGAATAACGTCTTCGATCTCTTTGGGATCGACCTGCGGCACGCGTTCGAGGGCGCCCCTGATGGCCACAGCGGCCAAGTCGTCGGGACGCGTCGCCCGCAACGTTCCTTTGTAAGCTTTCCCTACCGGCGTACGCACGGCGCTGACGATTACAACTTCACGCATTCGAAGCTCCTGAGAAGTAGCAACTAGCAATTAGCTTTTAGCAATCAGCTGTCAGCCATCAGTTTTCAGCCAAATCCCTATTGAATACAGCCGTGATCGAACAGCTCTGACTGACAACTGACGACCGGCCACTGACAACTGCTTTTTGTCATCCCGACCGAGCCCGCCGCGGCGGGCGAGCGGAGGGACCTGCGGTTCTGCCGTCCCTACGGGACTCATAATCTATTTACAACGCCTACCCAGCGCTAAAGCGCTGGGCTATCATCTTCCGTCCCGCAAGCGGGACTCGCGCGCCGTGGCTCGCACATCTGCGCGAATGACCACAGGACCAACCTTGACGTGTCAGCCCTCAGTCATTGCTAGCCAACTACCCGGCCCATATACGCACCTGCAATTCGTATGCGACCGAAACCAACAACTCACCACCTGCAACTAGCTACTGACAACTGGCCACTGACAACTGGTTCTTAGTTCCTCAGCGGCTTGCCCGTCTTCAGTGTGTATTGGATGCGCTCCTGCGTTTTCTTCTCGCCGCAGAGCGATTTGAACGCCTCGCGCTCCAGGTCGAGCAGATATTGCTCGCTCACCAAGGTACCCGGATTCAGCGCGCCGCCGCACAGCACCTCCGCCACCTTGTTGGCGATCTTCACCTCGTGATCGGTAATGAATTGGCCCTCGTGCATGATGTGCACACCCAGTTTCAGCGTCGCCAGAATGCTCTCGCCGGGCGCGGGAATATCCATCCGCGGCGTGGGGGCCCGATAGCCTTCATGCGCCAACTCCAGAGCCCGCTCCTTGGCGTCCGTCAGCACCCGCTCCCGATTCATAGTGATGTCGTCGCCGCTGGAAAGGAACCCAAGATTCCGCGCCTCGAAGGCCGACATGGACACTTTCGCCATGGCGACCGTCTCGAATGCCTGCTTCATGGCTTCCATCAGCTCGACGCTCTCGCCGCGTCCATGAGGACGAACGTGATAGGCCTTATCGAGCGCGCGCAGCGTCATCTCTTTGCAGCCACCGCCGCCCGGCAGCAGACCCACGCCGACTTCGACCAAGCCGGCGTAGAGCTCCGCATGCGGCTGGCGTGCTGCAGCATGCAGCGTAATCTCGGCTCCCCCACCGAGCGTCATGCCAAACGGCGCGACTACCACCGGCTTGGACGAGAACTTGATGGCCTGCGTCATGTTCTGGAACTGGCGGACGGCGAGATCAACTTCGTCCCACTCTTCTTCCTGCACCGCCATGAGCAGCATCATGATGTTGGCGCCGACGGAGAAATTGGCGGCGTCGTTGGTGATGACGAAGGCGTCGAAATTTTCGCCTGCACCGCCGGGCTTCAGCGTCTGGGTGATCATCTGCACGATGTCGCCGCCCAGCGCGTTCGCCTTGGAGTGGAATTCAATGCAGCCAACACCGTCGCCGAGATCGACCAGAGACGCGCCCGCATTCTTCTTCACCACGAAGTTCGATTTCTTGGCAACCGTGACCGACCAGACTCCCGGTGGCACTTCTTCAGGACGATAGCTGCCGGTGCGCAAGTCGAAGTAAACCCGTCCGCTGGCGGCCTTGGGATCATCGGCGTACCAACTCTCCTCGCCTGAGGCGAGCAGCTTCTCGACGTTGGGCGAAACCGGCCTGCCGTCCACTTTCATCCGCTTTACCGTCTTGGCAACGCCGGCGGCATCCCACAGTTCGAACGGCCCCATCTCCCAGTTGAAGCCCATCTTCATGGCGCGATCGATCTCGACCACCGAGTCGGCGATCTCGCCGATGCGATTGGCGGCGTACGTCCACAGGTCCGCCAATGCCGACCAGAGAAAGACGCCAGCCTTGTCCTTCGACGGCGTAAGCAGCATATGGAGCCGCTCAGGCAGGTTCTCCACGGTCTTTGCCATTTCCAACGAGGCAAACTTGGGCCTCTGTTGCGGACGATATTCCAGCGTCTTCCAATCGAGCGCGAGACGCTGCTCGCCTTCGGCGCTCTTCTGCTTCTTGTAGAAGCCGCCTCGGGTCTTGTCGCCCAGCCACTTGCGCTCCAGCATGGCCACGAAGAAGTTGGGCAGCTTCAAATCGCCGCGCTCATCGTGGATATTGGAGCTCGCGTTGCGTACTACATGGCCGAGAACATCCAGCCCAACCATGTCAGTAAGGCGGAAGGTCGCCATCTTGGGCCAGCCGACGGCCTGTCCGGTCAGCGCGTCCACCTCCTCGATGCTGAGGTCCATCTCCTGCATCAGGCGCATGACATTAAGCGCGGAGAACGTCCCGATGCGGTTGGCGATGAAATTCGGCGTATCCTTGGCGTGCACCACGCCCTTGCCGAGATGCAGATCGCAAAAATGCGCGATAAGGTCCATCGCGGCGGGATCGGCGTCGGGAGTGGGAATGAGTTCCAGCAGCCGCATGTAACGCGGTGGGTTGAAGAAATGCGTCCCAAACCAGTGACGGCGAAACTCGTCCGGGAAGCCTTCGACGATCTTCGCCACCGGCAGTCCGCTGGTATTGGTAGTGACAATCGTTCCGGGCTTGCGGACCGTGTCCACCTTGCGCAGCAGGCTGCGCTTGATCTCGAGATCTTCGACCACCGCTTCGATAATCCAATCCACCTCGGCTAGCTTCTTCAGATCGTCTTCGAAGTTGCCGATGGTCACCAACTTGGCCAGCGAAGGCTCGAAGAATGCCGCGGGCTTCGATTTCACCGCGGCTTCCAGTCCGGCGGCAGCGAAGCGGTTGCGCGCGGGACCGTCGGCATCGGGCGGAACGATGTCCAGCAGATACGAGGGCACACCGGCGTTGGCCAGGTGCGCGGAGATGCGAGCGCCCATGGTGCCGGCGCCTAGAACAGCGACCTTCTCAATCCGTTTCGTCATGGGATGATGATGACTCCAGCGCTAAAACCTAATGATTTGTCTGAGACCTTGCGCGAGCAAAGCCGCGCCTTATGCCGACGCGATCCGGGGACTACGAACTTCGATTGTGGTTAATGGAGAATGGCTGCTGAATTATCGATAAAGTTAGCTGGTTTAAATGAGACGTAGAAATGGACAGCATTGTCCCGACAACTCTCCTCAAGGTCAAAACGACAACGCACATAGGACGGCCCAAAATGCAAGCAGCGCGCGCCGTAAGATGTGGGGTGAGGATGGCAACGGCGCGCGCCTATTAAGTTGAACTGATCGTACTGAATGAATCCTCATTCAGTCAAGAGAAATCTGCATAAATTCTTTTCCCATATTGGGTTAAGAAATCAGTTTGGCCAATAAGAAGGCTGCCCCAGCAGCAAGCCCTCCAATCACAACAGTTTGGGTGGCAGAACGGCCGGGCCGCGAGCCTGTGAAGCGCCCCTTGATATAGCCGAAAATGCCGAGCGCGAGCAACGTGACCACCACGGACCAGACTAGGGCCATGCGCGCACTGTGTAACGTCATGTAGGGAGCCAGCGGGATGATGCCTCCGCAAATGTACGAGGCAGCGATGGTGAACGCGCTCTGCATGGCCCGCTTGGGATCGGGCTCTTCCAGGCCCAACTCGAAGCGCATCATGAAGTCCACCCACTGCTTCGGCTTGCGTGTCAACGCCTGCACTACGGGAACGCTCTCGTCGTGCGACAGACCGTAATCGGCGAACACGTTCTGCACTTCGAGCGCTTCCTCGTCGGGGATCTCCTGCACCTCGCGCTCTTCGCGCAGCCGTTCGCTTTCGTAGTGTTCGGCATCGCTCCTGGCGGCCAGGTAGCCGCCCAGTCCCATGGCGATGGAGCCGGCGGCGATCTCGGCCAGTCCGGCGACGACCACAATGTGGCTATTATCGACTGCGCCGGAGAGACCGGCGGCCAGCGCGAAGGGCACGGTCAGTCCGTCGGACATGCCGATGACAACGTCGCGGACAACTGCGCCCGCAGTGAAGTGACGCTCAATGTGTGGTGTCTGTGGCATGATCTCCCAGCTCCGGATGGGTTTTCAGATATCGCAGCGCGCTCTGGGCCACGGTACGCTCGCCGGCATAGCTTAAGGTGTTGGAGGCATCCTCCAGCGGAAGCCAATAGGCGTTCTGCACTTCGATCCGCATGTCAGGCGAGATGTTTCCCAGTCGCCCCGAGCGGTAGAGCAAAAGGTAGAAGCTGACAATCTTGAAGACCCGCGCGCCGTCGCCCCAGTTGCGCACGTAGTAGTACTTGATGTCGGCCAGCTTAGTCACCAGGTTCGCCTCCACTCCGGTTTCTTCCCTGACCTCGCGAAGCGCCGTCTGCTCCGGCTTCTCGCCCTTGTCGATGGCGCCCTTGGGCAGAGCTACTAGAGCGGCGGCCGTCTTTCGCGGACGGTTCGAGCACTTGGGCGACTTCTGGGGCCGGGTCATGTGCGGTTCGATGACCGCCAGAAACCAGCGGCCGCGCATCTTGCGCAGCACCACACCACCCGCCGAGAATTCGCGCACCACCATGAGCGTCCGCCAGAGAACCGGATAGTTTCGCAGAGTCCAGGGAAGCTGACAATCAAAAGCGATGCTGGGACAGCCGGTCATCTTCCGGAGAGCCGAGTGATCGGACGTCGGATCAGCGCTACATTCCCCGGCGCGTTGATAACCCACGAAATTCGGGATTCCCGCGTTTCACTTCTTCGCCTCGCCCACCTGGAAGGCCTTGATCACGATGTCATTGGGCTGATTACCGACAGGAATCAGCGTGACCAGCGCGCGCTCGGCGCTGAGTTTGGAATTGTCGCGCGTCTTCACCGTGCGCACCACGGCGACATCTCCGGAGCGCGAATTCACCACCAGCAAATGCCCCTCATCGGGGCTTAACGCCAGCCCATCCGGATGGCTGCCCACCTGCACCGTGCCAATTACGCGGCCCTCGTCGATGGCATAGACGCTGACCGTGTCCGACCCGAAATTGCTGACATAGAGCAGGCTGTTATCGGAGGTGACGATTCCGCGAACCGGCTGGTCGCCGATCAGGTAGCTGCCGCCCACCTCGTTGTTGGCGGTCTCGACGATGGAAAAATTGTTACCGCCAAAATTGCTCACGAACAACTCACCGCCATCGGGCTTCAGCGCAAGCTGCACCGGCATGTTACCCACGTCGAGTAGCGTAAGCATCCGGCCCGATACCAGATCAACGGAGGCAAGCTGGTTCGAGCCCGGACACGCCACGAACGCCTTGCTGGAATCGGGCAGGATAACCAGGTCCTGCGGCTGCTGGCACAGCGGCGCCGTGCTGCGCACCGCCAGCCTCTGCGTATCGATGATGGAAACTGTGTTGTCGGTGCGATTGCTCACGACAGCCAGCTTTCCATCCGGCGAAACTCTGGCCAGACCGGGCGCCCCGCCCACTCGTATGGTCGCGATCACCGTCCGCGTATCGAGATCGATCACCGAAACATTGGCCGAGCCGGAATTAGCCACGTAAGCGCGCTTGCCGTCGGGGGAAACCGAGACGAAGTAGGGCGCGCGATGAACGCCAAGGGTCGCTTCCACTACATTGCGCTCCGCATTAATGATGCTGATGTTATTGGAGTCGGCATTGGCAACGTAGATTTCGTTGCGGGTGGGACTGGCGGCGACGCCCGTTGGACCTGCGCCTACCGGGATGGTCTTGACGTTGCGAAGCTGAAGCAGATCGAGAACGCTGACCGAGTTGCTCTTGCCGTTGGTGACGTAGGCGTATTCGTGATAGCCGGGCTCGACGGTCTGGCGTCGATGGCAGCCAGTCGGGCCCAGGGTGAAGACCGCCACGCATAGTACCGAGCGCCATTGCCGCGCCGAAAGTTGCCGCAGCCACAGCGATACCGTGCGCATTCAGCGAGTGGCGACCGATGCAGCCACCACATTGCCGCGGCCAGCTACCGGGTTGGCAACAGGCTCGGCGACGGAACGGCCTAGCACGTTTGCGATCTGGCGGACCTCAACCATGAGGTCGGCAAACTGTTGGGGGAACAGCGATTGGGTGCCATCGCTCAGGGCGCGGTCAGGATCAGGGTGGACTTCGATGATCAGACCGTCGGCGCCTACGGCTACCGCGGCGCGCGATAGGGGCGTCACCTTGTTGCGCTTACCGGTCCCGTGGCTGGGATCGACGATGATCGGCAAGTGGCTCAAACGCTGCACCGCCGGCACGATGCTGAGATCGAGGGTGTTGCGCGTGTGGTCGGCAAAGGTGCGCACCCCGCGCTCGCACAGAATCACGTTGTAGTTGCCCTCGCTCATGATGTATTCCGCGGCCATCAGCAACTCTTCCAGCGTGGCTGACATGCCGCGCTTCAGCAATACAGGCTTATGCGCCCTTCCCGCGCGCTTGAGCAGCGAATAGTTCTGCATGTTGCGCGCGCCAATCTGAATAACGTCAGCGTACTTCTCTACCAGTTCGAGCGACTCGTTGTCGATGGCTTCGGTGACGATCAGCAGGCCGAAACGGTCGCGGACCTCCGCCAGAATTTTCAGGCCCTCCTCCGCCAGACCTTGAAACGTATAGGGAGAGGTGCGCGGCTTGTAAGCGCCTCCACGGAAGAAGCGGGCGCCGGCGCGGGCCACGCAATCGGCGGTAGCGAACGCCTGATCGCGGGATTCGATGGCGCATGGCCCGGCGATCACCGCTACCTCATCGCCGCCGAAGGTCGCGTCAGAATTGGGGAAGCGCACTACCGTGTCTTCTTCCTTCAAGTCGCGGCTGACAAGCTTGTACGGCTTGCTGACGCGGATGACCTCCTGCACCCCTTCCATCTCGTCGAAGGTGCCGGTCTCGACCTCCGTCTGGTTGCCGGTAATGCCGATGGCGGTGCGCTGTGCGCCGGGAATGGCGTGGGCGCGCAGACCCAGCGACTCAACCTTCTTGCAAACGCGCTGCACCTGCTCTTCGGAGGCGTGCGCCTTCATGACGATAAGCATCAGGAACCCCTTGTTTCCATGCCCCATAGTGTATCGCGGAAGGCGCGCCGCTGGGAATGAAAAGGCAGGGTGTGCGTTGAAGGCACTGGTCGCCGGTGCGAAGGCATTGTCAAGCGGCAAACGCAAGCCGCGCGCCCGCACATTGTAAAATCAAGGCTTACGCCAAGCGCATCAAAAGAGCACCTATGGCCGAGTCGAAAACACACGAGCCGAATACGAAGCCGTCATCAAGCTCCCGCACTGAAGTAGTCAACGGTGGCGTAGCCGCCCGTGCCGACCGCTATGACCCGCAGGCGATCGAGCAAAAGTGGGCCGAGCGCTGGGCGCAGAATCCCGATCTTTATCGCGCCGAACCCCCGACCAGCGCGCGCAAGAAGTATTACGTACTGGAAATGCTGCCCTATCCGTCGGGTGCGCTGCACATGGGACACGTGCGCAACTACGCCATCGGCGATGCCCTGGCGCGCTACATGTGGATGCAGGGCCACAACGTGCTTCATCCCATGGGCTGGGACGCATTCGGACTGCCCGCCGAAAACGCGGCCATCCAGAACCAGACTCCGCCGCGCCAATGGACGCTGCACAACATCGCCAGCATGAAGGCGCAGATGAAGCGCCTCGGCTTTGCCTACGACTGGTCGAAGGAAATCGCCACTTGCCTGCCGGAGTACTACCGCTGGAACCAGTGGTTCTTCCTCAAGTTCTTCGAGCAAGGCCTGGCGTATCGCAAGAAGAGCAAGGTCAACTGGTGTCCCGAGTGCGCGACGGTGCTGGCCAATGAGCAGGTGCTGCCCAACGGTTGCTGCTGGCGGCATGAGAACACGCCGGTCGAGCAGCGCGAGTTGGAACAATGGTTTCTGCGCACTACCAAGTACGCCGACGAACTGTTGCAAGGTTTAGATACTCTGCAAGGATGGCCGGAGAAGGTGCGCACCATGCAGCGCAACTGGATCGGCCGCAGTGAGGGCACGCTGGTCGACTTCAAACTCGACGGTGCCGCCGGACCGGCTGGCGACACCATCTCCGTCTTCACCACGCGGGTGGATACGATTTACGGCGCGACCTCGTTGCAGCTTGCGCCCGAGCATCCCCTGGTGGCCGACTTGATCGCCAACGATGCAAGCTTGCTCGCCAAGGTGGAAGACCTGATGGCCGAGCAGCGCAAGGCGAAGGAAGTTGGCGACATTGGCGCCATCGAAAAGCATGGCATCTTCACCGAGCGCTATGCGCTGAATCCGTTCAATGGCGAGCGCGTTCCCATCTGGGTCGCCAACTACGTCCTGCTCGACTACGGCACCGGCGCCATCATGTCGGTCCCGGCGCACGACGAGCGCGACTACGAGTTCGCCAAGAAATACGGCCTCGACATTCGCGTGGTGATCTTGCCGCGCCGCGAGGAGGAACCGCCTCCATCCGGAGAGCCCGAAGAGCCGGTCTTGCCCTTCACGGAGATGAACAGCCTGGTGATCAACTCCGGCGACTACACCGGAATGCCTTGCCAGGAGGCAATTGTGAAGATGTCGAAGCGGGCTGAGAGTCAAGGCTTCGGCAAGGCAGCGGTGACTTATCGCCTGAAGGACTGGGGCATCAGCCGGCAACGCTATTGGGGCACGCCCATCCCCATGATCTACTGCGCCGACTGCGGCATCGTGCCGGTCCCCAAGAAGGACTTGCCGGTGTTGCTGCCAGACAATGTGAACATTACGCTAGCGGGCGGATCGCCGCTGGGCAAGGTGCCGGAATTCGTCAACGTGAACTGTCCGAAGTGCGGCGGCCCGGCGCGCCGCGAGACCGACACCATGGATACGTTCGTCGATTCGTCCTGGTACTTTTATCGCTACACCGATCCCGCTCTCGACAGCAAGCCGCTCGACTCCGACACTGTGGGATATTGGTTTCCCATCGATCAATACATCGGCGGAGTCGAGCACGCCATCCTGCACCTTATCTATTCGCGCTTCTGGACCAAGGTGATGCGCGACATGGGCCTGGTGAAGAATTCCGAGCCGGCGGACCGGCTGTTCACCCAGGGCATGGTGATCAAGGGCGGCGCCAAGATGTCGAAAAGCCTGGGCAACGTGGTGTCGCCCGACGACATGGTCGGACGCTACGGCGCGGACTCGACACGCATGTACACGCTGTTCGCCTCGCCGCCCGACCGCGATCTCGACTGGCAGGACGCAGGCGTGGAAGGCATCAGCCGGTTCCTGTCGCGGGTGTATCGGTTTGTCGCGCGCAATGCGCAGCCAAACAGAACAGCGTCGGCCAGTCGCGATGGGGGACAATTGTCGCCCGCGGCGCGCCAGATGCAGCGCAAATTGCACCAGACCGTCCGGCGGGTGACGGAAGATTTCGGCGGACGCTGGCACTTCAACACCTCGATTGCGGCGATCATGGAGTTGCTGAACGAGATGTACTCATACGAAGACAGCGTTCACCGCGGCGAGCCGGAGGCCCCCCCGGCGCTGGTCGCCGATGCCCAGCGCAAGCTGGTGCTGATGCTGGCGCCGTTCGCGCCGTATCTCGCGCATGAATTGTGGGAGATGCTGGGCGAGACTTCCGAGCTGTTGCGCGCGCCGTGGCCGCAGTACGATTCTGCGCTGGCGAAGGAAGAGGAAATCGAAATCGCGATCCAGGTGAATGGCAAGATTCGCAGCCGCATCGTGGTCCCCGCCGACGCCGAGGAGGCGCAGGTGCGCGAACTCGCGCTCGCCGACGACAAGGTCAAGGCCGCCATCGCCGGCAAAGAAGTCGTGAAGGTGCTGGTGGTGAAGGGCCGGCTGGTGAATATAGCGGTGAAGTGAAAATGCACCTCCAAAGCTCCGATGGAGGGCGGACACCCAATGTCTGTCTCTGCCGTCGCTACGGGACTCATCTTCATCATCACGCCTACCCAGCCCGCCGCGGCGGGCTGGGCTAAGCTCTTCCGTCCCGCCAGGCGGGACTTGTGGGTTGTGTGACGTGCGCAACTGGTTGATTCTTATGGTGGCCAGGGACGGAGTTGAACCGCCGACGCCAGCCTTTTCAGAGCTACGCTATGCTGTACTTTTAACGACTTAACTCACTCCAGGTGGCCGCCTAAGTACTTGAGAAGTCGTGATAGACATGCGAATCGTGGGTTGGAATCGTGGGTTCAAAGGCACACGTGCAAAAGCCCCGACACTCGGAAGACCGCATTCCATACCACAATCGAACACTGCAGAGAAATCGCCGTTCTGCATTTCTGCTGCCCGGTTTCATACCGCCTTCGAGGTGACGCTTGCTGATTAAGAATTGAGTCGGAAGCTTTCTACCCCTGTCCGGCAGCGACCAGCACCATTCGGGGGATAATTCTTGAGTGCGGCTAGCCACGAACGCAGTTAGACACTGTTGTTGGTAGTCGTACCCATCCCCAGCCACGCAATCAACACCCACCATTGCTGATTCTCGATGGAGCCGAATCGTTCCATCGGCTCGGCGCTAAATCCGTATTGGTGGCTAGAACCCACCTGAAGTGATAGCAGGTACAATTCATCGGAACAAGAAGTCGTCATTATCGCGATTGTGTCGAGGAAGAAGGGGTTCATGAACTACAGAACTCTGGGAAGATCTGGCATCAAGGTAAGCGAGATTGGCTACGGAGCCTGGGGCATCGGGAAGTCGATGTGGATCGGGGCGGAAGACGATGAGTCTCTGCGTTCCTTAAAGGCCGCCCGCGATGCGGGTGTGAACTTCTTCGATACCGCACTGGCTTACGGAGACGGTCACAGCGAGCAGTTAATCTCACGCGCCTTTGGGAGGTCAACGGAAGTTGTCATTGCCAGCAAAGTTCCGCCCAAGAACCTGATTTGGAGTGTTGCAGCAGGGTCGTCATTGAGAGACGCCTTCCCCGAGGAATATGTGCTCGCCTCGCTCGATCGCACGCCGAAGAATCTTGATCGGGAGAGCGTCGATATCTACCAATTTCACACCTGGATCGACGACTGGGCCCATGAGCCGGAGTGGCGGGAGACCGTGCGCGAAATGAAGCAATCGGGCAAGGTAAAGCTAATCGGTATCTCTCGATACAGAATCATCAGCCGGCAAATGTTATCCAGGCGCTTGAAACAGGACTCGTCGATACTGTGCAGGTCATCTACAACATCTTCGATCAGTCGCCGGAAGACGAGCTGTTCCCCTATTGCCAGAAAAACGGAATCGGCGTCATTGTGCGTGTGCCATTTGACGAAGGCAGCTTGACCGGGAAGATTCGTCCGGACACCGTCTTCCCCGAGGGCGACTTCCGTAACATCTACTTCAAGGACGACCGCAAGCAGTAGGTTTGGGAACGTGTGCAAGCCATCGCCCGCGATGCCAACATCAGCGCCGATCAACTGCCGGAGCTGGCTTTGCGCTTCTGCCTCTCGCATCCGGCGGTTTCAACTGTGATTCCGGGGATGCGCAGTACCAGACACGTCGAAGCCAATACCGCCACCTCCGAAGCCGGGCCTCTTTCGGAACAGACTCTCAAAGACCTGCGGCCGCATCGCTGGGTTCGAAGCTTTTACTGGACCTAGATAGCTGCTTGGAAAATAGAAGGCCCGAGCAAGATTGCTATTGGAGACATAGGTGAGGGTGTTCCGCTGGTTCAGTGCTTGTGGAAGACGACATCACGACGCAACTTGGGCAGCCGGAAGCAGATTCCGCAATTTTCGCAGTCACCGGGACACTCAATGGCATTCTGAGGCACTCGATCTTCGCTTCCATCCTGCATCCAGGCGATGCGGTGCCCGTGAGGATTGTCGATCCTCACACCCGGCCAGGCCGAGAAGATGACCGCCAGATTACCCGGTAATGCCTTGGTGTTCTCGTAGGCATTGACGATATGGAATGCCTTGGTGAAGACGAGAAACTGAGTCCGGGGATTGTGTGCAGCGATTCTGCACATCTGGCGGAGATAGTCGACATTCAGGATGTCGCCGGCAACATGCCACCTGAAGTACCGTGGTCGACGGCCAGCGATGCTGTTGGCAATCTGCGAGAAGTAGCTTCTGGGATTGGTTCTGGCGATACGGGCATTCTTCGCCCAAGCTCTGCGGGTTTCGGGATACAGGCGAAGGGATTTCAGAGCGTAGCATCCGCCGTTAGCGCAGGGTATGCCTTTTGGGCAGCACTGCACGGGTTCGGTGGAGACATTCATGATCGCTCCGAGTTTGCGGTTGCCACGGCTGATGGTGACACGTTTATTGCTTTGCATGGAATTTCTCCTTGGGATTGGGCCGAGGCTTACGGCACGGGCGAGGGCACGGCTGCTCGGCGAGTTGGCGTACGGGGGTGGTTGAAAAAGAAAGAGGGCGACAGGGATCGCCCTCAAGCGTGTGGTTATTGCGGGCAGGGGAATTCGCGGATCGCCAGAACGCGGGAGAGCGTCAGTGCGATGACTATGGTTCTGCCTGCGGAGCTAGGGGATGCTCGGTGGATGGATTTACTTGGAGAAGCCAAGCGATTGGGGAATCGCTTTCAGTGGATCAACTTCCTGGTGTTCGATCTCGGCTAGATATTGGAGATCAGAGTCGGATTCGATGCCCCACAGGCCGCCGGAGGTGATGACCTGGCAGACGCCGTTGACCACGATCTCGGCCTCAGCCCGTATGCCAATGAAGGCGAAGTCTCCGTTCTGATAGTGCTGGTAACGCTCCTCAAAGCCGGGGCTTTTTTGGACGTTAGAGGAAAATTGGCGGGAACTATATGCAAAGAGGTGCATATTTACCACTTTATAACTACGCTTAACTGCTTGAAACAACGAGTCAATAGGGTATCTACAGGTGGCAGTTTACATGCATGAGACCTTGTGAAGGTACGTACTAACATCTCTTGGGCCCGACAATAAGTTCTGTTTTTCACCAATCTGGGAAGCCAACATCTGCTTTCCAGAAGGTCGTCAGGTTCCAGCATTGTCTGAGTTTCCTTTGGGTCAGGTCGCCATGAGTCAGTCTCGGTAGCCTTCGGGAGGAGCGATATGAAGAAAAGCCTTATGCTTGTGGCTCTGCTGCTGGTATTTGCAGTCAGCGGCTTCGCCGGCACAACCTACAACAACTTCACCGGGTACAGCCCGTACTGGCATCCGCTTGGATATCCGGAAACCGCCACGTATGGAGAAACCTTCACAGCGCCCAGCAGTCCGAACACCAACCTCGCGGACTTCGGTTTCTACATGGCCGGTCCGTATGGCTCTGGCGACATCTTCATGAGCGCCTACATCGCGACCTGGACAGGCACGAATGCCGGAACTCTGCTGTACACCAGCGCACCCGTTGACTATCCCAACACCGGCAATGACTTTCTAACTTTCACTACTGGTGGGCTTACACTGACTCCGGGCGCAAACTATGTGATGTTCCTGAGCATCTCGCAGTATTACGGGCAGTCGCTCGGGGAGAGCTACATCTCTCAAGGCGCCCCCACGATACCGGGCGGGAACTTCGTTTATTACAACAATGGCGGGAATTTCGCTGAACTGTTCACCAATACCTGGGATTCGACCGGGTTAAAGCCTGACTGGGCTGTCAACCTCGACTTTACGTCTGCAAGCACGACACCTGAGCCCGGGACCCTGTTGCTTCTCGGAACTGGCCTTCTGGGCGGCATCGGCGCCATTCGCCTAATCGCGCCGTAGCATTCGCCTCGTGCCCCAGGTTTGCGTTTGTTGGCCTAACCTGGGGCACTTGCACTTTGTAGCTGTAAGGGTGGGATTGTTGTTAAAGCCACGTGCCGTTTGGACGCAGCGAAGGATTCTAGTCGGCCCAGCGAACGTTTTCTACGCAGGATCTCTGGCCGTCCACTCCGATTCGATTTCCACCACTCCGTTCTCCCGGAAAGCATAATTGAATCGGCGGCAACCGGAACGCGCCTATCACCCTTTAGCTGGCTGTTGTCCGGGAACGGATCCCATAGCTGCTTTGCAGTGATACTCACGATCTGATTCACAACGCCACCTCCTGTGCGAGAGGCGCTTGCTGATTCAAAATCAGGTCAGCAGCCTTCTGTGCCTGCCCGGCAGCAACTAGCACCAGCCGAGGGTCTTTCTTGAGCACCTCCAGCCAAGTCCGCAGGTAGGCAGCGCTGTTGTCGATGGTCTTGTTCTCGATGCCGGTGAAGCCGCACAGGAATGCAGCTCCCATCTCCGCGACCAGCTCCTCGGCACTGTATTGCTCGTCGCCAAAGCGCTCGAACTCGGTGAGCGTGGACCGGTTGAGACGGAGAGGATGTCCTGTGGCGTGAGTCAACTCATGGAACAGGGTTGAGTAAAACTCCTCAGCACTATCAAAGGACGTTAGATCCGGCATCTGAACCAGATCGTGCATCTTGTTGTAGGAGGCATGACTGCTCCCGTACCGAATCGCGGGCTTGCCGAGCCACTCGGTCACGATCTGCTCGCAGTTTTCGATGGGATCGATATGCGGGAGGGGCTCCGTAGCCTGGGGCGGAGACACTCGCAATGCCTCGCATTGGTTGAAGTTAAAGACGGTGTAATAACGGCAGAGTACAGAAGGCTTCTCGATGATCTCGTCGCCATCCTGTACTTCGCGTGTGCCGAACTTCCAGAAGACGACTGGCGATCCTTTTTGGCCACTGCGAACATGGCCTCCAAGTTCTGAAGCCTGGCGGAAAGTCAGCCAGTACGGCGATGCATAACCACTGCTGGCCAGGATCCAGACATTGATGCCTCGATACGGGTGGCCACTCACCAAGTTCCGTGGCAGCCAGCCCGGGCCGGAAGTACTCCACGGCTTATGCCATGGAGCGGTACCACAGTCCGACATGGAGTCGATGCGCGATGCACAGGGCAAGTTCCTGGAGCAGTTATTGGGCGACAGGATTCACCTGCTCACGGAGAAGATTCAGTGAGTAACCGTGGGTCGGACCTGCGAATCGTGGGTTGGATCATGGGTTGGGAATTTCGGCTCTGTGCCGCTAAGTGTTTTGGAATGATGGTGGCCAGGGACGGAGTTGAACCGCCGACGCCAGCCTTTTCAGGGCTGTATTCTACGAAGGTTAAACCATTGAATCTAAAGCAGCTAACAAACTAAACTGCACCATTTTAGGTGCAGACTATTGGTACGCTAATGGTACAGGCAGAGAACACACAGGGTTGGCCAATGACTGAACAAGCAAAAGGAACGAGAAACATAGCGCGGTTTCATCACGTCAACGGATCGTGGGTGGCAGGGTTCAGCGACGGGCAGGATAGCGATAGTGGCTTTCTGGTGCGTCCCATCGCTTGGGCACCCATGAATTCTGTCGAAGATGAAAGTTGACCGTCAGGCGAAGGCGTTCATGATTGCCGCGAACCGCTTTGAGTGCGTTCACGCCATGAGGGACCAGTTGCCACACGCCGAGCAAGGTGCGCGGGCAGTTAGACGATTACCGATCTGTAAAAGCACAGCCCACATTTGCGCATTGCTATCTTGCCTGTGGGCATATGCTCACGATCCACGGAAGTGAAGTATCGGCTCCTTCTTCATCGGGAAGTAGTCATGAAGAACTGGGCGCAACACTCGCAGTCCTTCAGGTTCTTTCCTTGGGCTCGACAGCTCAGGTCCGGGCTGATGTGGTGGCCCCGGTGGAGTGGAGTGGCGGGTGGCGGCAGACAGCGGGAGCCGCTTGGTCCCTGAGCTTCACCTCGACGCCACCACACCGTGGGGCAAGCCCGAACCTTTCCAGCCGTGGGGCCATTCACGGTCGGCGAGGTTGAAACCAGGGACTCCATCCGCGTCGTGGAATGCCTCGTCTATGGTGACACGACCGACCTGGGTGTCGAACTTGAGTAGGTACAGGCGCGGCTCTGAGCCCGTCACCACGATGCGCTGCGTCTTAGCGTCCCACCCTGTCCAGTGCGGCTCAAAGGTGTCATTCAGGCTTACACGGGAGACTTCCACCGGTTTGTCTCCATGAGCGATATCCAGCACGACGACACCGTGCACTGCTGGAACGCTCTGGATCAGATAGTGCCCGACGACGGTAGGCACGCCGCACCAGTTCCCGGGGAACGTGTAAACAAGCCTGGAGGCAGGCTCGTCGGTGTTGACACCGGTGATGCGTTCCACACCACAGCTGAGCGTCTGCACCAAGATCGATCCGTCAGGACCCAGGCGTGGCTCTTCGGGGCTGACGTGGGCGTACCGATTCTCGCCGACATCGAAGTAGGCCGTCTTGAGAAGCTTCATGTCGGAAAGACGCCAGACTTGGTAGGTCGCGCCGCTGAAAATACTCGACATGTGCATTGACGAGTTGGTGGATACGACTCGGTCGATTTCGGGGAGGACCACCAGGCTGTATGGCGTGAGTAGGGCATTGGGGAAGGCCGGATCGGCAGCGCTGGCCGAGCGGATCAGCTTGCCTCGGTCATCGATCTCGACTAGGCCGCCAATCCTGCTCATGTCCGTGGTGGACATGTGCGCATCGTGGTCGCCGTGATGTTCGTGTTGAAAGGTGGCAAGGACATGGCCGTTCGGCAATCGCAAGTAGGAGTGCGGGTGCATGTATCCGCCCATGCCCGTGAACGAGGCCACAATCTTCGGCTGCAGTGGGTCGCGAACGTCAAAGATGAACGTCCGACCGGCATCGTGGTCATTGGCGAACAGCATGCCGCTGGCAGGCATGGTGTATTCGGTATGGTGGATGCGCACCGTCTGCTGATCCGTGACGAGGGTGGTCACGAGATGTCCGTAGGTGGTGGATGCCGGATCGGCGTCGATCACTGCAAGGAAGTCGTTGCCCTTGTGTGCCAGATCACCGGTCCAGGCGAGCAGGTAGTGACCTGCCGTCGGGGTTTGTCCGGAGGTCTGCGCGGGTAGCGATATCGCAGCAGTAAGGATGAGGCAAAGTGCGATTGTGCGATGTGGCATCGTGGACCCTGTTCAAAAGATTGGTGTGGGGCGGGAGTATAACACGAGCTTGTTGGCCCTTTGGCTCTGGCATTTGTTGCTTCAGTACTGGAGGGCCACGACTTTCCCCGAAACGATTTGTTCTGGAGCGACGCTGATGGCATGGCCGCTCGGGCCGGATTGAAGTTATGCGGTTCCCAAGCGTTCCACGTCGGAAGACAGAGCGCTCGTTCTGGTTATCCAATACAGTCTTCGCCATTGCCAATCCGAACTTTCGGATGTAAAGTTCCCTACGCCGAATCCGTCACGAGTAATTTGCGCCCACACACGCGCCGACCGCTCCCTCGGCTGCCGGAGGCGACATGCGTTCCGTCCCGTACAGCGCGGCAAAAGCCGACCTGTTCAGCCCATGGAGGCGTGCCAACTATTTCAGCAATGGTGAGGCCAAACACACCTCCTCACTTTGTGCGGAGCTGTCCCGGCTGGCTTACTGCCGGAAACCACCCACATTCTCCTTCGATCAAGCCACCATTCAGTCCGTGCTGGCACGAATCGGTTTCTCCCAATGCCTGTTCCTTGAGAGCCCGGATTCAGCTTCGAAGGGCGGCACTCATTGCTTCACTGCTGTAGGTAACCGAAACGGTACGCCGCGCCAAGATTAGACTGCGCTTCAGCGACGCCCTGCTCTGCCGCCTTGCGATACCAGGAAGCAGCCTGGACGTAATCCTTTGAGACACCTTGGCCGTCGCGGTACAAACCCGCAAGGTTATTTTGCGCCACGGCGACGCCCTGTTCAGCCGCCTTGCGAACCCAAAACGCCGCTTGCGTGTAGTCCTTGGGCACGCCATCGGCAATCAAGTGCGGTTCCGATACTGTTTTCTTGTGATCGGCGATCTTCTGCTCCCGGACCTCGCGGGCATGGTCAATGGCGTCCTGAGCCTTTTTATGTGGGTCTTCCAATTGATCGAACGGCTTCTTGGATTCCATACCATGATTCTGCGCCGTTCGTGTTGAGGGGCTCCATACGCCGATCGGGTGGAGGAGGATGGCCGGGTATTGATTTACGAAGGACACGATCTCGCGAGAACGGTGAACGTGCCTCACCCAAAGCAAGTGGATCAACCAGAGCGTAATCCGGGGGGCTCCCTGACGCAAAACGGGCTTTTTGCGGAAGCTGTGCGGAAGTACAAGGAGGGAGCAGCACCGCCAGAACGAGTCAGAGTCTACGAGAAAATACGGTCTGGCATCTGGGTGTACAACGGATTGTTCGAATTGCTTGATTGCTGGACTGAGCACTCGGCCGGCCGCGAGGTCTTTAAGTTCAAGCTCCAGTTCGCGGCCACCGACGATCAGGATCGTCAAATAGTAGTTCCCCGCACGTTGGAAGATGATCGGCTCATTCCGAGCTGGGTGCAGCTAGAAGTATGGAAGCGCGATCAGGGGCGGTGCAAGAAGTGCGGGACGACCTCCGGCCTTCATTTCGACCACATCATCCCGTACTCGAAGGGTGGTTCGTCGAAAGACCCTGCGAACATCCAGATATTGTGTGGACGTCATAATCTCGAGAAGCGTGACAATATCGAATAACGCCGGGCTGCCGAGGCACATCGAGGCGAAGATCGATAACAGGTGGCCTGCCCTTGAATCATTCGAATCACTGTCTCCACTGGGAGTGTCCGCTGTGTGGTTTGCAACCGAGGTCGGGGTAAGACATCTCTGACATCTCTGATATTTCAAGTCTCGCAGGTGCAGAGAGCTATCGTCTTCCCGACGGACACACCAGGTCCCCCCTTGCCATTGGGACCGACACCACCGATCGGTAGCGTGATGAAAGTAAGACCGGTCGTGCTTTCGTCGATCAACTGAATCAACGCTCACGACGTAAGCAGCGAGGTCCCCCCTTGCCATTAGGAACGCGTGCAATCAGGAACGGAGAGTGGGACACTGCGTATCGCCCCCTTCCGTCCAGCGCAAAACGCGGCATGATCACCAAATGTGGAACCACGAGCTTAGGCCGTAGCAGACTGTCCGGTTCTCGCGGCCACATCGGCTCCCACCAAGCTTTTCGGTAACGAACCAGTGCTTTGCGCTTTTCTAACCTCCCACGATGCTTCAATAGGTACGCCCAAGTCTTTGGGAACTCACTCTTCAGATATTTTTCTGTTATTTTGGTGCCATCGACAAATGGGAAGAAAACGCTTCCCGACTGGGCAGGCAGGAACTTAAGGGGCAAACCCGCTCTCCCGAGAAATTCCCAGCGCAAAGCAGTGTGCCCTCCGCCGTCAGACCCTCTCACAAAAAGAGGAACGCCTCGTGATTCAGAGGACAAGAAATGTCTCTTTACGGGGACCTATTCCGCTATCGAGAACGTAGCGATCGAAAGCCGCTAGAAAACTTTCTCAGCGAGAGCCTCAAAGACCTCCTCGGCCCGGCTCTCCAAGAACGAAGCCACAGAGTCTACATTCGACGTGCTCTTAAATGAACGGCGGAGAACCAAAGATACTGCAGCGACTAGATCGCTCAGCAGCTTGAAGAGCCGCGGTACAACATCGCCTCCATCGCAGAGTGTCGGCATCATTCGCCAGGACCGCGCAAAGCCAGAGCGCCATTTCTCGCTGGCACGTTGGGGCCTGATCCCATATTGGGCGAAGGACTCTAGCATCGGCTACAAGTTGATCAATGCGCGGTCGGAGAAAGGAGAAGACGTCAGTAGAAATCATCAGTATTATCGGGGTTCAGAAAGACAGGTCGAGACAGGGCAGCTCAATCCCCGTCGCCAGTGTAATCGCGGTAAGCAACCTCGACTGCATCAACCCGGACAAGGCGGACAGAATCAACTCTTGCGACGGTCGGGTCAAAGATGACGATGTTAATGCCGTCCTTTGACATAGCGCTGGTGTAAAGAAGTCCGTCGTATCGGTGATTCTTGGTCCACTCAACAAAAAACTGGGTCGGCAGATAATCCCTTACATCATCGGTGTGGCGCAACGGTTTCGAAAACTCGGTATCCAGGTGGTTGAACAGCTCGCACGATTCGAGAATCGAGGGGAGGTATTCCGGGCTGCACTCAAACGGCGTGGACATCCTCATGCCCTTGGGTAGGTCAAGGAGGCGGAGATCCCGCAGGGTGACGCATTCGGCGACTGATACCAAGGCACCCGTATGCGGGCGTTTTTCGGCCACTGCGGTGCGTTCGTCCTTTGCTGCATAGAAAAAGCTAACCCCCACGGGGTTGGCCCTTCCAGGCTTGTCAACGAGCTGCGACGGCGGTGAACTCATCTCCTCGGGTGGAAAAGGTACGATGCGGTAATCGCGTTCACGGTATCCCAGGCGAGCACGAAAGATACGTGAACCGGCCGGCAGGGTGATAATTGTCCTCTCTATGTCCTCCTCAAACCATTGCAATGTATCAACCGCCGTCGCGACATCCTCTTCAGAGGGTTGGAGGTCCGGCGCGATTGCATGGTGTTCCTCAGGATTCTTGAGCTCGTCCACCAGTTCATGCCAGTGGTCAAGCAATGAGCGGTGCAGCCAATTGTGGTCAGTCCAGAGGTCGCGAACGGCTGGAGCAAGTACCAGCTCGTCATTTCCTCGATTTGCGGTAAAGATGTCGTCCAAAAGGTCGTGGTGTCTATCATGTTCGACCAGCCGCTCGTCGAAAATCTCCCATTGCTCCTGAATCAGGTCCGCCAGTGGCTGCCCATAGTCGAGCGCTTCGGCATCGGAAGGGATGTTAATGCCGATTTCCACTGGCGCATAGAGTTCGGTAAATCGCGTGAACAGACGCTCAAGCTCGCCCGCGTCAATGACGTAGTTATTGCGCGAACCGCAGTATTCGCATGAACCGCGTTCGCCGTGTTCTCCGATGTAATTCTTGAGGTAGTCATCGGTAAAGCAGGCTTCACAACAACGCATCGCCTTTCCGGCGTATCAGAGAAAAAAATCGCCTCCCCAGAAAACAACATCATAGGTCATGCATGCAGTTTCACTCGGTGACTAGACCATCATTTCCGCAGCTCCGGCCCGTTGCGTGCGCTCGACGAACGTAGACGAGGCCGCTTCCTTCTCGTTCTGCGGGCCGTCGGGCGCGACCTGGCGCTGCAAATCGCCGGTCACGACCTGAACCACCTTGAACAGATACGGAAGATCCTGGGAGAATAACCGCGCCCGCCTTCCATATCACAATTAATCCACCAGCAAACACCCTTCGCCGGGATTGGTTGTGTAACGGCCTGATTACGTCAACGACGGCTTAGTTCCGCGTGGTCACGTACCCGGGCTTTAGAAGGGCCTTGATAGCTGGGAGACCGAGCGCCCCGTAGTACTGTGGAGCGGGCATCTGCCTTAACAGAGTAGAAACCCTAACCCATCAACTTCCGGGCAAATTGAGCTAGCTTCTCCGTTGTCGTCATCAGTTGGTAAGCCTCTTGGTCGCCGAGAACTTCTTCGGCAGTGCCGTAACGCACCGAGAGTCCTGAGTTTGCTTGATCCGGTATCACCCGGAACACGGCGGGCTTACCAGTTGATTCAGCCAAACGATTCAGCTTGTCGCCCAGTCGCGTAAAATCCGCTGCGTAAGGATCATCGTGTTGTTCGAGGATGGCCATTGCAACACCTTCAACCACGGATTCTACTGTGCTCTCAGGGTCGATTCAATAACCGACGCCAAAAGCGGCGCGATTGCTGCAAGAAGGGCGAAGTTCCTGGCTTAGCAGTAGGAAGTACCGGAACGAAGTCGCCATAAAGAGTCCTCCACGCTGCAACAATTGCGCCCACGTTCTGGAGCCAGAGAGTGATGAAGCTGCGATCACTAGACTCAACGATGCCCAATAGTCTTGCAACTCTCAGATGAACGCTGGCACAAAAGAACGCAAGTCCCTTCTCTCCTCCCTCCTCTTCGGTCGCGGCTAAGATACGCCGTTCCATGGCATTCAATGCTTCGCGCTCAGCAGAGGTAAGTTTGCGGTGGACGTACCATCCGACAGCGGCGTCGAGTTGCTGACGATCTAGGAATGTCTCACGCACCAACGCGGCCTCCTCAACAGGGAACTGTTGAAGGTACTCAAGCACGAGAGATGCATAGAGCTCTCGCGTTTCGGAAGACGGGAGACCCTTAATCATGCCCAGGACGGCAAGACAATAGTGAGCTCGAAACAGCTCTTGCAGAGCACGATCCCAGTCGGATTCTTTGATGTCCGGCAACGCGGTCGCCTTTTCACGAAGGCCCTGACCATGGTCGACGGCGGCTGCGACGATTAAAATACCTATCGCATCAGGTGTACGTTCCTTTGAAGTCGCAACGGGATAGTTCACTTCGTCTGGTAGTCTACGACGTTTTCGATTGAAGCGGGAGTGATTTCGTGTGCATGCATCGTGCCCGAGCAGCGCGAGGTTGGTGCCTATTTTTGTCGCCCCCTACGTCTTTGCGAGGTCAACTGCGGTGCGCGGCGAGTGGCCGGAAACCAGAAACCATAGCGATTGTTGGCGCGACATCCCCATTACGCAAGTAATCCACGGCGTTGCTCACAAGATCAAGCGGCTCGCGGAGATGCTAGTTTCAGCATCACATCGCGGTGTGCGCGTCCGCCTCATTCTAGAATTCGGAGTGCACTCTCAGTTTCAGTTAACGCACGATGCTCACCAAGCTTTTCCTGACGACTTACGAGCTACAGCGGAGGTCTTCTACTGGCCGCTTGAAAAGCGAGGGCTCAACCTGTTCGGAAAGCCGGGCAAGCTTCATGCCAAAGCCGCCGTGGTAGACAAAGATGCTCTGCTTTCAAGCGCCAACCTCACTGATGATGCCTTCCTTCGCAATCTTGAACTCGGCGTCCAGTTTGTGGGTGGAGAGATGCCTATCAGGTTACGAGAGCATTTTGAGCACCTGATCGCTTCCGGCACGCTTTTGCGTTGGAATCCCTGAAACCACGGTTTAGTGGTTTAGTGTTGGATCTCGATTCTTGCGCTTGCACGCTACATTTTCCGTTGCAGAGATGTGCTCTTCTCAATCGCGCGAAAGGGCAGATTCGGCAGCAGGTTGGCAGGTTCGGCAACAAACCTTCTGCAGCCTTGCCCCAAACCTTCTGTTTGTGGGCAGGCGAACGGCACGATCTCGTGTGCCGCAAAGTGCCGCAATATCAAGCACTTGGCGGGGGAGATTCGCGGGGGGTAATTGGGCAAGCCGGAGAATGCCAAACTGAGCAGGGGCCCTTGTCTGCATCGAGCGGACAAAGTGATTCATTTCCGTGCTGGCCGTCGCTCGGAAGCAATCTCGGCGATTGTAAGCGGCATATGTCCCAGCGGACCTCGGGAAAGCGTCGCCCGGCAGCAAATGTACGAGTCGGGCGTTAGACGGCAAAGTGGTACGGCGGGCATTGTCGTCCGCGGGGGCGGTGGTCATTCGTTCGGCATCGGCCAACTGCCCCCGCCTGATGTCTTCCATTTTCGTCATCGTTTCTTCCCCCCGACAAAGGGGTTCGCGGCTGCCTGCTTCATCCACGAGGCTACTTGGTGCTCGTCGAGATCGTCCACGGATGCCAGATCTACGCCTCGTGTGGACTTGCCCATCCCAATCGGCGTCACAGGCGGTTCAGGCTTGATCTCCGTGCCGCGTATGAACATCAGTTTCACGTGACCGACGAAAGCACCGGACGAGAAGCACCAGCCTCCGCCCACACCGTAGTACGCCATCCCCCACTTCACTGCACGTTGGAGGTTTGGCAACGTATTGGCAGCCAGAGCATCGACACGCTCGGCGATACTGCGCTGCGGCTGCGGCAAGCTCGCGATATAGGCGAACACGGGCTCGTCGCCTTCCGCGGCCTTCGCGGCGCTTGCCTTGCCGGTCATGGCGACCAGCAGCTTCGTGCCAGTTTGGCCTTGGGCATCAGGCTTGAGGGGAGGCTTTCTCATGATCTCACCAAGGTGACGAGAAGTGTGTCCAGCTGCTCGAACTGCTCGCCTGCCCCGCTTGTGCTTCCAGAGGCGATTGCGTCGTCGAGGGCTTGCTTTGAGGGATAGAGTTCGTGCAGGACCAGTAGCGTCTTGTCGCCCTTTTCCTCGAAGGTCACCGTGGAAACGGCACCATCGGCGCTTTCCTCATTCGTCCAGACGATGCGCGAGTGGGGCGTCACTTCGATATACCTGCCGAAGAACGCCATAGGCTGCTCAGAGGCGGCGTGGCTGAACACGAAACGGTACGTGCCCCCCGTACGAACATCGGCCTCGCACGAAATGAAAGATATTCCAAACGACTTCGGCGCCCACCACCGCTTGAGCAACTCAGGCTTGGTCCAGGCCTCGAACACGATGTGCGCAGGGCCGTGGAAGGTTCGCGTGACGACTAGCTCACGCTCAGACTTTCGTTCTACCGTCGTGGGGTTCTTCATAGGGGCTCACTTTCTCTTCTTTCGTCCATCGACTCTTTCCTCCCGTTTCAATGACTCAACGATCTTGTCCAACTCGTCGAAGCGTGCGTCCCAGAGCTGGCGGTACCTCTCAATCCATGCCGCCTCTTCCTCCAGGCGGCGTAGCCCGAGCTTGCAGGTACGCACGCGCCCGACCTTTTCCGTGGTGACGAGCCCCGCCTGCTCCAAGACGCCGACGTGCTTCTTCATGCCCGTGAGGGTCATATGAAACTTCTCGGCAAGGTCCGTTATCGAAGCGTCCGCACGCCCGAGCCGCTCCAGAATGCCGCGTCGGGTGGCGTCCGAGAGCGCGGCGAACGAGGCATCTAGGTGGGCTCGTTGAAACTGAACCATTGGGTTCAGTATATAACACGGATCGGCGGCATGCAAGGGGAGGTCGAGCGCGAGCTGCATCGGCCCAGCCACCTTCACTCCCAGGCGCTCCTTCCTGGGCGGCGTGAGCCGCGAAGTGATCGGGCTATGTGCGCATTCTCTGCCCAGTCGAGAGACGGGACAGATGGGAACGAAATACGCGTTGTGTTTACCACGTCGCCGCTCTGCCCGCATCGTCGGTTTATACCGGAAGTAATCCACTTGGCCGTGTAGTCGCCGTTCCGTCCTTGTGGCCGCGACGGGGTGGATTTCTTCAACAGCACGGGTTGGGCGTTATACGGCCAGATGAAAGGAAACTTACACGTTCCTTTGCATCCTGTCTGGCCAGTGCCAGTTGCAGGCTTCTCAGGAGTAATCTCCCGCAGTTGCGAGTTGGCCTGATCTCAACAACTATCCAACGGATGGGTCGATCGTCGGTTTCGGTGCCTGACACTCTCGTGGAGTCGAACGTCGGAATTACTGTAGCTTTGCGTACTCCGCCTTGGCTTGCTGATAGACCGGAATGTCGGCGTCGGCGTCTTTCCACAGCGTCAGGAAGTCCTGATAAGCGGCTTTGGCTTTGGCCGTGTCTTTCTGGAGCGCGGAGGCGCGGGCGAGTCCGAGATGGGCCAGCGCAGCGGTGGGGCAGTTCTGCACTAGGCCGCTGTGGTCAAGAATTTTATGGAATTCAGCAGCCGCTGCGGGGCCCTGCCCGCCAACCAGGTAGGCTTGGCCGCGAACATAAACCGGATAGAGGCAGGAATAGTTGATCTGGCCGAAGCCCTGTCCCAGTTCGTACGGGGCTGCGGCCTGAAGGCTCTCGATTGCGGAAGGCGCAGCCTTGCGATTGATGTTGAGTTGGCCGCGAATCGTGGGCATCCAATTGGATTGAACCACGGTAAACAGCGGAAAGTCCTGGTTCAGTTGGTCAGCGAGTGACTGCGACCGAGCTGCATCGCCGGTGGTGGCCAGTGCCAAGGCGGCCTGACTCTTGGCCGCGGGGGATCCCGGGGCAATGCTCAATGCAGCGTCAGCCAGCTCCCGTGCAGACGCGTAATTGCCAAAGAGGGCTTCCTGCATGGCTGCCTCGCCTGACCAGAATGCCGCCATTTCCTGGTTATGTGCGCGCTGGGCAGACGCTACCGCTTGTCGCGTGAGTTCGCGCGCCTTCCCAGCCTTTCCGAAGTAGGCTTCGGTGTTAGCCTCCAAACCGAGGACTTCGTTTTCGACGTCTGCCTTGCCATTGAACCAGGCTGCCTGTTGGGCCATGGCAGCAGAATCACCCTGCACAAAGGCCAATCCATAGAGGTTTGTGTGGAGAACCTCTTCATCGAGTTTCCGTGCGAACGCCTGGCTTGAGGTGTCGAGCGCCTCGGGAAATCGGCCTATTGCGAGATAAAAGCCGGCAAGATTTTCGTAGGCCGTAACATTTTCCGGATAGAGCTTCAATGATTCAACGGTCACTTCCGTGGCCTTTTGGTACTGACCGACGACCGCATAAGCAACACCCAGGTTGAGGAGAGGGAGCCAGTCGCGCGGATAGGATTGCACCCACATCTGGTAGGTCTGGATGGCCTTCTCCATCTCGCCCGTGCCGTACAGATAGTAAGAGGAGGCGATGTAAAACTTGTCCCGCTCGCTCACATGCTCGCTCAATTCGAAGGCCTTAGTGATGTACTGCTTCGCCTTGGCGGGCTCGCCCAGATTGCGGTACATAAGGCCCAGCCGGGTGTAGGCCGCGGCGAAGTTGGGATCGAGTGCGATAGCGTTCTCGTAATACGGTATGGCCTCGGCACTGGATTTCTTTCTGCCCAGGCTGTACGCCTTCAGGGCTTCGAGCGAGGAGGTGGTGGCCTGATCGAGAGGGACGTCGAACTTCTGCACCGACGGCAGTGATTCTCCTAACTCCCCACGCAATCTAGCGGCGGCGCTGCCGAGTGCGTCGAGCACCTTCTCTTTACCTGCGGCTTGCGCCTGTTCCCGGGCCAGAGAGTCACCGGTGGCGCAATTGATCGCGTTCAGCCCAACGACATATGCGTTTCCCAGACTGACAATGGATCCGCTGATGACTGCTTTACTCCCCATACGCTGGCACACTTCCCGCGCGGTTTCGTCGGTGAGCCGCTCACCCGCCGGTCGGTTCATCTGGCCCAGGGTGGCGCGGATTTTGCCCTCGGAGAGAATGTTCAGAAACGGCGACTGTCCTAGTCCCACCGCCAGAGCTTGCTTTAGCGTGTCGTCGAACACAGGATCGCTGGTCTTATTGTTGAAGTCGGAAATGACGATAGTGTCTTTTTCGGAAAGTGTCTGAGTAGGCCGCTTGAAAAACAGCCATCCGCCGACGCCAAGGCCGATCGCCAGAACCGCAGCGAGGGCGATCCAGATGGAATGCCGGCTCTTACCGTGTTGGCTGGTTTGCGTAGCCAGCGCTGCCGGCGCAGCGACCGCGGATGCTGTCACTTGGCGCGCCGGTGGTTTCCGTTGCGCATCGATGTCGTCGAGGATTTCCTTCGCACTCTGGTAACGGTTCGCCGGATCGCGCTCCAGGCACTTCATAACGATGTTGTTCAGCCAGTCGGGAATGCCGGGATTAATGGTCTTCGGCGGGGGCGAAGGCTCGTTGGCGCGCTTGTACATCAGCTGCAGCGTTGACTCGGCGATGAACGGGACATCGCCCGTCAGCATCTCGTAGAAGATCAGGCCCAGCGCATAAATGTCGGTGCGCGCATCCACGTGCTTGGCTTCCACCTGCTCGGGAGCCATGTAACGCGGCGTGCCCAGCATCTCGCCGCTCTGCGTCATGCCGTCGGCCGCACCCAGCGACTTCGCCAGACCGAAGTCGGTGACGTAAGCATGGTCGTCTTTGGCCAGCATGATGTTTTGCGGCTTCAGGTCGCGGTGGGCGACGCCCTCGGAGTGAGCGGCATCGAGCGCGGCGCAAAGCTGACGCGCGATGTTCAGCATGCGGTCCAGCGGCAGCCGTCCTTCGCGCGCGAGCAGGTGATGCAGGTCTTCGCCGTCCACGTACGCCATCGAGATAAACTTCATCCCGCCGGCATCGCCAAGATCGTGGATACGAAGAACGTTGCGGTGAGAAATCTTGCTGGCCAGCAGCAGTTCCTGGCGGAAGCGTTCCATCGCTCCCGGATAGACCATCAGTTCGGGCTTCACCAGCTTCAATGCGACCTGGCGGCCCAGGTCCTGGTCGTAGGCCAGGTAAACTGCGCCCATTCCACCTTGGCCGAGGAGACCAGTGACCCGGTAGCGAGGGCCGAAGTCAACTGAACTCGTTGCACCGAGGACGGTCGAAGCTTCAGAAGATTGGGAAGAGGAAGGCGGTGGGGTGAGAACATCGGCCGCGACGTTACGAACAGGTGGGAGCGCCGAACCAACGACAGTCTCATCGTCTGCCGCCGACTTCGCTGCACCCGCGCCTTGCGCCGCGCTTCCGGCGATGCTTTCGTCTACGTCAGACGGTTGCGATGGGCTCCCGCAAACTGGACACTGCTTCGCATTGATCGAAACCGTAGTGCCGCACTTTGGACAGTTCATGTCTGGGACCGTTCGCCCACTCCGATTTCCGGATTCAGATTCAGCAACTTGGGAAACCGCAATGTTGGGAGTAATCTCCCACATGCCGGTTTCGGGCCAACTCACCATTTATTTCGCCGGCAATCCTGTCGCCTTCTGCCGCAGCTCCCTCTGTTCCACCGCCAGCTTGTAAGCGATGTAGTACTTGTAGATGTTGGCAACGTAGGTGACCGTCTCCTGCCCGATTTCCTTGGCCGCAACCAGTTCCACATTGCCGAACCAGATGTTCGGATCAAGGCCCATATCGGGTGCCTCTTTGCGTAGTCTCACGATGCGATTCGGTCCGGCGTTGTAGCTGGCAAAGACGAACAGCGTTTTGTTTAGAGAATCGATCTTCGGATCATTGAAGTAGGTGTCGTCAATGTTGCGCAGCATCTTGACCCCGGCATGAATATTGGCGTCAGCCGTTCCCACGTTCGGAATGTTGATGGGAGAGGCCGCCGCATTCTTAGGGATTACCTGCATAATTCCGACGGCGCCGCTGGGGTTCTTCTTGCTCTGGTCCAGCAGAGACTCCTGATAACCCTGGGCTGCAATCATCAGGTAATCAAAGCTGTACTCTCCGGAGTACTTCTGGAAAAGCTGAAGGTTCGTCTGGAACTTCTTCATCTCCTCTGCCGAAGTTGAATTTGTGACCCACTTGGTGTTTTGTAAGTAGCGGCGAAGCAGGGTGCTACCGAAAGATGTTCCCACTGCGTGGGACGAGACAAAATCGTCGACCAATTGCTTTAATTGCGGGTTGTCCTTGCGCATGACCCACGCCAGTTGTTGTCCGCTGGCGATAACCAAATCAGGATGGGGCTGAATGTGATCGAGGACCTTCGACCAAAGGTCCGCCCTCTGCTTCGTGGTGACGGTCGCAGGGATCAATCCGGCGTTCACCATCTGCACAAGGTCGTCGTCCATCAAGTTCTTGTCCGCGGCCTTAATCACGATCGGGGTCTTGCCCGACTTTTGCAGGTCTTCGTTGGCCTTTTGCAAGTTTGTGTAATACGTTGACAGCGGATTAACGTATACCTCTTTTCCGCCCAGATCGGCGAGCGTGGAGATCGCGCCAAAATTCGATCCGGTTACAACAATCTGGGTTACGTCCGTCTGTATCGGTGTCGAGAAGGCAACGCGCTTTTCACGCTCCGGCGTGACCACGATCCCGTAAGCAATCATGTCTCCTATTCCCTTCGCGAGAGCGACCTCAAGCTGGTCGACCCGCATGGGAAGGAATGTGACTTTCACCTGCAACTTGCCGGTTTTCAACTTCTGGTTGGTGAACTTCTGGAACTCTTCCAGCGCCTCGTAACTCACGCCTTTGGGCAGACCGTTGTCGTAGAAAAAACCGATCGGGCTGAGTATGACCAGCGCACGGATGTTGCGGCTCTTCACCATCTCATCGAGGTCACCGGTATGACGACCGAAACCAGTGGGCAAGGCAACGTTGCTTGATGGGGCGGGCGGCTCGTCGGGTGAAGATACGGGGAGCGCCGCGGTTGTCTGCTGCTTCGCCGGTTCATTACGGGCCGAGGGCTCGACTTTCTTGTTGCAGGCACTCAGCACAACCGCAAGTAAGGGTAGTGTGAACGTGAAAGCGCGACGAGAGGAAGTCGAGATTGCGGACATTCGTGCCCTCCTAGGCCGAGCTTAGTTAGAAGGGGCGCGCGCTCGAAACACCCCAGTGTATTTTATCGACAGCAGCAATTTAGCCGGCCAAAGCCCTATTTACTCTTAAAACCGCCACTTACTGTTTCTGACTTCGATCCGTTCGTTCCACAATGGGGCGTTTCCGGAGTTTGCTCTCCGTCACTTCTTCGTCGGTGTCTGCTGTTGCTCCTGCTCAAGCTGTTTCAGCTTCTGTTCCATCATTTCTTTTTCCTGCTGCTTGGTGAACTTGGGAAACAGGAATTGAATTTGCAGCCGCATTCCCCAGGACGAAGCGCCAGCCGGATGCACCGTATTGCCGTAGAGCTGAGCCAAAAGGTTGACCGGCTGGAATCCCAGCTTCATGATGCGCCCAACACCTCCACCCATCGGGACCGTCCATTGGTTGCCGCTGGAAGCGCGCCAATCGGCGGTGACGATCGGCGAGGTTGCGAGATACCAACCCTTCTTCATGTTGTAGTTGACAAACCATTGCAGCAGCATCTGATTGACAGGCGGGCGACTCCCCGAGCCGGCCACTGACCACACGTTATTAATCAGTGTCCCGATGACCCAATGCCCTGGAGTGCTCAGAAGAACGACGCCCGGCCCCATGCTGAACTTTCCCTGTCCCAGGATGTCATTGGTGGCCGTGGGTACGACGAACGTGGGGCCGACACCCCAGATCAGTTTGTGAGGTTTCGCGGGAGAAAAGAAGAAGGTCGGATTCATGTCTCCCAGTCCGTATTCGCCGCCGGTGTTCTGGTTAGGATACGGCTGCCACACAATCGGCTGGATGATGCGCATGATGACGTTCCACTGATCATTCAACTTGACCGGGATCACTGGCTGGATGTTTAGAACGTCCTGTGTCCGGTTATAAGGGCCGATGGCAAAAGCGGTGTTGTTTTGTAAAGGAACACTGATGAGGTTGGCCACGGGATTCTGCGCGGCCTTCGCGAGTGCTGCCGTCTTGGACGCTTCAGATTCGGCGGCAGCTGGCTCGTCCCCGGTAGCGACCTGCTTTGTCTGCCCGGCGGAAGCCGAAGATTCGGGTTCCGCTGGCTGGCCCCCGGTGGCCACGAGCATTAAGTGCCCCGCAGGTGCCAAAGGTTTAGGATCCACCGGCGTTTCCTCAGCGGCGACGAGCTTTGTCTGCCCGGCAGCGGCCGATTGGCCCTGCGCAAGCTGCTCGATATCTGGCAACTTCCAGCTCTTGTCGAAGATGGCCTTCTCCGGGCCGTACACGCGGAACCACGGGAACCATTTCTGACCAGTTTGGGTGTAGAGCCAGTTCGACTCCTTGCCGACAGGCGGCTTCGGGCCAAAGTAGATGTCCACCGAACCGTCCGCGTTCTTGCTCAAACCTTTGTCGAGCGAGCCAAGCGTGAGGTTCTCTGCGTTCAGGAAGAAACTCGACGTCTCCAGGCTGTAAACGGTGACAGACCAGAACTCGCGCACCGGAACGTTCGCCGGGACGTGGAGGCGGTAGTGGTCGCTGCCTTCGAGCGGGCTGCCGCTGTGGTCGTGGAAGGCTCCGAAGTAGAAGCTGCCGGTACCCAACTTTGCCGTTGGGCAGAAATACTGCGAGAGGGCGATGGCTCGCGAATCTACGTCAAAATAGTTAGGGACCTCCCAATGGAATGCGGTCGGCATTGTGATGGGTGGCGAGGGGACAACCCACTGACTTCCCGGCCACCAGGGAGTGATGTCGGTCGCGGCCTTATCCATGAGCCAGGCGTGAGCTTCCGCTGCCGCCTCTTTCAATAGGGCCACGGTCGCGGTGTCTGGCTTGAACTCTTTGCCCTTCTCGATGCCAAGTGGAAGGAGCATGCCCATCATCTGCAGGTCCGCGGGCTGCACCGTCTCCTCATTAAGCATCTGCGCTAGGCTGGTGAAGAAGGTTTCGTCGTACGGAATGAGGCCGTTGTACATAACGTCTGTCATGTCGAGCAGTCGCTGCTCCGGCGGATTGGCGGCCTTCGACAGGGGATAGATTTTGACCTGCTGCACCAACGCGTTGCCCGCCCGGAAATCCTCTGGTGACATAGACGCGAGGATCGAGCGCAACAGCGTCATGGTGTTGTAAGTCTTGGGCCGAACCACAATGTATCCGGAGGGCACATCGCCGGTGTAGTCAGGCGGAAGCACGAGGTATTTACCGCCCTTGCCCTCGAAGCCAATATCCGTAAGTGGCACATACCACGCATCTTCGATGGTGCCGTAGAAGCTGGCTCCGGGGACCGCGGGCGGTAATTCCACCACCACCGGCCCGTCCTGCTTTGTGTTGCAGAAGAAATACATGTACCGCGTGTTGACGTTGGGCGTTGGCGACTGGTTCTTCCAGCCGCCCCCTTTGGGCCACCACACGATGTCGTTGTAGGTGGCCTTGCCATCACGGAAGGCGGCCTGCTTGACCGCGTCCTCCCCGACGAGCGGCAGCCCCCAGATGACGGCATCCACTGCGCGGCGTTCTACGGTCCGGCGGTTCAACTCTTTGGAGGTGAGGGGTGTCATGTTCTGAGCAGTGGCCGACTGGGCTAACAACATCAGGCCGACGATGAATGCGGATACGAGTTTTGTCATTTGGTTCCCTTTCGAAGTACCGCGCTACCAGCGACGCTCAAGGTTCGACGACTCTAGGTAGGCTGTGTCGGCCGCAAAGGTAGAGTGCGGGCCTTGGAAGACAGAACCCGCACGATATCCGCTGCGATTAGTACGTCTGCACCTTGCCGATGCGCGGCGGCTTCACCGGAGCCGCCACTCCATAGATCACGGTGAAGCCTGATCCTCCTCCCCAAGTTGAGGTGGGAAGGGTCGGAGTTGGGCTTGCGGCGGCGACGAGAAGGTTCCAGTTGTTCGCCGCCCAGACGTCGCCAGCCGCGTCGATCGAAGCGTCGGTGATCATCTGGATGCTGGCGCTCTGGAACATGTGGATGACATCGCCGGTCTTAGTGCCGACGGGATGGCCCTTGGTGTTGTCACCAGCCAGCAGCGTCACAGAGCGGGCCCACATATTGCCGACCCACACATCGTCATTGCCGTCGATGTTCAAGCCCCACGGTATGTTGATTGCATCGCCGGTGAAGCCCATTGGCGCGGGTTGAGTGCCATCCGGGCGAATCATGTTGACGGCACCGGTAGGCCGTGGCGGGGGCCCCATAACGTACTTGAACATGGCTGCGGTAATGAGCTTGAACTGCTCCATGATGGATATGCCATCGGGAAGCTTCGGCTGCGGGGTTTTCAGGTCCATGTTGCTCACCACCCAGACATTTTCCTTCGAGTCCAACGCGAGAGCGCGAACACCGATCCCGGCCCGGAAGCTCTCTGCCTTACTGGGATCGCTCATCGGGAACCTGACCACCGTGTCCGACGAGGAGTTGGCAACCCAGACACGATTCTGAGAGTCGATCACGATGTCGAAAGGAGACTTCAGGCCCGCGGGTTTGACGATCTTCCCGTCTTTGATTCGCCCGCCGGGAAAGTACAGCAACTGATTGTCCGAGCCATCGGCAATCCAGACATCGCCATTCGGAGCAACGCCGATACCCATCAGCCCGAGGAACTTTTCTTTGAACGGGAAATCGCTTTCGCTGGCAACAGGCTTGCCATTGAAATCCATCACCAGAATTTTTCCGTTGAAGCTGGAAATCCAGACCCGGTCTTTCGTCACGGCCGTGCCCCAGCCAACGCCGTCGATGCCCATGCCGGTGAAGCCGAAGATCGGCGGTGACAACGCTACTCCATTGGGACTGAACTTACCCACGCCGCCACCAGTGCTCTTGTTGACGCCGGACTGGGAGCCCGGCATCCAGTTCATGCCGCTCCAGAGATTGCCTTCCGGATCAAACATGAAGCGGCCGTTGGCGTAATCCCCACCGCCCGAGAAGCACAGCGAAAGTGCGAAGTCAGCAGGGGCGTAAACGAGATACGGTGCGAAGGGCGAACTGCGCCGCCCATCGGGCGCCGGCAGTGGATAGGCTTCGTCGAACAACGCGTAGAGGTCCTTTGGGTCGGTCCACGGCTCGCGCGCAATTCCCGCCATTGCTTCTAGCGTGTTCTTCGGCGTAGCTCCACCCGTCGGAGTTGCGGCCTTATAGAAACGCGCGCGCCAATCGTCATTGGCCACCGTGAAGGTCGCAGTGATCAACGAGCCAAGCGTGTCCAGAGTCGCCATCGTCGTGGTCATGGAGCTGTTGATCGGGTCGAGCAGTACCTTGCCCCATCCGCCGGTGGTTAGGTCAACCAGGTTGGGGACGTTTCCGGAGGCGATCTTCAGTCCGAGCGGATTCCCGGAAATGCCGCCGCCGTTGATGAATCGCGCATTGGTGAACGCGGATGCGACGGTTGTGAGTTCGTTGATCGTCACGCTGGCCGGAGGATTGCTCCCCACAACCGCCAACAACGCGATGGCAGGATTGTCACCGCCGGCTTTACTGGCCTTGGGTACGCCACCGGTTGCAACCAGATACAGGATGCCGTCCTTGCTGCCGCCTTTATCGCGAACCTCAAAGCGGCCATCATCGTTGGTCTTGGTCTGACCCAGTTGCTTGGGAGCGCCGGTACTCGCTTCCCACAAGGTTACGGTCGATTTTGCGATGGGGGCGCCTCCGCCCAGGACCTGTCCTTTAATGCTGTCGGCGGCAAAAGCTGCTCCTGCCAGCAAGACGCAAGTTAGCAGGGCTCCCGCCAGCTTTATTGTGCTTTTAATGGAATGCATGATTCCTTCTCCTTTATTTGGCTTCACTGCACTCGTTCAAGTCTCGAAGTGCGGTGAGTAGACGTACCGGTTTGTACATGGTTGGTTCCGGGCCGGCGAATCCTTTGGGCAAGCTTTTAGCCTACGTAACCAACCAAACGATCGGCTGTGATCTGAGTCACATTCCCCCGGCCATTCGAACTACTTAGTCATCGAGTTTGGCGGGACAAAGAGTCGCCGAGGTTATGGTCCATTTGGATAGCTAATCGCTTGCAGATCAGAAGGCCCTTCTCCCCCACCGATCACGCCGCGTCGCCATCTCCAATCACCGGCTCGTCTCCTTGGCCGATGGCCAAGTCACGTTTCGCTGGAGGGATTCGGCTCACAACAACAAAAAGCGCCTAATGACGCTTTCTGTTGAGGAGTTCCTACGACGCTTCCTGCTCCACCTGCTTCCCCGCGGCTTTGTTCGCATTCGCAACTTCGGTTTCCTGGCCAACCGCCGGCGCGCTCTATCGCTACCACTCTGTACTCACTTACTGGGCTCGGCGCACCAACCAAACCCAGTCTCTTCGCTAAGTCCACGCCCTGTTCGCGCCCTTACTTTCTGGATCTGCCCCATGTGCGGTGGACCGATGCACGTGATCGAGAGGCATACTGCAGCCCAGATCCAACTCCGCGCTCCGCCGCTTCCACGGGAGTATGCTGCATGAAACCACAGCTCCAACCTCGATCCATCCGCGTGCTTCGACACGCACCCGACTTCTGCGCCTCGTGGGCATCTTCCCCAGTCTTTTCGCTCCCGGCAAGCGCCGTTCTCAGAACGCTCCTCACCCAAGAACCCGTTGCCATCTCTAATCCAACCACTCCTTCGCGCTACCACACCGGCTTGCCACACCTCTCATCTCAACCCAGCGCCAATCAAATCCCATAGCCAGTGGCTTCCTTCAAGTCGCTGTATCGAAAGCGCCCGCACACTCCAATGCAATCCAGGGTTCCGCGCAGGGGCGCTTCCGATACAGCCCTAAGACTTCACGAGCGGCCCGGCGAAGCTTCCCCGAACCCCGTTTATGGACAATTAAGACAAGCGGGGGATTCGCTGATCATTTTGTGCAGGACGGATAGGGTGTGAGATGGGCTGATTACAACAGCTACCTCCGAGTTGCCTCCCGACCATTACTGAACCAGTTCGATTTCACCAGGCCTCCACGTTTTGTCGAACCACGGTTCGAGCGGACCGTAGAGACGGAGGAGCGTGTTCCAACTCTTTCCGGGGACAGTCTGTACCCAATTGCCCTCCTTGCCTGCCGGAGCCTTTGGCCCTAAGTAGATGTCAACCGAACCATCGGCATTCTTTTGCAGGCCCTTCGCCTCACTGCCGATGCTGGGGAACTGCTGATCGGTTTGCAGCATGGAACGCGTTTGCCCGTCATAAACGACGATGGACCAGAACGTCTTTACCGGAGGATTGGGGGGTATATTGAGCTTGTAAGTCTTACCGCCGTCGAGATAGTTGCCTTTGGAATCGCGCATGTTGGCTGCGTATTGCGAACCAACCCCTATCATCTTCATCGCCATCGCTGGAGTAATTCCGGTCGCGTAGTAAAACATGCGAGTTCGAGCATCCAGTAGACGCACGCCATCGTCGAGAAACTCATAACTGCCACCAAGGAAGCCAACCTCCCAGTAGCTGTTCGGATACAGGTAGAAACGCTTGTCGCGATTTGCGAAGAGGATAGAGCGCGCCGTGGCGTTGCCGACCGCCGCAGATTCGGTCAATATCTTCTTCATGCGCTCATCAGGCGCAAAGGGCTTGCCTTTCTCGATTCCGATGGAAGCTAGAAGACCCAGTGTTTCAGGGTCCATGGCAGAGTTGGGCTCTTCCTGAACCACCGCATTGACCTCTTCATAAAACTTCTCGTTGCCGGCGTGAATTGTGTTGAATTCCTTGCCGGAAGCGTTGATGAATTTCGTCTCGGGCGGATGGCTCGCCTGGGCTAGCGGATACTGCCGCCAGTATTTTTTGAAATTGTCCGTGGCTGGTTTTGGATCGCCATTGACAAGGAATCCGCGAGCAAACAGCCAGTTGCCGAATGTCGCCGAGCGCGCGACGAAGTAGCCCTTGGGAACCTCTCCCGCGTAGCCTGGGGGCAGGAAGAGGAACTTGCCGCCCTTGCCCTTATCGGGGCCTGCGTTGCCCATATCGGCGACGTAGTGAAACCAGAAATCGTCCACAAATGCCAATACGTTGGGCGGTGTCTCGACCACTATCGGGCCATTCTTAAGGTCCAGCCAACCGTGGACGTAGACGGTCTCAGAGTTAGCCGTCAGGTACAAGGACTTCGAATCCATCAGGGTCTCGAATAGTGCGACGGTCTGATTGTCCACCCCAATGCTCTGCAAACCACGGCGCATGCTGTAGAGAGACGCAGCCGGCATGGTATTGAGGAACACCTCCACGCCGCGAGCGAAGTCCAGATTGTCGTAGGCTTTTTGAACGGTCGCCGGATCGGGCATGCCGTCGAAGAAGTTCAGGGTGCCGATGCGCGTGTCCACTGAATCCGGCGTGGTGATGGAGGGCGGAATAGGAGTGGTCATTTTCATCTTCGGTGGCGTCTGGGCGTACGCTGTAGACCAGACCAGCGCGCCAACTCCAAGCGCGACGGTGAGCATAAGTCGTTTACCTTTCATTATTTTCACCCTTAAGGTTGGTCGGTCTGTTCACTTCAGCAATTCAGTCTCGTCTCCAGGGCCTAGACTTGTCAAACAACGGTTCGACCGGACTGAAGCAGATCAATGAATTCTCTTCGAGACTAGACTCGACCTGGCGGGCATCACCACTGACGGAAGTTACAGTTGGCACGGGAAAATTGAGTCAATGGCGCTCACTATCGGGTCGTTGCCGAAATATCGCCTGTTTGCAACAACGATCTGCTACCCTCTGACCAATCCCAGGGCACACCAAAAGCAATTTTCTGTGCCATTGTCGCTTGCGACAGTTACCGGGAATGGCAGCTTGCTCGTAGACTGCGAGTCCATGAAGTTGAGGCAGAGATCCGAAAGCAAAGAGACAAACAGGGGAGGCAAGAAATTGAAATCAAAGAGCGTTGCGAAGTTGTCAGTCAGTGTAAGCCTTCTTTCAGTGGGCTTGGCCTGGAACCTCTCGGCACAGGAAGTGCTTCCTCGGCCCGATCCCAAGTTCAAGGGAACCATTGGTCAGACATACAAGGATTCCACGCCGGACAAAATCCCTCTCGTCAAGGCTCCGGAAGGTGCTCCAAACGTACTGTTCATCATGATTGACGATGCCGGTTTCGGCGACTGGAGTACTTTTGGCGGACAGATTCCGACGCCCAATCTCGACCACCTTGCGCAAATGGGATTGCGCTACACCCGTTTCCATACCACGGCGCTTTGCTCGCCCACGCGAGCGGCGATGTTAACAGGGCGTAACCACCACTCCGCAGCGACGGGGGTTATCACCGAGATAGGCAGTGGTTATCCGGGCTACAGCGGCCAGATTCCGAAAAGCGAAGCGATGTTTGCCGAGGTCCTGCGCCAGAACGGTTACAGCACGGCGTTTTTTGGCAAGAACCACAACATCCCGGACTGGGAGACGAGCATTTCAGGTCCATTTGATCGCTGGCCAACGATGCAGGGCTTCGACCATTTTTACGGATTCATTGGCGGTGAGGCCAACCAGTGGCAGCCTGCACTTTACGAGGGCAACAAGCCTGTCGAAATGGAAGTGCCCAAGGGCCGGGAAAAGGACTACACGCTGACCGAGAACTTGACAGATAAGGCCATCGAGTACATCCATCAAGAGAAGTCGGTCACTCCCGACCGTCCGTTCTTTATTTATTACGCTCCTGGCGCGACACATGCGCCGCACCACGTTCCGCAGGCCTGGATCGCCAAGTTCAAAGGCCAGTTTGACCAAGGTTGGGACAAGTATCGCGAAGAGACCTATCAGCGTCAGCTCAAGATGGGTATCATCCCACCCGATACGAAGTTGACCCCGCGACCGGAGGAGATTCCAGCCTGGGATTCCTTAAGCCCAGACGAAAAGAAGGTTGCAATTCGCTTGATGGAGACATTCGCAGCTTTCACTGCGCAGACCGACTACGAGGCAGGTCGTTTGATCGATTCCATCCGCGACATCGGACAACTCGACAATACCCTGATCATGTTCGAGGTTGGCGACAACGGCGCTTCCATGGAAGGAACGTTGAATGGTGTGTTTAACGAGATGGTGTCACTCAACGGGCAAAAGGAAGATACCTCGTACATTATTCAACATATCGACGAAATCGGCGGCCCCCAGTCTTACAACCATTTCCCGGTCGGCTGGGCATGGGCAATGAACACCCCGTTCCAATGGGGCAAACAGGTTGCTTCGCATTTCGGAGGCACTCGCAACCCGCTGGTTATTTCATGGCCCAATCGGATCAAAGACAAAGGTGGCATCCGAACCCAATTCCATGATGTCATCGACGTTGCGCCAACGGTCCTGGAAGCCGCTAGAGTTCCCGAGCCTGTCGAAGTGAATGGCGTCTGGCAGAAGCCGATTGAGGGTGTGAGCATGGTGTATTCCTTCGACGACCCAAAGGCGAAGGGCACACGCGGAACACAGTACTTCGAGATGTTCGGTAACCGCGCTCTCTACCATGATGGCTGGATCGCCGTCTGCCGCCACGGACGCTTGCCGTGGGTGACTAGCGGTTCGTACTCCTTCGACGATGACAAGTGGGAGCTTTACAACTTAGAGGAAGATTTTAGCGAGGCGAATGACCTGTCAGCGAAGTATCCCGACAAGCTACGAGACTTGCAGGACAGGTTCTGGGGTGAGGCGGCCAAGTATAATGTGCTGCCGCTGGATGACCGTTTCATCGAACGCGCCGATCCAAGTTTGCGGCCGAGCTTGATCGCGGGCCGGACTCATTTCACCTATCTGCAGGGAGCCTACCGGATTCCGGAAAGTTCCTCCGCGAACATCAAAAACAAATCGCATGTCATCACCGCATACGTGGACAAGCCAGGGGACGGTGTCCTGGTAGCCGCCGGGGGTATTGTGGGCGGATATACGCTATTCGTAAAGGACGGAAAGCCAACATACGAGTACAACTGGTTCGGCATGTCACGCTACCGTGTAACCAGTTCCGAGACACTGGCTGCTGGCAAGAGCACAGTTCGCGTCGAGTTCAAGTATGACGGCGGTGGCTTGGCCAAGGGTGGCACGGTTACGATGTTTATCAACGACAAGAAAGTTGGCGAAGGCCGGGTGGACAAGACTATCTTCGGGCGGTTTTCCGCAGACGAGACTTTCGATACCGGCCTCGACACCGGATCACCTGTAAGCAACCTCTATCAGTCCCCATTCAGATTTACGGGCACTCTCAACAAGATCGAGATAGACATTGCCCCAACAAATCTGAACGCTGAAGAACTAAAGCAGATCAATGAGACCAACAAAGCAGTTGCGGCGGCAGTCGAGTAGTAATTATGCGGCCCGAGATCGCGTTAAGGAGGTAGGCGCAGTCTCAGGTCGCCCGCGCCACCGGCCTTAAGTTCGCCCGGAGGCACGCTGCTGTTCATGGGCGGTACCGGGTGGTCGCCGCACGGCGCCGGCATTCACTGTCGTGAAAATCGCCAACTAGTAGGTAATCCTGAGCATGGCCTTCAGTCGCCAAACGGTGGGTGACCAGTCGCCGTCAGAGCGGCTCTGCTTGCGCCCGGACAGCCGCTCATTGACGCGGGCCAGAAGTCTCGTTCGGGGACGTCACTTGGACGTGTTGTCGCCGTTCCGTCCTTGTGGCCGCGACCTGGTGGAGTTCTTCAACAGCACGGGTTGGGCGTTTTACGTCCAAGTGACGGTGCCAGTGCGGTTGCCGGATGCCGGGCCGACTTCATAGGAGTAATCTCCCACATGCCGGTGTCGCTCCAGGATTCAGAACGTGATTGCGCCGTTGATCTGAAACGAGTGCCCCTCTGTCGTATTCCTGTTCCCAAACTCGTTGAACCATTTGACGCCCAGAAAGACATGGCGTGCTGGAAGGAGGACGTTCGCGCCCACTCCCATCGCATTGACGACATAATGGGTGGACGCGGCGACGATGGGATCGATCGATGGACCGCTGTTGCCGGACAGCTGCCACTGACCGTAACCGATCAAACCTGGTTGAAGCAGAATACTGTGATCCTTCTTCAACGGCAGCATCTGCGTCAGCGAGTAATCGAGGTCGAAGGTTGATCCCGCCTGGATATTGGTGCCCATTTGCGGGGTGTGGAATTCCACCATCTGATAAGCGTTGAGAGCCGTCGCCTTGTTCTTCGTCAAATAAAAGGTCTCACCAGCGGTGGGAGCGTTGGTCCAATGACCGGTGCCGACATTGTCGGTCGCTCCAGGAGTAAATCGGCCGGTCGGAGCGAAGAACGCATAAGCCGCGATGATGTCGGCGCGCTTGAGGTGCCATCCCATGGTGAGCGGCTGATAGAAGGAATCCGCGAAGCCCGCCCCGCCTGCGACAGCACCCAGATGGATCGAACTGATCGATGAGTTGCTGATGGGCAGGCCAGCAGCCATAGCGAAGTTGCCGCCGAGTATCTTCTTCTTGAAAACATAGAAAAAGGCGTTGATGTCAATGAGCACGCCGACACTGGGCGCCCGGGTGACAGTCTTGCCATTGGGTCCGACCACCTGGTCAAACGAATAGCCGAGAAAGGTGTTGGAGTAGGTCAGACCCGGGCTCGGCAGAACGCCAGAATTGGTAGCGCTGAAACCTGGGGTGTAAACGCCTCGGATGGGAGGAGGAGTCTGCGCCAATGCAGTAACGGAAAGCCCTGCTGTTAGCAGAAAGAAGATGCTGACGATTGATTTGCACCTGGATCTGTTGATCATGAGTAGTCCTCTTAACGAATAATTCGCTGGATGAAACCGTTCATTCACGATGCTGTTCCATTAATCAGAATTCATCGCAGAGCCGGAACCACGCGGCGACATGCCCGGTAGCGAAGAGCGCGCTTAGTCCTGCATTGCGGCAGCTCTTTCCTTGGCCTCCGCCTGTTGCGACGCCGTCATCCCTGACGCCCCCAGATTTATCGTGAGCTTCTTGAGTTTTCCGGAGAACGCGAACGGCGGCTGGTAGTCGTTGTCGTAGACCCCGGTTCCTGTGTCCGAGCCGACGTCGAAGGTCTCACTGCTCGCCAGGGAAAAGGGAATCGTGTGTTTGATCTGCTGTCTGACAGTCTCAGTGCCGTCGATGGTGATTACGCCTATGCCGCCCTTGGCAAGACCGGGACCGTCGTAATTGAAGTCGAATACAACCGTGTGTTTCCCACTCGAGAGCGGCTGCTTACTCTCGACGCGCTCGGTGCTCAGATCGAGCAGGTTATAGGTAAACACCGGCTTTCCCTTGAGTACGTAGAATGCCCATCCGCCGAAGCGTCCGCCAGCGGTTGCGAGCATGCCATCTGTGCCGCTGCTTGGCACCTCAACATTCGCAGTGATGGTGAAAGAGCGATTGAGAATGCTCGGCGCTGTTCCCTGTGGAATGCCGGCGATTGGGCCGGGATAGGTGAACTCCGTTCGACCAGCGACGATGCTTGGCTTGGGCACGATGAACCGATCCAGCGCCGAAGCATCCAGAGGAAGCACCTGGTACTTCTGAGCCTCGACCCAGAACAGGTCTTGCAGCTCTTTCAATTTCGTCGGATTGGCTGCTGCAAGATTGTTGTTTTGCGTCCAGTCTTTAGTGAGGTCAAACAATTCCCACGTCACACCGTTAACGATGTCGGCGGGCGGCTGTTTGGTAGCGTCCCAGGGAGCCCTGTAAGGCAGGGTGGATGCGATCCAGCCATCGTGGTACAGAGCACGAAGCCCCATCATCTCGAAGTACTGCGTGGTGTGTTTGGAAGGCGCGGATGCGTTCGCCTTATCGAAGGTGTAAGCCATGCTCACACCTTCAATAGGAGTTTGGCGAATCCCATTCAGCGTCTCAGGCGCCGGAATGCCAGTGGCTTCAAGGATTGTCGGAACGATGTCTACGACATGGTGAAACTGGGTACGGATGCCACCGGCGTCCTTGATGTGGCCCGGCCACGCGATGGCCATGCCATTCCGCGTTCCACCAAAGTAGGAAGGCACCTGCTTGGTCCACTTGAAGGGCGTGTTCATTGCCCAGGTCCAGCCTACGGCCATGTGCGGGAACGTCTTGTCTGACCCCCAAATGTCGTAATATTTGTCGAGCTGGAGCTGGACGGGCACGTCCACCCCGTTGAAGAAAGTCATTTCATTGGGGGTGCCGACAGGAGAACCTTCCGCGCTGCCGCCGTTGTCACCGCTGATGTAAATGATGAGCGTATCGTCGAGCTTGCCCATGTCTTCGACAGCCTGGATGACGCGGCCGATCTCGTAATCCGTGTAGGCAAGGTAGGCTGCGTAGACTTCCATCTGCCGCTCGAAGAGCTTCTTCTCATCAGGCGAGAGGTCATCCCACTTCTTCAATAGATCGTCAGGCCAGGGCGTCAACTGTGCATCTTGCGGAATGACACCCAGTCTCTTCTGGTTGGCGAAAATCTGATCGCGGAGGTTGTTCCAGCCCATGTGGAACTTGCCCTTGAACTTCTCAATCCACTCTGGTGTTGGCTGATGCGGAGCGTGGGTGCCACCAGGCGCGTAGTACAGGAAGAAAGGCTTGTTGGGATCGATGCTGTTGATCTCGTTGAGATACGCGATGGCGTCATCCGCCATGTCGGTAGTCAGGTTGTACCCCGGCTTGCCAGCGTAGGGGTACACTCGCGTGGTGTTGCGGTAGAGATCGGGCTGCCACTGATTAGTTTCGCCGCCGACAAATCCGTAGAAATATTCAAAGCCCATCCCGATGGGCCATTGGTCGAAGGGGCCGACTTGACTGGTTTCAAACGAAGGCGTGTTGTGATTCTTTCCGAACCAGGAAGTAGCGTAGCCGTTCTGCTTTAGGATCTCGCCGATGGTGGATCTATCGCGGGTAATCACGCTGTCATAGCCGGGATATCCCGTCGCCATCTCGCCAATGACGCCAAACCCGACCGAGTGATGGTTACGGCCGGTGATCAAGGAAGCGCGCGTGGGGGAGCTGAGCGAGGCCGTATGAAATTGGGTATAGCGGAGACCCATCTGGGCGATCCGGTCAAGCGCCGGGGTAGGAATTACGCCGCCAAAAGTGCTGGGAGCGCCATAGCCGACGTCGTCGGTGATGATCAACAGAACATTCGGAGCACCTTTCGGGGGAACGATCTGCGGCTGCCAGTACGGCTTTGAGTCGGCTGCGCTGCGATTGATCACGCCACCGAAGCGCCCTGGCGGATTAGGAAGCTGCCTGCCATCGACGGTTGTCGTTGCGTTAGGCGCTCCGAGAGTTCCCGTTACCTGCTGTGCCATGGCTGGGGTTGCTGCGACCAGCAGCGCTCCGCCGAAAACCTGCAGTTGCTTCGATAGACCTCTCTCCAGGAAACTCATTGCTGACTCCTCTTCACTTCCAGCGTTCGGCGATCATCTGACCGGTGAATTACTCTTTGTGAGAGGGCGATGCGCATTAGCAAGGCCCTTGGTAGCTACTGCCACACTTTTTCATTCGTGTTGCTGATGGACAGAGCTCTGCGAAGGCGCGGATCCTGCGGCGATGTACTCGAGCCCATGTATCTTCTCGATGATCCTGAATTCCACCAGTGGCTGCTCGGCGGCGGTCTCAAGCACTTCGAGCAAACGAAGAAACCGCGACGATGCAAACTCCTCACGCAACTCTCTTGGGTCGTCCCACTCCTCGATGTATTCGAGCCGGCTGTCGTCATTCACCGGTCGGTAGATCTGTGCGAAGCAACACCCATGTCCCTGCTGGGCCGGCCTCATCACAGACCGCAACGCCGTCACGAGTTGCGGACCGCCGTTCGGACGAGCAAGCATCCTGACCATTAGCTGGATCATGTCCACATAAGGAGCACGTGCTATGCCGGTTGGGCCAACAGAGAACGGAACTGCTCTAACGTGAGGCCTTCATTGGAGTTGCGGCAGAGTCAGGCTTGTCTTGCGTCAGGGTAAGGGAGGGAATGCCCCCGAAACATCGGGGAATCCACGAAACTGCGGTCGAGGAATGTTTGTGGGTCCTTGTCGCAGGATGCGCCACTTGGCAAGAGTCGCAACTCTAGTGTTGCAGGTGGCTCCCCGGTCGGCTCAGGCCGAGCTTCTTGAGGCGCGACTCGAGCGTACTGGGTTTCAATCCCAGGCGGGCGGCGGCACCATACTCGCCGCGGATGCGCCATCCGGTGTCGTGCAGTACTTGCATTATGTGCGCCCGCTCGAACGAGGCCAAATCCGTCTGCGAGCTATTCGCACACAAGTCGGTTTCGGGCGGAAAGATTCGCAGAACCGGTTCAGTAGCCATGATCATTGCGCGTTCCACCAGATTGCGCAGTTCGCGCACGTTGCCCGGCCATGCATAGGCAACCAGGGCCTTCACGGTCGCGGGATCAACTTTCTCGATGCGCTTGCCCATCGTCGCGGAGAGTTCATCAACGAAGGCTTCGATCAGGAGCGGGATATCATCCGGCCTCTCGCGCAGCGGCGGCACGGTAATGGGAAATACATTCAGACGGTAATAGAGGTCCTCGCGGAAGCGGCCATCGCGAACAGCGGCGGTCACGTCGCGGTGTGTGGCCGCGATGATGCGCACGTCGACTGGAATAGGCTTCGGGTTCCCTAGTCTTTCGATCGTGTGTCCCTCGATCACTCGAAGCAGCTTCACCTGAACCTCGACCGGGAGTTCTCCGATTTCGTCCAGAAAGAGCGTCGAGCCGTGCGCCAGTTCGAAGCGACCGACCTGCTTAGCGAAGGCTCCTGTGAATGCTCCCTTTTCACGACCAAACAACTCGCTCTCAATGAGCGTTGCGGGAATGGCCGAGCAGTTGACCCTCACCATGGGTCGATCGCGGCGCCGGCTGCATTCGTGGATATAGGATGCGAACCGCTCCTTGCCGCTGCCGGTCTCGCCCAGGAGCAGGACGGTGGAATCCGTGGCCGCCACGTGATCTGCTAACGCGAACGTATGGCGGATAGCTGCACTGCGGCCAATGATGCGCTCCGGCCCGAGCCGGACCTTCGCCTCCTGCCGCAGATAGATGTTTTCACGCTCAAGTCTGTCGCGCAGGCGCTGCACGTCTTCGAGGGCTCGCCTCCGTTCCGTGACGTCCTCGACAGCCGAGACCAGCCGCATGCCCTGACCCGGCTCTCCTTCGACGTAGCGCGAGCAGTGCCGCAGAAATATCGTGCCGCGTTGAGGATGCTCGTAGCGATACTCGGCCGCCGCCCGCTCGATCTCACCCGCCAACAAGCGACGGCGGAGCTCGGTCACGATGGGTCGGCTCTCCGGATCCATGCGCGCAAACCACAATGCCAGGCCGTTCGCCATCTCATCGACCCCGACACCGAGAAGGTCGTGCAGCCGGCTGTCAAGGTACGGCGGCTCCGTCCCGGAGCTCCACTCCGAGAATCCCAGTTCAGCGGCATCGACCGCGGCCTCAATTCGGGCAGCTTGTCGGCGAGCTTTATCCGATGCGCGGCATCGTTCGACCGTGTTCACCAACATCTCGCCGAGAAGTCGCAGGCGTGGTACGTACTCCGCCGGCCAGTCACATTCCTGGCGGACCGAGCTGATCATGATCAAATGCAGCCTTTTCTGGCCCACCTCGATCGGTACCACGACCAAAGACTTTGTTCCCATTGCCTCGAAGCTGGCAAGGTCCACCACCGCTTCTGGAGGAAGATCGGCTCGACGCGAAAATGCAACAGACTCTCGGTCGACAACGACCCGGAGCCTAACCCAGGGATACGAAACTTCGATATCAAGATCAGTTGATACGGGGCGCACACCTTGCCCGTACGAGGCGAAAGCCACATTGACATTGGAGAGATCGTCGCTGACGGAGAGCAGGCCACAGCGGTCCGCCTGGAAAAAATGGCGCAGGGTCTCCAAGGCCGATTCGACGGTCTCGGCGAGATGCTCAGAGCCAACGGCAATCAGTTGTGCAGAGATGTCCGACAGCAGCGTTTCGAACTGGACGCGATCGACGGACGGCGTGTTGGATAACAGCTCCAAAGGGCAGAGTATGCAAGAGGCTATCAGAGGGTCAGTGACGTGGCGCACCGCGCTGTGTTCGGGGATTCCCCGATATTTCGGGGTCTTTTCGCCGCCGGCTTTGAAGACATGTGACAGCCTCGCGCCCACAAGCCCACTGAACGTCTTGCTTTAGCTCTAGTCGTCAATTCTCAATGGTGATCGGCTATCTACGTGCCGCAACGAAGCGGTGGAGTCAGCCGACGGCATTTGAGTGATGTCGTGATGACCGTCAAATCCACATGAGCGAGAAGTCGGCAAACCGCCGACTGAGAGCGGACGACACGCCGTAAGTCACAAGAAAGGGTAGGGCGTTTCTCGTCAACTTGACGCCGAACAGCCCAGTTGTCGTTTTCCAGCACCACTCCGAACCCGCATCCGAGCGCAAGACTGTACTCAGACGAGAAGAATCCGTCTTAGCCCCGGAATCTTATGAGACTGTTGAAAAACTCGCTCCTAGAGATCGCGCAGAAAAATCGTCGCGCTAGGATATTGATTTAGCGCCTTTCAGCAGCGGTAAACCGTAACTCAATATGGGTAAGGTCCCGTAACTGGGGGTGGTGGGGGAGCCGGCCAGTAAGGACCGATGCCGACGATGAACGGCCCAGAGCGAAAAACTCCCAGCCGTTCGTCGCGAACGCGGGCCCAGTCATCAAAGCCATCGGGCGCGGGCGCCTTCAGTGCCGTATGCTGCAGCGAATTTTCGTTCTGAAATCTCACCTGTTGCCCGGCATCGATGTTCACGGCTGGCCCTTTGCCGGTTGCCGCCAGCATGCCGCGCCGCACCGTTACCCAGGTCTGGTCTCCGTGGGAAAGAACGTCGACGCGGTAAACTCCGGATTTCATGACGGTAAGAGTTGCATTGGGCGTGTCGATTTCGTAAATCTCGCCACCGCGCAGGTGCGGCACCGACAGGCTAACAGATCCCTGGTTCACCCTGAGCTGCACGGTTGATTGACTCAGCGCGACGAGCGTGACGCTCGTCTCCGAATTCATGCGAACCAATCCGTTCCCCAGGTTCAGTTCAGCGCGCGAATTCTTGTCGGCCCAAACACAGGTGTTGGCGGTGAGCCGCTGGTTCTGGCTGGCTGCGGACCATTTGTCCAGATCGCACTGCGCGAACGAAATTTCACCCGACATGTATTGCACCCGAGCTGCGCTCGCCGCCGGAGGAGGGTAACGCGGGTAAGCGGGGACCTGTCCGACCATCGAACCTAGCGATGCGAATGAACCCAGTAGCACCAGAATGGCGTAGCTACTACTACCTCGTATCAGTTGCATAGAACTTTTTCTCCCCCTCCAGTATTAACCCCGGAACGCAGCCTTCCTCTCGCACTCTTCAAATCCGGTTGGCCATTTACTCACCGCGGGGGACCGGGCCATCTAAAGGAATGCGACCGAGACTTTCAGGAATGCGACCGAAACTTTCGCCTCGACCGAGGGTCTACAATTATGACCGGGTTTAAACGTTCGCTGCCGATAGCACCCTACCGTGGAGGTACAAAATGAACATACTTAAGGCATTGCGAGTTCTTTCGCTCGGCGCCCTCTTGGTCACCCTCGGATTGTCGACTCAGTCTGCCTTTGCTGCTCACGTCGGCGGCGGAGGCGGCGGATTCCACGGCGGCGGTGGCGGGTATCACGGCGGCTATGGCGGCGGCGGGTATCATGGCGGCTATGGCGGCGGGTATCACGGCGGCTATGGTGGCTACGGGTATCGCGGCGGCTACGGCTACGGGTATCGCGGCGGCTACGGCTACGGGTATCGCGGCGGCTACGGCTATGGGTATCGCGGCTACGGCTACGGCGGCTACGGCTGGGGCTATCCTGGTTGGGGTTTGGGTCTAAGCTTCAACTTCGGGTGGCCTTGGGGATATGGGTATCCCTATGCCTATGGATACTATCCGTACTACGGTTACTCTCCCTACTACTACCCTTATCCCTATTCCTATGGTCCAGTGAGCGGTCCATCGGGCTATCCGGATCCCACGGCCTATGGTCAGGCCAGTGTGAACTATCCGAATCATCCGAATCAAGCCCCCAACTATCCGAATCGAGCCCCCGTAGCGCAGCCGGGCGCTTCGGTTCCCCAGGCCGCTCCCAACTCGAATTCATTGACCCTCAATGAAGCGACCTATGTTACGAGGCCGCCAAACTCGAGAAATGCTTCCGCGACTGGGAGCGCGGCGAGCTACCGTCCGGTTTCTCGCCTCAGGAACTGAAGCTTGTAACATACGCTGCGAATCTACCCTAATACAGGCGTGGCGGGAACGAACGAACGTTTTTTGGGTTCTGCACAAGAATCTGACAGGCCCCGCGTATTCATTGGGTTTCATTGAGTGAGAGGGTTAGCTCTGCGCCCAGCCTGAGAGATCGCTGAAGTGCCATATCGCCAATGTTTGCAGCGCTAAGGAGGGATTGGGAGCTAAGTCAGAGCCAGCGAGATTCCCTTGCCGTTCCTCTTGCCGGTCCCCGACCGAACGCTCTCAAATCCTCTACCCTCCTCGGAGAGAAGCTTCAAACCCGCTGCATCCGCGCCCCGAAGAGGCGTAAGTGGATCAGTGGATCGGACGCACACGATAAACGTAGCAGGAGCTAACAAGGCTCTGCAGCTAACGGCCTCTGATGGCGCACTGTACAACCGAACTTTTCGTGGACTGCTAGCGGCCTTGCGGCTCCCCGTCAAACAGTCGGCGGCCACGGAAGACTGCGTTCCTAAAACACTTCTTTACGGAACGCAAAAAACTCAACGTTGCGGCCTCGCATCTACAGCAGGTTAGACAGTTTCCCGCAGAAGGGTTTTTGGAACGCGAACGCCAACGAGACTTTGGAGACTTCCAAGCTTCCAAGCTTCCAAGTGGCGGCTATCCGCATTGCTCCGCTCATGCGAAGGCGATTAATGAGATGGTCCGCCGCCGGATCAGACCGAGTGGGGCCGGAGCGTCGCATCGCTTCTGGCGCACGCCGGCTCATTTCGGAAATCACCTGTTGCTGTGTCAAGCGGGCTGTATACTTCCCGTTGGAAAAGTACAAAGTGAACGAAATCATCTGCCATGCGACCATTCGCGATGTTGAATAAGCTGACGGTCCATGCAAGACTGTTGTTCTTGGCGACCCTTGCAGGAATGTCCATACATTCCTGCTGGGCACAGGACCTTTCTCCGCGCGCCTATGTCATCACACCCTTGCATTCCAATGCGATTATTCTGACGTACAACTTCTACGACGGCAGCCTTGACCTTGGCCCACTCCCCATCGGCGCCACCGGGACATACAGCGTACCGATCTTCAGCTACTACCACGCGTTCAGCTTCTTTGGCCGCTCGGCCAATGTCCTCGCTGCGCTGCCTTACGCATTTGGAAACTTCCAGGGTACGGTGACGGGCGCGGAGAAGCACCTTTACCGTTCCGGTCTTCTGGATTCGGTCTTTCGCGTCTCCGTAAACCTGAAAGGCGGCCCGGCCATGCCGCCGAAGGAGTTCGGAAAGTGGCGGCAGAAACTGCTGCTGGGCGCCAGTCTCAAGGTGGTGCCTCCAACCGGCCAGTACGATCCGACGAAGCTGATCAACTGGGGCACCAACCGCTGGGCCTTCAAACCAGAATTTGGCTATTCCCAACGTTGGGGCGGCAAATGGATACTCGACGGGTACTTTGGAGTGTGGTTCTTCACTACCAATCCCGAATTCTTTTCGCACAACGCCTTCTTTTCGGGCACCAATTCGCAATCGCAAAAGCCAATTGGGGCTTTGGAAGGGCACCTGAGCTACGACTTTGCAAAGTCCCGTATGTGGGCGTCGCTCGACGGTAATTTCTGGTTCGGAGGGACAACGAGCGTGAACGGTGTACCAAATCCCTTCTCCCGTCAGGCGAACTCCCGCATCGGAGGCACCGTCGCGGTTCCAATAGTCAAACATCAGACTCTGAAATTCAGCTACAGCAATGGCACCTATATTCGGTTTGGAGGGAACTACCAGAATGTCCAGGCTGCGTGGCAATATTCCTGGCTGGGCAGGCCGAAATAGCGGTGGGCGGGGACAGGAGGGAGTCGTTTTCCGTATTGAGTAGTTGTTCACCGTGTGGCCCTCAGAAGAACCGATGTCAGAACCGTTCGTGATCACGCGCCACAAGTCAAGTTCGCATTCGCCGAATGATCGGTTTGTGATCGCATTGCATTCGCCTGATGGGAATCTTCAAACCGGACTGCCTCACAGCCCTCCAGAGAAAAGAGCCGCAAAGCTTGCCTTCTGGGTCCAGCAGGACACTTTCTCCGAGTCCGGTTTAAGCGCAAAACATGCGGAATTGCAGGGATTTCCGGCGATTTTCAGAGGGAAGCCGCAGGATTTCTCGGCAGTTGAGACTGCGTGGCGGAGGATGCAGTCACGAGCGAACCGTTCTCCGGCCTCAATTCCCTGCTAACAGGGAAAAATACAGGGAATTTCGTGAATTTGGCCGGTCCATTCCGGCCGTTAGCAGCTGTAAATGCTTCAATTTGCGTAACTTCTGCTCCCAGAGCCAAGTCTTGGCTTGGAATCGAACAGGGAATTATTAGAGGCTTATCAGGGAATTCAAAGCCGCTTATCAGGGAATTAAGTTTCCTCTCCTTGATGTCGCCGGCGCCTCTGGTCCTTCCTCTCCGTTTGGGCTCCGAGTAGCCGATGTGCCCAGTCCCCCGTCCGCACTTCCTACAAGCCGGTTTCTTGGGAGTTTGGTAGAACTCGTCCATTTGTCAGGTTTGCCGACAACACGTCCAAGTGATTTCCCCGAAGCAGACCTCTGGCTTGCGTCGATACGCTGTCGTGAGCACGCCAACTTGCGACCTAAACCGAACGGGCCGCTCATCCGGGATTACGTGCGAGATGGCGATTATCGCCAACTACCGAGTTTGACCTTCCGTGCGCCCTATTCACAGCTATCGCTCACTGTTGTGAGGCTGGTCACGATCCAATCAGGCGCCTGGTCCTCTCTCACGGCAGAGATCTTGACCAGATGGTTAACATAAACGGAGAGATCAATACTGTCGCTTCTGACTACCCGCTGCCAGCCGTTATAGCTAGCAAGCCAATACTTGTTCATGCCGATATTCTTGCCGCCAATATTCTTTAGACAGCCAGTAAGCGTCTGCGCCGTGCCGGCAGGTACAGGAGGTTTGAATGGTTCCGACTTCTCCTGCGGAAACGGCGCGTGGGGACGGACCGGCGCTGATATGGAGATCGTCTTCGATTCTTTCGGATACTCCACCCCGTCCAGGAAGGGCTCGATGGTGAGCACCAGATCGACCGGCTCAGCATTGTAGTTGCTCAGCAGAAGCGACATGGAACCGTTCGGCGGCAAGTTTGTATCCGTTTCCTCGCCGCACTTCCCCAAGCCGTAGCCTTGCGACTGCACAGTCGAGGCGAATAGATCCTTCGAGCACGGATACCGAATCTGTACGTAATCAGCGTGCGTCGTCTTCCACGAGATACCGACCGTGGTCAGCCTGCCACGCCCCACTGGCTGCTCAAGAGTAGTTCCGTGTTCAAATGAGATCACAGAAGGGACAAGTTTCTGGCCTGGCGCTTCAGTGATCGCGGGCTTGAACTGCGGGTTCGGAAAGGACACGGTCGAAAGAACGCCCCGCATCAGCTCAAACTCGTTATCTTCCGTAACCCACTGTATTGAGCAGGGGACGTCCATGCCGCCGCCATTCCCCTCAGCGAACTCAAATGCGAATTCGTAACAAAGGCCATGCTGAAAGGTATGAAAGTCATAACCAGAATACGCCGTCCCCATTGCGACTCCATCCTGCAGCGTCGCCCTCGCATAGCTGACGTCACCGATTCTTGTTGAAGCAGTATGCTCCGGCCAGAACCCGGCGAACTGTTTGCAGGTACCTTCGCTCTTAATCGCGGGATCAACAAATACAGTGAAGCCGCCGCCAACGAAGTTCGACTCAGGATAGGTACTCCGCGGTATGCCGACATTCACGATTGAGCCGGAAGTAGTCGGCTCCTGACCAGCGAAGTTAGTCTGTGCCCGTGTGGGTTGCCCCTCTGAATTCCCAAACGTCGCCGGATAGCGCAAGCGGACCCCATACTGGGGATTCTCATATTTGATCCACCTCTCGAGGTTGCCTAGTATGGGGCGAACGCCCTCGGGGTTCTTATGCACCATGAATTCGACACTGGTTACATGCAACGTTGGTGGGCAGCGCTCTTCCGTTGAAGTGGCTGGAGTTGAAGGCGCCGACGACGTTACCTCAAGTCCGTGCAATGTCACTTCATCACCGATGTGGTTTTCCAGCCCTGCCGTTCGTCCCGTCAGATAGTAAACCACCCACCAAAAGGCGTTGGTGAGCTCAAACCTGCCTTCCTTCCGGTCCACACAGCCCACAACCTCAACCACCGAGGAGGTGGGATTTTTCTGTTGACTTGTCTGCGCCCATAAAGGGCTGCGCAGCGGGACCGCTATAGCAATCGCCAGCAAGACTATCGACGGCGTTTTCACAGCTTGAATATAGACCTGAAGTTCAGGAATGACCATACAGCTTGCGGGACGAGATGACCCGCGTCACTACGGACATGCTGTCAAAGCGGTTGTGAAAAGAGAATTGCTGCTGTAAACAGGCCAACTCGCACCCTATCTGAACCGGATGGAATATGTTTCTCGGAAGTCGGCCAGCATCCGGCACCCGCATTGGCACCGCCACTTGGCCGTATAACGCCCAACCCGTGCTGTTGAAGAACTCCACCAGGTCGCGGCCACAAGGACGGAACGCCGACTATACGTCCAAGTGCTTTCCGTGACCGGCGTGTCACGGGAGTGGACCAGGTCGGGCCGGCAGACTTCCCACAAGCCGACTTCGGGACAGCTCGGCCGCAGTCTGGCTTTGCTCAGGCATGTTGTTTGACCACCCATAGTGACGCGGCGGCATTATTTCTGGACGAGAAGGAGCAGGCCTTCCTAGTCCGGACAATTCCGGTTACTCGTCATACGCTCCAAATCGGCGGGAAGCACCAGGACCCATGACAGGTTTTGATTGTGAGAAGGGAATTCTCAAGCCGAAAGAGCGTGTCCTGAGCGCGTCGAAAAATTGTGGGCTACGATTGCGTTACCTGCCCTGCGTTCGCTACAGTGGAACATCGCATCACAACTGAGAAAGTTAGTCACTACTTAGTGAGGAAACATGCGGTCCTACGTCCTGTCGCTCCCGGCGAAGATGCAGCCTGTGGTGATCGTCGCGTCGACAATGGCCGCGGCCCTGGTTGTTTCGTTTCTCACCCGGATGATCTTCAGCGAGCAGCAACTGGCACTGGACAATGGTTTGACGACCTCGGTCTATGGAACTCTGGGCACCACCTATGCAGTGCTGATTGCCTTCGTAGTTTCGGGTGTGTGGCAGAGCTTCAGTGACGCCGGCAACGCAGTCAAGTGCGAGGCGAATGCGCTAACCGACTTGACGTTTGTGGTCTGCAGCTTCTCTGCGGAAAAGACCAGGAGAATTCGCGAGTCCGCGAAGGCCTACGTGCAGGGCGTGCTTGAGCGCTGGGACTTACTGGCGCGCGCTACCCGTGACAATGTGCCCACCGGGGAGATTAATCTGGACACTTCTTCCGCATTGGTGGCGGCGATTCTGGCGATCCGGCCCGAGGATGCCCGCGAGGTGGAGTTGTATGGACAAGCGTTGGACCTGATGGGAATCTGGCTCGACGCCCGCCGCAGCCGCTTGCGCAGCGCAGAAGGAAACACTGCTGGCGCTCTGTGGGGCTTGCTAATTGCGGGCGCGTTTGTTCTGTTCGCCTTCCATGGAATGTTCGTAACTCATGCCTGGGCGGTCTGGGCGGTGTTGCTGCTGGGGTTTTCTTTTGTACTGGGGCTGGCTTTTTATCTCATCTTCTCGCTCGATAGCCCATTTACCGGCAGGCTCAGCGCCGGACCAGCGCCCTTCCTGTGGCTGCTCAGGGAGTTCGAACGGTCAGACGGACTGGGCTTCACTCCGGCTGCTCCGCTAAAGCCCCGAGCTAATGCCGGTCAAGCAGGAACATCCGCATAGAGGACAACATCCTCGCCGCGTACACCGCGATCTGCACAGCGGCCAAGAATGAATATGCAGAGCGGAGTTCCACCGCTGCATGGCAAATGTCGATAACAGACCAACCACAACCGATTCGGCCGGGTCAAAATGATCGGCGAAGTGGCCGCTTGTCTCGCGGCTCCAGAAGCGGAGTTCTGGGAGATCAGAAGTCTGACAACTGCTCTGACCTGTGTGGCATAGCAGTCGCCAGACTATGACAAAGGCTCTCCGGTTCCGGCGGGAGCCTAATCAACCGGTGACCAGTTCTCGTTAGGGTCGTACGCCTGCACAGCACCGGCGATTACTGCCGAGCCCGGACCGAAGTCTTGTTCATATACGGTTCCATCTGGGCCGACCATGAAGGTCATGATTCCAGTCTCTGCGTACTTGACTGGCGTAGCCAGCACGGCAAAGCCGCCGGTCAACTTGCCATTACTCACATAGCTCCGCGCTCCGCCGGGAGCGTTGTCGCCCTGCGCCGTCAGGATGCGGAAGCTGTAGCCATCCATCACAAACGGTTGATCGGGAGCCGCTGGCGCGAGTGAAGACTTCGGGACGTCATCCAGTGCCGCCAGCGGACTGGGAACCTGTGTTGCCGACGCCGGCCAGTACAGCCCGTCATGCTTGCCGCTGGTGCTGACGATGCGCTGCGCATAAGCGGGAGCGTTCGCATGCATCGCGAAGTACATCTGTTCCGCGCTGGCTAGGGCGTTGCAGGCATCGATGGCCAGCAACTCGTTGCGGCCGATGTCGCGTGCGCGGATCTCCTGCGCGCCGGCGATACCGTCGAAGTACCACCGGCCCGAGGAGTCTTGCGTGAGGGGAACCGGAAAGGCGAAGTTGTCGGCGCCGATGTAGAGCACGCGCGTGCCGTCGCTCATGTCGACCCAGCGGTTCATCGTGGCGTACTTGTCGGCGAAGGTCTCTAATACTGCCGTATCTTCCTGCTTGTCCCCGGTGGACAACAGCGTCCTGGTATCGACGCCGAGAATTCCGGAGAGAGCCAGCTCGTCGTCGTCTTTTGCTGCCTGCACCAGCGCAGCCCCTGCTGCGGTGGGACTGTCGAAGGTAATTTGCGTTGCTTTCTCGACCGCGAAAACTTCGGTCGCTGCCTCCAGCACCGCCATTCCGAAGCCGAGCACAACCACTAGAGCTATACCGGCGAAGCGCTTCCATAGATGAGTTCTGTTCTTGCGTGCTTGCATGTTCTTCTCCTTCTGAATGTCGTAATTCGGTAGGAATGGAATTGCACAGTGACTATCGGCGGTGTCCACCACCGCCGCCGGAGTGGTGTGCGGCGGGCGCGTGCATGTGGGCTTCGTGCTGTGGGGCGCGATGGGCCATGCTGTTGTGCCCGCGATTGCTTTCCGCGCGGCTGCGTGAGCCGTCTCCGCTCCAGTGAGAACGGTTCTGTTCGCCGCCGCCCAGACGGTTGTTGTCGCGGCTCGACGTGGCTTGCTGTTTGGCCGTGTGCTGCGTGCCGAGCGTGCCGTTCTGTCCGGCGTTGGGATTCTGCACGCCACCGTTGCCGCCGATCAGCCCGTGGTTGTCGTTGTTGCCTCCGTTGGGCTGGTTGGCCGGATTGGTGCCGGGCTTGTCTGGGTGCAAACCACCATCTGGTCCGAAATATTCATTCGGGTGGTAGGCGCCGTTAGGACCATAGTGCGTGTCTTCACCCGGCTTGTAGCCCGCGACGGGGTGATAGGTGCCGTTAGCGCCGTAGTATCCAGTGTTTTCTGATCCGGTCGCACCACCGGCATGGTTGACGGGGCCAGGATGCCAGCCACCGTCAGGGCCGTAGTAGCCATTGGGATGGTAGGCGCCGTTGGGGCCATAGTGCGTATCGGTGCCCGGGCGGTAATTCGCGTTCGGGTGGAAGGTGCCGTTGTTAGCGTAGTAGGCGTGGTTTTGCGATCCGGCCACTCCGTTGGCCCAGGGATGATAGCCGTTGTAGTTGTTGTTATTCCAGACGTGGTTATTGATGTACGTGTTGTTGTTGTAGATAATGGTCGAGCCGCCACCGCCCCAGCTTACGTTCCAGGCATGCCAGCCCCAGCCAAAGCCTCCGCCCCAGCCACCGCCGCCAAACACTGCACCAACGGAGATACCGTTTCCGAAGAAGAGACCAACTGAAGCGACCGGCACCGGCGGCGCCACATACCACGGCACCACCACGGGCGCGCCGTAGACGATCGCAGGGTTGTACTGCGGAACATAGACAACCTGCGAATTCGCGGGCTGAATGACGATGGTGTTCGACGCCGGCTGCGTGACCGTGATTTGCGCGTTCGACTGCAGCGTCCCCGCGGCTTGCGCCCGGGCGCGCATGGCTTGCACGGCTGCCATCACATCCGCCTGCTGATTGGCGAACGCCTGGCCCAGGCTTGAGGTCCACGAGAGGTTGTGCGCCAGGTTATCCATTACGGAAGGGAACTGCGTTAGGGCTTTCACGCTCGGGTCCCACGATTGCTGGTCGACAGCCTGCGTCACCGCCGTGCTCGTTAGGTTCTTGTTCTGTGCGAGCCAGTCATCGGCGTAGGCGACTTGCTGCGGATTCGTAGACGCCGCCAGCACCTGTGCCACGAGCGCGTCGGGATACAGCGCGATTGGGGCAACCAGCGAGTCAAGTTGACTCGCCGAAAGCGGCGCGGGCGCCGGGCCCGAGCTGACCTGCGTCGTGGGATACGAAGCAGGTTGAGCTACGGGTGCCGGCGCGGGTGCTACGGGCGGAGGGGAAGCTAATTCGAGCTGCGAAGCATAGACGACTCCCGTTGCCGGTGCGACTGGCGCGGTGGCCGTCGAAGGCCGTACTGCCTGCCATGGAGCATGCTTGCCGTGGATGCCATACTCGCCCGACATAGTATCGCCAAAGATCTGCCCGTGAAAATTAATGACGGTTCGAGTTACCGTGCTGAACCGAATGTGGTGTCCGTTGACCTCGCCTTGAATCGGACCTGACTGGTCGGGACCTTCGAAATATCCCGTGAGGTGATTTCCGTACTGCGCGAGTTGGACGTGTTTCTCTACCGTTTCGCCGTTCTTGATGCTGGTTGAGTAAATCGTCCAGTTGCCCTGGACGTTGTCGGGCTGCTGCTGAGCTACCGTAGTCCGGCAAAGCACCAGCGACAGCAGAGCAAATACCAGGCTTAGTTTTGCGTTCATCATCTTCATGACAGTTCTCCTGAACTCTTTCTCGGAGTTACTTGGGGGACTCCGCTCTCCCCGGTTTAACGGCCATCGTTTTACTGCGCACTGCTCGCGCTGGCGATCCACTCGCGGATGTATGCCGGACACCGCTGAAGCTTCACGCCGAGCGCTTCGCACAGACTGAGAAACGTGACCGTCTCCTGGTCAACCAGCTTGAGTTGGTCGAGGTCGAGGACGACTTCCCGGCTCGCCGCCTGTGAAGAAATAAGTCGTTGCAGCTCCTGCAACTGGGGCCTTTCAACGCGACCGATCAGGTTCAAAATCAACCGTTGGCCTTCCATTTCTTGTTGTACTTTCCACATGTCTGATTAGTCCTTCTGACTTTGGACTGATTACGAGGGTGGAGATTGCAAGGAGGGTGCCAATCGCATGTAGTTGAAGACGTGGAGCTTAAACGTAGACCAAAGTCCCGAAGCTTCGGGAATTCACGAGATCTCGTGACGGGATGTGCTCGCGCTTCGCTCTGGTAGGAAGGGACGAGGTCGCGCTTGGGTAACTATCCTGCTCCCTGTACAAACCGCCCTTTGTTGATCCCCAGCGCCTTGATCTTGGAGTCGAGGGTAGACGCCGGCATGCCCAGCTTCGCCGCGGCGCCTGACGGACCCGACACGCGACCGCCGCACTCCGCCAGCGCAGCTTCGATGGCTTGCTTCTCCTGCATACCCATCTCGGTCTGCAGAGAGCGGGTCGCCCCGTCCTGGTGTGACAGCCAGCTTTCGTCCACGGAGAACTCATCGCTCTCACATAGGATCACCGAGCGCTCAATCACGTTTTGCAGTTCGCGGATATTCCCCGGCCAGGGATACGACTGCAACCGCTCCAAACTGCGCCTGTCGAGCTTGCGTATTGACTTGCCGGCCTTGCTGCAATAACGATCGAGGAAGTATTCGACCAGCAGACGAATGTCTTCGCGGCGTTCCCGTAACGGCGGCACCTCGATGGGAAAGACGTTGATGCGGTAGTACAGGTCACTGCGGAAGGTGCCCGCCTCAATCGCGGCGGGCAGATCGCGATGCGTCGCCGCGATGACGCGCACGTCGGCGCGGATTGACTGGTTGCCTCCCACGCGTTGAAATTCTCGCTCCTGCAGCACGCGCAACAGCGTGACCTGCGTCTCCGCCGGGAGCTCGCCGATCTCGTCCAGAAAAATGGTTCCGCACTCAGCAAGTTCGAAGCGCCCCAGCCGCCGTTGCAACGCACCGGTGAACGCGCCCTTTTCGTGTCCGAAAAGCTCCGACGCAATCAGGTCGCGAGGGATGGCTGCGCAGCTCACGCTGACGAATGCCCTAGCCGCCCGCTGTGACCTCTTGTGGATGGCGCGCGCGATGAGCTCCTTCCCGGTGCCGGTCTCGCCCGTGATGAGGACCGTTGAATCGCTCGGCGCGACTTTGGCGACCCGCGCGAGAACGGGCTTCAGTGCCGGCGATCCGCCCACAATCTCCTCGAACATCGAGGCATTGTCGACTTCTTCGCGCAGCACCAGGTTTTCGCGCTCCATGCGCTCGCGCGCCCGCTTCTGCTCGTCGATGTCGGTGCGCACGCCGCACCAACGCACCACGCGCCCGTCGGCGTCGTGCAGCGGGACAAACTGCTCCAGGAACCAGTGATACTCGCCATCGCGGCCGCGGAAGCGCGATTCCAAATGGAAAGGCCGCCCGGTCCGCTGCGCTTCCGTCCACTTCTCCCACATGCCCTCGACGTCATCCGGATGGGCGAATTTGGCCAGAAAGTCTCGGGGTGCGACAGGATCGTAAGGCTCGAAGTATGCGCGGGACGCGCGATTCGGGCGACCGGGACTTCCGTCCGTATAAAGGATGAACATGTGCAGCGGGACGGCGTCGATGATCTGCTGCAATTGTTCCTCGCGCTCCCGTACCGCCGCCTCAGCCTTAACCAACTCCTCGAAGGCGCGCGCGTTCGCAATCGCGACTGCGGCCTGGTCGGCAAACATCTTCATCCATCCGAAGTCCTCTTGCGAAATCACTTCGCGATTGAAAATCCCGAGAACGCCAAGGATCTTTCCTCGATGAACCAGCGCGTGCCCGGCGAAGCTGCGAATCTGCTCACGCCTGGCCCACTCCGGTCGCATGAACCAGTTGCTCTCAGGCGCGAAGTCACCGACGAGGATGGACTCGCCACTGTCGCCGATGTGTCCGACTTTGCCCTGCTTCAAAGGTATGCGGCGGAAATGGCCTTGCAGGAATGCCCAGTCCTCGCCGTCAGAATGTCGCGGACTTCCGGCGCTGGCTGCGAGGTGAAGACATTGCGTGCGAGTTGCGCACTTGGCGCTGAGGAAGCAGGAGTCGCAGATATCGCCCGGCGCGAGTAGCCAGATCCGGGCCAGCGCAACACCGGGCTGCTCCGCGAGGCCGCGCACGATGCTGCGCAGCGCGTCATTGGTACGGTGCTCGCCGGCAACGCTGGCCGCCAGCGAAAGTAAAGGCTCGGCACGCATGGCTTGTCTGCGTCCACATTCTATCGTGCATCTTGGCGAGCGTGCGCTTTTCCAGACGATTGAATCTGGTTTCCGGACTATTGGTCCAAGCTGGCCAAGACAAAAAAAACCACAACTGAATGCCAAGGGCGGTGGATTAAAAGGAAATGTCTTCGGAAGCTATCCCGTTAAACCCAGGCTGCAATCCACAACTTTTCGTGAAATACATCAAACGCTTCCGGGAAACCTCACCGCACTAACAATTCCAAAGAACATGTTGCAAGCTGCCGCCGTTGTATCCCTCAGAAGGGCGGTGGTCCCCCGGCATTTCCGCCGGAGGACCATCGCGAAGTACGCAGCCGAAGATTGCCGGGCTACGGGTTGATACAGCTGCTCTGGTGGGGATAGTCCGTGACGTCCTCGCAGCTGTCAGAAACTTTGGTCGGCTAACGGAAGTGAGGCGAAAACCACGGTTCGGGAATCCACAACCGTTCCGGTGGATGGTCGGCAATCAGGACGTTGGACAGAAACCGGCATGTGGGAGATTACTCCCGAGAAGCATCCGACAACTGCGTTGGCACCGCCACTTGGACGTAAAACGCCCATTCCGTGCTCCTTGAGGAACTCCGGCACTCATGGCCACAAGAACGGAGCGCCGACTATACGACCAAGTGCATTGTTCCCGAATCAACCAAGCATCCAACAATTAGTGATGGAACTTTGGCTATTCGTATTCCGAGATCGTCACCGTATTCCCATCGGTGGAACACAGCCATAGCTTGCCCGACGCAATCCCGCCGCAGGTGGGATGAGCATCCATCTTCAGCGGTACGGACTTCGCGGTCGTCAAGTTCCACACCAGAGCGTGCGGAGGTTTGTTGCCCGCGTCATCCAGATACACTGTAGCCACTCGTTGCTTGTCGCCCATCATCTCGATGTCAACGATGTAGGATCCCGGATCGGGGGTCAGTTGCCTCACTTGCTTTCCCGTCGCTGCGTCCAGCAACGTAATGCGTGAGTCGGCTCCGCCGGTCAACAGGAATTTCCCGTCCCGGGTAAACTGCAGAGCAAACGTTTCCAGCAGGAAGTCGCGGTTTTCTGCCTTCTTGTTCCAAGTCGCTGTATCGTACCAGCGCAGCACCGTGTCGTCCCCGGCGGCAACCAGCAGCTTGCCGTCAGGGCTGACGGCACAGGTCAGGATCCCTCCAAACTCGACCGTCAGAGTCGCGAGCAATGCCGGCTCTCCCGCGATGTCCCAAACCGTGCCCGGACTGTCGACCGGACCGACGAAGAGGTGCTTGCCGTCGGGAAAAAAGTACAGCGTGTCGATGCGGCGTGCCCCCGCTTTCCACTCTTTCGCGGATGTCTTGTCGTCCGTGGTGGGGATGACCCTTACCGTCCCATCAGTGAATCCGATCGCCAACCATTGCCCATCGGGCGAAAAAACTGCTCTGTTGACACGCCGGGCTCCCCCTGCCACAGTCCGTTCCGCTCCGCTGGAAATCGCAACCAGGTGCAGGCTGTGGTCCTTACAGAAGGCAGCCAGCTGAGTGCCCGTGGGCGACAGCTCTTCATTTCGTGACTCGCAGGGCAATTGGACCTTGTGAACGGTTTGCGCAGCCAGTGATGTGGCAAAAGCAGCCAGTGAAAGAAAAGCAGCTACGGCGAGCCTGCGCGTCACAGAGTCTCCATCACCAGATCGAAGTTGACGATGGCGATCGTCTGCCTCGGATCGCTTTTGATCATCACCGGCCGCACCAGCTCGCGGCTGGTGATGAGCGGGTCGCGGGTGTAGTTCTTGTCCGGGTCGCCGTCAAACACCGGATCGGTGGCGAAGTAGAGTTGGGTGATCAGCGGCTGGTGTCCCGGCGCCGTAACCAGACAATGCACATGCTGGCACACGCGCGCTGGGTAATGTCCGGGCATCACGCTCTCGACGGCGTAGCTGCCTTTCGCACCCGGCTCAAGAACCGCGCGGTAACGATACCCCTGAATGTCGTATTGGCCGGCATTGTCGGTCTGCCAGATCTCCAGCTTTGCGTCGGGCACCACCTCGCCGCGCGTGTCATAGACCACCCCAGAGAGGGACAGCGGCATGCCGCGGTCTCCGGGCGCGCGCATCACGGATGTGTGCGGCGCCTCCCGCTTGTAGAACGGACCGAGCTCACAGAAAGGAGTCGGCTGCCGCTTCTTTTCAGCATCGTCCCATGCCGCGGCCAGCGCCGAGACCGGCAAGGATGACGCAAAGCTAAGGACACCTAACGCTGCGCAGCGTTCCAGCAGATCGCGCCTGGTGAGAGTCATTCCACCTCCTAGGTCGGGGGAGAACTATAGCGCGATTCCTGCTTTTTTGCGAGCAAAACTGGTTTGGTGGCCCGGGTCGCTGTGTTCGAAACCTAGGCAGCCGGCAGAAGAAACGTTGTCACTTGCGATGGGGATAATACGCCCTCTCATTCATTGACTTGTCCCACCTTCAGTCCTAAGATTCGTCCGCATGATCGACACAACGATCTCTCATTACCGCATTGTCAGCGAGCTCGGTGGCGGCGGTATGGGTGTGGTCTATAAGGCGCAGGACACGCGCCTGGATCGGTTCGTCGCTCTCAAGTTTCTTCCGGACGCCGTTGCCCAAGATCCGCACGCGCTGGAACGCTTCCGTCGTGAAGCCAAGGCGGCCTCGGCGCTTAACCATCCGAACATCTGCACCGTGTACGACATCGGTGAAGAAAGTGGCCGCACCTTCATGGTCATGGAGTTCATGGAGGGCAAGACCCTCAAGCACACCATCGAGGGCAAACCCCTGGATGTAGAAAGCGTGCTGGAACTGACGGTGCAGATTGCCGATGCGCTCGACGCAGCCCATGCGAAGGGCATCGTTCACCGCGACATCAAACCGGCGAACATCTTTGTCACCGAACGGGGCCAGGCCAAGATCCTGGACTTCGGCCTGGCAAAGATTGCCGAGCAGGAGCCGGCAGCGACCGCAACGGCCGCCACCGCCAGCGGCAAGCAACACCTGACAACGCCCGGTACGGCCATGGGGACGGTCAGCTACATGTCGCCCGAGCAGGTGCTGGGCAAAGAGCTGGACCCACGCACCGACCTATTCAGCTTCGGGGTGGTGCTGTACGAGATGGCAACGGGCACTCTGCCTTTCCGGGGTGAGACTACGAATTCTACCTTCGATGAGATTCTGCACAAGATGCCGGTGACGGCTTTCACTTGTGGTCGGAAACCTATGACCGCCAACTGGACGATATCTTTGCGGTGCAGGACGAGATTGCGCGCGCGGTAGCAGGATCGCTGAAGCTGAAGCTACTGGGAGGAGCGACGCCGTCGAGTCCTTCCACCCAGAGTACGAATGCGGAGGCCTACAACGAGTACCTGCAGGGGAGGTACTTTTACGAGCGGCGCACCAAGGAGAACCTGGAGAGGGCCGTCGGCCACTACGAGCAGGCGATCAAACTGGATCCCCGCTATGCCCCGGCATGGGTTGGGCTCGCCGAAAGCCGCAGTAAACAAGGGGACCAGGGCTACCTGCCGGTCGAGCCGAGCTACCGCGAGGCGCGGGCGGCAGCTGAGCGGGCGTTGGCGCTGGATCCCAATCTGGCAGAGGCCCACGCGGCCCTGGGGTGGATCCAAACGAGCTACGACTGGGACTGGGCGGGAGCGGATGCCTCGTACAAGAGGGCGCTGGCTCTCGAGCCGGCAAACCCAGCGGTCATCTGGCGGGCTGCCTCGCTGGCTGCCGCCCTAGGCCGTTTTGACGAAGCTGTGGCTCTGGACCGCCGGGCAGTCGAGCTGGATCCGCTCGCCGTATCGGCGCACATGTACCTTGCAGAACATGCCTACTGGGGCGGCAAACTGGACGAAGCGGTTGCGGCGGCCAATAAGGTGGTGGAACTCAACCCACAGCGCCCGGTTGTACACTCTCTGCTTGGCCAGATCCATCTGGCGCAGGGGCAGCCAGAGCAGGCATTGGCCGAGTTCGAACGAGAGCCGGAGCCGGACTATCGCGTGTACGGCTTGGCGCTGGGATATCACAGCCTGGGGCGCAAGAAAGAATCGGACGCCGCGCTTGCGGAGTTGATTGCCAAGTACCCGGGAATGGCCTTCCAGACTGCCGAGGCCTACGCCTTCCGTGGCGAGGCGGATCGCGCGTTCGAATGGCTGGAGCGGGCCTACGCCCAGCGCGACGGCGGGCTCGCGCAGATGGAAGGCGACCCGCTGCTGAAGAACATAGAACACGACCCGCGCTACGCCACATTCCTCAAGAAGATGCGTTTGCCGCTGAACTGAGGATTCACCCGGCATCCACGCGCAAACTGGGCGGATCAGAGGGTTCAATCAACGAGAACAGCGTCCTCACAAGTTATATGTCGCATGGAATCATAGGAGGAAGGGCGTGCGTCAAGAAGCAAAGTTTTTCGTTCTGGCGATGACAACTGCCTGATATTTGACTACAATCGCAGCCCATTCCCGGGGAAAATCTCAAGATTGCGGCGTTCCGCGAGGAGACTTCTGTGGCCACTGGAAGCGCGGCCGTTCCGGCTCGCATTGCGAGAGAAGCAAGCGCGCCGAACCAGCTCAAGAGGTTCTTCAGCCGGTACTTCTATTTCTCGATGGCGCTGCTGATGGCGGGGCTTGCGGTCTGGGCCTTCAGCGATACCGTCGATGCTCATCTGTTGCATGCCAAACCGCCAAGACCACTCCTACTGTGGTTTCATGGCGCAGTCTTCACGGCCTGGATCGTGCTGTTCATCGTGCAGTCGGCCCTGGTCCGGGTGCGCAAGGTCCGCGTGCACCGCACGCTGGGCTGGTTGGGTGCGGCACTGGCCGCAATCATGGTCGTCTCAGGTCTCATCGTGTCGGTCGTCATGTTGCGGTTCGAAATGACCGTGCTCCACAGCAAGAACGTTGCGTCGTTCCTGTCGATTCTATGGTGCGACATGATCATCTTCGGCGGGTGCATGGCTCTGGCAATCTACTTTCGGAAGCGGCCCGAGTACCATCGCCGGCTGGTTTTCATGGCAACTTGCCAGCTCATGCAAGCAATCTTCGTCAGGTTTCACTACATCGGGCACCACGATCTCTTTTTCCCCGCGCTGGACGTGCTGATCGGGGCTGGAATGTTGCGCGACCTTGTCCTGGATGGCCGAGTCAACCGGGTCTATCTCTACGTTCTGCCGGCAATAATTGTTCTGCAGTCCTTGGCCACGTACTTGAAGTTGGTGAACCCGAGGTGGTGGCAGGCCGCAACGCTGGCGATTTTAGGGTCATGAAATCGAGCACTCAACGTCGATCAAACGAGTTTCGGCCAGCCGTTCAGCGAGCCGCAGTTCTTGCGGATTGCCACCCCTCGACGGATCCAGCCTCCGGTTCGCCCGCCATCCACCCGACTCGCTGCACAAGGCTGTTTCGCCTACTGAAATTGAATTCAGCAGAATGGATACCCAAAGAGGCAGGTCGGCATCAGCCCTGGAATATAATCTCGTGCCTATGGCAGTCGTCGCGGGTACGAGGTTCGGGCCCTACGAGGTCGAAGGCCTGGTAGGCACCGGCGGTATGGGTGAGGTTTACCGCGCCCGCGATACCCGGCTGCAGCGCACAGTAGCTATCAAGATTCTCCCGGCACATCTTTCGTCGAACCCGGACCAGCACGCGCGATTCGTGCAGGAAGCGAAATCAATCTCCGGGCTGCAACACCCGAATATCTGCGTATTGCACGACATCGGCTCCGAGGCCGGTGTTGACTTCATGGTCATGGAGTACGTGGAGGGCCGGCCGCTCGACCGCGTCATCCCTCCCGGCGGTCTGCCGCCCAATGTGGCCATCAAGTACGCGATACAGGTGGCTGATGCGCTGGCGCGCGCTCACAGCGCCGGGATCGTGCACCGCGATCTGAAGCCGGCCAACATCATGGTTGATGACAGCGGCTTAGTGAAGGTGCTTGACTTCGGGCTGGCCAAAATGGCTGCCGCGCCACTGCCAGTGGGTAATCAAGGGGCGACGATGGAGGCGGGTGCCGCCACCAGCCCCGGCGTGATTGTGGGAACGCTCGCCTACATGTCGCCCGAGCAGGCGGAAGGGAAAATCGTCGACGGCCGCAGCGATGTTTTCTCCTTCGGCTCGGTGCTCTACGAGATGCTGACCGGGAAGCGCGCCTTCGATGCGCCGTCGGGAACGGCTCTGCTTGCGGCAGTGATGCGGGACGATCCGACACCAGTCAGCCAATTGAAGCGCGACGTGCCTCCGGAAGCGCGGCGAATCGTCTCGCGCTGCCTGAGGAAGAACCCGGCCGACCGGTATCCATCTGCCGTCGAACTGGCGCAGGACCTTCGTCAATGCCGCGACCTGCTGTTTCCTGAGTCTGGAGCGGCACTGACCCCGGCTCGGATCATCCGACAAGCTCGACGGCCGCGTGTGCTCGTGCCGTTGCTGATTTTCGTCGTCCTGGTGTGCGCGGGAATCGAGTGGCTGGCGAAGCGCTCCCGCGATGCGCGTTGGGCCCACGAGGTGGCACTGCCTGAGATCAGGCAGCTCTACGATCAGGGCAAGTACGGCGCCGCGGCTGCTCAAGGGGCATTCGGCACTGAGTTCAAACTCGCATCCAAAGCCGAGCAGGCGATTCCCGGCAACCCCGAGCTGGCGAAGCTTTGGCCGCTCATCTCCTACGACATGACGCTGGAGTCGGATCCTCCGGGCGCCAAGATTTATCGCCGTGAATACGACGGCAGCGACGACTTCTGGGAATATGTCGGAACGACTCCGCTGAAGAACGTGCGCCAGCCGCGCGGCATTTTTGTCTGGAAATTTGAAAAGCCGGGATACGGCACGGTTCTGCGGCTAACGCCAGCCCTGATACCTCGGTATTACCCTCCGCCCGGCGAACCTGTTCAAGGGAAGGTCACTCTGGACGAGACGGCGAAGATTCCCGCGGGCATGGTTCGCGTCACGCCGAAAAACTACTTCAAGTCCTTATTCATTCCCGGATACGACGGGATGCCGGAGGTGCCGCTGAACGACTACTGGATCGATCAGTACGAGGTCACGAACCGGCAGTTCAAGGCTTTTGTCGATCAGGGCGGCTACCAAAAACATGAGTACTGGAAGCATGAGTTTGTACGGGAGGGCAAGCATCTCAGTTGGGAAGAAGCGATGGCGCTTTTCCGTGACGCGACGGGTCGGCCCGGTCCAAAGGATTGGCTCGCCGGCGACTATCCAAAAGGTCACGATGAGTATCCTGTAACCGGCATCAGTTGGTACGAAGCGGCCGCATATGCCGAATTCGCCGGCAAGAGCCTGCCTACTATTTATCACTGGAACCGCGCTGCAGGCCCGTTCCTTGCCTCGGTGATCGTTCCGGCAAGCAATTTCGGCAGTACGGGGGTCCTGCCCGTCGGCAGCAAACCGGACCTTGGTCCTTGGGGCACCTATGACATGGCGGGCAATGTGAAGGAGTGGATCTGGACGGAAGCGGAAGATGGCAAGCGCTACGTTCTGGGCGGCGCCTGGGACGAGCCCAACTACATGTTCATCGATCCTGATGCACAGTCGCCGTTTCTGCGCGCCACAGACATTGGCTTTCGCTGCGTCAAGTACATCGACGCGAATGCAATTGCCAAGCAGGCATTTGCGGCGATGCCGACGCCGCGGCGCGACCTGACGAAAGAGAAGCCGGTTCCGGACCAGATCTTCGCAGCCTATAAGGGGCTTTATTCGTATGACAAGACGCCGCTGAACGCGACCGTCGAAACCGTGGACAGCAAGGACGAGGAGTGGACGATTCAGAAGATCACCTACTCGGCAGCGTATGGTCATGAGCAGGCGATCTCCTACCTGTTCCTGCCCAAGAAGGGCAAGCCGCCATATCAGGTCGTGCTGTTCTTCCCCGGGTCCGGCGCTCTAAGCCTGCGCCACTTCGCGGTGCAAACGTCCGCTTCTCTCGATGCCATGGTTCGCAGCGGACGTGCCGTTCTCTACCCGGTCTACAAGAGCACCTACGAGCGTGGCGACGGCATGGAGTCGGATTCTGCCGACACGAGCAGTAACTGGCGAGACCACGTCATCATGTGGGTCAAGGATGCCTCGCGCGCGATTGACTACGCGCAATCGCGGCCCGACCTGGACCACAACAAGATTGCTTACTACGGCTACAGCTGGGGCGCGGTGATGGGAGCGATTGTCCCCGCCGTCGACCAGCGGATTAAGGCCGTCATCATCGCCCTCGGTGGCCTGAATTTCGAGAAGTCCCTTCCTGAAGTCGAGATCATCAATTTTCTTCCGCGTGTGAAGCAGCCGGTGCTGATGCTCAACGGGCACTACGATTTCTTTTTCCCCGAGCAGACGACGCAAGTGCCGTTCTATAACCTGCTGGGGTCGCGAAAAGACCAGAAGAAACGCATGGTGTACGATACCGGGCACGCCGTCCCTCGCAATGAACTGATTAAGGAATCCCTGAACTGGCTGGACCTCTACTTAGGCCCGATAAACTGAACTCAGCGCGTCTCCGACGAACTCTTGGGAGCAGAAGACTGGCGAGAAACGGACTGCTGCAAAATCCAGTCCCGCGAAGTCGGGCAGCGTTTACGAATGGTTCGTTTCGTCTTGCCGTATAAGGCCCAAAGCATCTTCTTGGAACTCCCGGTCACAATGACGGAACGCCGACTACACGCTCATGTGGGTTGCTGGACCTTGGGGCGTTTTCTCGGTATCAATATGCCTTCCGACCAGCATGCGAAGCCGATCCTCACCACGTGACCAAAGCAAAAGCGCGGCTTGACTCTGCACGGGATGGGACTAAACTCTTGAGTTCTCCCAACGGCCATGTCCATGTCGATTTTGCACAAGCCTGCACGGTTGGCTGCGCTACTCGCGCTATTGGTGTTCAGTGGCGCTAGTCTTCTTCTTTGGCGGGTAGGCAGGGCGCGAGCAACGCCGCAGGTGACGCTCTGGGCGTGGGAGCGTCCGGAAGACCTGCGATTCCTTGACTCTGACAATGTGGGAGTAGCCTTCCTGGCCGGCTCGGTGTACCTGGAGCAGGAGCCGGTCGTGCACCCGCGGCTGCAGCCGCTCCGCGTGGGCGAGCATACGCCGGTCACAGCTGTTGTCCGGCTGGAACCTACGAAGAGTACGCCCACGGTTTTCTCCGACGAATATCGCACCCGGTTGGCCGAACAAATCGTGCGCCTGTCCGCCGCCCCCCAGGCTTCTTCGCTACAGATCGACCTCGACGCCACGCGTTCGCAACACGACTTCTATCGCGCGTTAATCGGCGATGTGCGGCGGCGGCTGCCCGCCTCAATGCCGCTCTCCATTACCGCGCTGAGCTCGTGGTGCATGGGCGACGACTGGCTGAGCGGGCTGCCCATTGCGGAGGCGGTGCCCATGCTGTTCCGCATGGGCGCAGACCGCGCGGACATCCTGCAATCGCTGGCTTTGGGCGAGGACTTTCGCGAGCCGCTCTGCCGGGACAGCGTAGGCGTCTCCACCGACGAGCCGTGGCCTACGCCGTTACCTGCCTCGCTGCGGGACCGGCATGTGTACGTCTTTCATCCTCAGGCCTGGACCCAACAGAGCTTTGCTGCGGTCCAGCGGAGGTTACAGCCATGAAATTAGTGTCGCGCATCGTGGCGGGACTCACGCTCCTCTGCGTGTTGCTGCTTCCGGTCAACATCTTTTCCTCCGGCGCTTGGGTCGAGGCGACATTCGTTCTGAAGCACCAACCTGACGAGCCTATGAAAGCGTTCGATGGAGGCAAGCTCGGCATCCTATGGCCCGGGTTCGAGCGGCGCTACCTGGTGATTGCCTATCGCTACCTGGCGCAAAAGCCTCTTACCGCAGAGGAGCGGCACAGCCTGGGAGATGACGCCGTGCCCCAAGTCACTCCACCTGGCACCCCCTACGACCCCGACCCTCCGGTCACGGCCTGGCTGAAGACGCGCAGCTACGTACTAGGCCTCCAGGGGGTGGCGAGGATCGGGATTGACCGCTACTGGAGGCGAGACTTTGCGTCCTATCCCAACTGCGGAGACGACGCGCTTACCAATGCCGCCAACACGGCGATGGCCCGCGCGCAGAGCTTTGGAGTTGCTTCGCCGTTCATGCGCGAGTGGGTCGCGGGCCAGGACGTGGTCTTCCGGAACTGCGACGCTGGGACGTCCTTCGGGCCGTACCAACCACGGCCTCCCTACCTGCCTCCTGCCGTCACGCTGGACAACCCGCTGCTGCGCTTCGACCGGGAATATCAGGTGGCGGCGGCCAATTTCTACGGCGGCAATCTGGATGCTGCGGCGAATGCTTTTGAGCAGATCGCGCACGAGCCCGACTCCCCGTGGCGCAAGCTGGCGCCGTATCTGGTGGCGCGCTGCTATATCCGCAAAGCGACCATAGGAGTAAAGGGCGAGAACTCGTTTTTGCCCGAGCCCATGCAGGCCGCTGAACAACGTCTGCAGGCCATCCTGGCCGACAAATCGCTGGCGAGTATGCATCCGGCGGCGCAGCGTCTGCTCGACTACGTGGAAGCACGGCTGCATCCCGAGCAGAGGCTGCACGCCATTGCTGCGCAACTGGCAACCGGCGCGGGACCACAGTTTGAGCGCGAGCTGTTTGACTACACCTATCTGCTGGACCATTCCCTGGAGCGGCTGGCGCGGAGCCCTGAAGTCCAGAAAATGTTGCAGAAAGTCATTGCAGAGTCTAGCAAGAACCAGAACGTTGACTACGAGATCACTCGCTCTGCGATGAACGACACGTTGCTCAAGGCATGGAGGGGGGACGCAGCCAAGGCGGAAACCCTGGATGACCTGACCGACTGGGTAGTCACCTATCAGACCGACGGCGCATTGGTCGACCAGCACCGCTTCGAGCGCTGGCAGGCAACCAAATCTATGCCGTGGCTGCTGAGCGTGCTGGTGAGGATACACGCGGGCGATTTGCATATCGCCGAGGTGGAGCGAGCGGCGGCAGCGATTGGCGCTGACTCTCCCGCCTACGACACGGCGCTGTATCACCGGGTGCGCTTGCTAGAGGAGAAAAACCAGAACCAGCAGGCGCGCAAGCTGCTGGATGCCAACTGGGCGCGCATCGGGAAGGATTCAGCATCGAACCGGAACGCGTTCCTGGCCCAGCGTTTCGCCGTGGCCAGCAGCTTCCAGGAGTTTCTGCGCTTTGCGCCGCGCACGCTATTGGAGATCGATTACGGCGATTACTACTGTCTGAACGGAAGGTGTGGGACCTACAACGGGGCGCAGGTCGAACCGCCGCAAGAGCTGGACTGGGATTCGGTAGCAATCTTCAACCAGCGCCTGCCGCTGTCCATGCTGGTCCAGGCCGCCAATGGAAAGACGCTGCCCGCGGACCTGCGCGACCAACTGGCGGCGCGGACGTGGTTGCGGGCGGCAATCCTCGACGATACAGCCGCAGCACACGAGCTGGAGCCGTACGTGCTGGCGAAGTTTCCGCAGGCGCGCGGCTCCATCGAGCAATATGACCGCGCCGATTCGCCGCAGGCGCGGCGCTTCGCGCTGGTGTTCATGGTGATGCACTTCCCTGGCATGCAGCCCTTCGTTAACGCAATGGGAATGGGCGAGGTGATCAGCAAGGGGACCAGCAACGCGATCTCGTCGGGTAGCTGGTGGTGCTATGACGTCGGCGGAGACGAGGGGCACAGGGTGTATCAGAGCGCATTCTGGTCCGACGCATCGGGAACGCAGTCGAAACCGAAGGTCGCGCTTCCGCCCGCGCCATCATGGTTGACGCCTGCGGAGAGAGAAACCGGCGAGCGGGAGTGGCGCAAGCTGTCTGCGATTGGCGCCGCTCCGATGTATTTCGCTCCGGTAGTGCTGGACTGGGCAAAGACGCATCCCGACGATCCACGCGTTCCGGAAGCGCTGCATTATTTCGTCCGTTCAACCCGATACGGCTGCGTGGACAAGTCGATTGGCCGCTACAGCCGCGAGGCATTTGACTGGTTGCACCGGAAATATCCAAGATCGGAGTGGACAAAGAAGACGCCGTACTGGTTCGGCTCAGTCAGTTAAGGGGAACAGGCCCATTGCGTGTGTTGAGGCGGCTGCAAGGACAGGCGCGGACCGTCCGAACCATCTGTTTCTTCCGATTACTTCGGGCAAGTCGGCCAGTGTTTACGAACGCTTTCCTTTCATGTTGCCGTATAACGCCCAAACCGTAGAAATGGATTCACGTTGTCCAGAAGTCCTGTTCTGGGAAGCTGGCCGAAACCGTTGCCTTCCGACACAGTTCGTGCTCAAGGCTTACCCGCGCGGTGAGGCGAACTGGTCAACAACCTATAGTCTATTGACCACCCAAATCTAGCCTCGGTCGAGCCTCTGGAATCAACCACATAGCCACCTCACTGCGCCACCCCTTTTTGACCAGTCGAAAAACTTCACCACGGATGTCGCTCCTCGGGCTTAGCGGGTCATGGAAGTATGGGACACCCCTGTTGGAACAGGTCAAGCGCGTCAGGTATGCTACGCCACATTTGCAACTTCCTGTTTGCTCGTGACTCGGGACGAACAGTTCGGGAACCGATCGCTCATCGAGCCGCAGCTGATGTGAAGGCGATATTGCATCAACTGACTCGAATGTGGACAACGCATGGAGTAGGAAACTAAAAGTCGATGGATGCTAGGGCGTTTGAACTAAGCCGCTAGCGCGGCGGACGCTGCCGCGTGCTCGAGTGAGGGGTCAGGGAGGGTCCACATTCGCGAGGCTTGAGGAAGGATCGATGTTGCGTTACGATGAGGCCATCCTGAGGCGAAGCGTTCATGGAAAGATCGAGAAGCATCAATAAGTGCCTTTTTGGCAAAACCCGCTTCTGGCAAGGCTTTCTAGGCGAAAATCGATTGAAATCCCATATGGCAGCCCGCATCCGCCGCCAACGCTAGCGGCTCCCTTCAAACGACCCTATCGAAACTGCCCACCGCCAAGTCCTGCAGATCGCTACCGTGCTGTCATCGGGGCAGTTCCGATAGGGATCTAACGTTTGTCAGTACCGATCTGCTTTCCTTAGCGGCCAACTCCTGTTGGCCAGTCACGGTCATAGGGTTCGGACTTTCCGGCAGTGGAGGTAAGCAGCGTTCCTGCGCTACGGTCCATAGGCATCTCCAGGAGTATGGTTGTGGTGTCGCAGCAGTTACTCCGAGAGGTACTTTATGCAACGCAGATCATTTCTCAATGGGGCAGGAGTCGTTATCGTGGTCGTTGTTGGCGGTGGAGTCTGGCGCGCCCACGACCAGGGCGTCTTCAGCAGCGGTCAAGGACCCGCTTACGAACCGTGGAAAGACTGGCGTAACAATTTCGATGAGGGAGCCCTCTCGCTGGTGCGAGCCGCGATTCTAGCCGCGAGCCCGCACAACACACAGCCTTGGCTCTTCAAGGTGGCGAATTCCTCGATTGAGTTGCATATCGACACGAAGAGAAATGTCGGGGCACTTGATCCCTATCTGCGGGAGGAGCACATCGGCATGGGCTGCGCTCTGGAGAACCTGATGCTGGCTGCGGCTGCCAATGGCTACCACGCCACCGTGACAATCCTTCCAGGCAAGCTTGGGCCGATTCCCACCGAGCCCAGACCGGAGCTTTTGGCACGTGTAGATCTCGCGTCAGGTAAACACGAGGAGACAGAGTTGTACGACTCGATCCCGCGGCGCCATACGAATCGCAGTGCATACGACTCCCAGAGACCGATCCCGCCCCAGTTCGTCGACACTCTAAGCCGCTTGGCCAGCGAGGAACCAGACGTCAAGATTTTTCTCTTCACTGCGGATGCGGACCGAAAAAAGATTGTGGAGATCAGCTCCGCCGCGAACGCCGAACTCTATTCCGACCCGGATGTAAAGCGTGGTAGCGATCAATGGATTCGAATCAACTGGAGTGACGTCCAGAAATTTCGCGATGGCCTCTCGATTGATGCCTTCGGACTGCCCCCAATCGCGACTGGAGTTGCCAAGATGATGCCTCTGTGGATGCTGAAATGGGCCGGGTCGCGAGGCGCGAAGAATGGGTACTCGGAGTTGATGCTGAGTGCGCCCCTGATCGGCGTCATTGCAGTGCATGACCGTTACGACCGGGAACACTGTTTACGAGCAGGGAGAATCTGGCAGCGGGCGCATTTGCTGGCAACTGCTCGCAACCTGGCTGGACGCCCCTGCAACGAATCAGTGGAAATGATCGACCATGAAAAGGCGGTGGGAAAACCGGCGCTGCGGGCTAGACTGCTTGGCGAAGTTCTGGGTGATGCCACGTGGCAGCCGACCTTTGTTTTCTATATGGGCTATCCGAAGTGGACAGCACACGCCAGCCCGCGACGCTCGATTGAGAGGGTGGTTCTTTGACGCCCAGCTCTGAGAAGTTCACCGTTGTTATCAGCGAACATGATTCCGGTTGGCATCGTTGGCCGCATGGAGTGGTCTGATGCCTGGCTACCGCGATTAGTAACGGGAAGTCGGCCAGTGTCTACGAATCTGTCCGCTCCTGCGGGTATACAGTCTCCTGCGGCGAGTGTTTGCCCCTCAGATTTCTCAGTCGATTCGCTTAGAGACCCTGCCGCTAACCGAAGAACCCTTCAGCTAGTCGCCCCTAGCAACGCCCATGCCGCATGCTTCTCCGTTCGTTGCAGGTGCTTTCTTCCCCAGACTGGCGCAATCGCACAGACCAGAGAGCCGTGCATGGTAATTCGCCGTGGCTGTCTTCGCCTTGTCGACGGCGGTTCCTGCTTTCTTCAGTTTCTTGTTCAAGATTGCCGATTATGCTATGCCCCGCGCTCAGCCGACAGGTACGGGCTCAAACGGTGTCTGCTCGTTTTGCGTTTCATCGATATTGCTACTCTCTAATTCGTCAGTAGCCAGACTCCTAGGAAGCAAGGCCATTGCATCATCTGCCGGAAGCTCTTGCACGTCCCTTAGTTTTCTTCCAATCGCTTTTGACCTCACTTTTGCTTTTTCGATTGTGTCAGAAGCCTGATGTAATTTCTTTTCGACGGCTTCCAAAACTTCGCCGTACTTTGTCCACTCGCATTTGACCGCCGCAAGAAGGTTCCACACCTCGCTAGAACGCTTTTGGATGGCCAGAGTACGGAAGCCCATCTGAAGGCTGTTCAAGATCGACCATAATGTAGTCGGACCTGCGATAACCACACGGGAATCTCTTTGGATAGCCTCGATCAAACCCGTCCTGCGTATCACCTCAGCAAAGAGACCCTCGATGGGCAAGAACAAGATGCCGAAGTCCGTGGTGTTTGGTGGGTTTAAATACTTTTCGCTGATGTCTCGGGCACAGGTCTTAACACGGTTTTCCAATTGTTTTCCTGCGGCCTCTACCCCTTCGACATCCGCCCGCTCTTGAGCCTCGGCCAGGCGTTGGTAGTCCTCGACAGGGAACTTGGCATCAATCGGTAGCCAAACAGTCTCATCCTTGTTCATACCTTGCCCTGGCAACTTGACCGCATACTCCACTCGCTCGCCAGCGTCTTTCGTGGTCACGTTACTGGCAAACTGATCGGGATTAAGCACCTGCTCGAGCAGTGTCCCAAGCTGAACTTCACCCCACGTCCCACGGGTCTTGACGTTCGTCAGAACTTTCTTAAGGTCACCCACGCCCGTTGCAAGCGTCTGCATCTCCCCAAGGCCTTTGTGCACCTGCTCGAGGCGTTCGCTGACCTGCTTAAATGACTCGCCCAGACGTTTTTCCAGTGTGCCTTGCAGTTTCTCATCTACGGTCTGCCGCACCTGCTCAAGCTGTTTAGTGTTGTCGTCTTGCATGTGCCGGAGTTCGCCTTCCATTGTGCCCCTGATCGCCTCCAGCTTTTTCTCATTTGAATCCGCAAGCTTGCCGATGGCAGAGGACATGGCCTCAAGCTGACCTTTTTGAACATTAGACAACTCACCCATCGTCTTGGTGGTGATGTCGGTAATTCCCTTGAGTGCTGCAATGACCTCCTCCCTTAACTGTTTCCCCCCAGTAGCGGATTCCGTTCTGATACCGTCGAGTTTATCGCCACTGGTCTTGGTCAAAGATGCGATCTGCTCTGAGAATGCTTCAAGCTGCACCTTCTCAGCCACCGCCAAATCTTTAATGGTCGCGGCCATTGTCTCCGAAATACTAGTGAGAGTCGCCACTACCTCTTCCCGCAGTTGTTTGGCTCCGGTGGCAGACTCAGCACGAACGCCATCCAATCTCGTACCACTAGCCTTTGCAAAGGCGAAAAGTTGCTCGGAAAAAGCGTCGAGTTGTTCCTTCTGGATATTGGCCCACTCCCGCATCGTCCGTGTCATCGTCTCGGCGATGCTGTTCAGCGTGGTCACAACCTCCTCTCGAAGGTGTTTGGCACTAGCTCCAGATTCCACGCGAACGCCGTCCAGACGCTCTCCGCTCACTTTTATGAAGGAGTTAAGCTGACCGGAAAAAGCATCAAGTTGCGCCTTTTGCACGCCGGCAATATCCATCATTCGTTGCGCAAAGGAATCACCGAAGACTTTAAAGGCTCCAATGAGTTCCTGCCGCTGCTCCCTCGCGGCTTTACTCAGTTCATCCCTGCTCTGAGCGACTTCCTCTCTGACAGCCCGTTCGGTACGTTCTTGAGCCTTTTCGAAAGCGTCGAGACGGGAACCGAGCGTTGGGAAACCGGCTTTGGAGGTCTTTACCAAGAGGCTGACCAGCAGTGCCATCACAACGACCAGCAGAACAAAAGTTACGATAGGCATAAGTCGTAGTCTTTCTGAGCAGGGACGATTATCAGAGCTGCTCTACTTACAAGGGATGGGGAAGGACAAACTTTTGGGGCACATGCCGCAACGGGCAAGGATATATCTTGAAAGAGTCCACACCGCGTGATGAGAATCACAAGCCAATGTTCGCAACTCGGCGTTCAAAGTCATTCAGGCGGAAAAACAGGGATCAGTGGCGGGTTGCTCTGTGAACGGCGCAAGCCGCTCTGCTTGACCATTAGCCAATCCCGCCAACCTCACTAAGTACTCTGGTTCGGAATTACGGTGACGTATTTGTGTGCAGTCTCACGCGGCAGCGGCGATCGCTTGAGGTTGCAGCTTGGCCAGGAGGGCAGAAAGGTCGTTGCGAGTGAAGGTCCATTGGAATGGGGTAGCAGTTTGCTCGTAGTGTTTTTGAAAGTCGAGAAGGCGCTGTTCGAGTTGGGCAAGCGAGGAGAAATCATTGGGAGTGAGTACTTTCCTTTGGACGATGGAGAAATAAATCTCGACTTGATTGAGCCAGCTGGCATGAATTGGCGTGTGCACGAGGATGGCATTGGGCCAACGGGATCGGATGCGTTCGACCGCCCTTTGGCCGCGATGAGCCGAGCAGTTGTCCATGATCCAGAAGACGCGGTGGGCTGACTTGTAGGGCTCTTGACTCATGACCTCAGCCAGCAGACGATCAGTGGGAGCGATACCGCCTTTCTTCTCACAGCGACCGAAAAGTTTGGCGCGATGGACGTCCCAAGCTGCCAGATAGGTCCACGCGCCTTCACGAAAATACTCGTGTTCTACGCGCATAGGACGGCCGGCAGCGGGGGGTACAGTGGGTTGCTTGCGGCGTCGCGCTTGAACGCTGGTCTTTTCGTCAGCGGAGATCACGAAGTCATTGCTTTGTAGGGGCGCTCCCTGCCACAGGCGTGCATAAAGATCGAGAATGCGCCCCGCTTTCAGAGCGAAATCCGGATCGCGGGGAAAGATCCAACTGCGGTGCTGCCAGGGGCGGAGGGCATCAGCGCTCAGCCAGCGCCAGAGGGTAGTACCGCTGACCTGAGCGACTATGCCTTGGGCAGCCACCTCGCGTTGGATATCGGCGAGGGACAGTCGTGATAGCGGCAGTCCGAGGCGATGAGGAAGCTCACAGGCGAGGGCTTTGACCTGCACGACGACGCTGGGGGGAAAAGAGCGCGGGACGCCCGCCCCGAGGTTGTTCGTCGAGGCCCGGCAGACGGGCTAAGGCGAATCGTTTGCGCCACTTGCTGACGATCTGCCGCGGCGTGTCCAAGCGCGTGGCGATGCTATGGTTGGGCAGACCTTGCGCCGCCAGGAGGACAATCTTAGCTCGAATGACATCTCGATACGGTGACGTATATTTTCGAGTTCGGGCCTCCAGTTCTTCCCGCTCCTGGGGCGCAAGAACGATACGAAAAGGGCTTGAACGTGGCAAGGCATGTCCCCAAGGGCAAGCCTAGTCGATGTTTGCGCCAATTTTCAAGCAATAAATACGTCACTGTATTTACGTAGTAGAGTACTAAGCGACAGACAGTTCCTCGTGAAACCCCGTGCTTCTTAGCAACAGCAGTCAAGCTCATCCCCGAAAGTCGGTCATGAACAATCGCAGCCCTATCAACGTTGAGCGGCTTCCTGCCTAGCTGTATGCCCTCGAGACGGGCGCGTCTCATCCCTGCCCTGACCATGATGACTGTCATGGCGCGACCTAGCGGGCCACCGGTATCGACGTTCTCCCGAAAGCTGACGAACTCGATCTTAAGGTGGTTCAGTTCATCCAGGACCTCCAGGAAGTGCCTGGTGGACCGGGCGACCCTATCGAACGCTGCTACCAGGACGACATCGAACCGCCCACGCCGGGCATCTGTCATGAGCTGATCGAGCCCAGGCCTCTTCTGCTTGGCTCCGCTGATCGTATCGCTGTACTCGCCAACGATCTCGTAGCCGCGTTGGGCAGCCATCTGCCGAAGGTCGAGCAACTGCGTTTCGGGGTGCTGGTCGAATGTTGAGACTCTCGCGTACAGCGCGGCTCGCTTCGGTCTGTCACTCATCTGCTATCTCCGAACCTATCGGGAATGGCGGCGCGGTTATGCCCCCACAGCGATTTCGGTCGTGTTTCCTCATTTGTCGTTAACCCGAAGGCAATTCGTGCAGCGATAGTGCAGATCGGGCGCGATCTCAATCCGCTGCTCCGCCAATCGCAGCTGAGCGATGATCTCTTCTATCAGCTTCTTGTCCGCGAGTATGCACCGGTCCGCATAGAGATGGAATCGATTGGCAATGGTGTCGTAGACCACGCGCCCACGCGGCGCCTCATCGTAGTCCATCTCAGGCGGAACCGCCCTTCGGCGTCGCAGTTGGTCCCAGTAGCCCTCATGGGCTGGCGCGTTGAGATACCGTCCCCCAGCCTCCGCCTCGCCGAGAGGCACGCCTTTCAGGATCAGCGTGCCCTTGACCAACCAGAAAATTCCCACCTGCGGCTCCGGTTTGGCCTTGCGCTTGGTCATGTAGATACCCTCAGCGAAAGCGACGCCGCACCCGGCACCGATGGCGAGTCACAGCTCGGTCAGGCAGGTTTTCAATCGCATCGTCCTGTTCTTCGTCCGTGGTGGCCTCGATCTGGTGCTGTGCAGGCTGCCCATCCCCGGCCAGGCTGCCCCTCGCCTCCAACTCTCGCCCTGCCTCGCAATCATGCGTGTCTGTACCGGGCAGGAGATCGTCCTCGGTGCGAATCGCGCTGTCGCACAACAGGCACCATCCGATGACCTCTCCCCGATGTTCGACGAAGTGCTCAAGCATTGCGTCCATGTTCGCAGGAATACGGATTGGCACTCTGCCGTGATGTTCACTCACTGCGGTTTCTTCGTTGTTTTCTGGTTCACTCATAGGTGCTTGCGCGGAAAGGGTTGGTCTGGATGATTACCGCAACTCACGATTCTGCCCTTCTCATCGCGGGTGGTTCCGAACTTCTCGCTCGAACTTCCAGTGATGCGTCTATGCTCGTCGTGCACCACGGTCACATCGTCGTTCTGAAAGCCGATGATCTTCGATCCGACGATCTTCCCATTTCCGTCAAAAATGGTTCCTTGTTTCAGCATGGCTCGCTGGCTAGGTTATCTCACAACAAAATCAATCTCCAACCGATGCTTAGACGCTAATTCTTGAGCTTTCTCCAGCGCGGCTACCGCCTCGTTTCCGTTACTTGCGCCGTCATTACCACGAGGCCTCTCGGCTATCTTCAGAAGCGACTGGATCTTTCGGGCGGCTTCTGCTTGCTTGTTGTACTCAGCAACTCTCACACCATAGGCTCTCATCTTCTCTCGATCTGCTTCCTTCTCTCCTTCAGTGGCATACTTGTCGACCCCAGCTCGGTCGGCTTTCAAGTGGACATCGGCTGCCAGATATTCCACGTACTCTTGCCAACGTGCTCTGTCTTTGACTCCTTTTTTGTGCCCAACCTGTAGATTATAAAGCGACCAAGCTAAATTGGTGCAGGAGTCTTGTCCTGCCAGGTCTTGGGCTTTTTCGTACGCTGCTTTAGCATCTTTCCAGTCTTCCTTAAGCCATTCGGCAAGATGCAGATTGTAGGCGGCCATCTTCTCTAAGTCTGCTTTCCTCTCTGCTTCGTTGGCGTACTTGTTAGCTGCCAGATGGACGTGAGCCAAGTTTGCTTCCACCCACTCTTGCCACCATTCTTGCCGATGTGCTTTCTCACTGCGATCACTGCGCACGCGTTCAGCCTCGGCTTTGGCTTTTTCATACCCAGCTACAGCGGCCTCGTAGTTTAGCCACTTATCTCCAAACAACTCACGCCCCGAAACGTCGGCAAAAATAGGTAGTTCGGGTTCTGGTTCGGGCTCTGGAAGAGGGCTGTTGGCTGCCTTGCCACAGGCAGTGCAATAGGCCGAGCCATCGATTTGATTACCGCATTTAGTACAGTACACTGGGATTTTCACAGGTTCAGGCTCTGGTTCAGGTTTTGGATTCGGCTCAGCACTTTCAAGAGTAACTTGTGGGATGCTGTTCGGACACTCGCAACCGTACTTCTCAGGTTTGGGCTCGGCGACATCGTCCCTGTCCATGATGATTGAATTTCTCCCGAAGCCGATCAGCCAATTAATCAGGACGATCAGACCCTTAATCAGCCCCCAAATTATTGCGACGATGCCCCAGACAACGAGGACGATAACCACAGGTGGCATAACCCTATTCCATAGGACTTCCGAGACAGACATCGCAGGAAGAAACAATGCCAGAAGCTTCATGCCTCCCAGGCCTGCAATGGCTGCGATCGCATTTTTAACCCAGGCAGGCATCAGTGGCCTCCAATGATTTCAACGATGAGTCCGATGATACCCAGAACAACAATTATCCCGATGCCAATGAGGTATCCACGGGCGACCCTTATGGCGGTGTCTTCAAGATGTTGCGCGGCGGTCCGCTGGGAGAAAGGAACATCGGGCAGCTTTCTGCTCGCGATATAAGTTATCGCGCCCAGCTTCAAAAGCGTTTTGGTTTGGGAAGACAGCAGTTCTGGTCTTTTCACTTCGGCTGTTTGAGCAGTTTCTGGTCGCGAGCTTCGTGCTTCGCGAAAGCTGGATCGCTAAGCAAGCTTCTTTGCCTAAGCTTTCGGATTTTCGATCTCTGCCAGGTTTCTCATCTTTTCTCTCCACCTCTCTAATACCATGGCTAAACAGAAAACAGCTAAAGTCAGGAGGTTACCTGGCGTTTCCCAGCTTGGAAAGGACATCAGCGGCGTGGGCCCGCATTGCAGAGACCTGAGTATTGAATGACTTCCGAGCGGCGGTACGGCGGTCAGCGGCGGGGTCCCCTTTAGTGGGGGTCTGAAAACGGGAACGTGCGCCACGACCTTGGGGGATATTACCGCGAGGTCACGAAGCGCAGGATACGGAACATCGGTCATGCCGATGAGCGGGTTTGGGAGATGAAAGTCAGCCGTCTCCAAGCAAATGCAAATTTGCGGAGGGGTGCAATTCCTCCGCCCATGAAGGCCGAGCTCAGGCGCTCTGTCCCGCCTCGGAAAGCGCATTCCGCACGATCTCCCGGGTATCATCTGGCACATCTATCGATAGCATCCAGCTCAGGAAGCCAGGATCCGACTTCGCAACTTCCAGAAGTGGTTTTCCCCTGTGCTGGCTTTTGTTAAAGGTCAGTACGCCATTCTTGATTGAGAACCAATACCCCGAGTCGGCAAATCGATTGGGTCGTGCCTCTTTGCAGAAGGTATCTAAGCCCTCAACGCTGCTGGGCAGGTCCGGATAGCGGCGAACTTGTGCTTCCAGGACCATTCTGGTCGCACGGGCATCGGCCAGGGCGGAGTGGGCATCGGCGTGTTCCTCGCCACAATAGAATTTCACGGCAGAGGTTAAGTCTCGACGCTCTTTCTCCTGATAAACGATATGAGCATCAATGAGTTTGTGGTCTCCCTCTGACCAGGCCAGTCCCGCTCGACTGAATTCAGCCTTCAGTAGTGGGAGGTCAAATCGCACCACGTTGAAACCAGCTAAATCGCACCCGTTCAGAAACTGCGCCAAGCGTTCTGCTATCTCGCCAAAGGTAGGCTTTCCCTGCACATCCCCGTCGCAGATGCCGTGAACCTCGCTTGCTGAAGCGGGGATAGGGACACCGGGGTTGATGAGGGTATGCAGAGTTTCCTCGGTCCCGTCTGGTAGCAACTTGATAACAGCGATTTCGACGATCCGATCCGCTGCGACATCAATCCCGGTGGTTTCCAAGTCAAAGAACGCCAGCGGGCGAACAAGTTCCAGTGAACGTGCAGCTTGTGCGGTAGCGCTCATCAGTTACGTCGCCTTCTTCCTCGCCGCCCACCTTGCCTTCATCATTGCCGACAATTTCTTCCGCATGGCTGCACTCATCGGCTTCCGACCAGTCGTTTTCTTCCGGTGAGGCTCGGCCTTCTTTGCCGTAGCCTTCCCCTTTTGCTTGGCCCACCGTGCACGTTGTGCAGCAGCTATTTTGGCTCGTGCCGATGCACTCATGGTTCGACGCTTCCGTCCACTTGCTTGCACCGCCTTACTCACCTTGGGTGGACGACCCCGTCTTGCAGTTTGGGAATCTAGTCCCGCAAGAGCTGCAATTACCTTTTCGATACGGCTGGTTTCTTCTCTGAGCTGCGCCACTATGCTTTGAATGTCCATGTTGTCCTTTCTTTGATTGCGATATCAGGGGCAGTGCGAATGGTCATAATATCACCCTACCCCTCAATTCAGTCCTGCGTATCGTATACGCTGGAAAATCGCTCTAAAGAGCCTTTATAGGAATTTTGATTAAACGGGGGTAGGCAAAGGGTCATCAACGGGTTCGTTGGCCCCCGTAGCGGTTTCTACGCCCTGCAAACGCTATTCTGGCAGCGCTTGGAATTAGCGCTGGAAATTGGGCGTGGGGGACACACGTCGCCAAAAACACACTCTCAAGCGTATTGTTTACGCCTGTGCGGCTTGAAGCGTCAAAACAGGGGGGGTCCCACTCTGGGCAGCCCTTTTGTATCTTGAAATTGGTCACGTCAATTTGGTGAAATGTGTTGTAAGTATTAAATATAATGAAGGACAGCACGGCGTGTACGATACGAACTGTGCACTGAAGGAGTCGGCGATGACAATAGTCGGCGGTTGGGAGCAGCTAGAGCTGCTTGGCGAAGGCGGACAAAGCAGGGTCTTTAAGGTTCGGAGTCCATCGAGAGTCCAAGAGCGAAGTGATGTTCTTAAAGAAGTTCGGGGCCTTAATCCTTTCGGAATCTTGACCCCCAGTGAAGCGTCTGAGCGCATTGACCGCTTGGCAATGTCCATATGGGCATATGCGCGCCCTGACCTTGACTCCGAACTCGGCGCGCTCAAAATGTTCAAGATTTCCGAAAGTGGGCCGGAGGCTGAGGAAGCAGTTAGGCGGCTGAAAAACGAGATTGCTGTGCTTCGGCAAAATAAGCCGGGACTATTGAAACTACTTGCGGCCAACGAACAAGAAAGGTGGATAGTGACGGAGTTCATGCCGCGCCGCAGCGCCGAGAAGCACCCCGACATGTACAAGGGAAATGCGCTTGGTGCTCTCAAAGCGTTCCGGTCAGTGGTGGAAACAGCAGCATCGTTGCACAAGGAAAATATTGTTCATCGGGACATCAAGCCAGCCAATGTTTTTGTTGCTGGAGACGACCAACTTGTCCTTGGAGATTTCGGAATCGTCTACCTTCCCGACCAAGTCGAACGCCTGACAATGACTAATGAAAGAGTAGGCCCTCGTGACTACATGCCACAATGGGGCGACTTAGGAGAGCGGTTAGAACACGTGCAGCCGAACTTCGATGTATATATGCTTGGCAAGCTTCTATGGTGCATGGTGAGTGGGCGTCTCAAGCTTCCCCGTGAGTATTACCGAAGATCCGCTTATGATGTCACGGTGCTATTCCCACATGACCCGAAGATGCCGACCATAAACGAGATTATGGAAAATTGCGTAGTTGAAGAACCTGAGCAATGTCTCAGGTCTGCTCAGGAGTTACTCGAAATGGTTGACAAGACCTTGGCTACCTTAGAAGGCGGACAGCCAATGCTCAATCGGAGGGGACAACTCACTCTCCCCTGTCGCGTGTGTGGTAAAGGCTTCTATCAGGAACACAATCCCGGAGCGCACGTGCAACTCACAGGTCTTGACGCGATGAGCCGTCCAATCAATCCAATCCGAGTGCGCATCTTTGTCTGCAACGTTTGCACTCATTACGAGCTATTTGCTCCCACCTTTCCAGATGAGGCAGCAAAGAGGAACTGGGAGCCTTGGCGCTCAAACTAACTGTCACGCGAGCCAGAGTGCTTTGCCCAGAGCGGCTCAGCGGAATACGTTTTTGCTTTGGCAGCATAACCCTCAGGCGTATCGTGTACGCTTGCCCGTTGACGCATAAGGCAGGGAGACCCCAGACTCTGGAATGCTTCCTAATCGGTTCAGGATGCCTTTGAAACGTGCCCAATGCGGCAGTACTCATTGACAAGCCATCCGTTGCAGGCATGAAATTCTTTTGGGTGTAACGGAGCTGAAACACGATGGTGCTCATGAACGACGAAACAATCTCAAGAACATTCCTGTCCGAAATCAACTTCGACTTTGATATTGCAAAGGCGGCTGTGGCCAGTGTTAAATACCAAGGATTCAGACCAATTGCAGACGCTTTCTGGACGAATGTCGAAGGGGCGATGAACCTGCTACAGTTGCCCCATTTCCTTTTGAGTTACTCCGCGATGCGGGAAAAGCAAACGTTAATATTTCTGGATGTTTATCTGCCACTAGCAAATCGGGGACTTGATTACACCGACAAGACAAGCAAGAAGCGGGTTGATGATGAGGTGGCGCGCCGACTGAGCGAATGGAAGGCTCAGGAAGGACATACCGGTGAATTAGCCCTTGACGCTGACAAGCACTTGGCAGGCCTTCTGGATATGGAAATGATGCAACGCCAGCTTCGGATGGTTGTGCTTTCGCTGATAAGTGCGACATGGACAGCCTTTGAAGTTCTAGCTGGTGATGCTTGGCAGTTCGCCTTGAATGCCAGACCGACTGAAGCGGCACAATCAGTTCCCCAGCGGTTATTTCCAGGCGGGACTCCTGAGGGTATCTCGGCGAAAGGGATTCCTCTCTGGCTGGCTGCAAAGTACAACTTTGACCTCCGCCAACATATAGGAGACATTCTGAAATTGCGAATTGATTTCAGCGATGTAAATGAGATCCGCAAGGGGTATGTGGCTGCTTTCGGGGAAAAGGCTTGCTTACAGGACGCGCTTGAAGATAAGAACCTGCTAATCCTCGAAGCAACCAGACATCTAGTAGTGCATCGAGGGGCCATCGTGGACGAGAAGTATAACAAGGTCACGGGACAGAGCTTTCCGTTGCATCAACCGTTGCCACTGGAACCGGCTTTCGTGTCGGCAATCCTTCACGTGGCCATCGTCGCCGGAAGCTCGATAGTCACGTTTCTCGATGAGTGGCTCGTCAACGAATAACGGATGGTGGAGGCCAAAGTTCCCTGTTCAGTAACATGGCCGGGGGACTTCCTGCCGGGGGTGCATCTCGGAGGAGGTACGAGCATCCCGCCGTGAGTTTGACTGTCTGTTGTTCTGGAGTCTTGATCGTTTCTCGCGGGAAGGTGTGCTCGAAACTCTGCAACACTTGCAACGATTGACGGCATACGGAGTTGCCTATCACGGCTTTCAAGAAATTCAAAGGAAAGTTTCTAGTGGGTGATGGTGACCCCTTGACACCGACCGTGGTTGGAGTGCTGCAGCTGGGCCGCTGGAAGTCCCCGTTTGGAGTGAAAAAGTTTATTAAATGTTGAAACCGTCACACGCATTCAGTCTCCATTACGGATGTTCTGCGAGCCGACCGGATCTTGTGCATCAGGTACACCCATCGTGTTCCAGTCGCCTACGACTGCTCCCCGCACAGCTTAGATTTGAGGCGCTGTTCGAGCGCCGAAAGATACATTTCCTCGAAGAATCGTCCAAGTGGCCGTTTCATCGCAGCATGTTCTCCGATTACGCAATCTTTGTCTGAATCCTGGAGTGCACCCGTAAAAAGCAGCCAACCAAATAAGTGCGGTATGGTCTGAACGTGATCTGGCTGGAGGACTCGTTCTGCTAACCGCCTTGCCTTTTGATCGTCTGTCAAAAAGGCCTGTTTCGTTTTGTTAGCAAATGCTATTGAAGACAGCTCCCCCAAACTGAGCCGCTTTCTGTTCTGCAGAATCTCTACGTCCTGCAGATCTTCCACATCCACCCCGAAACACTGGATGATCAGCGAAAATTAAAGTTCCTGGCCGGCGACAATTATTTCTCCCTATCTGAAGTAAGTTGAGACCATTGGGAAAGCGTTCCAGGAGAGCGCTTTCCGAATGGTGACAGACCAGCAGATA
>JBEKNL010000040.1:0-34026 GCA_049522855.1 Candidatus Korobacteraceae bacterium
TTGGAGGTCCGCAAGTGGGGTAATTCTTCGAGTTTTGCGCTGATTGCATCGGTCATGCGTGTTCTCCGGTTCGCATGACATTGCCGCTTGCCGTGGGCAACAAGTCAAGCGAAAGCGGATGTTATGCCCGCTTCGCCAGGCTCAACTGGTGAAAGCGCGGGCGAGCATGCGCGAATAATCAGACGGTGCGAGGAATTGCCCATCTTGCACCCGCATGCAGCCGGCGTCGATGTAGGTGCGAGCGAGTTGTTCGTCGCAGTCAGCGCTGATCGTGATTCCCAACCTGTCCGCAGTTTCCCAACCTTCACTCGCGATCTGAATGCACTTGCGGACTGGCTACAGCAGTGCGGGATTCGCTCAGTGGCAATGGAGTCAACGAGTGTGTACTGGATTCCCGTGTATCAGATCCTCGAGTCCCGCGGGCAGACGGGCGCATGCGCCTGTCGGCAATGCAATGAACGCGGTGACTGTGACTCTCAGGAACCCCAAGCCGGAAAGCTTGGGCTGCCATCAATAACGTGGCATTCGGTAACTTCGGGAAGGACGAGCGTATTTATATCACCTTCCGGTCCCTTCCACGGGGCGTGTCCGGCACAAACTGCCGGTCGGGCCTTACTCCCCCGGCTTCCGCCGGGGTCGCCGAGCCGGCCCGCTGCGACGAGCGCAGCGCGGCGAGCAGTCTCGACCCGCAGAAGGCTGGGGTTCTCAACTAGGGCAGAATCCTCGCGCCGATTGGGCATCTGGACGGTTTTTCTAGTTCTATTAATAGCTCTTTGGTGCTATAAAAAACTCTAAGAAAGCTATTTTGTTTCAAGTGTTTTACTCAACAATTTTTGAAAAATGACAAGTTTACCTTGACGTCAGATATCGAAAAGTGCTACTATTCTCCACTCGAAGGTGGTATGCGAAAGCTTAGAGGTTCCCCATGAGTGCTCGAGCGTTCAACAGGGTGACGGCGGTTTTCTTGGTGGTGCTGCTTCCAGCGGCGATGTTGTCAGGTGAGACCCGCGGCGCAATTGTCTACGCCAAAGGCGCTGCTTCAGTGAATGGCGTCGGTTTCAGCAATTACACAGGTGTCTTTCCTGGGGACCGCGTCGCCACCGCAGACTCCTCGACAGTGATGATCACCCAACCCGGTTCGTCAGTGGTCGTGAGCCCGAATTCTTCGGTTCGCTACGAGAAGGGCGTCGTAGAGGTGTTGCGCGGCACGACCCGCGTCAGCACCAGCAATGGAATGTCGGCTCGCGTTGACCAAGTCACTGTCAGTCCCAAAGACCATACTGCGATATTCGAGGTCGCGAGGCTTGATAAGAAAGTTTTAGTAACGAGTAGTGAGGGCGCTTTGATCCTTAGCGGTGGTGGTCGCACGGCGATACTGGAGCCGGGTACTGCTGCCACATTGGATCTGGATCCACAGCCGAGTGGCGCATCTGGTGGTAGCGGCTTTCCGACTTGGGCTATAATCACGATCGTGGCAGTTGCCGCCGGTCTCGCAATTGGTTTAGGTGTTGGCTTAAGTTCGGGACGTCAGGCTGCGATCAGCCCGTCCCGTCCGTAGTTTGCCAGATCAAGGGTGCTTTAGCAGAAAGGGGTTCGCTGAGAGCGAGCCCCCTTCTGTTCTTGGCGAGGCACATCGCAAGATACATGACCGCAAGCTTGGGGGAACACGAAGCGCCGATGCTATCCAGCCGCAGAAGGCAACATCGAAAAAATGAGAAAGCCCCTTCAGACTCCTTTCATGCGCGACATGAAGTAAACCCTGTTACTCTCTTTCAACGCTGCATTCTGCGGAATATGAGACGAGCTCTGCCCCTGTGGTGCGCAAAAATTGCATCGGGCAACAACTGATACTTTGGACACTCGAATCGATGCGCTCATCATAGACCGCTGTCGGTCAGAGCAGAGCCAAATCCGTTCTCTTCCAGCCACTGATAAAGGTGCACCTGATACAGATACGAGGCGAGAATCTCTTCTCCCATTTCGTGCGTCTCAGTGCAGACAAACGGTACCCGCAGTCCGGCAAGCACGGCAATCAACGATTGGGTAATCTGGTTGGGATTAACGGCCGAATGAGGATAGGGTGATTTGACTTGGCTCAAAGCAGCAGAGACCACCAGCAAGCAGTGAGGGTATTTGGCCATCTGCCGCAGGCGCGCGACAAACACTGGGCGCTCGACGGTGAAGGAGCGTACCAGATCCGCCAGGTCCTTCCGCTCCACGACGCAGACCTCTTCCAGTCCAGCAATCGAGTAGTCGCCAAGCTTCAGCGCCCGCCGTTCGATTCCGCTGAACCAGCCCTGAAAGCGGGAGAAATCAAACGGGTTCTGTTCCCGCGTATCCACCACCAGCACTGGGCGCGGCGTCTTCAGCTGTGTGCCTCCCCGTTCGGCCAGAACCGGCATAGCCGGAGGCGGCACGGGATTTGCACTCAGGAACCAGTCCAACGGCGAGGTAATCAGGGATCGACGCCTGTTCATCGCCACCAATCACGCTGCAACTTTCTCAAGTCGATACTCATGCTGTAATCCACCCAGGATAGGACGGCCAAGAACCCGCAGATTCTGCGGCAGAATGAGACAATCTGGTTCTCCCACACTCAACGAGACTGCTCGATTCAAGAACTCATCTCGTTGATTCTCCAGCAGGGATGGGTCTGGGGAAGGGACGGCGAACTGGCTGATAAGGCAGGCGCTGGTCTTGGACGATCGCTGCGGGATTGTGCGTGACCAGCGCCTGTGCCACCTCCCTGCCGGCCAGTTTGGTCACGGCCTCGCGAGCCTCCGACAGCACCGGCCGGCGGCGTTCAGAATCATGGGCGTCGCTGGCGATCACATGGACTGCTTCGCGCTTGAGCAGCCACTCGGCCATCTGCTTCGAGCGGCTGCCCCAAAATCCCGTGACCGAATTCGCAGTGATCTGCACCAAGCAGCCCTGTTCTACGAACTGCAGCACGGTTTCTGGCTGGCGGAGCAGAATCTGGTTGCGCTCAGGATGCGTGATGATTGGCGCCATTCCGCAACTGTAAAGCGAGAGCAGGTCCTGCTTTACGGTTGGCGGCAAAGCGAAGTCGCTGAACTCGACCAGCAGGTATTGTGAGTCGCCGATGGTGTAACGCCGCGGATGGGCGAGAGCGTCTTGAATGTTGTCGTAGGAAAAATGAAAGTCACAGCCCAGGCTGAAGGTCAGTTTGCCCTCAGCGGAGTCGCTGAGCTCACCCAGCATCTCGGTATAGCGATCACGGTCATAAGCGAACTCGTCGTTGCAATGCGGCGTCGCCACGATGTGCGTGATGCCGTCGAGGGCGGCCATGCGACACATCTCGGCGGTCAGTTCCCAGGACTTCGGACCATCGTCGATGCCGGGAAGAATATGGCAGTGGATGTCAACCATTTTGGAAAACCGCAACTCCAGGCGAACGCAGATCCCGCGGGCGGAATTGTCTTTCCGGGCCGAAGAGACAATCCACGATTGGATTTTAGCAGTAGCGCTCTCACGTAAAATCCGTCATTGCCTCGTAAGCGGCACGCAGCACCGGTTCCTGTGACAGAAGAATAATGCGGATGTTTTAACTGGAGGCGCTTCTTGCATCCTACGGCCAGTTCTTCAGGTGAACCGGATAAGAACGACCCACAGCACCGCAAGAACCAGCATGATAACAGCCTCTAAAGTGGTGCGATATGGTTGATGTGTGGCCATATAGTGCTTGCAAAATTAGCTCTTTCATGGTAATAGGTGGGACTCAATTGGCGGAGCCATGTTCAGCGAACAGCAAGCAGTAGGTAAATGTCGCCAACCAGAGGCTCAAGTTCTGGAAGACCAGTACTGGTACGCGCTGCAAACCCGGGCGCGTTTTGAGCGAAAGATATGCCAGCAAGTGCAATCCAAGCACCAGGAGGCGTACGTCCCCGTAACTCGCGAGCGGCGCCGCTGGAGTGACCGCTCTCAGGTTGTTGAGATGCCGCTGTTCCCTGGTTACGTTTTTGTCCGCGCGATGTCCGATCCGACGGACCGGCTTGCTGTTCTACAGACGAACGGTGCCTACGCGTTCGTCACCTTCAAGGGAGTCACGGCTCGTATTCCCGACCAGCAGATCGATGACCTACGGCGGATCGAGAGCCAGAATACATCGTGGTCCCCCTATCCGTTCCTCAAGAGCGGCCAGCGAGTCCGAATTTGTGGCGGCTGTCTGGACGGCTTGGAGGGTATCTTCGTCGCCGAGCGCGGCAAGAAACTCGTTATCTCCATTGAGCCGATGGAGCGATCCATCGCCATTGATGTTGGGGCGTATGACCTTGGAGTAGTCTGAAGCACCAAATCACTGCTTTTATCCGGCCGCGATCTTTCTCGGCTGGCTGCAACATCCGGCCGGTCCTCTTAATAATCGTCAAGTCCGCGTAGCAGATTTCATTGAGGAGACAAAGATGCGTTTAGGTTGGCATCGTCAAATCCGCTTTTCGCTATGGCTGCTGTTAGTTATTAGTGTTTTTCTCGCAGTCTGCATCTGTGCGAACGGGCAATCAACCGCTTCGGCAATGGGGTTGTCCCAACCGAAATTGGCAGTTGTGCCCGGAGCTTTGAAAAACTCGGATGTACCCAGATCTCTGAAAAATCCTTCTGAACTGGACAGCGACAGTATTATCAGCCCCGATGACATCTTGGACGTTTATGTGATGGATGTTGCCGAGCTTTCACGCCAGTATCGCGTCAGCCCCTCGGGTACCGTAGGGCTGCCGTTGCTACCAAGTGCAATTCCAGCAGCCGGCATGACGCCGAGCCAGTTTTCTGACGCCCTAGGCAAGCAACTGCACGATAGTGGGCTGGTGATGGCCCCCCACATTGTGGTCACGATCGTCAGCTCCCGCCTGAAATCAGTTGCTATCACCGGGTCAGTGAAGATGCCCCAGATCTATCCCGTATTTGGTCGTACCACCCTCCTCGACGTGTTATCGCAGGCACAAGGGTTATCGGACGATGCCAGCAATGTGGCGATGATTAGTCGAGGAAAGCTTGGAGAGCAAGCCACCGGGCAGACGATTGAGACCGTCAATCTCAAGAAGTTACTGCAGACTGCCAGTCCTACGGACAACGTCGAAATCTATCCCGGAGATAGAGTAACCGTGCCCCGTGCCGGAATTGTGTACGTGGTTGGTGCCGTGAACAAACCGGGCGGATTTGTAATCAAGGAGACAGATGACGGGATGACCGTGTTGCAGGCTCTGGCTATGGCTGAGGACGCGAAATCCACAGCAGTGCGCAACAAGGCGATGATTATCCGTGCCGATTCGAGCGCGCCGGACGGACGTAAACAGATACCCGTAAACCTGAACCTTATCCTGGCGGCGAAAGCATCCGACCCCATGCTGCGTGCTGACGACATCCTTTTCGTACCCGACAGCACAGCTAAGAAGGCATTCCGGCGTGGTCTTGAAGCAGCACTGCAAACGGCAACATATTTGGCGATCTACGCACATCCATAAAGGCAAACATCATGCAATTGAACAATCTCACTGCCGATCCGGATCGTCGAGCGCTTCCCGCAGGGGATGCCGTGACCGCTATTCCGCTCACGCGGGCCCTCCCCGCAGTGGAAGCCAGTCTAGCCAGCGCTCAAGACTATGTCTCGCTAGCAACCTACTGGCACACCCTGCTGAAGCGGCGATGGACAGTTGCGACCATCGCGATCATCGTCACTACTATTGTGGCGATTGTCTCCTTCAAGATGCAGCCTATTTTTAAAGCGACAGCCAGGGTGCAAGTGGAGTCGGAAACACCATTGATTCAGTCGATCGAAGAACTGTTTCAAAAGGACAACGCCGACGATACCTTTGTCCAGACGCAAATCCAGGTCTTGAAGAGCGAGAACCTGGCATGGCGCACGATTGAACAATTAAAACTAGAGGACAGCCTCATCAAGCCGAAGAAGATGGCACAAATTCTTCCGGAGAAGCGCAAGGTCCGGCTAATTGACGCCTTTAAAAAGAAACTTACAGTTGAGTTGACACCAAAAACCCGTATGCTGGCGGTGAATTACGAAGATCCCGACCCGCAGTTGGCAGCGCGGGTCTCAACCAGCCTGGTCACCAACTATATCGACTACAGCTTTCGCGAGAAATACGATGCTACGCGCCAGGCCTCGGCCTGGATGGAGCAGCAGCTTGACGAGTTAAAGGCAAAAGTCGAGAACTCACAACAAGCGCTAGTCGAGTATGAGCGAGAACACCAAATTGTCAACACCGGTGACAAGGGAAGCATGCAAGAACAGATGCTCTCAGACTTTGGCCGTGACTTGACTGCTGCGGAAAGCGACCGCCTCCAAAAGGAGTCGCTGTATCGTGAGGTGCAAGCCAACCGAGATCAGTTGGCTGCACTCGTCCACAATGATCTCTTACAGAAGCTGGAGGAAAAATCTGCAGACTTGCAGGACCAGTACACCGAGACTGTCTCGCAGTACGGCCCACAATTTCCCAAGGCCATTCGTCTGAAAGGGGAGATAGATGGTATTCGCAGCCAGATCGAAGCTGAACAGAACCGTGTGCTTGCCCGGATCCGAAAGGACTACACAGCTACCGTAACTCGCGAGAAACTGGCGGCTGCCGCCGTAGCAGCACAAAAGGAAGTGGTAGGGGCGCAGAACCAATTGCTGATACAACACAACATTTTACAACGTGAGTTCGAAGGCAACCAGCAGCTTTATCAAAGCTTGATGCAGCGGCTCAAGAATGCAACTGTTTCAGCTGGCTTGCAATCCACTAACATTCACCTCGTCGATGCAGCCTTGGCCCCCGGCGAGCCGGTTCGCCCCAAAAAGGCGCTCAACATAGCCTTGGGCTTCCTCGCAGGGGTCGTTCTAGGCATCATGTTCGCGTTCGCCCAGGAAGGTATAGATCATTCGATAAAAACAGCGGAAGAGGTAGAGTCGTTGCTGATGACACCTGTCCTCGCAGTGGTACCGCTGCAGCGTCATACCGACTCCGCGAGATGGGCTATCGCCGGAACAAAATGGGCATTGCGAAGACACGAAAACGGAGACTCACGTCGGACAGCGAACCAGAGTGTCGCTCTTTGTATCAGCGAAAGTCCGCAATCAGTGCTGGCGGAAGCTTATCGGGCGCTGCGTACCTCGATATTGCTGTCCTTGGCGGTGAATCCACCCAAGCTGATTCTCGTTACCAGCCCACAGGCCGGCGAAGGCAAGACAGCGACTGCGCTCAACTTGGCACAGTCTTTGGCCCAACGGAAAGGACAAGTAGTCATCGTGGATGGCGACCTCAGAAAGGGAGGCATCGCCAAACTACTGGGCCTCGAGAACGACAAAGGAATTAGCACGATACTGACGGGAGGTGACAAGTTGGATGACGCCCTCCAGGCGTATACGGCACAGCCTAATCTGGCGGTACTATCTTCAGGTCCCGTTCCGCCGAATCCAGCCGAACTGGTCGCCTCCGACAGCATGGCGGAGTTGTGCAGGGAGCTGGCGAAGCGTTTCGAGCACGTAATTATCGATTCACCTCCTGTCTTGGCAGTTACGGACGCCACCATCATGGCTGGCCTGGTCGATGGTGTGGTGCTCGTCGCTGAAAGCGGGAGAACCCACCGGGCTGGCTTAATGCGTACGCGCGCAATCTTGGAGAATGCCGGAGCGCGCATCTTGGGCGTAGTTCTGAACAAGCTCGATTGGAGGCGAGAAGGCTACTACGGTTACGGATATGGATACTATCGATACTCACGTTACGGAAGATACCCGTACGGCCGTGCTGCCTCAGAATAACCGACAGTCGAAATAGCTTGTTCTGAGGGTCAACGGCCGTAGGCACCCCCGGAATCATTGTTTCCTGCGTTGGCGCCTACCCTCGACTGAATGCCGATCACTACCTAACCCACATGTTCCCAGGCGTTCCCAAAAAACAAGTCAATTTCGATCTTGACGTGAGATCCAAGAGACGGCCAAAGTTGAGGGATTTTACTCATGAGATCCCACTGCGCTCGGGGGTCTTCTCATTGATCTTCCTCTTCGTACTAACCATACTGGCTTCGTTCTTGATCTGGGAAACAACGCGCATCGTCCTGGCCCAGAGCTGGGGCTCTTCTATTAATCCAGAGATGCTGCGGCGGGCGATCGCCCTGGATCCTGCTAACCCGGAACTGCACTACATTCTGGGCAAAATCCTGCTCTTGAACGCTGAACTTGATCCGCAGGAAATGGCCGAAGAGGAATTCCGGAAGGCCGTTAGCATGAATCCCCATTCAGCGATCTATTGGTCCGGACTAGGGAAAGCCTGCTATTCGTCTGGGAACCAGCCCTGTGCGAACGCGGCGTTTCGCGAAGCTCAGGAGTTGGCTCCTAAAAGGCCAGAGGTTGCATGGGAGGCTGCAGTTAACGACGTAGTTTCTGATCAACCGCAATCCGCCATTGGTCAGCTCAGAACGTTCTTGCGCTTGCAGCCTGATGGCCTGGACCAAACCTTCCAGCTACTCATGCGTGGGTTCGGCGACCCTAATCTGGTATGGCGTGATTTGCTCAGCCCTCCAGCAGATCCCGCCTCAAAGCTCCGGTTTCTGGACTACCTTGCTGCGAACACCGAGTTTGAAACCGCCGGTGCATACTGGCGGCAGTTGACCGCAGAGAACACGGTATTTCCGGTTGCCGCCGTGATTCCATATTTGGAGAAGCTTCTGGCTACCGGCCATTATCACGAAGCCGCTGGTGTGTGGGCGTATACGGTACGCCAGAATGGCCTGGACAAGCGGGCCGCGAGTGATGGATCCAATCTGGTATTCAACGGAGGGTTCGAACAGCAACCTCTCAATGCCGGATTCGACTGGCGCTTCGCTCAACAGCCTTATCTCACTCTGGATTTTTCCGACGCGACAACTCACAGCGGTGGCCGAAGCTTCCGAACCGACTTTACCGTCCCTCAGAACTCTGAATATGAGACCGCTTACCAGTTGGTTCCGGTTGTTCCGGGGCAAACGTACGAGCTGAGTGGGTATGTAAAGTCGGAGGCGATCACATCCGACAGCGGCCCGCGGTTGCGCGTGCTCGACCCCAAGTGCCTCGTTTGCCTGGACACCGCAACCCAGGGTACCTCAGGTACCACGGACTGGCACCAAATCGCCACTCAGTTCACCGCCGGGCCAACAACAGACTTGATTCGGCTATCCGTTTGGCGGCCGCGAGGCCGTTCCTACCCAATGGAGATCACCGGTAAAGTTTGGTTTGACGACATCTCCCTGCGTCCAATTTCCGCTTCAAATTCCAGCGAACCGCGGTAGCCGGTGGAAATTTCTGCCATCAACGCACACGGACACGATGTGACCTCCACCACCGATTGGCCTCAATCCCGGGTCTTGATCCTTCCCCGCGGAGCCGACGAGCCCCAAAGCGTTCTTTGGGATATTTCCCGTGTATTGCTCTTGAGCCTAGTCATGGCAGCGCCTTTCTCTTTTGGCGCGGTGCAGCCGTGGGCGTGGGGTGGGCTCGTCGTTGGGGCAACACTGCTTCTGCTTCTCTGGGGTATTGGAAGTCTCCGGGCTGGGAACGTGAGATTTGTGTTATCGCCGCTCTATATACCGCTTTTAGGCGTCCTTCTATTATCCGGAATCCAGTTGTGGTTTGGACTTTCCATGGACCGCATCGGCACCCGAGAAGCGATGATCAAACTCATCGGGTATGCCATCATCTTTTTTGCGACTCAACAACTGTACGCGTCAACAACAGTGCGTGCTTGGCAACTTACTGGGGCGGCAATAGCTGCCTACATGTTCCTGATGGCGGTATTTGCTATCGTTCAGTTCTTCGCCAGCCCGGGATTGCTCTATGGCGTAATTAGCCCGGATTCCGCCAGCGTCTTCGGACCCTACGTCAATCGCGGCAATTACGCGGGATTAATGGAGATGTTGATCCCGATTGTGGTGACGTTCGCCTGCGGTTTGCGGTGGAGACATCCAGCCAAACCATTTCTGCTATTCGTAGTTTTCACTGCTCTTGTATCCGTATTTTTGTCGGGATCACGGGCCGGTCTGATATCCCTCGCCGTGGAATTCGCGATTCTTGGGCTGGTGATCCTGTTGGCCGGCCCCGAGCACAAACACGTGCTGGTCGCGGGCATCCTGGTGGCGGCGCTGGCGGTCGGGTTTTTCTACTGGCTCGATCCTGGGGATGTCTGGGGGCGATGGAAGCAGATGGCCAGCAAACCTGAACTGGCGCTCGGGAACCGGCAGAAAATCGCGGAAGACTCCCTGCGAATGTGTCACGATCATCTGGCGCATGGCGTCGGGCTGGGCGCCTTCGAGGTCGCCTATACACCGTACCAAAGCGTCGTTACTGACCTGACCATCGATTACGCGCACAACGACTATCTTCAGTTCCTAGCTGAGACGGGAATCTGGGGATGGCTGCTAGCACCGCTGGCAATCATCATCTTCTTTGTACTGTCGTTTCGACACTTGCGTGCGCGGCTACGCCAGCAGAGTGGCTGGCTGCAGTTTGGCGCGGCGGTTGGCGTTTGCGGACTCCTTGTCCACAGCATGTCCGAGTTCAACCTCCACATACCAGCCAATGCGGCGTGGTTTAGTCTTGTCGCTGCTCTTGCCACTTTGCCGAGAACGCGAAGCGGACGCGTCTAACCAATCCATGGCTTCTGCTGAAATCTCGTGCCCCTCGACGGCAGCGATGCCGGTCGCCGCACCGTCACTACGGATCACCTTTACGTGGACGCTGCTGGGCAACGTCGTATATGCCCTCTGCCAGTGGGGAATGATTTCGAGCCTTGCCAAGCTTGGTACTACCGCCGCGGTTGGTCAGTTTGCGCTGGCCTTGGCGATTACCGCGCCGGTGTTCATGTTGACCAACCTTCAATTGCGTGGAATTCAAGCGACAGATGCAAAGTCGACCTTCGAGTTCGGCAACTACTTCACCGTTCGTGCCGCCGGCACGTGCATCGGCCTGATCGTAGTGGTTCTCATCCTTGTTGCTTCCGGGTATGGTCGGAGTACGTGCCTTGTTGTGATGTTGCTAGCCGTCGCAAAAGCGATCGAGTCGTTTACGGATGTCATCGCCGGCCTTTTGCAGAAGTACGAGCGCCTCGACCAGATAGCAATCGGCATGATGCTAAAAGGCGGCTTTTCAGTCATTCTTTTTACGGCGGCATATGCATGCTGGCACAGCGTGGTGGCCGCATCTGCCTCCCTTTGTTTGACATGGCTGGCCGTATTCCTCGCCTACGACTTACAACTTGCACGCCGCCTACTAAAAGGTAAAGGAAAATTTCTCACGCTGAATGTAAACAGCCTATTGCAGTTGATAAAACTGGCTGCACCGCTGGGCTTCGTAATGGCGCTCAACTCTCTCAACGCGAACATTCCGCGATATGTCTTGCAACGGTATCGCGGTGCAAGCGACCTGGGAATTTTCGCCGCACTGGCCTACTTGGTGATTGCGGTCGGTCTCATCGCAAACGCATTGGGACAATCGGCGGTAGTGCGTTTGTCGAGGAGCTTTGCCGATGGTCGGACACGCGAGTTTGCAAGACTTCTGAAACGCATGTCGCTTATGGGACTAGCAATTGCTGGTGCGGGCGTGATACTGGCGATGATGTTTGGCCATGCAGCGTTGCGGTTGCTTTACGGAACGGTATATGCAACCCATCTATCCCTGCTGATTTTGCTCATCGCGACGTCCGGCGTCACCGCAGTCGCGGCATCCTTGGGATTTGGAATGACAGCAGCACGGCAATTCCGGGCGCAAGTTCCGATCATCGCTGTGACAGTTGCAACCTGCGCAGGTCTTGCAATTGCACTGACTCCACGTTGGGGGCTAATGGGGTCCGGGTTCGCCATCCTGATTGCCGCGTTGGTACAGGTCGTCGGTAGTCTGATCGTGCTGCTCGGCGCAGTGCGGCGTTCGGCAGCCAGGAACGAGCTTACCGATGTCGATGTGCAACTTGCGGAGCGTGAGGCGCTCGCATTGTTTGGCAGCGTGGCGGAGTGATTCGAGAGTCATGTTTAAGCTAGGAGTATGTAAGTCTGAAGACCTTGGTCACGCCACAACCCTACTCGGGAAACAACGACAGATTTCATGTTCACTGTTGAAAACGTCATCTCCGGCAAGCGCCGCAGATATCACCAGATTCGAAAGGGTTATCCGTAGCACTGCGATCTCGTCAGGAGTATCGCGGACAACCTACTGGTCGCGTTTCGATGATCTCGATGCTGTTACTCAATGCGTCTTACAACGCACTTTTTCCGCAGACCAATGTTTGGATATCCATGACATGGGCGCGTCGGATGCCTTTCTTTCGATGCAATGGGCGGAGCGAGTATTTGCTGCATTTCCGCTGGCGCGTATGACAGCGTCCGATATCAGCCTGTATTTCACCGAGGCGGTTTGGGTATCATCTGGCGAGACATATATTTTGGAACCGGACGGCACTCCTATTCAATATACGAAAGCTCCTTTCGTAGTATGGCTTCCCAGGCGTGAACATCCTGCGTATTTACTGAACGCGCTGGTGCGCAGATGGGCGGGTTGGCGATTAAGGAAACTGAGGTTATGCAGTGAACCTGTCTCGTGGCGGGGAGTGCCCGATAGCACTGTGATCAACCGTGGCGGTTGGCGTTTTCGTCAGATTCCTCTTGTACATCCGGCTGTTCTCTCATTCGCGTACAACGACCGTTTTCGTGTTGTGGAGGCGAACGCGTTTTGTCCTTTGCCTTCACAATGTGACGTGATCCGAGCTATGAACTTATATCAGACAGGTGTGTTTACTGCTGCGAGGGTACAGCAGGGCATCCGGGCTGCCCTCGACAGCATTGTTGAGGGGGGTATATTCATCGCCGGGAAGACCATGGAAATCGAAAGGGCTCGCAATGACGTTTCGATATTTCAGAAGACTCAGGGCCGCATTCGGGTAGTCGAGAGACTCGGTAAAGGCTTCGAACTCGAACAACTTGTACTCGGAATGTCCGCGTGAGAACCACCCATACTCAGCCATTCTTGATTTGCACCGAAGCTCCACATGCCGGAGGGCAAAAGGAAAATGTAGTGCTTTGTGAAAGCATGAAGTCTGAAAGCGCTATAAAGGTGCTCCATGTCCTTGGCCGCATGAATCGCGGAGGGGCGGAGATGCGGACCTTAGAGCTCATGCGGAATCTGGACTGGAAGCGGTATAGGTTCGACTTCTGCTGCCTGTCTGGTCTCCCCGGGGAATTGGATGGAGAGATTCGATCGCTCGGCGGAGTGGTGCACTTGATACCGCTCGGCATTCTCTTCCCTGGTAGATTTCGCAAGTTATTGAGAAATGGTGGTTTTCATGCAGTTCATTCGCATGTCCACTGGTTTTCGGGCTACATACTCCGGCTTGCCGCAAAGGAGGGGGTGCCGCAGCGTATTTGTCAATTCGCAAGCACTTGGGACGGTAAGCGGGCGCATCTTCTGCGGCGGCTGCGTAACCGCATATTTAAGCGGTGGGTTGAGCTGCATGCGACCGACATAGTGGGAGTAAGCGAAGGAGCCCTCAGCGCAAACTTAGGACCTGAGTGGTCGCACGATGCGCGTTGTAGAGTCATATACAGAGGAATAGATGTCTCGCGGTTTCGGATTCGGCCCGACCGTACGGGCATTCGAGCAGAACTAGGCATCCCCCAGGATGCAGTCGTGGTGATCCACGTGGGCCGCATGGACCCGCCAAAAAACCACGAACGCTTGCTCTGCATATTCGAACGATTTGTTCGCATGGTCCCCGGCGCCTACCTGCTGCTCATAGGAGCCGTCCGCGATCCAATCGAATCCTCCGTACGACGGATTGTCGAGCGGATGGCGATCAGCGAGCGGGTGGTCTTCGCCGGCGTCCGAGCCGACGTGCCACGTCTATTGAGGGCGTCAGATCTGATGATCTTTCCATCCCTATGGGAGGGCCTTCCTGGTGCAGTCCTGGAAGCCGTCGCCGCGGGACTGCCCGTCCTGGCTAGCGACCTGCCTGGAATAAATGAGATCGCGCGCTATCTTCCTGGGGTTCGTACGATGTCTCTGGAGCTTTCGGATGAAAAGTGGGCGATAGCTGCGCTCGACTTCCAGTCCTACAGAGATCCGGGCATCCGCACGGAAGAGGCATTCTCCAAAAGCCCATTCAGCATGGGACACGCTCTAGCGAGTTCGGAGCAATTGTATTTGTGTGCCTCCATCGCATCATGGAATCGAGGGTAACTACCGCCCAAGTATTTAGGCACAATCATGTTGAGAAGTGGGACGTCGTTCATCCCGCACCCGGTATCCGGGCCTCCTGCGAAGAGCTGATCGCCGCATATAAGACGTTTGCCCTCCATGTCAACTAGACCCAGCATCGCTTTAGCGTACCCAAGGTCACCAGACGCCATTGGTCTTCTGAGCCCAATCGCACCGTTGCTGAGCTTCGGTGCACTGTTTGCGTTCCTGATTTGCTACTTAGTTTTCGATGGTCAACCCGCAATTGCGTGGTCAATTGTGACGATTGCGGCGCCCGGCGCCATTGCAGCCCAACGTTTCCGAGACCAGGGCTTGTTGGATCCGCTCGGATTATTTTGCTTCGCGTTTGTGGCTTATAACGGTGTGCTTTTGCTCCGGCTAGCAACGATGGGCGACCCTACGGCAACACCTTATCCCTGGTCATTTACGCAAGAGGCGTACGGGCGGGCTGGTCTCTTGAATGCGATCGCAGCCGTTACAATTTTTGCCACGGCAACTGTTGCGAGTCGAGTTCTCCCAACAAAGACGCACTTCGATCAGGTCAAAGCTAGTCATCCGGGAAGGAACTCTGCAGCATGGTTTTACTCGGGTTTAATCATGTACGTCATTGGTCTAGCCATGTACTTTCTCCAATATGATCAGATCGGAGGGTACTTGGCCGGTATCAAAGGCGGGCGCGGCAACCGTTTTGACGAATTCCACAGTGCAGCTCTTAGCTGGCCGTATCTGGCATTCTTGATTCCGGGACTTGCCGCAGTCTGGTATTCCGCTGCGCACACTTCCACGAAAGTGACAAAATGGGTCGCGCGCGCAGCACTCGTACTGTGGTGCGGCCTCCTACTGCCGCAAGGTGATCGTTTGCTTGTCTTTCAAGCAATCCTCACCGCGGCGGCTGTTTCTTTTGTATGCAGGCGGCGCAAACTAGCATTAGGAATCCGTTTATGCGTGTTACTCACATTGGCGTATGTCGCCTTGGCGGCTTTCGGCTATCTCCGTGTTGCAATAGCCCCGTGGGTCAGTGGTGAAATGACAAATGCTGACGTGGAGTTCTTTCTAGCGACCGATCCGCTGGGAGACCATCTTAAACCCGAGCGTTCCGAGCTGGCCGGGCCGTATCTGTCGCTTTTGGAGACTGCGAGTAAGCAAGGTGGAGAAATCTTAACCGACAACTCATATGTGGAGGCGATGGCTGCCGTTGTACCAAAAGCGTTATATCCCGGCACAAAGCCTATGTATCTTTCTGAGCGGTTTGCCGCCACAATTCACACCGGTAAGGGGCCGGTGTCAGGCTGGGGTTTCAATCCCGTGGCAGAAGCATACTTGAACTTTGGCATTGGCGGCGTAGGGTTTATCTTTATGCTCTGGACGCTTGCGTTCTACGGTTTAAGCGCCTTGAAACATTACCCCCCTGCTGGGAGCCTGATTTTTGCCTGCCTGCTTTTCGAGGCGATTGACGCCAACCGCATCGATTTTCGAAATGTCTATTGCATCGTCGTCTATTTCACTGCCGGTGTTGCGATCACATTCCTCCTGACCAAACTTCTAGCAGGTTTTAACCCTGGTGGCCCTCATCGATATTCCTAGAGCTTTACCTCATTTCTCGGCAACAACTTTTCGTTGTTTCCCAAGGATTGTGGCTAATTGCATTGTCGCCAGGTACAGCCTTGTTGTGGTGGCTGCGGTGTTTGCACAAATGTTTTCGCCGACACTAACGGCGCGTGGCGCAACGGGAGGCAGATCGCTAATTGATGTTCACGACTATGGAGCAAAATGTGACGGCACCAGCGAGGACACCCCGAGTATTCAGCGTGCGATCGATGCTGCTGTCGTGTCAGGCGCTAAGTTGCTGTTACCAGCGGGGACTTGCATTATCTCTCCTCCGAGTGTCAGCTACATTTTTAAAATTGGATCCAATTTGCACATAGTGGGGCAGGGCATGGGGTCGTCGGTGCTGAAGGTAAAGGATGGTGCGGGTGACTTCACCGTCATTTTTGGGAGCTTCGGCGCCAAATACGATGGCCTGGAATTTCGGGAGTTTACAATCGACTACAACGCGACTAACAATCCAGCCCTATCGCTCGCGCAGGGGCGATTGGCAATCGGCACGACATCGGGTAGCCGCGGCATGACATGGGATCGCGTGGAGATCCGCGATATATCGTCGATTAACGTAATATATTCCGGCAGCCAGTACAGCCAAGTGACAAACTGCCGATTTGAGCTAAACACAACCGGGACGCTTCATCACGATCACAGCACGATTTATATGGCCGCAGAACATGCGGCGATTGTAAACAACATGTTCGTAGGAGGCATCAATGCTCCCGGTGCTGTTACTGCTATCGAAACACATGGTGGAAAGCAGACGATTACTGGGAACATAATCGATGGCTACCTGGTTGGGATGAACCTGACGGGAGTGGCCGCGAGCGACTCGGAGGGCATTGTCGTCAACGGCAACAGCATTGTTAACGGCTACTATGGGATTACCATCTGGTCCAACAACTATCGTTCGCATACCGGAGGGTATGGGATCACAAATGCCACGATAAGTGGAAATGTAATTCGGCTGGTGCAGACGCAGTGGACGACGAATGCTGTCACAGGGGCGCCCGTCATCGGAAATGCGAGCGGAATTACGATCAATCCAACTGCAAACCTACCGGCCAAAACACTTCTAATTACCGGCAACACGATCGAGTACGACCTGGAGTCGTCTCCGGCGGCGCCTTTCAGCGGATCGTCGGAGATGGGCATTGGCTACTGGGACGCAACAAATTCTAACCGAGCTTTCAATGTGAAAATTGCTGGCAACATTGTGGTCAATGCGCCGGCATCTGCTATTCGGTGGGCACCCGGGGGTGGTGATAGCGTTGAAATCAGCGAGAACATGATTATTAATGCCGGGTCGGCAGCTAACCCCGGCCTGATTTCGTCCTATCGCTCTGGGGTCATGGTCAGTCCGGCAAATGGGATTTCACACGTAGCTATTCTTCGAAATAACATCATTGCCGGTGAGTCGGGCGGCATGGCATACGGCATCGAGGTACTCGGAGATTCCTGCGTGTTAGCTGATGGCAACTCAGTATCAGCCAGCGCCGGATCGAAGTCCGGTTATCTGCAATACATTCGCACAAACGCCAGCAAATGTCCGACTGCTGTGCATGGTGTCCAGCTTGGTCCCCCCTTGCAGAGTTCGATGCTTCCCGGCATCGGCGTCAGCCCCGGTAGCGAGGTTCTGGATGCCACTAGCGGCACAACCTGGCACTACAACGGCACAAGCTGGGCTAGCACCCGATGAGTATGAAACTTCTTATCACTCTCGACTTCCGCTTCACGCGAACTCCCGATGGACAGGTATGGAGCCAGACGACCTATAGCCTGCCCTTTTGGGACAGGTATCTGAAAGTCTTTGATGGCGTGAAGGTGGTTGCGCGGGCCGAACGAAAGCAGGCGGTTGACGAGCGGTATCGGCCGGCGGTTGGGGCGGGAGTTGAATTCATCGAAGTGCCGTACTATCTGGGCCCGTGGCAGTATGCGAAGGTTCGAGGCCGGGTGCGCGCGGCGGTGCGATCGGCTTTGTCTTCTGACGATGCGGTGCTGTGCCGGGTCGGTTCGCGGGTCGCGACTGACCTGCTGCCCCTGTTATGGAAGCACGGCCGTCCCTATGGATTGGAAGTCGTCGGAGATCCCCACGAAGCCTTCGCGCCCGGAGCAGTGAAACATCCATTGCGGCCCTTCTTCCGTTATCTCTCCACCCGGGCCCTGAAGGAACAATGTGCCCGTGCCGCAGCGGTGAGCTACGTGACTGAACGCACCTTGCAGCGCCACTATCCAGCGCGGAACCACGGTTTTGCAGTGGGTGTTTCTGACGCCGACCTGCAGGAAACCTACTTCAGCAGCGTTTCGCGGGTGTTTACCACCAGTTACTCCAGCACTGACCTTTCCGTGGATGATTACGCGCCCGGCCCGAAGAAATATACAAGTCCGATACGGCCGCGCCTGGTTTCCGTCGGCTCGCTGGAACAGATGTACAAGGGGCAGGACGTGCTCATTCGTGCGGTGGGCCTCCTCTCCCAGCGCGCTTTTCCTGTCGAGTTAAGGTTAATTGGAGAAGGAAGACACCGTTCCGAGTTAGAAGGACTGGCGCGATCGTTATCGCTCAATGACGCCGTTAAGTTTCTCGGCGAGCTGCCGGCTGGAATTGCCGTCCGGTCTGAACTCGACAACGCCAGCTTGCTGGTGCTTCCATCGCGAACAGAAGGACTCCCCCGAGTGGTGGTGGAGGCGATGGCACGCGGGTTGCCTTGCATTGCAAGTCACGTCGGAGGTATCCCTGAGCTCCTGCATCCCGATGATCTAGTGCCGCCCGACAACCCGCAAGCACTTGCCGACAAGATTCAAGAGGTCATCTGCAATCCTTCGCGACTCAGCCAAATGTCGGCGCGCAACTTGCAAAAAGCGCAGGAATTCCGTCCTAAAGTGCTGGAGAAGAAGCGCACCGAGTTCTATGAGTTTCTGCGCGATGTGACCGGGGCCTGGCTGTCGTCGCGCCGCCAATTTGCGGTTTGAGCAAGCAATGCGCGTTCTTCACGTAGTCAAGACATCCGATGGCGCAAGCTGGGCGGCCAACCAGGCAGCGGTGCTGGTGCGGTCAGGTGTGGAGGTCCACGTAGCGCTGCCGCGGGCCGAGGGCCGCACCGTCGAGGCGTGGCGGCGAGCCGGTACGACGATTCATATCGCTGACTTGTCGCTTCCCGTGCGTCACCCGGGACAGTTCGCTACTGTGGCTCGCAATGCCAGACGGCTTGTGGATGAAGTGCAGCCTGATCTCATCCACAGCCACTTTGTAACGACTACGCTCACCTTGCGTTTGGCCTTGGGAAGACACCACAAGATTCCACGCATCTTTCAGGTGGCCGGACCATTGCATCTGGAGCACTGGCACTCGCGTCGCGCGGATCTGATGACCTCCGGAAAGGCGGACTATTGGATTGGCTCCAGCCAATGTATCAATGAGCACTATCGGCGGGCTGGTATTCCGCAATCGCGTGTTTTTCTGAGTTATTACGGCACTCAGATAAAAGTAGCCGAGACGCGCGGATGGCTTCGGCAGAAGTTAGGAATTCCGGCCGGAGCGCTGGTGGCCGGAAATATCAATTACATTTACCCCCCTAAGTACTTGCTAGGTGGGCGAGTGGGACTAAAGGGACACGAGAACGTCATTGATGCCCTAGGTATAGTCATCGAAAAACTAGATAACGTTTATGGCGTACTGGTTGGAGAGACCTTTCCCGGTCGCTCACGGTTTTGCGAAACAAAGTTGCGCAAGAGAGCTGCGAGGGTCGGGCGCAACCGGATTCTAATGCCTGGATATCTATCACCCGACGAGGTCCGGCAGAGCTGGCCAGATTTTGACTGTGCGGTTCATGTGCCTCTCTCGGAAAACTGCGGGGGCGTCGTCGAACCGCTCTTCGCCGGAGTGCCTGTCATCGCTGGTAAGGTGGGCGGCCTGCCTGAGGTTGTTTTCGACGGGGTGACCGGGAGCTTAGTACCCGTCGGTAATCCGACGGTTCTCGCATCAGCAATCCTTAATGTTCTTTCCGATCTTGCGCGCTGGCGTAAAACTGCCGTCAATGGGCAACAGCTTGTTCGCATCATGTTTGACGTAAACCGAACGGGTGGGGAAATCCTACAGATTTATCGGCACATCCTGGGTGGCACGTCACGGCCAGCGAACTTCAACCTGCCTTTTTTTGAACCGGAACCAGCGGGACTGGCTGTCAGCTAAAGCTTCGAACTCAATTGAGAATGCGTTCCCTTCGACAACATGGTTGGCGGCTAGTAACGAAACGTGCTTTGGACTTGAGCGCAGCAGCGATCGGTTTGACCATTCTCGCACCTCTGTTCGCAGTCGTTAGCGTATTAATCCTCGCGACGATGGGGAGGCCGGTGCTGTTCAGGCAGCAGCGTCCGGGGAAGGACGCGAAACGCTTCGTCTTCCTAAAGTTCCGCACGATGCGTGAACAAGTGGATAAATTGGGCAATCCGCTGGCTGACGGGGAGCGCCTCACCCGGATTGGACGCCTGCTGCGGGCGACAAGCCTGGATGAGTTGCCGCAACTCTGGAACGTGCTGCGGGACGACTTAAGTCTGGTCGGGCCGCGTCCCCTCTTGACGGAGTATCTCGACCGCTACACGGCAGAACAGATGCGGCGGCATAACGTGCTGCCGGGAATCACCGGGTGGGCGCAGGTGAATGGCCGAAACGAGCTGAGCTGGCCGGAGAAGTTCGAACTCGACCTATGGTATGTCGATCACTGGAGTCTGAAGCTTGACTTTTACATCCTTTGCAAGACCTTATGGCAAGTTGTGAAGCGGAAAGGTATCTCGCAACCCGGCCACGCTACCATGTCGGAGTTCGGGGTGGATGAAAATCACTGTGAGGTGAAAAGCAGATGAAGAGAATAGCTGTCATAGGCGCGGGTGGATTTGCGCGTGAGGTCGCGTGGTTAATTCGCGACTTGAACCGCGTTACGCATCAATTTGAGTTCCTCGGATTCCTCGTTAGCGATATGCCTCTCCTTCGTGAAACAGACAGCCGGGATGAAGTGCTCGGAGACTTTAACTGGCTCGATGGAGGCGATCGCGCAGATGCACTCGCTTTTGGAATCGGCACGCCTCGAACCAAACTGAACCTTGCCGCAGATCTGGAATGTCGTTTTCCTCGTTTGGAATGGCCACCACTAATTCACCCGACGGTACAGTTTGACCGGGACAGTGCGAAATTCGAGCGGGGAGTCGTAATGTGCGCTGGCAGCGTAGGTACCGTTAATTTGAAATTCCAAGAGTTCTCGATGGTCAATTTGCTGTGTACTATCGGCCACGAATCAGTGATCGGGAGAGGTGCAGTACTAAATCCCACGGTCAATATTTCGGGCGGAGTCACTATTGGCGAGGGAGTCCTAATCGGTACCGGAGCCCAAGTGCTCCAATATATCAAGGTGGGTGAAAACGCGACTGTGGGGGCTGGTGCAGTCGTCAATAAGGACGTTGAACCCGGTGCTACCGTGGTCGGTATCCCTGCCAAGCCAATTAACAAGCAGCGTCCAGCCGAACTACCGGTCGGGGTGCCATAATCGATTTCGTAGCAATCCTGCCGTCTATTGGTAATCCGATGCCCCCTATCTTTGCTAGTTCTGAACGTCAGTTGCCTCAAATCCAGCAACCAGACAAAGCCGCGGCATACCGGGGAGCGTTTGCGCCTTGGCCTTACTTCGCTCCAGATGAGATCGAGGCTGCAGCTGCCGTTTTGCGCAGCGGTAAAGTGAATTACTGGACGGGTGAAGAGGGTAGGCTATTCGAACGTGAGTTTGCCGAGGTCACGGGTTGCAAGTATGCCATCGCGCTCGCCAATGGAACTGTCGCTCTTGAAGGGGCGCTCAGAGCACTCGGCATCGGCCCGGGTGACGAAGTCATCACGACCAGCCGCACCTTCATAGCCTCGGCGAGTTGTGCGGTGTCGGTCGGTGCTCGGCCGGTGATTGCTGATGTCCATCGAGATAGCCAGAACATCACCGCGGACAGCATCCGGAAAGTACTTTCCCCCCGCACCAAGGCCATCGTTGCTGTGCATTTGGCGGGCTGGCCCTGCGAGATGGATCCGATCCTTGAATTGGCCGCCGAGCATGGCCTCAAAGTGGTTGAAGACTGCGCCCAGGCGCATGGAGCGACCTATAAAGGCCGGCCTGTGGGATCTCTGGGCGACATCGCGGCATTTTCGTTCTGCCAGGACAAGATCATGACCACCGCCGGAGAAGGCGGCATGATCGTGACTAACTCGGAGAACCTCTGGGAAAGCATCTGGGCCTACAAAGATCACGGCAAAAGCTACGATGCGGTTTACCGAAGACAGCATCCCACCGGTTACCGATGGCTGCATGAATCTTTCGGAACCAACTGGCGGATGACCGAAGTGCAGTCGGCGATCGGGCGGGTGGTGCTTCGCAAGGTTAGCCACTGGCTAAGCATCAGGCGAAAATATGCACAGACTCTGAGTAACTGTTTTGCGCAGTTGCTGGGCTTGCGCGTGACCAGCCCGCCTGCATACGTCAGCCATTCCTATTACAAATATTATGTTTTCGTGCGTCCGGAACAGTTGCGGCCTGGCTGGAGCCGCGATCGCATCGTCGAAGCCATCAACGCAGAAGGGGTGCCGTGTTTTACTGGCAGCTGTAGCGAGATTTACCTCGAGAAGGCATTTCCAGCTGACTGGCGGCCGGCGTATCGCTTGCCGGTTGCGCGCGAATTGGGCGAAACCAGCCTCCTGTTCCTGGTGCATCCCACACTCACCGAAGAAGCCATCCACGCCACTTGCAGGACGGTCGAGAAGGTCATGAAAACGGCGGCCCACCGCAAAACCCAGCCGACGTCCTTCTAACTTAGAGGTTGTTTTTTCCCCCATCAGTCATCAGCCCACGGCTGAACAACACGCACCGCACGACTAATTGAAAAATAGGAATCTGGCCATGTTGCTACGACTGCGCTTCTGGCTTATCGTCGCTCTGAATATCCTCCTAATATCTGCCTCTGCTATAGCCGCTTGGTTACTACGTTTTGAGTTCACGCTGCCGCATCGTCGGGTCCTGTTTGCCGCTATCCCTCTGCTCATCCTGATGCAGCTAGCGGCCCTGGCCCGCTTTAGCTTGCTGCATGGGTACTGGCGTTACACCGGTATCAGTGACATTGCGGACATTGTTCAGGCCACTGCAATGGGTTCGGCAGGTTTCCTGGTTGTGGAACGATGGGTGCTGGGCATCAAGGCATTTCCTCTCACCATATACTGTATCGAGACGATCCTTATGGTGGCGGCTTTGTGTGGCGTGCGCCTGTTCTCCCGCATGTTGGTACAAACCATTTCCGGCCATGGCAGCAATGGCAAGCGCCGCTCGCAGAAATCAGTCATTATCGCCGGGGCCGGCGACGCCGGGGCCATGCTGTTGAAGGAGTTGTCCCGTAGCGGATATCTTGCGGTGGGTCTGGTTGACGATGACCGCAACAAGTTTGGGGCGCGAATTCATGGCCTTCCCGTGATGGGCGGCATCGATGCGTTGCCGAAGTTGGCGCGCCTGCATGACATCGATGAGGTTCTGATTGCCATTCCCTCGGCCACTGGCCGCCAAATGCGACGGATTACAGAATTGTGCGAGCAGTCGGGAGTGCGCTTCCGCACAATTCCCGGCATGTCCGATCTCATCGACGGCAAGGTGACGATCGCACAACTGCGCGACGTGAACATTGAGGATCTCTTAGGACGGGAGCCTGTGCACCTGGATATTGCGCCCGTGCGTCAGCAGTTGGCAGGCAAGGTTGTGATGGTAACCGGGGCTGCTGGATCAATCGGATCTGAGCTTTGCGCGCAACTTCTGCATTATCAGCCCAGCAAGCTGCTGTGCGTTGATCAGGACGAGAGTGGACTCTTCTTTCTGGAGCAACAATTGGCCGGACCGGCCGCTGGGCCACACCCCGAATATCATGTGGCCGACATTACCGACCGCCAGCGGATGCGAAGCATTATCGCCAGCCGCGAGGTCGACATCATCTTTCATGCGGCTGCCTACAAACATGTGCCGATGATGGAAACCAACGTTGTGGAAGCCGTCCGAAACAACATCTTCGGCTTAATATCACTTCTCGATGTAGCAGAGCAGGGCGGGTGCAGCGCCTTTCTAATGATCTCCTCCGACAAGGCGGTGAAACCGACAAACGTTATGGGATGCACCAAGCGTGTTTGTGAGTTAATCATGTCGGCCAGGCCTGATTCCAGGATGCGACGCATCTCCGTACGTTTTGGCAATGTCTTGGGATCGCAAGGCAGCGTCATCCTCGTGTTGCAGGAGCAGATCCGCAAGCAGCGAGTCGTGACTGTAACCCACCCCGAGATTACTCGTTTCTTTATGACCATTCCGGAAGCCGTGTCCCTGGTATTGCAGGCGTTCACCGTGGGCCGGCACGGCGAGATTCTGGTCCTTGAAATGGGCGCACCCATGCGAATCGTGGACTTGGCCCGTACTCTCATCCTATTGTCCGGCAAGACTGAAAATGAAGTTGAGATCGTATTTACCGGTCTCCGCAAGGGTGAGAAGCTGCACGAAGAACTGTTTTATGAAAGTGAACAGCCGTTGCCTACCCCCTGCGACAAGGTCAGACGCACTTTGGGTAAGCTCGTGAGCTGGCCGCTTCTGGAAAAGCATTTGGGCGAACTCGACGAATTGGTTCACTTCGGCAGCGACGCTGTGCTTCGCGCGAAGCTGAAGCAGATTGTACCCGAGTATGCTTACGTTCAAGACACCGCGCCCGTTCTGACCATCGCGCCACCCTTCCTCCCTCAAGCCTCCAAACTGCAGGAAATTCCCGCCGTCGTTGGAGCAAATGACTGACCCATGGACGGTCCCGGCAGCGTCGCGGTTGTTGTTTTTGTAGCTCGCTACTTTGATAGATCCTGAGATGGACGACCACATCACCCAGTTTGTACATCCACAGCCACATCGACACCATCATCATGGCGATGGCGGCCGCCGGCATTCTCGCCGCAAACATACGAAGAAGATCGTGCAGCGGCTTGCCATCACAGGGTTCCTGCTTATTGTTCTGCTAACGCTCTTGTATGTATGGGCTAGTAGCGGATCCAGCGAGACGAGCGGTTTGGGTTTGCCTTCCTCGCCCGTCTTGATTACTCCACTGATCGGATGAAAGAGACTTAGCGGGCTGCTTTATATGAGTTCCATTCTGATTGCCGTACTTGTATTCGGATGCACCTTCGGCGGGGCCATGACTGGTATCTTCCTCCGCGCCAGATTGCCAGAGCACCATCGAGACGATGGCTCAAAAGAGGTCCTCAAGCTAGTGATGGGCCTGATTGCAACGGTGGCCGCACTCGTCCTCGGCCTACTCATTTCCTCTGCTAAAAGTACATACGACACCCAAGAAGCCGAGGTGCAGCAACTCGGTATTCACTTACTACAACTCGATCGCGTTCTAGCCCGTTTTGGGCCGGATGCGACGGAAGCGCGCAACCAGCTTCGCCGAATCGCATTGGCCGACATTGGGCACACTTGGCCGAACGATGGTGTCGACGCGCCGCCCTATGAACCATTGCAGGCACAAAGGGAAGGCGAGGAGCTTTTTGCCCGGATCGCGCTTCTGTCACCGAAAACAGATGTCCAACGACTCGATCAGAGCCGGGCGCTACAGCTTCTCGTAAGCCTATGGGAGACCCACCGCTTTCTGAACGAACAGGCGGGAGGGAGCCTTTCATGGCCTTTCCTCATGGTGCTAGTATTTTGGCTCACGGTCCTCTTCGTTGGCTTCGGTCTTTTCACGCGCTTCAACGCGACCGTCATTGCGGCCCTACTCCTTGGCTCGCTCTCCGTCGCGGGGGCGGTCTTCCTCATTCTCGAGATGAATCGGCCTTACAGCGGGGTGATGCAGATCTCCAGCGCCCCCATTCGCCACGCTTTGACTCAAATGGGCCGATAGCACGTTGACGATCAACGCGACTGAGCCCGACTGAGGGATCCGGTTTTCTCACGACGGCTACAGGGCTGTACCAACCTTGAAAGTTTGTAGCACTGCACTTTGGTACCGTCCCACGGGTCCACCGACTGTCTTTCAAATGGGGCTGTCGTACTTTTCAAGGACTTGACCCGCCTTTTACCACCTTGCACCCTCCATAGGTGGTTACTTTCTTGCGAAAACGTACCTGACATCACCGCCACCGAGGCAGCATTTCTCCTATCGTGTTGATTAGTAAGACCAATGCCACTTGAAAAGACAGCAATATCACATCAGATGAGATCGTTCACGTTTATTTGTTCGTCCGCCGTGGCACATGTCACCGCCAATCGGTTGACGCAACCATAAATGGTTGTAAGAAAGGGCTCACGGCTATTTATGAGTAAAGGTACGATTGTACCGTCGCTATTCTTGGCCCTTGCCTTGACGCTGCTCGCAGGATGCGGCTCTTCCCAGCCGGCGCCGCCAGCTCCCGCTTCCCTGAGCGTCGACAACGTCAACCTGATCTTCGTAGTCAGCGAGGATCTGGCTTATCAAGCCTCCGGAGATGTCAATCCAAAGACGGCAAACCTCACCAACAAGGGTTTACAACGATCACTCCTTATGGCCACGTTCCTTCAACAGAATGTGCTGGGGGCGCAGAATGTGACTGGAATCTACGCGCTCGAACCGATGACTCATTTGCAAACCGCAGGCAATTACCCCGACATGATCGGGCTGGAAACCATTCAGCAGTTCGCCATGCTGAATCAGATCACTCTTTCCCATGGGAGCAATTCACCAGTTACCGCTAACAGCTGTCCGCTCAATGCATCATATTCGTCAGCGCCCGTCCCTGATGGAGTCGCTCAACCGTTCCTGACGTGCCCGAGCGGATCTGGGCTTCCTCCGTACAGTTGTCAAGGTCTCGATTTCAGAGACCTGGAGCATGCCAACGAAACCTTAGTAAGCGATATCGTCAAGGCAAACACGCCGGGATTTTATGTTTTCTCGGCACCGTGGGAAACCGTTAGCACCCTAATGGCAAGCATCAATAGGCTGAAAGGCTACAACCTGAGCCTTCCGGCGAGCTATATCAGTCCGAACTACATCTACGCGATTTCAATCACACCATCGGGAGGCGCAACTCTGGTTACCTACAATAGCAATGTAGTTCCGCCTTCCAGCTATCCCACGCTGCCTGCCGGAGGGATCCTTAAAGCGGCTTGTCTGCCGTCAAGTACCAATACAACTTTCCACATCCAGGTGACCGGCGGCATCGGCGGCGTGATAGTTCCAGCGGGAGTCAATACGAATGAAACCGTCTACCTGGTTCGCCATGCCGAGGCGCATCCTACTTCCTGGTGGGAGGATGGTAACTATATTGCCGCTGGGCAGTGGCGCGCATTGGATCTTCCGTATGCTTTACGCGGCAAGATCCAACCCACTCAGGTTTACTCTATCGATCCCGCTCAGGTTACTCCGGGCAGCACGAGCCAGGAAGGTAATTCCTACTCTTATGTCAGGACGAACCTGACGGTCCTGCCGTATGCCATCGCCAACAATTTGCCCTACAATCTCGCAGCCAGCTTCGAGTTGCTGGCCCAGAACCCGCCCGCTCTGGCCACCGCGGCCAGCAACTTTTTCTTTACCGGCAGCACATTTTCCAATCAGAGCCTGCTGGTAGGGTGGGAGCACGATCACATTCCGCCAACCGTCAATGCGCTGCTGGCCACCTACCATGAACATGACGGCCCGACCGCGCCGAATTGGCCTGACGACGACTTCGACACCGTCTGGACGGTAAAGCTTGACGCGAACGGCAACTTGTCCATTAACAACACAACGTGCGAAGGCATCAATTCCGCGGCGCTGCCGGCCACGCCTCCTCAATTCTGATGGTCACGCAAATCGGAAGGAACGGACATGCAGATGAGTAGATGCTCAACCGAGGCGAGAATGACTGGCGTCATCGTTACTCTAATCGCTGTCTCCATAGTTCTTTGCAGTAGCGGATGCGGCAGTCCCGGCATGGTTGGACCAGACCCGGCGGCCAGTTGTGCCGGCATCGCCCAGCTTAATCTTCCAGATACTAAGATCACCAAAGCAGAATTAGTGCCGGCCAACTCTACGCCTTCTACTATGTATCCAAATTTGCCGGATTTGCCTGAGAATTGCCTGGTTCAGGGAACCGTGAACACGAGGATTGGAGTTTCGGCACCTCCGATGGACCAGTTTGGCAATTTGACCGCAGGATCGGGAAATCCAAATTATGGCATTCAGTTTGAGCTTAGGATGCCTACTACCACCTGGAATGGTGACTTCTTTTTCACGGGAGGCAGTGGGAATGACGGTGTGGTAGCGGAGGCGGTTGGTCAGACCCTGGGCGGGGGCACTGCCTTCTTGCCGGCACTCTATCGCGGGTTCGCCGTTGTAACTCAGAATTCAGGCCATACCGCCGATGCCAACATTGATCAGAATGATGGGTTTGGATATGACCCCCAGGCTAGATACGACTACGGCTACCAGCAGACCGGCACTTTGACTCCTATAGCAAAGTCCATCTTGAAGTCGTTTTTCGGCACTAGCGCCGTCCACTCGTATTATATCGGGTGTTCCAACGGAGGGCGGGAGGCTATGGTTGCCAGCCAGCGGTGGGGCAATATGTTCGATGGAATCGTGGCTGGCGATCCCGGCTTTCGGCTTCCTCACGCCGCAATTGCTGAGGCATGGGATACACAACAATTCGCAAAGGCAGCTTTGGCTGTCGGAACCACACCGGATCCCAATGGAAATCCTGTTCTTATCCCCGGCGCAAGCGAATCGGACTTGGCGCTTGTAGGCCAACTCGTGCTTCAGGCGTGTGACACCCTCGATGGACTACAGGACAATATGATTTTCAACATGGCTGCCTGCAAGAAAGCATTCGACCCAGCCAGCCTCAGCACGCTTCAGTGCCCGGGAACGAAAACCCCGACCTGCCTGCTTCCTGAGCAGATTTCGGCGATTCAGAAAGTGTTCGCGGGACCGGTGGATTCTCAAGGGAATCCACTCTACTCGGATTGGCCGTACGACGTGGATATCAGCGACGTTTATTGGAGGATGTGGACGGTTGGTTACATATCAGCGCCAAACAACGTTGTCACCATAAACTATGCCGCCAATGATACGCAGGGCGCACAATCAGCGATGTATCTCTTCTCGACGCCACCAAATCCTTCGTTGAGTATGTTCACCACGCCGATGGACGATTTCAATAGCGCAGTAAATGCCACGGATCCTACTTTTACCCAGTCGGCAACGACGTATATGGAAGCAACCTCGACGAACCTGGATACATTCAGGGCCAACAATGGAAAGATAATCTTTTATCACGGTGAGAGCGACCCCGTGTTCTCGATGTACGACACGGTTAAGTACTATGAAAATCTGACATCCAGGTATGGGACAGACACGGGAAGCTTTGCCAGACTGTTTCTGATTCCCGGTATGAACCACTGCGAGTACGGGAGTTATGCGCTCGACAGCTTCGATCCCCTTACTGCGATCGTCAATTGGGTAGAAAAAGGCACGGCCCCCGATTCCATGATTGCTGGCACGTCACCCAACAGCACGGCCCTGCCTCCAGGCAGAACCCGCCCCTTGTGTCCTTATCCGCAGTTTGCTCAATACACGGGCGGCCCAGGAGGCAGTGAAGATGCCACGAGTTTCACGTGTGTAGCGCCCAGCGACTAAATGCGGATTATTGAGTTCGCCGAAAGGCGTTGGTCTTTTAGCGGGTGAAAATCCCCCCGGTCAGGCATCCGGAATTGGAAAATCGCCCTTTTCGAGATTTGCCCGGTTTTTTTACTCGCCCGCCGTGGCTGATGTCACTGCCAAGCGGTCGCCGCAACCATGAATTGGTTGTGAGAAAGGACTCACAGCTATTATGAATAAAGGTACCCTGGTATGGCTGCTGTTCCTGGTTCTTACGCTGACGCTGCTGGCAGGCTGCGGCAGCTCTTTTAGCCCCAATTCATCAGAGCCGCCAACTCCCGCTTCGCTGAGCGCCAACAATCTCAACCTGATCTTCGTGGTAAGCGAGGATTTGGCTTACCAGGCTTCCGGCGATGTCAACCCAAGCACGGCAAACCTCACCAATCAGGGGTTACAGCGGTCGCTCCTGATGGCCACGTTCCTGCAACAGCAGGTACTGGGAACGCAGAATGTGACTGGCATTTACGCGCTGGAACCGATGACCCATTTGCAAACCGCAGGCAAGTATCCCGACATTGTCGCGCTGGAGACGATTCAGCAGTTCGCCATGCTGAATCAGACCACCGCGTCGTACCAGGGCAGCGGGCCGGTTACCGCAAACAGCTATCCTATCTTTGCATCGTATTCGTTAGAGGCCGCATTACCGGACGACGTTGCGCCGCCGCCGCCGGGGTTCATCTGCGCGGCTTGCCAGGGTCTCGACTTCCGCGACCAGGACGGCGACAACGAAGTTCTGGTTAGCGGTATCGTCAAGGCAAACGCGCCGGGGTTTTATGTTTTCTCCGCGCCATGGGAGACCGTGAGCGCCGTAATGGCGAACCTCAAGCAGCTTAAAGGTTACAACCTGACTCTTCCGGCGATCTATATCAGTCCCAACTTTATCTATGCGATTTCGATCGCGCCGTCGGGAAGCGCCAGCCTGGTTACCTACGACAGCCACCTGACCCCGCCTTCCACCTACCCTGTGCTGCCCCCGCCGCCACTGGTCAGCACTGCCTGCAACACGCCGCAGACGCAGGCGTTTTTCAGCAGAGCAGTGACCGGCGGTCAGGATGGCGCCGTAATCCCGGCGGGCACCAACACCAACGAAACGGTTTACTTTATCCGGCACGCGGAAGCGCATCCCAGGAGCTGGTGGGACGACGGCAACTATATTGGCGCGGGGCAATGGCGCGCCCTGGATCTTCCGAACGCATTACGCGACAAGATCCAGCCTACGCAGGTTTACTCCATCGATCCCGCGGTCGGCAACCCGGGCGAAGAGGGTAGTGTGGCTTCGTCGTATGTCAGGCCTTCGTTGACCGTGGAACCGTATGCCATCGCCAACAACTTGCCCTTGAATCTGGCCGCCAGCGTCCCTGTTTTCTCCCAGAATCCACCCGGACAACCGTTATCCACTTTCGCTAGTGCTTTCTTCTTCAACGGTGGAGCGTTCTCCAATCAAACGATACTGGTGGGCTGGGAGCACGATCACATCCCACCGACCGTCAATGCGCTGCTCACGAGCTATCACGGCAACGGCCAACTGGCACCCAATAAATGGCCGGACGATGACTACGACACCATCTGGACGGTGACGCTTGACGCCGTAGGCAACGTGACGGTGAACAACGGGATGTGCGAAGGCATCAATTCCGCGACGCTGCCGGCCACGCCTCCGCAATTCTGAACGTGTGTAGGCGCAGTGACTAAACGCGGATTATGGAGTTTGCCGAAAGTTGTAAGAAGGATTCAGAATGAATAAACCTACCGTTGTATGGCTGCCGTTCCTGGCCTTGGCCATGACACTGCTCGCAGGCTGCGGCAGCTCTTTCAGCCCCAAGTCATCAGAGCCGCCAACCCCCGCTTCGCTGAACGCCGCCAACCTTAACCTGATCTTCGTGGTAAGCGAGGATTTGGCTTACCAGGCTTCCGGCGATGTCAACCCAAGCACGGCAAACCTCACCAATCAGGGGTTACAGCGGTCGCTGCTCATGGCAACGTTCCTGCAACAGCAGGTACTGGGAACGCAGAATGTAACCGGCATCTACGCGCTGGAACCGATGACCCATTTGCAAACCGCAAACAATTATCCCGACATGGTAGGACTGGAGACCATTCAGCAGTTCGCCATGCTCAACCAGGTCACTATGTCCAGTGACCAGGAGGGCTTCACGCCACGTGCCAACCACAGCTTCCCGCTCAATGCGTCCTATTCGCCAGCGTCGATACCCAGCGGATTTCCTGTCCCGTCGCCATTCTGCCCGAATTGCCAGGGGCTCGATTTCAACGAGCGGGAAGGCGACAACGAGGCCCTGGTAACCGGCATTGTCAAGCCAAACGCCACGGGCTTCTATGTCTTCTCGGCGCCATGGGAAACTATGAGCGCCTTGATGGCGAACATCAACCAACTCGAAGGTTATAACCTCACTCTTCCGACGAGCTATATCAGTCCCAACTTTATCTACGCGATTTCGATCACGCCGTCGGGAAGCGCCAGCCTGGTCACCTACGACAGCCACATTACCCCGCCCGCCACCTACCCAGTGTTGTCCCCACCATTGGCCAGCGCTGCCTGCACGGCGCAGACGCCTTTCAGCATCACCGTGACTGGCGGTCAGAATGGCGCTGTCATTCCGGCGGGCATCAACACCAACGAAACCCTCTACATCATCCGCCACGCCGACGCGCATCCGCAGCTCTACTGGGACGACAACAACTATGTCGGCGCCGGTCAATGGCGCGCCCTGGATCTTCCCAACGCCCTGCTCGGCAAAGTTAATGTTGACCAGGTATATTCGAACGACCCTTCTCAATTCGGCCCAGGTTCGGTCTTATATTCGAGCGACGGTTCCGTCAGGTTCTCGCAAGACCACAACTGGTCGACGGTTGCGCCCCCGTTGACCGCTGTACCGTACGCCATCGCCAACAACTTGCCCTACAATGTGGTCACCAGCTTCGACCTCTCCGATAGCAACGTCGGCCAGGAGACCAGTGCTTTCTTCTTCTTCGTCAACGGCGGCCACTTCTCCAATCAGAGGGTGCTGCTGGCGTGGTCTTTCCAATTCATACAGCCAACGATCTTACAGCTGCTCAAGAGCTATAACGCCGGCAACCAGGCTCCGCCTTCCGACGAGTGGCCGGACAACGACTATGACACCATCTGGACGGTCACCCTTGACGCCCACGGCAACTTGAACGTGAACAACTCCCTGTGCGAAGGCATCAACACCACGCTGCTGGTTACGCCTCCGCAATTCTGATGGCCGCCCAGGCGGCGGCCGGCCAGTTGCGGATGAAATCGCTCGCCGCCGCTGGGTCCGCCATTATCGCCGATCGGTCTAAACTCGCAACCGAAGCCGGCGTCGCATAAAGTTGCACGCGAGGTAACGAGATGGCATTTGTCGAGTTCACTGTGGCCCAGGCAAAGGGTGCCAGGTCATGGTGCTGGTGACGATGGAACAGGAGATTTCGATGCGATCCATCCATTGGCTGGTTCTTTCTCTGACCGCAGTGTTCCTTCTTCTCGGCGTTTGCAGTAGTGGTGGTAGCTCCATTCAGCCGCCCTCGGCACTCAGCTACGCTACCAGTACGGCCATCTATACCAAGGGGGTGCTCGTCACCGCGAATGTCCCGGCCAGCACCGGCGGCGCAGTGACCTTGTATGGTATTAGCCCGGCCCTTCCGGCGGGCCTGAGCCTGAGCAGCAGCACGGGTATCATCAGCGGTACCCCCACCGCCGTGACCGCCGCGAACAGCTATACGGTAACGGCGTCCAACCTGAGCGGCAGCACCACGGCGACTCTGACCATCACGGTGATTGACGCGCCCACGGCGCAGAGCCTGCCCAACCTGGGCCAACAGATTACGCCGCTGGCGCCCCAAGATTCCCGCTTCGAACCGATGAACCCCGATTTGCCCGACAATCCAGCCTGGCTGGCGGGGCAAGCGGTCACCACCGTGGTGAGTCCCGATGGCAAGACCCTGCTGGTCCTGACCAGCGGGTACAACCGCGTCTACAACACCGACAGCCCCTCTTTTAAATGGTCGGACTCGAAAGAGTACGTGTTCATCTATGACATTTCGAAGCACACGCCGGTCAAGAAGCAAGTGGTGCAGGTCCCAAATACCTACAACGGGATTGTCTTCGATCCATCCGGCAAGGCTTTTTACGTGTCCGGCGGCATGGGTGACTTCCCCTTCGACAAGGCCGGTGACAATGTCCACATCGTTGCTCTGAGCGCCGACGGAACTTGGTTAGAGCAGCCCGGAACGGAACTTGCCTTGGGCCACCGCGCGGGCCTTGGCCTTGCCGTGCCTAACGACGGATTAGTCCCGATAAACAGCATGGTTTTCGTGCAACCTTGCGCCGCCGGCGTGGCTATTTCGAATGACGGCAAGACGCTGGTAGTAGCGAATTACTACAACGACTCGATAACGATGTTCAAAGGAGGCTTGGGCAGTTGGTCGAAGGGAACGGAACTGGACCTGCGCCCCGGCAAGAGCGACCCCTCACA
>JBEKNL010000041.1:0-33001 GCA_049522855.1 Candidatus Korobacteraceae bacterium
CTGGACGCAAACAGAAAGTTCTCCACGTGGACTTGTGACTTGAAAAGAAGGATCACCGTTTAGGGAGTTTCTATGAGGATCTTGGTGGCAGGTGGAGCCGGCTATCTGGGCTCAGTTCTCATTCCAAAACTGGCAGAACGCGGCTATGCAGTGGACGTAGTCGATTTGTTCTGGTTTGGGAATCACCTTCCGAACGAAACAGGAGTGCTGCACAAAGACATTTTTCACCTTGAGGTCGGCGACCTCGCAGAGTATGAGACCGTCATTTTTCTGGCTGGTCTGTCCAATGATCCTATGGCGGAGTTTTCTCCCAGCAAGAACTTCATCTTCAATGCCGCGGCCCCGGCATACCTTGCTTATATCGCGAAGAAAGCAAAGGTCAGGCGTTTTGTGTACGCTTGCTCCTGCTCTGTCTATGGTTACACCGTCGATGAGTTATACGACGAAACTCGGCCAGCGGTATCAAGTTATCCGTACGGCATCTCCAAGCTGCAGGGCGAGCAAGCAGCCCTGCAACTGGCTGACGAGAACTTCTCCGTTATCTCTTTGCGCAAGGGAACTGTTTCGGGATATAGCCCCCGTATGCGGCTGGACTTGATCGTCAATACGATGTTCAAGTCTGCCATGCGGGATGGGGTGATCACGGTAAACAACCCTGCGATATGGCGGCCTATCTTGAGTATCCAGGATGCATCGAGCGCTTATATCCGGGCCGTCGAAGCGAGTCCGGCGATCTCGGGAATCTTCAACATTGCGTCCGGTAACTACACGGTGGGGGAGGTCGCGGATCTTGTAAAGCTGGCTCTGGAACAGCAACTGGGTAGCAAGATAGGCCTTAGCATCAAACATATCCAAGACTTTCGCAACTACAAGGTCAGCATCAAAAAGGCGGAAAATATCCTCAGCTTTCATCCGCATGACGATGTGATCTCCATAGTAAGCGACCTGATTGCCAACAAATCTAAGTTCGACGACTGGGACAATCCGTCGTATTACAACATCGAAGCCTTCAAGAAGCTGGAGGCAGTAACAGCACCGGCTGGCGACGCAACCGCGCAACTGTATAGCCGTTAACGCACGGAATCTCCTTTGGGTTGGGAGTGTCAGGATGAAGATTGTTCTCATCGGAGCGAGCGGCCAGCTCGGGACTGATTTGGCTAAAGTTTTCCGAAGGCGTGGAGATATGGTTCGGCCGCTGGCCCACTCGGAAGTCGACATTCGCAACTCCGGCAAATTAAGGGCTGTTGTAGCTGACGAGCAGCCGGACATCGTCATTAGCACGGCGGCATTTCACAAGGTGGAGGAATGCGAGAAGCAGCCGCTGGTCGCTTTCGACGTGAACGCCGTGGGCGCGGCCAACCTCGCTCAAGCGTGCCAGAGTGCGGGCTGCGCACTGGTTTTCTTCAGTACCGACTATGTCTTCGGCAACGCGCAACGAAGGCCCTATTCCGAGACTGACTTACCGCAGCCTTTGAACGCGTACGGCGTTTCGAAGCTTGCCGGCGAACACCTGGTAGCAATTGGCTGTAAGTGCCATTTTATTATTCGAACCTGTGGGTTGTACGGCCTGGCTGGCAGCAGCGGGAAAGGTGGCAATTTCGTCGAGAATATGCTGAAGAAGGCGGCTTCTGGAGGGCAAATCAAAGTGGTCGACGATCAGGTTCTCACTCCCAGCTACACCGTTGACGTGGCAGAAGCGGTGGCGAGCCTTATTCCTACAGAACGGTACGGAACATATCATATTAGCAACGAAGGTGAATGCTCATGGTACAGATTCACTGAGGAAATATTCCGACAGGAGGGCCTATCGGCCGACGTTGTTCCGGTAGCTACGTGCCAGTTTCCTAGTCCCGTGGAGCGCCCCAGCTATTCGGTTCTGAGCAAGCAAAAGCTAAGAGGCGTGCAGATCGAAATGCCGCAATGGCAGAATGCTCTTGCTCGGTATCTTGAAGCCCGAAAGGAGGCTCTATCGCAAGATCATCTTTAGTCCTGCGTAATCATCCTGAGGCGGCCGACTTCCCTTGCCAGGAAATCAGCCAAGACAAAGCATCGAAGCCGTACCTTCGCAATGCCATTTCGTCGTCATCCCGTCCTTCGTGGCCCTGATCGCAAAGCAGCCATCAGCCTGCGAACGGGCTCCGTCACCTTCCAGGAGCGGGACTGCTGCATTGCTTCTCGCGTGCTCTGCTCACGGTGAAGTCCATCCTCCGCGATATCCAGGAGCTCCTGTGTCCTCTCCAGTGCCAGCTCCGCTGCATTCCGCGCGGTGGCGATCTCGTCTAGCGCAGTCTTAACCTGAATTAGCTCAGTTTTCACATGGCCTAATTCATTCGTCATCGCGTCCGTGCTTGCCTGTCCAGCTTTAACTAAAGAAGCGACCACCTCCGGCACGAGGTTGGGAGTAAAGCTCACTCGGAGAGAAATCGTCAGCTTCAGGGCTCCCGGCAAGTCCGGCGTCATAAGCATAAGCTGCGGATCATCACCGAAACTGAGCAGATACGATCCATGTTCCCCGGAAAGCAACACAGCCGTACCCGATGCTACCAAACTACCCGTGCGCGACGCGGCAGAGGAACTCCACAACAATTCTCCCGCGGGACAAGAATGTACTAGGATGTCGCCTAGCTCCACAAAACACGGTTGATCCGCCGGATCAACCCTCAGAGGCCCACGCCCATTCCCTTCTGGCAGCTCAACAATCAAGGTACTCCACATGCCGCCTTTGATCTTTTGGACCAGACTGCTTTCTTCCGAATAGCCTGTCTCGCCAAACGGAAATACTTGCACTCTAATCTCCCCGGAAAATGGGTCCTCCAGCTGCATGACATCAGTCTTTAAGCTCCAATAATATCGCCGTGCCCACTTAGGAATTTCGGTTCCATCCCGGAAAAAGTCATGCTCATACTTCCAGCCGCTCGTTTGATTCCAGCCCTTTTCGATTAGTAGCAGGCGATATTTGTCGTATATCTTACGAGTATCGCCAATGTCTTCCATCTGGAAACGATCCTGGAACTTTGATACGATCTCGGGCTTATCAGGATCAAAACCGCTAAAATGAAAGAAGTAGAGAGGCTTGCCGTTGACGCTTATGCTGTCAGCTACGGAAACTGACCGTTCATGAAGGTTCCAATAAGCTACGTTGTAGCCTGGATCTCGAAGTATCCGGACGCCATCGAACATGCCAGGCACGAGATCCATCCATTTCTGATCGACAAATAAGCCGTCCTCAATTGCGACTATGCAGTAGTGATATAGCTTGTCGCACCACCAACGCAGGAATTGTTGTGATGCGAGACCATTGCGCAAGCCCAAAAAGCCCAAATTATAAGCGCCCGACTTAAGAATATCGTGCTCCGTTTGCCTGTGGCCGTCGGTAGGTAGCGGCGACAATAGATGCGGCGTAAGCAGGACATCTGCGTCATCCAGACTATGCTTCAGCCCATCAAGCGAATGCAGGATTAGAATGTCCGGATCGAGATAGAGTAGCTTGTCCATCGAATAGCGGCGGAAAAGATAGCTAAGAAAGAAGGGTTTTACCGCCGTACTGGACTCTAAGAGTGCATATTTGAACAGGAAACTGTTGAGATTCGGTATGTCTAGTTCCGGGACAAGTACGGACTGAAATGGCTCTGCTTCGGGATCAAAAAACCCCCAGGGTGAATCCAGTAGCAACACATACAGCGCACAGTCGGGATGGAATGCATTCCATGACTCATACAGGACACGCGCCATGGGCAGATAGTTCTTAGCGATAATTGTACAAGCCGCAAATTCTGGTTTTGAAGGTTGCAATCGTTCACTCACCGTTCAGTTCTGGTAGTCAGCATTCTCCTCAAATAGCTCAAGAAACTCACCTCGGCCGCAAGCAAGGTCCACCACCGGGGACAGCCTGCGCCAGAGTTCGACGTAGGCGCTTTGCCGATGATATCAAATCTGCCGCACCGGCCTGGCGCGCAGCCCGAGGCATCGCTTCGCAACCTGCGCTTCCCCGAATACAATGAGCGCGTGGCTCCGCTGGTGCTTCGAAATGAAGGGATGTCGTTACCGGGTCTTTCGAGGTCCCGATCTCAAGGCGGTCATGAATCTGCGAATGGGCCCCGTCACTCTCCAGGAGAGGGAGTCCTGCATTCCTCGAAGGCGGTCCTCAGCTCCCCGCAGCAGCTCCCGTGTCCGGCCCAATTCATTGGCGATCGTGTCTCGCTCGGCTTTCATCCGGCCCAATTCATTGGCGATCGTGTCTCGCTCGATGTTCCCATGTTCTAGTTCGGCTCTCATCCGGCCCAATTCATTGGCGACAATCTCTGGTGCCGGGTTAGGAGTAAGACATATCCTGAGAGAGATCGTCAGCTTCAAGGGTCCCTGCATATCCGGCGGCGTCGCAAGTATGAGTTGCGGATCATTACCGGAATTGGTTACGAAGGATCCACTCCCTCCGGGAAGCACTGCAGCACTGCCAGCAGCGGCAAAAGTGCGGGCTCCGGAAGAGGCACGGTCGCTCCACAGCAAGTCTCCGGAGAGGTGGGAATGTATCAGGATGTCCCCTACCTCCACCAGGCAGGGCTGAGAACCCGGGTCGACTCGAATAGGTCCAGGCCCATTTCCCTCAGGCATCTCAAAAGTCAAGGTGTTCCATGCGCCGGCTGTCATCTTGTGGATCAGGCTGGTTTCTTCGGAATAGCCCGTTCCGCCAAACGGAAACACTTGCACCCTGATCTCCGGCGGAGTCGGAACGCCCGTCACGGGCGCGGCTACACGAGGGAGCTGGCCCAAAAGATGTTCCAGATGGGAGGCGTATACAACGTAGTAACGGCGAACCTCTTCGCAAACGGCTGGAGAGCCGTTGAACAGATAGTCCATGAAGGGCGAGCTTGCTGCTTCACCTTCCTTGCGTACTACCCCCAGCCCCCAGCTGTGGTGAAACTCAAACGTGCTGGGGAACTCAGCCTTGATTTCGTCCCATAGGCGCCAGACGCCAAAGTCCTGATGTTTGGGGCAAATATCATGTAGCAAGATGATCCCGCCCGGCTTCACTTTGGGCAGCCACGTCTGGAAATCGCGACTGACGGCCTCGTAGGTGTGCAATCCATCGATATGGAGAAGGCTAATCGAACCGTCGCTAAACTGTGAAACTGCGTTGTCGAAGCTGGCTCGCAGCAGGTATGAAAAGTGCTTGTAGTAGCGGTCGTTATACCGCTTTACTTCGTCGAAAACTTCTTCTCCATATCGGCCGGCATGCTCGTCGCCTAACCAGTGGTCCACGGCATAACACAAACAGCTCAAACCGTGTTCTTCCACCGCCTGGCAGAAGGTGAAGTAGGCTTCGCCCCAGTGGGTACCTAATTCCACGATCACCTCAGGCTGCGTGGCCACGATGAGGTCGCTGGCGAACGCCAGGTGACCGCTCCATTCGCCTACATTCCGGGGCTTATAGCGTCGCGGAAGAAACCTGGACACAGGCAATCCGAGAGCGAACATCGTTGCTTTAGTTTCTTGCAGTTCCAGGCTGGTCGAGTCTCCCCTCACGGCCGTCATGTTTCGTGTCGAGCGCTCCGTTGTCATACGAATGATTGCTCACGCTTGGGCTGCGCTCATCCTTCAATTGACGACGGGATTGCACTTACGCCAGCCGAGGATTACCCTTTCTCAACAGGCACCCGCCGATGACTCTATTGTACCTGTCCTTGACACAATTTTGCACATCCACAGAATCACCTAGGGACCAAGGTGGGACATCCCCCAAAGTCAATCATTGGGGAGACGCACATCTTTCGCCTTGTTTGGCGAGATTCCCCCAGCCATCGGTCAAAAGCGGTTCTTCCGCATGATTGGTGAAGGGCGTCCGTTTCCCTCTCATCGAGAGCGGCCGAGCCGCCAATCGTGGGCGTGATGCCTTCAATTATAATCTGCATTTGTTTATAGTGAAGCGTAAACATGAGCCGGTAAGGGACACTTGCCTTGAGCGACAAAGCACGTAATCAACATGCGCATGCGGGAGAAACGCACAGGCCGGAGCTTCCGAGCCAAAGATCTCATCTTTCGTGTTGCTGGTGCCGTCTTTGAGATAGAAAAGGAGATTCCGGGTAATATGGACCTTCGCACAATGGTGGACTCGGTGCCACACTGGTACCATCAGTTTAAATTTGCTCCCAATCTGGTTACTCCTGGGGCGCAGGATTCCGCCGCAGTGCTCGAATGGCTCAATTTGCCCCAGGATCTGGGCGGTCTGAGCGTCTTGGACATTGGAGCACGTGACGGCTTTTTCTCGTTTGAGTGTGAGCGGCGCGGGGCCACCGAGGTCCTAGCCATTGACTATGTCCCCGAGCAGTTCACAGGGTTTCCGGTAGCCAAGAAAATTCTTGGATCGCGGTTGAATCTAGTTCACGAGAGCATTTACAACTTGACGCCCGAGCGCTACGGTCGATTCGATCTTGTTCTTTTTCTCGGAGTCCTCTATCACCTTCCCGATCCGATGCGCGCCTTGGACATCGTCTTCAACATGATGAAGCCCCAGACGTGGCTATTTCTGGAAACCATAGTTATTGATGATGAGCTCCCGCCAGAAATTGCCAAGCGTCCGTTAATGCAGTTCTATCCAAAGGCTTCCAAGAACCGGGACTACACAAACTACTGGGGAATGACCGAAGCTTGTGCGGTTGATCTGCTGGAAGAATGCGATTTCTGCGTCACCGACAGGCGTCGCGCGGGAGAGAGGGGAGTTTTCGTTGCAATGAAGACGGCCGAAAGAAAGAACTCCTGCGCAGAAATAGCTTGGACGGTCAGATCTCGCGACAACGAGTATGCCGAATCTGGCTGAACATCTGCGCGTGTCTCGGCCGGGTTCGGCCTCATTCCTTATTCACAGCTTCGTCGGTAGCGATGGGACGATTGCCGTTGCATTGGCTGTTCTTTGTTCTCACGGATCATCAGAAGCGAACGCCCCGCTCCTTGATCCGCCTACACCCGTGTCGGGTGCTGGACACCCGCAACGACAACGGCGCGTTCAGCGGAACACTCAGTCCTCCGGGGAAGCTGCGGGAAGACTTGGCCTGAAGGAGTGGCCCGCCGAATTTACCGTTGGCGTTGCCCGTGTCCACCAGGGGGCAGGGAGCCACCGCGACAAACTGCAATGCGCTGGCGTTGGTCCCGGTAATTACCGATACGTTATTGCTACTCGCATTAGCAACGTGGACCTGGTTGGTCACCAGCCTCGCGGACCGCACGGGCCGTGACGACGAAAAATCGTAAGTGTAAGAGCAAACACATGGTTGACACATTGAATCCGCAGCCAGCGATCAGCAAATTCTCAGGCGGCAAGTCTTCGTTCCTTCGTCCAGGGCGGATTACTGCCGGTTAGCCCTCATCGGACAACAATCGGCGAGACGTGCGGGCATCATAAGGATCCGGCCTCCTTCACAAACTAGTGATCCTTCTCGGATCACTTGTTCGGCGCTGGCTGCTGCTGTTGCTCCTGTTCCAGTTGTTTCAGTTTCTGCTCCATCATCATCTTCTCCTGCTCCTTGGTGAACTTGGGAAACAGCAATTGAATCTGCAGTCGCATGCCCCACGGAGAAGCACCGGCCGGATGCACGGCGTTGCCAAAAAACGCTGCCGAGATGTTCACCGGTTGGAATCCGAGCTTCATGATTCTTCCCATGCCACCGCCAAAGGGGACCACCGCCTGGTTACCGCTCGGGGCACGCCAGTTAGCGGTGATAATGGGCGCCGTGGTGAAGTACCAGCCCTTCTTCATGTTGTAGTTGACGAAATACTGCAGCAGCATCTGGTTCACCACTGCCCGTTCATGCGGCCCAGCCACCGACCACACATTGTTGACCAGTGCGCCAATGACCCAATGACCTGGAGTCGATAGCACGACAACCGACGGCCCCAGACTGAATTTTCCCTGACCGAGTTGCTCGGCGGTAGCTGTCGGCAAAACGAATGCCGGCCCGACGCCCCAGATCAGCTTGCCGGGCTTGGCCGGAGACAGGAACAAGCTGGGATTCAAATCTCCAAAACCAGACCAACCTTGCGTGGGCTGATCATTTGGCTGCGCGACGACCGGCAGGATGGTGCGGGTGATCAGGTTCCATTTTTCCGAGAGGTGAAATGGAATGACGGGTTGGATGTTCAACACGTTTTGGGCACGTTCATACGGCCCAATACCGAAAGCGGTGTTGTTCTGGAGTGGAAAGCTGATTAGGTTGGCTATCGGATTCTGCGCCGCTTTTGCCAGCGCGGCGGTGTTGGCCTCTTCAGAAGAGGCGCCAGCCGGCTTCTGATCGGTAGCGGCTGGCTTTGTCTGCCCGGCAGGTTCCGTAGGTTCGGGATCCGCTGGCTGTTCCTTACTGGACACGAGTACTAACTGTCCGGCAGGGGCTGTGGATTTGGCAGCCACCGGCGGCGTGCTCGGGGTCGAGCCTGGCGGGCTCAAGATGACCTGATTCCCCTTGAAACTGAGGGAACTTTTCGTGAGACGTGCCAGTGCATCGACGTCCACATAAGACTTGCCGTTTATCTGGAGAATCGGAATTTGGCCCGGCTGGCCGGCTACGATAAGCGTCAGGTTCTGCGGTGCATCCTGCGACCAGGCGAGCCCCTGCAAGACCAGAAGCGCAACCAGCATCAGTACCGACTTAAGTAGCTTCTCTCTCATCGCCATTCCCTTTCTGTCATTGTCGTCACTGCTGGCATTCACTTCTTTTTCGGTTGCGGTTGCATCAGAGAAAGCGATAACGGCAAAATTCGTTTTCATAATTTCAAATCCTTCGATCACTCTTAGTGGAGTGAAAAATAGAGATTGAGCATCAATCCCAACTGGTTCAGTTGCTGGTTCGTCCTTCCGCCGGTGTTGTTCTGGTGCTCATAGTACGGGTTAAACTCTGCGTGCTTTCCGATCGGGAAAAGGCACCCGGCATATACCGCGGTGTCACTCCACTTGCCAAATTTGCTCTGGTAGAAAAATTCTGCGCTGGTTAAGGCGGCAACCTCAAGCTGGGGCGCGTAGGCAAGGTCGTCAAAGCCATTCGCCACAAGAAATCCGCCCGAGCACAAGCCCGGGCGATCGTCGTCACCTACCGAACCAACTCTAAGAAGCGCTACTTACCCGGCAGATAGCTCAGGTCGGGACGGAACTGGACGATGCTGCTCGTCTGGTACATAACCGCTCCGGTGAAGGAATCGAAGATCGACTTTGCTTCCGTAGCTCCGAATGCATCCTTGACCATCTCATAAACCGGCTTAATGTTCGGCTGGTCTCCAAATCCGGCCCAGTTCTCATGTGGAAGAACTAACACCCACTCGGTTCCGGACCCGCCGTTGGCAAGGCGGTACCACTCCGATTTCGATCCCCAGTTGGTCTTGGCTGCCGCCTCCCTAACCCGTGTGACTGCGTTGCGGAGATCGCTTTCCTTACCGTACTTCACGTGAAAGGTCATGACCTCAGAGTACTTCAGAGGAAGCTTCGAATCCGGCGGGGCGCTAAGCTTCGGCATGTACTCGTAGAAGCGGATCACCAGTTTCTCGACGTAATTGCCGATGACTTTGTTGTACTCGGCGAGATCGGCCTCTTCGGGAACCGACGGCTTGTCCATGTCCGCCCAGTGCTGCGGAGGCTCGCCCACGATGTAGGTGTTGGTATCTTCACCGCTGATAATCTGCCACACCAGCAGCGGCGTCTTGTCGTTCTGCTGCTTGTGCCAGGCGGCCTTCTGCTTGCGGCCGTCTTCATACTGCTGGATCATTCCATTCTTGGGGGTCTGGAACTCCAACTGAAGGATGGTTCCGGGGTTGGACTGAGCGAATAGCGAGGGTACCGACAACACGGCAAATGCAAGAGCTGACAACAGGCGCAATGGTTTCATCTCTTCTCCTTTGAGCCGGGATTTCCTTTTTGCTCTCGAAAACGGCACCATACTACACCCGTCTCGCCCGTTCGCGACACCGTAAAACGATTCTTCATCAGGAGCACTCCCGACGGTGTGCCATCCACACAAGTACAGCCCAAAATCGCCCCATTTGTGGCCTACTTTTGCAACACCTCTCCTCACCCTAACCAGAGTGCGGTTGGCGCTGAGCCTGCTGGCCTACAACCTGGGGAATTTGTGGCAACGGCTGGCGTTGCCCAAGCGAATCGAGAATTGGTCGCTGACGAGTCTGCAGCAACGACTGGTGAAGACCGGAGGACGCCTGGTGAAACATGCTCGCTACTATTGGCTTCTCCTGGCGGAAGGACATCTGAACCGGCGGCGGTTCGGAGCCATGCTGGGCCGGATCGTGCTGCTACCGATACCGACGGGATAGGTGGATCGTGGTCCAGTCAGGGACGGAATCCGTCTATCGCCTGGCCCGGCGTTCCATCAACTGGAGCCCATAGGCCGGTAGCAGCCCGCCTGGCGGCCCTCGATAAGGGCGAAGGCTTTTGTCTAAGTGCGGTGCATCAGGAGCGCACGCGGCAAGCAGAGCGATACTTTGCAGATCGCAAGCCGATGGGGCGCTCCAGATGAAAATCGTTTCACAGCGTGGCGACCAGACGAAATCGATGTACAATTGTGGCCGGTTTCGAAGCCAAGAAAAAGGGACATCGCGATTGACCGCCCTCTACCGGGATGCCCTTATCGCTCAGAAGCTGACGGCTTCGACCAACTTTTTCGAGCTTCAGTCATCCGCTGGCTGGCTGGGCAAGAACGCCAGCCTGACTGGCAGCGCGCGTCAGGACATTGCACAGAAAAGCTCGGTTCGACACCTCCTGGCCCGGCGCATCGGGCGCAACGAACTGGGGATGAGTGACCTTTGCCGGACCTAATGTTCTCATTGGAGGGAGAGTCTTGGCGGAGCCAAATGAGCTTTCATTTGAGACTTGTTATGCCAAGCCATCCGCGCTTCTTGCCCATCGTCCGCGCTGCAGTGGGCGAGCTAGGTTTGGTTTACGGGCTGCCGGAGGAGTCGTCCCGAGAAGTCACTTTGGCCGTTGACGAGGCCTTGGCCAACATCATTCGACACGCCTACAAGAATCGTTATGACCAGGAGATCGAGCTGAACTGCCGGACTGGTGCCGATCAAATGGAGTTCACACTCCTCGACTGGGGCGAACCACCGGACCCGGACAGGATCTGCGCCCAGCCCTTGGATGATGTCTCACTGAGCGGGCGGGGAACGCACTTGATCAAGGCGATCATGGATGAGGTGTCTTACGAGCGAGTCCGGGGAGGGAACCAACTGAAACTCATCAAGTACCTGCCGGCTGCCAAGGTGAGTGTCGATGGGGAGTGATCTGCGCCGCAGCGATTGCGACAAAGCCCTGAACATGGCTGAGGCGTTGATAGTCAGCGTTCCGTGAGGGTCAAGCAGGTGAGGCCTTTGGTTTCTGGCCTAAGCCTAGTGAAGGATGGACATGGAAAGATACATGAGGTCTTCGACGCGAATTGAAAAAGGGATCACGATCGTGGATGTGGAAGGTCAGATTGACCTTGGCAGTTCACCGGCTTTGCGCAAGACACTGTTGGAGTCTTTGCAAGGCACAGACCGTGTGGCCGTAAACCTGATCGCGGTGAAGTACATCGACAGCTCCGGGATTGCCTCACTGTTGGAGGTTCTCAAAGAGGCGCGTCAATCCAAGAAGAGGCTTGTTCTATTTGGGTTGACCGCCGCCGTTCTTCAAGTGTTACAACTCACGCGCCTGATCGGAGTTTTTGAAATACTCGAAACCGAGGAGCAGGCCCTCGAAGCTTGAAACCCTGCCTTCGAAGGGCGGCCTTCATCGAAGGCCGCCCTTCGGAATGCCGCTGAAGCAATTCCCTGAACCGGGAGCCGCTGGCATTGAAAGTGTCGGGAAAAATCGCAGCCGTACCGGGCCTGGTCGGCCTCTGGACGCTGAACGGCCTCGCCTACATGGGTGGCTTGGCGACCCTTGCCGGCCAGTCGGCATATTTCACCTTCGTGGGTCCTTTCCGGGGTCAGCGCCTGCGTCCCCATCGGGCGGTCCATCAAGCCATGGCGGTGGGCGTCGAAGCCATACCCATCGTCTCGCTGATCACTTTTTTTGTGGGCTTGATCATGGCTCTGCAGAGCGCATATCAGCTGCGGCAGTTAGGAGCGATGCACTTTGTGGCCCGCGCCGTGGCCATCTCGATTCTTCGAGAACTTGGTCCGCTGCTTACAGCCATCGTCGTCATCGGTCGTTCGGGGTCCGCTTTTGCCGCGGAGATCGGCACCAAAAAGGTGACCGAGGAGGTGGACGCCCTGAGAACAATGGCTTGCGATCCAGTTGCCTTCCTGGTCGCGCCGAAGTTCCTGGCCATGCTGGTGATGATGCCTTGCCTCACAATCTGGGCTGATTTCATGGGGGTTGTGGGCGGAAGTGTCTTCGGCGTCTTCGGCGCCAATTTTACGTTCGGCTCGTATTTTCAGGCGACTCGGGACGCGATCGTCTTGCGCGACATGTACACCGGCCTCATCAAGAGTGTGTTGTTTGGCCTGGTCATCACGGCTGTCGGATGCAAGGAAGGGTTCTCAACAGGAGCGGGTGCCGAGGAGGTTGGACGATCGACGACGGCAGCCGTCGTCACCTCTATTGCCCTCGTGATTGTTGTCGATCTGGTGTTTACAGCTTTGTTCTATCTCATTAACCCGACTTAACACAGGAGTTCGCGCATGATGTCAGAGTATCGGCCGACCCTGGAATGCGAACCGCTTGTAGACCCGGATCTGGTTTGCAAACCGGGCGCTGTGGCAGGTCCCGGAGATGAATGACTCCGGCGCCGGCAACCCAGCCATTTCGGTGGTCAACCTCCGCGTGAGCTACGGCGAGCGCGAGATCCTTCACGGCATCAGCTTTGACGTGCGGCGAGGAGAAACCATGGTGATCCTGGGCGGGTCGGGGTCAGGAAAGAGCACTCTATTGCGGACGTTGGTCGGTTTGGAGAAGCCGAGCCGGGGCGAGGTGTGGATTACAGGCATTAACACCACGCAGATTTCCGAGCCCGAAATGGACGCAATTCGAAAGAAGATCGGTATGTCGTTCCAAGGCTCAGCCCTGTTCGGCTCTATGACCGTAGGCGAAAACGTTGCGTTGCCCTTGCGCGAGCATACCAATCTCGAAGACTCCACTATCGAGATCATGGTGCGGATCAAGCTCGGACAAGTTGGCCTGAGCAACTTTGAAGACTACATGCCGTCGGAACTCAGTGGAGGAATGAAAAAGCGTGCCGCTGTCGCGCGTGCCTTGGCCATGGACCCCGAGATCCTGTTTTTCGATGAACCGTCAGCGGGGCTTGACCCCATCATCGCAGCGGGACTCGACAAACTGATCCTGAACCTCAAGAAGGCCTATGCCATAACAATGGTTGTAGTGACCCACGAGTTGGCCAGCGCTTTTCTCATCGCTGACCGTATGGTTTTGATCGACCGGGGCAACATCGTGGCGCTCGGAACCAAGGAGGAGCTCCAAGCGAGCACGCATCCGCGTGTGCGCCAGTTCCTGGACCGGGTGCCGGAGCCTGAAGTTACCGAGGAACTCGACTATCTGCAGATGCTCACCGGCGACCGGAAGGCCACGAAGAGTTGAGAGCGTGGAGCCCTTTGAAATGAGGATGTCATGACTAGTAGGCGCGAGCAGGTTTGGGTAGGACTCTTTGTATTGATTGCAGCGGCCCTGCTGATTGGGACGGTCTTGGCCGTAGCCGGCACGTTCAGTGTGAGTGGGGTTGCCTACCATTCATATTTCAAGTCCGCCGGGGGTCTCCTGCCCGGCGCCACGGTCCGCTACGGAGGCATGAAAGCCGGCAAGGTCGAGACCGTGCGCGTGGATCCTCAGGACTCGACCCGCATCGAAGTCGTTTTTAGTGTGGGACGTGCTATTCCCGTGAAGACCGACAGCGTGGCGAAGATTACCAGTCTAGGACCTCTCGACGAGAACTATGTGGAACTGGCAACCGGGACGAAGGGCGCCGCGCTGGCTCCGCCGGGCAGCGAAGTAAAGTCCGTAGGGACGGTCGGAATTGGGGATATCGGCGATATGATTGGCAACTTGGCACCGGTTGCCCAGCAGGTTCTGCAAAACTTGAACCAGCGCCTCACAGAACTACAAGTTACGGTGGCCCGCGTCAACGACCTTCTGAACGACAGGAACCGCACAAATATCAGCGAGGGGCTGGGGAACTTGAACGCGATGCTTGCTGAGGACCGCCCGAAGGTTTCGGCGACTTTAACCAATATGCAGACTGCGAGTGCCAAGATCGTACCCTTGCTCGACAACCTCAAGACAACGATGAAGCAAGCGAACGATGCCTTGTCGCACATTGATTCTGTTGTGCTTGAGAATCGCCAAGACATCCGTACCGCAGTCGTCGAGTTGAAGCAGACGCTGCTCACGGCTTCATCGCTCATGGAGCAGCTTAAGAATACGATGGATCACAACGCGGACAACATCGACCAAATATTGGTGAATCTCCGCGTCACAACCGAAAACACGAAACAACTGACGGACTCGTTGAAGAACAGGCCTTCAATTCTCATTCGTGGAAACACCGTGAAGGATCGCAAACCCGGCGAGAAGGAAAACTAAGGCTTCCCGCCGGGGGATGACCGATAGCCGTCTCAAGTGGCTTGATCCCTCCGGAGAGCGGCGAGAGAGTTTTGGCGCACGTGAGTAGATCAAGTTCAAGACCCTTGAATCAATGTTGAGGGCACACGGAAGAGGTTTTCTATGCATCGAACAACTCATGCTATTCTAATCTCTCTGCTCGCTTTGAGCCTAAGCGGGTGCGGCGCTGGCCGGCCCATCAGGTATTACACGATCCAGCTTCCGCTGGCCCCCAAACATTCGACTAACACCTACCCGGTGTCTCTGTTGGTTGCAAGCATCAGCGGACCGCAGATCTTTCATGACACGCCGATCGCGTATCGCATCGGCACAAACGAGATTGGCACGTACCAATACAGTCGTTGGGGGGAGCCGCCCGTCGAAATGATCAAGGGCAAATTGATTCGCGTGCTTGGTGCCTCAGGTGATTATCAGTCCGTAGCCGGCCTGGGGAGCACGTCGGAAGGACAATTTGTGATCCGAGGCAGGCTCTACGACTTCGAGGAAGTCGACAGTGGGAGTATCGCCGGACTCGTGTCCATGGAGTTTGAGCTCTATGACCGAAAGTCGGGCAAAGTCGTCTGGTCGCATTTCTATTCCCAGTCCGAACCGGTGCAAGGTAAGGAAATGTCAGCGGTAGTTACGGCGTTGGATCTCAATCTTGACCGCGGACTGAAAGAGGTTGCCGCTGGGCTCAACCAGTATTTTTCGGCAAACCTCGCCACGAAGTCTTGAGGGTATTTGATTGACCTGTCACTTCCAACAGTTGACTCCGTGCCTGCCGCCCCGGGCGCAGCATTGACGTGAGGCATCTGGTCCGCAGGGCGCGGTGATGAATGGACTAATTGTGGTACTGGCAGTGTGGTAGCCCAGCACTGGCGTCATGCTGACCTTAGTTGCGTCGCCGGATGAAGGGACCGCAGCGGCCGACCACCAGGATTGAACCTTAGGAGATCACTTCGGCAGAATACGCAATACTGCGGAAAGACAAAGCAAAGGCCTGCCCGATGCTTGGTTCGTTCCAAGCTGCCCACGTCGGGATTATTTCTGGATTGGCGACCGCCAAGCGACCGGTCAGGACAAATCCACTCTTAAGGGTTTGCTTGTTTCACTTGCAAGTTATTGACTTGGGCACCGAGCAGACCTACGATGTGCTCGAAGGGGAAGGAGGTCTTCCCCATGGTAGGTCCGGCGGTTAACGAACGGAACATGTCGGGCCAGCTACTTGGCCACTACCGAATCGCTGAGAAACTCGGCGGTGGCGGCATGGGTGTGGTGTACAAGGCGGAAGACGTCCGCCTGCATCGGTTCGTTGCTCTGAAGTTCCTCCCGGAATCGGTGGCCCGCGATGCCCAGGCGCTGACCCGCTTCCGGCGCGAGGCACAAGCCGCCTCGGCCCTTAATCATCCCAACATCTGCACCATCTATGACATAGGCGAAGAGAACGGCGAGGCGTTCATCGCCATGGAGTGTCTGGATGGCATGACTCTGAAGTACTGCATTGCGGGGCGCCCGCTGGAGATAGAGACGCTGCTATCGCTGGGCATTGAGATCGCAGACGCGCTCGACACCGCACACCAAGCGGGGATCATTCATCGTGACATCAAACCGGCGAACATCTTTGTCACCAAGCGTGGTCATGCCAAGCTTCTGGATTTCGGCCTGGCCAAGGTCAGTTTCGCAGAGCGGGCCCGACAGGCACCGGAGGCAGCCTCTGCCGCGACGCTTACCGCCAGTGACGAGCACCTGACCAGTCCCGGCGCGGCTCTCGGCACGGTAGCCTACATGTCGCCGGAGCAGGCTCTAGGCAAAGAACTCGATGCGCGTACTGACCTGTTTTCCTTTGGTGCCGTGCTGTATGAGATGGCGACGGGAGAACTCCCATTCCGAGGTGACACATCGGCGGCTCTGTTCGACGCAATCCTGCACAAGGTGCCAGTCGGGCCCGTGCGGTTGAACCGCGATGTCCCAGGGAAGCTGGAAGACATTGTTAACAAGTGCTTGGAGAAAGATCGCAACCTGCGCTATCAGCATGCCTCTGATGTTGGCACCGACCTGCACCGGCTGAAGCGCGACACGGAGAGTGGACTCAACGCCGCGGCAAGTTCGGGCACAGTTGCGGTGGCGCACGAAGCGCCTGAAGTTCAGAAGCCCTGGCGGATGATTGCTGCAGCAGCAGTCCTGCTGGTCGCGGCGTTGATCGCGGGTGGGCTTTACTATCGCTCACGTCAAACGAGGCGGCTGACGGACAAAGACACCGTTGTTCTGGCCGACTTCGACAACAAGACAGGAGATACCGTCTTTGATGATGCACTGAAGCAGGCGTTGGCCGTGGAACTGGGACAATCTCCGTTCCTCAACTTGCTCTCCGACCAAAAAGTCAGCGAGGCCTTGGGGATGATGGGCCATCCTACGAACGAACGCATAACAGGGGATGTCGGCCGGGAGCTTTGCCTGCGCACGGGCAGCAAGGCCGTGGTGGGCGGGACGATCTCCAGCTTGGGCAGCCATTACCTGCTTGACCTGAATGCCGTCGCGTGCACCACGGGCGACACCTTAGCCAAAGAACAGGTAGAGGCCACAAGCAAAGAAAATGTTCTGAAAGCTCTGAGTCGAGCCTCTTCCAGTCTGCGCACCAAGCTGGGAGAGTCGCTGCCGTCGGTGCAGAAATTTGATGTTCCGGTTGAAGCCACGACAGCTTCCCTCGAAGCCCTGAAAAGCTACAGCATGGGTATCACCACACAGCGCAAAAAGGGAGACGCACCGAGCGTTCCCTTTCTGAAGCGGGCGATTGAACTCGACCCGAACTTCCCCTTGGCATATGCCCAGTTGGCGATATCGTACGGCAATCTCCAGCAACCGTCGCTTGCGTTGGAATATGCCACCACGGCATACCAATTGCGTGATCGGGTCACGGAACGGGAGAAACTGACTATCACTGCCTTGTATTTTAGTGCCACGGGTGAACTCGACAAGGAGGTGCAGACCTACGAACTGTGGACAGCAAACTATCCTCGTAATGCTGCTCCTCACGCCAACTTGGGCGCGGACTACTGCTTGATGGGGCAATATGACAAGGGGCTCGCGGAACTTCAGGAAGCGTTGCGCCTTGCACCTGATAATGTCAACATCTATTCAGGTTTGGGGGCAGCGTATCTCTACCTGAACCGGCTGGATGAAGCCAACGCCACCTTCGATCGGGCACTCGCACGAAAGTTAGACGACGGCGGACTACGCCAGTTCATATACTATCTTGCCTTTTTGCGGGGAAATGCCGCGCAAATGGAGCAGCAGGTAGATTGGGGCGCGGGCAAACCTGGCGAAGAAGACCTTCTGCTGTCAATACAGTCTGACACTGAGGCCTACTATGGGCGGCTGAGCAAGGCGCGAGATTTGTCCCGCAGAGCGGTGGGTTCGGCCATCCGCGCTGACTCCAATGAGACAGCGGCTTCCTGGCAGGTCAACGCTGCGCTGCGCGAGGCGGAATTGGGCAACACTGCCTACGCGAAGCAAGGTGTCAAGGCGGCTTTGGTGCTGTCTCCGGGGCGGGATGTTAAGGTGCAGGCGGCCCTCACGCTGGCCCGCATCGGCGATGTCTCCCGGGCGAAGGCACTGGTCGAGGAACTGGAGAAGAGCTACCCGACCAACACCCTGCTGAAGCTCTATTGGCTGCCGACCCTCAACGCAGCCATCGAACTCAGCAGAGGGAATTCGTCTCAAGCACTTGCGTTATTGGAAACCGCCACTCCGTACGAACTGGCTGGAGGCCTACCCTTGTACCCGGCGTACGTGCGCGGCCAAGCCTACCTGCTGGCGAACAATGGTGCTGCCGCAGCCGCCGAGTTCCAGAAAATGCTGGATCACAGGGGCATCGTACTGAACTTTGTGACCGGATCACTGGCTCATCTTCAAATCGGTCGTGCTTACGCGATGGTGGATGACACCGCCAAAGCGAAAGCTGCGTACCAAGACTTCTTCGCCCTCTGGAAAAACGCCGACCCCGACATCCCCATCCTGAAAGAAGCCAAAGCGGAGTATGCAAAGCTACGGTAGCGTGGCAGCAATCCGCGCAGCCTGACGAAGTGGGCTGGCGTTGTGGTCCGCTGTCGCGGTTTGCTGTCTTCCCACGCAGAGAGGTGTTCGCGGTCTTTGACCCATTGAGAATCGACAACCGGAACACATGTGGGTCTTCAAGTTCTGTGCTGACGGATGCTATCAGTAGCCAGATGGACTTTTCCGCGGGGCCCCCCGATTTCTCTCAATCGCGTAGCTTCAGTCTGAAGAATTACGGCCCATAGAAGGCTTTCCACCGGCTGTTCTTTGTTCTCACGGATCGTCAGAAGCGAACGCCGCTCCCTTGATCCGCCTACACCCTCCTAAGGTGCGAAGTAGCTGGAGATGTCCAGAATCAGTTGCGTAGTTCCGTAAGCAAAGGCGTCGACCTTACCTAGGGCACCCGCCGGCACAATCGCCATGTTCGACGTGACCACTCCGTAGTAAGGCTGAGTCTGACCGTCGAGCCACAACGTCAAGTAGCCCAGCGCCCCCGAAGGCACCACCGTCGCGTTGAATACGTAGGCCTGCGACTGGGATGGCACGGCACAGGGGCCCCGTCGAAACTCACCAGAGTTGTCAGGGTCTGGGCAGACGCGGCAATCACTGCTGCGGTGCAAAACACAAATGCGATGCAGAACATTTTCGATAAGCTAAATTTCCTCATAACGCCCCCCTTCCGGCCTCGGGTACACAGCCAAACGGCCAGAGGTTCGTAGCTTCGTCATTGGAAACCCTGGAGAAGCGGTGCATGGCACCCTCCGATTGCGCGGAGAGGGTTGTGGCGAATTGCGGCGGTGGCCCGAGAGGAGGAGAACTTCGAGAGTCGGCCGCAAACTTCGTGCCTGGCGAATGCTGTAAAGGTTAGCAGCCAGGGGCCGAGAGAAATTCGGTGCAGGATTCTGGTGACCGCAGCGACCCTGTCACCCGATTTATTGTGCACTCTTTCGGCGGTCGCCCTATTGGACGGTCAGGTTATACGTCCGGCCCCATGAAGCACAGCACGCGGGGCCGGCGGAATCGAATGTGATCTTGAAATGATCGTCGACAGGGCGCCGCAAAGCCCAAGGCTAAACAACTGCTATCGGACATGCGAAGCACGAGGGATGGCGGGCAACAAGTTAGAACTGAGGTGTGATAGTGAAGACTTGACCTTGCACACCATACTGTCGGACGAGGTCGCTACCGTCAGCAGACTCTTGGCAGGGGGTGATCGTAATCGGCCTGCATCGCCAGTCATCGCCCCTCCAGCCAGCACTTGTGCAAGAGAAAAGCCGCCCAGACAGCGGGCGGCAATAGTGTTTGTAGTGCTTCGCTTTACGGAATCCACAGGAAGCCGTGCACCACGTTGTTCGCGTCCAGGTAGTATCCTGTGACCCCTCCTATCATGTAGTCGCTCATGGAAATGCTCATAGGAATGGTGCCCTGGCCGGCTCCGTTGCCCGCTCTTGGAACGTCGAACGTCGTGATGATGCCGTAAGGTGAACGCACGAAGCCGTGATTCACACCTTGCGCGTCGATGTACTGTCCTGTGATTGCACCCTCTGAGTTGATGCTTTCCGGTTCGGTACCTTGGCCGGCTCCATTGCCCGCGCCCTTAACATCGAAGGTCGTCATCGCCCCATTAGATGAGCGCACGAAGCCGTGGTACGCGGAGTTCGCGTCTAGGTACTCGCCCGCGATCACTCCTCCTGCATTGATACTTGCGCTAAAAGTGCCCTGAGCGCCCATAACGTCGAACTCCGTAATGTTGCCATTACCTGAGCGCACAAAGCCGTGTGGAACGTTGCCGGAGTCCACGTACGTTCCCGCGATGTCACCCGGGTCATTAAGGCCCGAGATGCCAGCCGGAAATGTGCCTTGGAAGGAACCAGTGCCAGCGTCTTGGGCGTTGAATATGGCGAAGTTTTCGTCGGGTGTGCGCACGAATCCGTGATACACGTTGCTCACGTCCAACGTGTATCCAGCGATTGTCCCTCCCTGATTGATATCGGTGGCGACCGTGCCCTGCAAGCTTTGACTGGCAGAACAAGTGCCGGGCGTTGAACCCGCACCGGGAGCTTCAAACGTAGTGAACTTGCCCCCTGCTGTGCGTAGGAAGCCGTGCTCAATGCACAGGGCGTCAACATACTGTCCAGCGATCTCTCCCGCCGAGTTGATGCTCTCACCGGCTGTGCCTTGGTAGGCGCTCGTGCCCGCGCCCGAAGCCTCGAAAGTAATGATCCCGCCCAAAGGGCCGCGCATGAATGCGTGATACACACTGTTTCCGTCGAGATAACCTCCTGCAACCGCTCCCGCTGCATTGATGCTGAGGGCCAACGTACCCTGGCCTGGGCTCTGGCCTGCGCCCGGAGCATCGAAGGTAATTATCTTTTGCCAACGTTGTGGTTGTGCCTGCGACCACAACGCCAAGTCGAAGCACGTGCAGAAAACCAATAGCAGAATGCTGATGCGTTTCATGTTTGCCTCCATGAAATAAAACTCGAATTGAACTGCGTGATTCGAAACAGAATGTAGGTGCTCTCGCCTCTGGGGGTGTTGCTTTCCTTGGTGGGGACGTGCTCTTCGGGGAAGCGAGACAACTTACTCTCCTATTGTCCTGCTGTTTACCTGCGGCGGCGAAGAAAAATGTAGGGACACTTAATCATTCCCAGATTGGACCGACTAGCAGCCTGCACATGTTTGTCAACGGCATCGCAACAAACTGCAATTTGTCGCGGTGGCTCCCTGCCGCCGCTGCGTTGGTGGCCAGCGAGCGAGAGTCGCTTGCCCTGCAAGAGTCAATGGTGCTGTCCCATTTGGGGACAAAGTGGCCGCCACAGCCTGCTGCCCATTGAATCTGACTTACCGTGAATCGAAAACTGCATAGGGCAAAACGTGAGGTGCGGTGGCTCCCAACGTGACCAATTCGTCACTGTCCGACCGCAACAGAAAAGACACTGAAAAGCGTGCCCAAATTGTGCTCAACAGGACGATGCAGGACGTAACCGCTTCTCCGCGTTGACTGGGCAGGCACTGTCGCATACAGTGTGGCCTTCCAAGTCGAAGCGAGTTGGCGGCAATAATTTGACCCTGTAAAGCAACTCACGAGAGGGATCCTGGGTTGGTATTGCACAGGAGGTCCGCCATGAGAAACCACCGCCTTCCCTTCTTGTCCCTACTCGTTTTCGCTGTTGCGATCACTCTGGCCTGCGGCTCTCCTTCAAGCCTCGACCCGCCCCGCAGCGTCCAATCGATCACCCTTAGTCCAGCAACCGCTAACGCGCAAGATTATCCTGACGGCCAAGTCCCATTCACTGCCACAGGCTACTACGCTACACCACCCTCGCCAGTGACACCGCTGACCGCGACTTGGGGTGCCTGTTCTCTGGGTGGCACCAGCACCAGTGAAGTCTCCGTGACTGCAAACGGGGTAGCTCAGTGCGCGGCCGGCTCTGTCGGCACGTATACGGTCTGGGCCTTTGTCGTGAATCAGCCCAGCCAAGGGGCATGCCCCACGTGGGTCAATGCCTGCGGAGGGGGCGGATGCCGAGTTACAGGTACTGCGCAACTCACGTGCCCGTGACTGGAAAAAGCCCCGTCAGAAAGAAAACGGGACAGGCCGCCCCTCGAGCTTCGATACCACTCCCCTCCGCCATCTTTGTTGGGTAACCAGCCGTTAGCAAAGCGAGCGTGAATCTGAAAAGGTCGGTCACATTTATTGCTACCGAGCAGGAGGGGGAAAATAGCTATTTTTCGGTGAAGAAAAAGCCACTTGCCAGCTCGGCGAGCAGGGCGAAAAATTCCAACGGTTGGAAAATCGGATTAAGTGATTGAAAACAGAGGTATATTGTGGCATCTCGGGAGTGGGATAATTACCGGCTCTGCCCAACAAAATCGCGCAACACTCAGGCTGAAGCGTCCTGCGCTACCGAGGACTGAAGAAGAACGCCAACCGGCTGTTTGCCCCCTGCGCTCTGGTGAACTTGTTTATGGTTCGCAAGAAACTGCTCCGCTGGGCGGCGGTGTAAGCCCATCGGCAGAGCGTTCATCGCCAATGGAGTTGGGGGTAAGGAGAAGTGTTGCAAAAGCGGGCTGGAATCCGGGGCCATTTCGGGCTGTGGTGGCGCGGATGGCAGACCCTCGGGAGTGCTCCCGATGAAAAATCGCTTTACGTTGTCGCGAACAGGCCAGAGGGGAGTATTATGGTGCCGTTTTCGAGGTCAAAAAGGAAATTCCGGCTTAATAGCAATCATGACTCGCGTGCGCCGCGGCGCTTGCCCATTGCGCGCGCCGATGCAGGAGGCGGTCAATGTCTTCCCCTCGCAAATCAATCAGCCCCGACAAACGAATTGTGAAATCCCTGAGCGTGGCCTTGGCACTGGGAGGATTGCTGGTGGCAATCGTTTTGTGTCCCGCTGCTGCCGCGCAGTCATCCTCCTGCAGCAACGGCGTTTGCAAATGCACCACGGGCGCGCTGCCGAACGGCAATGGCGAGGACCTGGAGATCTACACCGGCACATGCACCGCCCATGGCGGGATCTACAGCTTTCACAACGTGAACATCTACGGCGGCGGCACGCTGAGTTTCGCGGATGACGGCCCCATTGACTTCTGGGCGGAATCGATCCTGATCGAGAACAGGGGGTCGCTGGTGGCTGGGTTAGCTTCCAGCGCCGGCGCGTACAAATCGAGACTCACCTTTCACCTTTGGGGCAAATCTATGAATGTCGGCGCTGAATCAACGCATGACGGCATTGTATGTAAGAGCCCGCCTCAGCCCCAGGGCGCGCCATGCGGGATTCCCGACGAGCTTTGGACTGCAAACCCTGGCATGGCCCAGCAGCTGATGATGGACGAACCGATGCCGCCGACCACCAAGAACGCGAAGTGCGCCTCGAAAGAGGGATACAGCGAATATCTGCCGGGCAACGATTGCTTCTACCAGTACGAGGTGCAGGACGCATCGGACCGCACGAAAATGTTGCCAGCCTACTTCGGCCACAAGGTGCTGGCGGTGTCGTTCGGGGGCACGCTGCAACTACACGGAGCGAAGGGGTCCACTTTCTCTGATCCGTTGAACTGTAAGCCCTCCGCGGTGGGCAACGAATGCAACCCCTCGACGACCGGAAAGAGTTGGGTGCGGCTGACCGGTGTCTCAAACGGCAAGAAGACCCTCACGCTCAACGGCCCGGTGGACTGGAAGAAGGATGATCACATCGTGGTGACCACCACCGACTACCTCCCAGAACATTCCGAGGAAATGATTCTGGACGCCGATGCCACGAGCACCAACACTAGCGCGACAGTCACCCTAACCAAGCCGTTGCAGAATGAGCACTACTGGGACGTGAAGGGGTTGCCGGCCGTGGACCTCAAGAATGGCCCGACTGCCGACATCGGCCCCACTGACGATCCCAACCGGCCGGACGTGAAGCACGCGGTGGACACGCGCGCTGCGGTTGGACTGCTTTCCCGCAACATCCAGATCGTTTCCGAAGGCGATACGGCGCAGCCTGGCTCCACGGCCGACAACTTCCCGCCAACCCCAGGCAACTTCTATGGCGGGCATACGATCGTGCGGCAGGGTTTCCTGAGTTATCAGGTGCAAGGGGTGGAATTTTATCGTCTGGGTCAGGGTGGAGCAAAGGGGCGCTATCCGGTGCACTTCCATATGGCTCGCAAGACTCCGCAGCCGCCGCCCCCCAAAACCATAACTGACCCGCCTCCTCCGCCCCTCGACTATTTGAAGGACTGCTCGATCCACGACTCTATGACCCGCTGGGTGACCCTTCATGCCACCGAAGGAATGTACATAGCCCGCAACGTGGGCTACCTGTCGATCGGCCACGGCTACTACCTAGAAGACGCCACCGAGGTGAACAACAAGCTGTACGCGAACCTGGGAGTGATGGCGCGCGCCGCGATTGTCAGCCCAACGCTGAATCCGCGGCAGGTGCCCGGCATCCTGGCAGATACCGTCACCGGCCCCCCGCCGCCCGACACGAATCCATTCCCTGTCAATGATAAAATGCCCTACCGCTCCGACTTCCAGCATCCGACCGTCTTCTGGATCATGAACGGGTGGAACGACTTCCAGTACAACATGGCCGCGGGCGCTGCCACCTGTGGTGCTTGTTATTGGTGGCTGCCCTCCGCCGTGAGCGGCCCGTCCCAGTACCAGCACTTTGATGGCTACGCCTCGCAGCAGATCTTTATTCAGAACAACAGCTTGAACAACACCGGATCCGCCGGTCTGACGCCGCTGCAGAACTTTGTAGGCAATTCGTGTGTTGCTGCCATGACTTCCTTTCAGACGGTCGGCACCACGTCCGATTGTCTTGGCGTGCTCTCGAGCGGGGGAACTGGCAACGAGCTGGTTGCGGTTCCAAGTTCTGCCCCCTCGCCGCCAGAGTATGTGAACGTGAATGCTTTCGATCTCTACTATCCAGGCGTCTCCCAACTTCATAATCCCACGACGTGTAACAATTTCGACAAACCGGGAACTGACTGCAGCAAGGACTCGAGTGGCAATCCCGCTCCTCAATGCAGCAATGAGAATCCCGTCAACTGTGCCGCCACCGTGCTGGATCGCTACACGACGTCATTCAACTGGGCACAGACCAATTTTTCCGCCGTCTGGCTGCGGCCCAAATGGTTCCTGGTCAGCAACAGCGCGATCACCGATGTGCAAACCGGGGGACTGAACTTCGTCACCGGAGGCGGCTACAGCCGCTCTGATGTTCCGGTTGGCTACTGGTCGGTGGTGCGCAAAAGCGCCTTCGTTGGGCAGTCGCAGTCGCAGGACCCCACTGCCAAACACCCGGAGCCCAACTTCTATGCATCGGATGCCGGGCCGTTCAATCCCAAGGCAATCAAGCAGTGTGATAACGGCAGTGACCCCGACCATTGCATGTCTTTCAGCCAGGGCGTGACCTTCCTGCTGCCGCCCTTCCCCGGACAGCGGCTGTTTAACATCTACGACGGGCCGGCGTTTCAGGAATACAACTTCTACACCGACGTCCACCAAACGATTACCGACTGCACACCCGGAAGCGGAAGCTGCCTTAGTGAGTACGCTCTGACCCGCAATATCGGCGTGCCGCTGGACAAGACAAAGCAGCAGTGCTACCTGCCCAACGCAGCCATCGCCTGGAAGCAGCCCAACGGGTTTTACTATCCGCCTGCCTTCAATTCCAACAAGCTGTGGTTTAAGGACGTGGACATTCGCCACTTCGTGGTCGAGCCGTTCTTCAAGACTGATCCGAGCGACCCGTACAACCCGTTCTTCCAGGACCAAGGTCAAATCATGGAACGTTACTGCACCTATAACAACAACACCTTCGGCGGTTTCAACCACATCGACCGGCAGACCTTGCTGAACGATGACGACGGTTCGCTGACCGGACTGCTGGCGAACGACACCCAGCTGAAGGCAACCGGTCGCGAAACCATCTCCATCAACCAGGATCCTTACTTCAACTCGCCGCTGATCACACCTGAGTGCCTCTCGGAGGTGGACGTAGCGCCGCTGAACCCGAACAACAAAGTCTTTACCGCGAGTACCAGCCCCTATGAGTGGCTGACTACCGCCATGATCGCCGACTGCGCCCTCCCGGTCGGGTCGGGTGCCCCGTCACTGTTCCAGTGCCTGGATTCCCAACAACGTATCCAGTGGGCGCGCGCCTGTACCGATCCAAGTTGCCGCGGCGTCGCGCTGTACCGCGAATACCTCACCGATGAAGAATATAAAGTGAATCCGCGGCCCCAGCCCGAGATTCGTATGATGGGACAGGCCACTGCCCAGAGAAGTACCCTCACCCTGAACCAAGGCGCGTATTACATCGACACCACCCAGACCTGCGCCGAGCAGGGTGGCGCACAGGGCCTGTGTCCGGTTTGCAAACCCAATACTGACGGCTCGCCTGGTTGCTCCTCCGACCCGGGCTCTGCCAACCCGACTATCTTCCTTCCCGGAAGAACTTATTACGTGTTCTTTCTGTATGCCAAGCCCACGACGCACCAAACCTACGACATCTACGTCGGCAAGGATGAAGACCTGAAAGTCACACCCGTACTTGCCTACGTGCCGGGTCTTTTCACCTTCTTCCCCTTTCCCAGCGGAAAGTGGGTTAATGCCGACCCATATAACGCCGCAACCGGAACGGTGCGCGTCACCCTGGACCTCAAGAACGAGCAGGAGGCCTTCGACAATAGCCTGGAGAACTTCTGTCAGCCCTCCAGCTTCTGCACCTCGCAGATGGTAAACGGCAAGCGGGTGTGCGGATGCAATCCGAATTCAAAGAATCCCAAGTGCACCGACCCCGCGGTGTGCGCCTGGGCCACCAAACAACTCGACTGTCCTTTGAATGTGGATGGCAAGGATCCCTTTAGGATGGAATGCTACGGCTTCAGCTTCACCATGCCCGATGATTTCACAATACCGAAACCGAATAATACGCCCGATCCGAGCCTGTTCGTGCCGTACACGAAGAACCCGTACTTCACCAAAGGGACGGTGGTGACCTTTACCAACAAGCAGAGCAACGGCTCCGACGTTATGGCGGGGGACTGCAACTACACCAGCTTGCCAACGCAACCGTAGCCATGAGCGAGGAGAGCAGCCGGGAGTTGGACAAAATCGCGTCGTCCGGCTGTCACGCGTGTGAGACGAAATCATGGGAGAGATGCGCCTTGACGACGGAAGAACCAGTAAAAAGCGAATCGGCTTTGAAAAAGCTCTCTTCATTGCGGCCGCTGGCTTTTTTTACGCCGCGAAAGAACACACGCTTTTCGCAGGCCACGCACTCAACGTCATCCAGCAGATGGTGAATGACCTTGTGGGAATTTGACGCAACACCGACCCGCTTGCCCCTCCCGAGCATCTCCACGATGACGTGCGACGCGGTGTAAGTCTTGCCGGTCCCGGGCGGTCCCTGGATGAGAAGATAGGAGTCGCGCAAATTGGCGACTGCTTCAATGCTCGCCTCAACGGTTGCGACTCCTGGGGGTGTCACCGGCTTTCCCTTTTTGATGCCAGTGATGCGGGGCAGCTCGCGCATAAGCAGCGCTCGCGCTGTCCGGTAGGAATTCCGTCCTGCTGCTTCCGCCTCTCCAAACCGGAAAAGCGCAATAAAGCCATGTGGCCGGGGCTTCCTGGCCGGGGGAGCAACGGAGGCGGTCTGGTACCCTTTCTTGGTGTCAGTTCTGGGGTCAGTTGGTTTGGCGAGTCGCGGCAGGATCAGACAGCACCGGACAAAATTCTGCACGGTCACCCTGAACTCGGGCTTCCACAGCACAACCAAGGGGTTGATTGATGAACTTGAGATGGCGTGACCAATTCGTGACTATCCGACCGCAACAGACCATCACCGAACTGCTGGATGAAGTCGCGTTCAAACCCGAAAGTCCGTGCTTTCGTAGATAGGCGAACAGGCGAACACCGCGTTGTACTCGATCTGCGCGTTCATGGTTTCCTCTTTTTCCGACAGTCGGAAACTTACGCTGCACGCAGAGGTTGCCGTTGCAGATACGTCAGGGGTCCCTTGCCATCTCAGGTCGGTGCCTCAGGGCGGGGTAAGGTACAGTTGCGCTGCGCCGGATGCACGAGTAATGGCCGAAAATTCCGTGCGCACCACTCATTCTCGACTAGCAATCTTGCTGTGCAATAAAGAAAGGCCGACACCCAAACCTAGGATGTTGGCCCGACAAACTAACTCGTCCCTGCTGAGCCTAGCCCCGCATTTCTTTGTTCTCACGGATCGTCAGAAGCGAACGCCGCTCCCTTGATCCGCCTACACCCTCCTACGGTGCGAAGTAGCTGGAAATGTCCAGAATCAGTTGCGTAGTTCCGTAAGCATAGGCGTCGATCTTGCCGCTTGCGCCCGCCGGCACAATCGCCATGTTCGACGTGACCGCTCCGTCGTATGCGTTCAGCGTCGACACAACAGGCTGGCTGCTACCGTCGGGCCACAACGTCAAGTAGCCCAGCGAGCCCGAGGGCACCACCGTCGCATTGAACACGTAGGCCTGTGACTGTTTTGGGGGTGCGCACACGCTGCCGAGAACATCTACCGGAGGACTCAGTGTTCCGCTGAACGCGCCGTTGCCGTTGCGCGTGTCCAGCACCCGACAGGGAGCTACCGGATACAGCGACAGGGCTCCCACTCCCGGCGGAGCAAAGTAGCCGTCAATGTCGATGATCAGGTCAGTGTCGTTGTAGGCAAAGGTGCTGACTTCGCCTCTGTTACCGGCGGGCACAATCGCCGCGTTGGCTGTCACCGCCCCCGTCGGAGCGTTCAGGGTGGAAACGTAGGGTTGCGCCTGACCCGTCGGCCAAACCGTCAGATAGTTCAGCGGCCCATGAGGCACGGCGGTGAAGTTCAGCGAATAGGCTTTCACGGTATTCGGTATTTTGCACGAGGTCGCTTCCAGTATCGGAAAAGCCCGCGGCACGCCACCCCTAAGGTAGGGACCTCCCAGGTCCCCTACAGGGTTGCGCGTGTCGGCCACACGGCACGGCGTCAGCGGATAGAAGGCCAGCGTCGCCTGGCTAACCGGGGCGAAGTAGCCGTCGATGTCCAGCACCACATCGGTGGTATCGGTCACGTAGACGCTGACCGCTCCCTGATAGCCAGCGGGCACGATGGCCGCATTAGCCTTTATCCGGCCGTCGTACGAGTTCAGGGTCGAGACATAAGGCTGGTCCTCGCCGGTCGGCCATATGGTCAGATAGCCCAAGGGCCCTGCTGGCACTACGGTGACGTTCAGCGAATAGGCGGCCGCCGTCGCAGGGATGTTGCAACTTCCTTGCGGGATGGGGAAACTGCGGGAAGTCTGGCCTTGAAGTGGAGGCCCGCCGAATACACCGTTGGCGTTGCGCGTGTCAACCAGGCGGCAGGGAGTCACCGCAACAAATTGAAGCGCCGTGGGGCAATCCGAAAACGACGCCGAAGCAATCCGCGTGCTCCAGTCGAACTGCTGAGTGACCATGTAGTACTCAGTTGTGTACCAAAAGGTGCAATTGTCCACAGGATCGATACGCATAGCACTGTAATCGCCCCACCGATTAGAGGTGTCAGGCTGCGAACCGGTGCCGTTGATCACGGCGAGTTCATTCTCTAACGTGCCGAGCGTGTCAGTGGGCATGCGCCCAGCCACGAAGATGGATGGGTACATGTCACCGCTCGATTCGCTGTAGCCCACCAAAACATCATTACTTTGGTCTCGGGCCATTGAGCCCATCCAGCGCCAGTTCGCGTCGGGTGCGTATGTTCCCTGCTGCAAGATCGTCAGATCGGTAGGGTTGACGATGGTCTGTGGAGTTGCAAACTCCATCCAGCGGACGGCGTTCTGTCCGCCCGAGGCGGTCACGTCAAGATTCACATACCAGTGCTGCTGCGGAGTTGAAAGAGACGGGGTGTCATTGTAGTAGGCGAAGCGATACATCAAGCGATCGCCAAGTGAGTCCAGCAGATCCGAAATACCCTTCTGTAGGACGCAATTGCCGCCGTAGGCGCCGTTGCAAGCAGGAGTGAAGGCGGCAATAGTGACGAGTTGAGAGTTGCCGTCACCGGTGAAGGTAGCGCCCTGTGTCCAGTCATTCAGGTTGTTGATGTGCACCGAGTACAGCGACAGATGGGAGTTGTCCACGTCGCCGACGCTGCCAATCGCGAACTGATCCTGGCCCCCCGGGGGCCCGGTCGGCGAATCACGGTCGGCCGGAAGCAGGCTGTCTTCGGTCTTTTCGTACTGATGGCAAATCTGCTCCGCGGTCGCGTCGCCGACCAGAAGCTTGGCGTTGTTGTAGGCGCATAACACCGGACCCACGAAGCCGCTGCGGCCGGGACCAAAGTTGTTCCACGTCTGCCCGTAATTTACGGTCCAGATGCCCCACTTCGGGTAGTCGGGAAGGCCGCCGTTCAGAACCGGGAACTCATAGAGATAGTACGTACCTGTTGCGTCGTTGCTGGTGGAAATGGCGACGCAAACACCGTAGGTCCCAGTGAGCACGTTCTGGGCGAGGAGCCAGCGATGTGCCGCTACGTCCCACTGGGCGATGATGTCGCTATTGTTAGTAGCGCATATGCCGCCGAGGGAACTCCAAAGGGTATTGCTCTCAATGGCCGGCCCGCAGGTGTAAGGCGAAGTCTTCTGGCAGACCGCATAGGAGACGTTGACATACTGGACGATCTGGGTGTCGCCAACCGCCATGTTGGTATCGGGAGGAGCGTCATGGACGCTGTATCCGGGGAAACCGTTGCCAACTCCAAGGAAATTGGCACCGACGGTATAGTTGGCCGACGGAGTAGCGCCACGCTGTTCCACCGTATCCACTACCGGTCCGACGGGGCGTTTCGCAATGCGGCGAACCGGATTGGCCTCGTGAAAGCCGTACTGCGGTGGAGATGGCAGTTTGGCCAGTTCTCTGAGCGGAGGCGAAACAGCAAACCTTGTTGCATGGTTGATGGTCGTATTGTCGTCCTGTGCGGTTAGCGGCACGCTGTAGGGCAACATGAACATGCCCAAGATGAGCATGGACAGGTACAAAATTCTTTTTTCCATCATTCCCGTTCTCCCTGCTGGCCCGTGAGCCATCGGCGGAAGAGATGCGAGACTTCCAAGTCTAAACTATACGAGTTTGGGCTGGGAAGTGACCCAAACGCGCAATAAGGCCGACGCATCGCAGATCAGATCAACCAGGTGTTGCTGAACCTGCTGCTCAACGCGATTCAATCCATGGACAAGCCCGGTGTGATCCGCGTTTCCCTGGAGAGCGATGAGGACGACGTGCTGATCATCGTCACCGACGAAGGCAAGCGAATTCCGGCCGGAAAACCTGCCCAACATCTTCCGTCCCTTCTTCACCACCAAGGGGCACGGCTCGGGATTGGGACTCTCGCTGGCCCGCCGCATGGTGGAAGCGCACGGCGGCCACATCGACGTCGCCAGCGTGGTGGGCAAAGGGACACAATTCCAGGTGCGATTACCGATTGCACGTCTCCAGGCGGAAGCCTCCTAGGAAGCACGAGCGAGATCGCCTAGGCTGGATTATTCATAAGCGGACATAATTTCTTGGAGTGTCATCCTGAGCGACGAGGTCGCCGTGGCGACCGAGGAGTCGAAGGCACCCTTTGGTCGCCAGCAATCCCCGACTCGGTGCTCAGCCACGCGGCTACACTATGATTTCTCGCAGCTATAGGGGTCCTTCGACTCGCCCGCCGCAGCGGGCTCGCTCAGGATGACAATTCAAATGCCCATGAATAATCCAGCCTAGGCCAGCGCTGAGGTGCAGAACGCGCACCGCCGGGCCTCGATCGGGACATCACTCTGGCACTCCGGGCACTTCTTCTTGTCGGGCAGGGCCTGCTTCTCGAAACGCTTCATCAAGTGATTGACCGGCAAAACTACAAAGTAGTACACGGCCGCGGCGATCAGCAGAAATGAGATAAGTGCATTGATGAAGTCTCCATAAAGAAACTTCGCCCCATTGGCCTCGAAGAAGAAGCTAGAAAAGTCCGGCTTGCGGACCACCGCCGCGATCACCGGAGTCAGCAAATCTTTCACGAATGCGCTGACCACGGCGCCGAAAGCGGCGCCGATGACCACACCCACCGCCAGATCGACTACGTTGCCCCGCAGCACAAAATCACGAAATCCTTTGAACATAGGCTCCTCCTGAGCATGTTTCCACATGGAATCTGCGCGTTAAGCGCAGTGATTTCCTGGCGTGGATTAGGCCCAATTTCCCAAGATCGTTAGCATATATCGGCCCCTCATTGGACCACAAGAAGATGAATCCTGGAGTGGCTGAATTAAGTCCACGACCAGGGCTTTCGTGTGCTATTCTCCTGATTTATAGTAAGTTACGATGACTTGCGAAACCGTGCTCTCTCTCTCAGGGCACAGCCGTGCCGGCCTCTTTGACGAAAGACCATGGAAATGCGGATCGAATCCCGGCAGTTGGGCGATGTTGTCGTTCTACTCCCACAGGTCTTCGAAGACGAGCGGGGTTTCTTTTTGGAGGCCTTCCGCGCTGATCAATTTGAAAGGTTGGGTCTGCCGGGCTTGTTCGTTCAAGAAAATCATTCGCGCTCGAAGAAAAACGTCCTGCGCGGGCTGCATTTTCAGTGGGACCCCCCAATGGGAAAGCTGATGCGCGTAACCTGCGGTGCGGCGTTCTTGGTCGCGGTCGATATTCGCAAGGGTTCGCCAAACCTGGGGCACTGGTGTGGACTCGAAGTGTCTGCCGAAAACAAGAAGCAAGTATGGGCTCCGCCTGGTTTCGCACGTGGATTCTGCGCCCTGTCTGATTGGGTCGAGATCCAGTATCTTTGCACCGGCGTCTATAACAACAAGGGCGAGTCTGGAATCCTTTGGAATGACCCG
>JBEKNL010000042.1:0-32310 GCA_049522855.1 Candidatus Korobacteraceae bacterium
GGCGGCAGACCGAACCCGGCCTCATACTTTGTGCAGTCCGGTGGTATCTTCGCTATTCTCTTTCGCTGCGCGATGTTGAGGAGCTGCTGGAGGAGCGCGGTCTCAATGTCGATCACACAACGATCTGGCGCTGGGTGCAGTATTACGGCCCTGAGTTGGAGCAGCGACTGCGACAGCATCTCAAGCCGACAAACAAGTCCTGGCGAGTGGACGAAACCTACGTTCGTGTGAAGGGTCGCTGGTGCTACTTGTACCGGGCCATCGATTCTAGGGGAGCCACCATCGATTTCCTGCTGTCAGCGTTGCGCGACGCCGATGCTGCCAAGCGGCTGTTTCGCAAGGCACTCAGCGATCGATCCCATCCCCAGCCTCGAGTGATCAACACCGACCTGGCGCCGATTTACAGCTCCGCGATCCCCGACACTAAGAAGGAAGGGACGCTGCGCGACCGCTGTCGACACCGACCTGTGCAGTACTTGAACAACATTCTCGAACAGGATCATCGAGCCATCAAACGTCGAGTGAACGCCAAGCAGGGCTTCCGAGAATTCCAGGCAGCTCGGCGAACGATTCAAGGCTACGAAGCAATCCACATGGTCCGGAAGGGGCAAGCTCGATGGGTGGCAGGAGATGATCTTCTTCTTCAGATTCAGTTCATCGACAGCCTTTTCGACTTAGCAGCCTAAGAACGCACGACAGACGCTCGGCGACAAACTTGTCTGCATTTGAAACTTGCAACACTACCTCTCACTGCACTCCTCGTTGCTCTGTCTTCGGATCTTCCGTTCGCGGGCTGCCCTCGAGCAGCGATGCCGTGCCGTTGTCATTTAGCTGCAAGAACAGGCGATTTTCGGAACTGCACGCGTCAAACCAGCAAACACCTTCCTGGAGCAGGGTGAGACAGAGAAGGGCATTGCCCGGTTCTTTTGGCAGAGCAACAACTGCCTCGAACGTGGCGGCGCTGCCAGGCAAGATGTCGAAGGGCAGAGGGGTCCGAAGCCCATCCCAAAGGATGATGTGGTGATCGCGTGATAGCAAGTGGTAGCTGAGGTAAATGGGATCGAAATAATGTGACGAGAGGGTCTGGGCTCCAGCATTTTTAACCGTGACGTAAAGCCGGCACCGACCCTCGGGTATCTTAGCAATTCGATCGTCCGCCAGTTCGAGCTGAACGCGGGGCTGGTTCAGTTTTGTATTCGGATCGAACCCAAGCAAGGCACGCCAGTCAATGGCCGAGGCACCAGAGGGTTCAAATTCGAAGAGTGCCAACCCACGGGCCGAAGGCAGAAAGGCCGCAAGGCGCAGCCCGAACCGCTGTTGAAAGCCGAAGACATTCTCGGAGTCGCGCAATGCATTGTGCATGAGAACGTATTTCGGCGTGGCGATGACGGCGATCTGATCAAGGATTCGGCTGCGAGCATGGGTTCCAGGCGGAGAATCAATAAAGAGCAGGTCGAACGAGCCGACGAGGAATGAGTCGACCGCCTGTCTCAGTTCCACGGAATCGAATTGCGCGGTCTCCTGATTGAACCGCAGCAGCGCACAGCGGCAGCCGTGATCGCGTGCACGCTCCAGCCATGGTCCCTGCTGAGCCTCGATGGACAGGGCATCGACGCCGAAACTTCTCAACAGTATCGAGGTCTCACCTGCGCCAGTTTCAATCGCGGTGCGGATTCCACAGTTCTCAATGACGCGCAGAAAAAAATTATATTCTTCGGCGTCCAGATACGCGCCGCCGCAAGCCAATCCATTCCAGCGATAGTTGGCGGGCGGACTGGAGTAGGCGAGCGAAATCATCGTTTGCGGATCTGCCAGGTACGTGCCTCGTTGGCTGTAGTCACACGACAGATGGGTGGTAACCAGATCGACCGTTTCCCGGACCATGGCATTGAGCATTTTTCCGGGAATCGGATCTGCCGGCGTGCTGTCGAAATCGTGATTCAGCGCTCCCAGGAAGTCGACCAACGCGCCCTCGCGCGACTTGTCGTCAGAACTGCCAATGCCGGAGAGCAAACTGGTCACTTCGACCGGCCAAGTGCACATGGCGGCGTCCGGATTTTTCACGCCAGCAAAATGTGCGATCTTCAGCATCTGTCCCGTCTGACAATTGATGAGAGCTTTGCCACACCGCTCCACCTGCAACCGCCCTTCGACCACAAATCCCTGCCAGTTGTAAACCTTGCCATCGACGTACTCGACCGGCTCATTGAGAAGGTTGAAGTGGGCACACAGGAAGGAATTATCGTAGAGCGTGCCAGGGAGGATGTAACGATTCCACAAGACGTCATCCAAGCTCCGGCTGCGAAGCTCCTCGAAGAATCCACTGCGCGAAGTCGGCGCATAGAAAACCCCAGAGTTGATAAATTGACGGTTCTCCAAATCCGGATCGCCCAGCCAGGGATATTTCGTGTCGGGAATACCGCGCACCGAGCTCAGATCGTCATGGCAACCAGTGATGTGGATGTGCGTAGTCAGTTCCTCAATCGGCTGCAAGACGATCACGTCAGAATCCAAGTACAGGAAATCGCCCTCGTCGAAGGCTGTTGCGTACGCCGTGAACTTGGCGCGATGCACTCCAAGCGTCTTGATCTCGCGTAATTCGCGAACGGCACACCGCCCCGCTCGGGCAATCGAACCGAATACCTCAGCTTCATCACAGAAAACGGTGAGACGACAATCGTTGCCTGAGTTGAGCAAAGAGGCGGCAAGCCGCCTGGTTTGCGCGAAAAAGTTCCTCGTGGCGATGGTAATGACTCGAAACATGAGTAAACGACCCCTGGTAATCACTTCAAAACCGGCCGGGGGGTTGGCCCAGGACTAGATTGTTCTACCCTGCCGCCAAATGTTCTGGCAAGCCAGTTTTGGTACGCCAGCTCCGCGGACCGCACTTCAGCACCTGCATGGTGGAGAAGTCGATCCAGCATCGCCGTAACCGCAGCAGAGCTCCCAGCAGCTTCCCCCAGTCCTCCACCGGGCGATTTAACGCGGAGTCCACCTTTATGCGGAGCGAGCAGCCGTAGCGGTAGACGACAACGAAGTCGTTCCGGATAGGCCGACGCAATCGATAAACAGCGTGGCCGGCATAGATCGTTTCGTCACGGTTGTTCTTCCTCCAAGTGGCGGCGATGCTCGTGGTTAGAGCGACAATCTGCTAACTATTTCCTCTTGCCAACCGCCCGCCGACCAAGCATAATAGCATGTTCGCTTTTTCTTCGCATACCGAGAGGCGTGGTGCAGAACTACCTACTATTCGACTTCGAGCCCACGGATGAGCAACGCCGGGCCATCGAGCATGTGCATGGTCCCATGCTGGTGGTGGCGGGCGCCGGCACCGGCAAGACCACGGTGCTGGCACGACGGATCGCCCACCTCATCGAGAGCGAAGCGGCCAGGCCGAAGGAAATTCTTGCCGTTACCTACACTCGCAATGCGGCCGCACAACTGATCACAAAGGTTGGCGAGATCCTCTATCCTCACCTCGACCAACCGACCGCGGTACGCAAGCTGATGGCGAGTGGCTTGCGGCCTCACACCTTTCATTCCTATTGCTACGGATTGTTGCGCGACGCCAACATTCAGTTCGCGCTGCTCGACGAGAAGGACCTGCAAATTCTGTTGCGGCGCCGCATTCAAGATCTGCCACTCAAGCGCTTCATCAAGGCGTCGGACCCGGGACAATTCCTCCAACATTTGCTGGAATTCTTCCGCAGTTGCCATGATGAGTTGCGCACCCCTGACCACTACGACGCCTACATCACTCGTCTGGAGCGCAGCGAGATTCCGCTGCCACGCGTAGGCAAGTCGAAAGACGCCGCGACGATGCCGGACGAGGAGGTGCTCGAGCGCTGTCGCGAGATCGCGCGGGTCTTCCATTATGTCGAAGACCTGCTGAAGCAGGAAGGACTGGGAACCTTCGGCCACATCATCACGCGCGCGGTCGATTTGCTCAGCCGCCGTCAATCTGTGTTGCAGCGCGCGCAAAAATATGCCCGCTTCATTCTGATCGACGAGTTCCAGGACTCCAACGTCGCCCAGATTCAGCTTGCCAAGCTGCTTGGGGGGCAAGAGGCCAACGTATTCGCGGTCGGCGATCCCGACCAGGCGATCTATCGTTTCCGCGGCGCCACCAGCGGGGCCTTCGACCAGTTTCTGAAGATTTTCGACCCCAGCCGCGTGCAGCGCGCCACGTTGTCGAAGAACCGCCGCTCCACGCCGCCCATCCTGCGTTGCGCCTATCAAACAATTAAGGTCAACCCGGCCATCGCCAGCAAGGAATTGCACGACGGCGGCTGGCCGCGTGGGCCGCTGGGCTGTGCGCGACTTGAAGAAGACGCGGCCTTGGCACACGCATCACCGGTGCAGGCCATCGTGCACAACGGCTGCGAACAGGAAGCAACGTTCGTCGCCGATGCGATCGCGGCCATGCGTCAGCAGCGCCCCGCGATCAGGTTTCAGGACATCGCAGTGTTGTACCGCACTCACGCCAATCGCGATGAGGTGCTCGCCGAACTTCGCCATCGCGATATTCCCGTGCACGTCCAGGGCGTCGATCTTTTCGACACGCCGGAGGTCCGCGACGCCATGGCGGCGTTGCAGATCATGGAGTCGTCCAATCCCATTGCGCTGGTTCGGGTGGCGGCGTTTCCCCAGTTCAGCGTGGACCCGGAAGAGTTTCGCGCAGCACTCGCCCTCGCCGGCAAGAAGGCTTCCATCGAGTCGGTGCTGGAGAAAGTATCCGGTGGCTTCGCGGTGATGGAATCGGTGCGCGAGGCGCGACACGACCTGGCCAACGCCAACGATTTGCTGGCGCCGGCGATGAAAATTGCGCAACACGTATTCCAACTCGCGGATTCTCTCCCGCTGCGGCGTTTGCAGGAACTCGCCGAACAATGGTGCAGCAAACCCAAGCCACTGGTGGGGCAGGGAACCCTGCGCGAATTCCTGGAGTACGTCGAGTTGTTTCGCGAGGCGGGTGGATGCCTCGCCGAGGATGGTGGAGAGGACGATCCGGTGGCGGCGCTGGCCCCTGCCGACTTCAGCAGCCGGCCTCTCGAAGACGCGGTGCAGTTGATGACTGTGCACGCTGCCAAGGGATTGGAGTTTCCTTGCGTCTTTGTCTTGCGCGTGACTTCGCCGTCGTTTCCTCACAGCTACAAGGAACCCCTGGTTGAGTTTCCGCAGCAATTGCGCAGCAAGGAAACCGCCGCCGAAAGTCCACCCAAGCTCCTTCACGATGAGGAAGAGCGCCGTCTGTTTTACGTTGCCATGACGCGCGCCCAGGACGAGCTCTACCTGTGCGCAAAGATCAGCAAGGCGAAAAATAATCCCGCTCCTACCAAATACATGCGCGAGTTGGTGAATGCGGGGAACTCCACGCTGAAGGAGGCGATCGAATGTCGTCTGTTGCCGCCGGACGACATCGTTCCCACGCTGCAAGCGGCGGCGGAGCCACAGCCGCTGATCTCGCAATGGGTACAGCTTCCAGCGCGCTGCGATGCGCCCCTCGGCGAGTTGAGCGCCAGCGCCATCGAGCAGTACGAACGCTGTCCGCTGGCATTCAAGCTCAGCCGCGACTGGTGCATCCCTGAGCAACCGGCGGCCATGATGCAATTTGGCTCGGCGATGCATCTTGCTCTCAAGGCCTATTTCGACGGCGTACGCGCCGGGCATCCCCCGGATGAAGAGACGGTCGTCGCGTGTTTTCGCGACGAGTTCAGCAAGGCAAAGATCGAGGAAGACGCACAGCGCGAGCTTTACGACAAGGATGGCTGCCAGCAACTGCGGCAGTTTCTGCGCTCCGATCTGGCGCAGCCGTCGGGAGAGATCCTCAACAACGAGCGCTTCTTCCGCGCCAACATTGGCGGGACCCTGGTGAAGGGAAGAATGGATCGCCTGGAGCGCATTGACGGCGACCGCGTCAGTATCGTCGATTACAAGACGGGAAAGCCGAAGACGCAGGAGGATGCCGACGAGAGCCTGCAGCTTTCCATCTACGCGCTGGCGGCCAAGAGCATGGGTTTCGCCGCCGACTCACTCGTGATCGTTAACCTCGCGAATTGCAGCGCCATCGAGTCGGGGCGCTCGGAAAAGGAACTCGCCGCGGAAGAGGCCCGGGTGAGCGATGCCGCAGCCAATATTGCCGCGGGGAACTTCCAACCCAATCCTGGCCGGCATTGCCGCTTTTGTTCGTATCGCAGCCTTTGTCCGGCGACGGAACTGATCGTTGTTCAGACCGCCGCACGCACGGCTACGGTGAATTAGATTTTCTCGCAGCTATAGGGGTCCTTCGACTCCTCGTACGGTCGCCACGGCGACCGTACTCGTCGCTCAGGATGACAGATCTGAGTGTGAGTTAAGCATCGCTCTTAGCAGATGTGCGATATTCGATGACGTGAAATTAAGGGTCCCAACTCGTCTCGTAGTCCCGACTCTTCGTTTGGTTATCGCGATTTGCCTTCCGCTGATGTCAGCACAAGCGCAAAAAACCTATCTTGGAATGGACCGCAATGGTTATCCCGGCGATGCGAACATGGCTACCCTGCGGAAGACGTTTGCGTTCACTGGCTATTGGTTGAACAACCCGCCCGGCGCAACCAGCAACACCTGGCAAGGCAAGCGCAAAATCATTCAAGCGATGGGCTACGGATTCCTCTTGCTGTTTAACGGCCGGGACTACCGGCAGCTCAAGGCTTCCGTAAATGCGGCCCAAGTCGGAAGCAGCGACGCCGCAACGGCGGTGAAGGCGGCTGCACGTGACGGCTTTCCCCGGGGTGCGATCCTGTTTCTCGATCAGGAGCAAGGCGGGCGCATGCTGGATGAACAGCGCGCTTACATTCATGCCTGGGTGGATGGCGTGGTGCGCGCAGGCTATCGTGCCGGTGTTTATTGTTCGGGCATTCCGTTTCGCGAGCCGAATAGTGTCTCGGTGGTGACGGCCAACGACATTCGCGATCATGCCGGTGGCCGCGAGATCCATTTCTTCATCAGCAACGACCAGTGCGGTCCGTCGCCGGGCTGCATTTTTCCGAAGCGGCCGCCAACGGCCGCCGGCAGTGGCGTGCCCTTCGCCGATGCATGGCAATTCGCGCAATCCCCGCGGCGTTCGGACATGACGGCGGCCTGCCGTCAAACCTATGCGTCCGATGGCAGCTGCTATCCGCCCGCCATGCCTGCCAGCTCGGGGATCTACGTTGATGTGGACGCGGCAAACTCCCCCGATCCCTCGCACGCGCGAGCGAAGTAGATTAGCCAAAGGCCGGCTTCATCGCAGCGCTGCTTCCGCGGAGGGCGCCGTCAAGGTCTCGACGCGCGGTTTGTCGAGTGGTCCGGAGATCACGTAGGACCGCCCGCCTGCACGCTCCAATCGAAGGGCCAGGCTGCGGTCATAGGACGCCGTGCCCTTGACGGCGTAGTTGGCGCCGCCCGATTGCAGCTTGCAGTCAGCCAGAGTGAACATTCCGTTCTCCAGAGCGACTTTGCCAATGAAGTTCGAAAACGCCAGCGGAGCGCCCCGTCCGTCGAGGACCACATGGCGCAAGGAGCCGTCGCTCCAGGTGAAGTCGGCGGTGCCGGTTGCCGAATCGCGGAGGCTGGCGCGGTCCACGCCGCGCATGGCCAGGCTGTATTGGGCGTCAACTGCTCCAGCCGCCCAATTGTCGCGCATCAGAGTTCCCAATTGCGCCATCGATACCCGCGTAATGCTTCCGGTGCCTGAGTAAGTTGGCGGCGCGACGGTGAAATCGGCGGTCCATGTCCCGTTGTGCCGGCCTGCGAGAATGTCGGCGCGCAAGTCGCGCACCCGCAGCTTGCCGGCATCGAACTCAACGGCCGCGCTCACATTGTTAGCAACAGCGCTTCCCACTTCGAAGCGTGAGCTGGAAAAATGCCCGCTGGCGCGCAACTTCAGCAGCGCATCTTCGCGCCTCTGTCCTATGGCCAGCAGGTGATACCACGGCCGATTGAAATAGCTGGGATTCACCAGTTGATTCAGCCGCGCCAGTGACGCGTTATCGGTACGAACGTCGAAGTGCAAAGTGCAGCTCTCGGGAGCGATGCAATGTACCGGGAAGCTGGCCGATCCACTGATTGCAGGTCCTTTGGCGAACCCTGCCGTAAACGAAGCGATGGTCACCTGCTGATTGGCCAGCGTTGCCGCCGCCGAGGAGACCAGCAAGGGCTCGGCAACACCCTGCAACTCGGCGGTCACGCTGTGCAGTTGCACGTTTCCCGAGGTGCCGGGTGGCGCAAATCCCACCCACGTACCGGCTACATCAAGGTCAACTTGAGCGATTCCTGCGAGCCCGACCCCAGGTGTGCCGACTCCCAGCGCTTTGGCTATGTTCAGCAATCGAGCCAGCTCCGCTTCGCCCTTGAGATTGAGGCTGTAGTGGTCCTCATCGAATGCCGCGCTGGCGGTTGCGGGTGAAACTGCCCCGAGCGGAAGCGGAAAGGGTTTGACAACAAGTCGCAATTCCGGGCTGGCCGGAGGTGGCAGGGGTTTGCGTGAGGCGGAACCCCGACGGTGTGGACTGCCGGAAGCAATCGCATTGGGAATCGCGACCTCGATGGTTCCGATCTGCAAGTCTTGCTTCAGCACGCCAGATTGCAGTGCCAGGAGATTGGTGCGTCCGCCGCCTTGCCAGACGGGCGCGCTTCCCGGCTGTTTGCGAACGGAAAATGCTCCTTCAAACTCGCCGGTCGCCGTCAGATCCGCGGGCAGGTCCTTCTTGGCGTGGCGGGCCAACGCGACAATTCGCGCCGCCGGGATACGCTCGGCCGAGACGCTCAAATCGTACGCATCGCCAGCCCACCCTTGGGCGTTGCCGCGGACCTCGAGCACGCCCGCACCCACGGGCGATTGACATTGCAGGTCGTGCAACGCGTCCTCCGGCGAGGCGTAAGTTCCGGTGCAATGTACCAGAAGGCGCAGAGCCTCACCCAACGCGATGTCGTAACGGCGAAAGTTATCAACCTGGGCGTCCAGTGTGACTCCCAGCGCAGCCGGGGTCCCGGTCAAAGATGCATTGGAGCGGACGTTGCCGCGCCAGCCCCGGTCCCGTCCATAGATCAGCTTGGTGAGCTGCCCCAGCGGACCACCGCTGAAGGTGAGCTTGAGATCGAGCGGCGTGTCGCGCAAACTTGAAGCCCGGTGAAAATGCCCATCCAGCTTGAGAGTGCCGGTGTCATGCACGTCCACATCGGTGCGCATGGGGCGCGCTTCCAACCGAATGCCCCATTGGTTTTCCGACTCCAGCCAAAGCGCAAAATCGGCATCGGTGAAGGCAAATGCCTTCTTCACCTGGCCGAGCTTGAAGTTAATTCGCCCACTCGAAGCTTTCACATAAGGGAAGCGGGGGCGCACTTCCGGACGGGTCTCGGTGGTGGGCGCTGAGGTGACCTGCGAGGCCCGTTCCACCAGTTCCTCCAGGTTCCAGTGCCCGTCGGAACGGCGGACCAGATTCAAGCTGGGACTGTCCAGGTCAAGCGTCCCGATCTCCAGCCGGCCGCGCCAAAGAGAGGTCAGCCGCAGAAAAGCAGTGACGGTATCGGCGCGCAGCATCGGCTCGGCGCCGTAGCTGGGGTCCTCAGCTACAACAAAATTGGAGAGCACGATCCCGGGGCGGGGCAGAAGTTTGAGGGCAATGCGGGAAACCGTGACGTCGCGCCCCAGGGCCCGGCTGACGGCCTCCGCCACCCGGCTGCGATAACGGTTTACATTCACGAACGGGGGTACCAGCACCGCCAGCAGAACGATCAGCAGGATCGCCCATGTCATTCGCCGTGCGGTGCGGCCCGGCATCAACGCACCACGTGGAACATGCGGGACCAGCGCGTCTGATCAAAGAAGTGGAACAGGATGTTGAACAGCCACTGGACGCGATCTGCCAGGCCCTGCCGTTCGTACTCATCGCGCGGGGTGATGAACGACCAGTAGATGAACATGGGCCGTCCGATGACGTTCTCGCGCGGCACGAAACCCCAGTAGCGGGAATCCAGGCTGACGTCGCGATTGTCGCCCATGGCGAAGAGGCTGCCCGGCGGCACCACCAGGTCGCCATTCTGTAGGTGCGAGGGCATGGTGAGGCGCCACTCCGGGGTCACGTCCTCGTAATCGCTGACCGGCACGCTGGGAAAATTATCGCGGTAGCCGTTGTAATCGCCTTTGCGGATGACGTAGGGCTCATCGAGACGTTCTCCGTTGCGGTACACCGCTCCGTCCTGCAGATGAATCCGGTCGCCGGGGATACCCATGACGCGTTTGACGACGTAGAGGCCGGGCTGGGCTGGGGAGATGAAGACGAAGACGTCGCCGTGACGAGGCTCACGATAGGGAATCAGCTTGTCGATCCAACCGGCCTTTGGGGCCAGTAACATGCGGTCAACGAATACGTGGTCGCCAATGAGCAGAGTGTTCTCCATCGAACTCGATGGAATGGTGAACGCTTGCAGTGCGAAAGTGATAATGAACAGCCCGGTCACCAGCACAATGGCGATCGAGGCGATAAATTCCGAAGTTGTCTCCTTCGGCTTTTCCGGCTTTTGCGCCTTCTCCGGCTTCTCCGATTTTTCTGCTCCCTCAGTTTTGTTGGGCGCAGTTTTCACATTCTTTTTCGTAGCAGCCAAATGCACTCTTCCTTATGCCTTGAAGGGGCGCACCTTTAGGTGCGCCGTTAATGACTCCTATATTCTGTCGTTCCGAGCGGGCTTCAGCCCGTGAGGAACCGGCTCTTCCGAATTTTTCCGCAGTCTTTCTCAGGCGTGTCGAAAAAACCAACTCACCAAAGCCCGAAGGGGTATGGGAGAACTGTGCCGTCCCTGAAGGGACTCATCAATTTTTCCCACTTTACCCAGGGCTTAACCACCCCAACACGCGCAAAAACGGCGCGCGTTGGGGACCCCGGTACGCCCTGGGCTAATATTATTTCGCCCCTGCGGGGCTTTGATTTGGGCAATCGTTCATTCGGCCCACTCAAAACGCTTTCTCATCCAGGCGCTGAGGCCCAAATCTTTTTTCAAATCTATACGGGCACAGCCTTCAAAGACATCCTATTGCACGGTCCGCAGCATGCGGCGCCAGCGCACGTCGTGCAGCATGTGAGTAACGTCGTATGCCAGACTCGAAAGTTTATCAGACGGAACCCCGCCCGCGGCGGCGTAAGCCGATCGCAGCACAGACCAGTAGATGACTAGGGGCCGGCCAACAATGTTTTCCGCCGGTACGAATCCCCAATAGCGCGAGTCGGAGCTGTCGTCGCGGTTGTCGCCAAGAACGAAGAATGAGCCTTCGGGAACGATCAACTCACCTTCGTCAAGGAGCTTGTGAATTTGCAGATACCATGGCGACGACATTCCGAGAACCAGCAAATTGCTGTCGGGAAAATTGTCGCGGAATCCATCGCGCTGCTCCCAATGAAACGTAGCGTAGGTATCCTCCTGGCGGACCCTGTTGACGTACACGTGTTTGTCGATGAGCCGGACCCGGTCGCCGGGAACCGCCACCACGCGCTTAACAAAGTGCTGTCGCGGATCCAGCGGATAGCGGAAGACAATGATGTCCTGGCGCTGTACCGGCTGGTAAGGCATGAGCCACCGCCAAAACGCCGAGTGTCCGTCGTGCACCTTGTCCACCAGCAGGTAGTCCCCAACCAGCAGGGTTGTCTCCATCGAGGGAGAGGGAATCTGGAAGGCCTGCACAATGAAGGCGATGACGAAAACCGCGATCACAATCGTAGTGGCGAGCGATTGCAGGGAATTCATGCCGCCCGAAGGGCTGCGCGCCGGGTGGTGTGGCCCGAAGGTTTTCGGCTGCTGGGCCACGGTCTCGACGGATAACTCAGTGCGGACTTGGTTCATGAAGGTTACGAGAACTTGCTCGGGGGATCGCTGTCCTCTGTCCCAGAACCTCGCTTTAGCGATTGCAGAAAATCCCAAGCCTCGCGCGCAGCTCTTTGCTCGGCCAGCTTCTTAGTGTTGCCCTGCGCGCGGCGGGCGAAGCCCTTGTCTCCGTTGGGAGCGGCTGGAACCTGCGCTTCCATGGTGAACATCTTGCGATGGTCGGGACCTTCTTCCTTAATTAGCACATAGCGCGGCTGCGAACGTCCACTGGCATGCACCGCTTCCTGCAACGCCGATTTGTAGTCAATCACAGGGAGCTTGCTGCTGCCGTCCTGGTGTACCTCCGCGAGGCCGGGTTCCAGGACCAATCGCTGAATGAAACCCTGCGCTACTTCCAAGCCGGCATCGAGGAATAGGGCGGCAATGACCGCCTCCAGAGCATCCACCAGCAGAGCCACCTTGCTGCGCCCGCCGCTCCGTTCCTCACCCCTCCCCAGTCGAAGGTATTTTCCAATTTCCAGCTCCCGCGCCGGACGAAGCAGGTGGTGGGCGCTAACCAGGTGCGCGCGCAGCTTGGACAGTTCTCCTTCCTGATATTCGGGAAAGCGCTGGAAAAGTTCCCGGCTCACCACGAAACCCAGCACCGCGTCGCCCAGAAATTCCATCTGCTCGTTATCGTCTGCCGGAGCAGGAGTGCCCTCGGCCGCGTTCTGCGATTCCAGCTCGCGGGCACAGGAAGCGTGAGTGAGGGCCTGCTCCAGCAGAGCGCGGCGTCCGAAGCGATGTCCGAGAGCTTCTTCCAGCGCGGAAAGGTCATGAGGGTCAGGATTCATGTGCGTTCGATGGGCTGAAAAGCCGCGGTCCGTGGATCTCAATGCGGCGGGTTCGGCGGTGTCTGAGCCGGCGGTGTCTGAGCCGGGGGCGTCTGAGCCGGCGTTTGCGCAGCCGGCGCGTTCGGAGCAGGCGTAACTGGAGCAATACTGCTTGGAATCGCCGGACCACTGCCAGCCATCAGCTTCTGCAACCGGGCTTGCTGCTGCTTGGCAAGATTCTGGGCCGCACTTCCTTCCGGTGCATACTGCAGGGCCTTGTTGGCCGACTCAAGGGCCTCCGCATAGTGCTTCAACTGGTCCTGCGCTACCGACAGACGCAATAATACTACCGCTTCCGGTTGGGTTTTGCTGGCATCCACTGCCTTCAAGAACTCCTGCTCGGCGCCGGCAGGATCTTTTTTATTCAGGTCAACCATACCCAGCGTGTCGTACGCCATGGTCAAAATGCTCGCCTTCACAGCCGCGATCCGCTCGGCTGGCGCGTCCGGTGGAACCATCATTTGGCCGATGTTGTCGATCGCGCCCTGGGAATCCTTGGCCGCCTCGGCAAGACGCTGGTCGCGATCCATATCGGTGTCGCGCGTGCCCTCCACTAAGGCGGCGCCGACCTGCACCAGCGAAACCGGATTGGTCGGGTCCGCGGCTATGGCTTTGCGCCCCAGTTCGATCAGCTTTTCCGAATTGTTTGCCTGACCGTACAGGTTCATCGCACGAACGAAGAGGGGCGCCTTTAGTTCGCTGCTCGGGTATTTCGCGGCGAAAGCGTCGCCAGCAGCTTCCAATTGGGTAGGATCAGTCTTAGCTATTGCATCCTGGTAGGCCTTCATTTCATCCTGCGACTTCGCCTGCAGCAGCTTGTGGCCGCCCGCCGTGGAAGACGGCGCCTGCGGGTTGGTGGAGGAGGCGCTTGGCGGACTGTTCGGCGATGGGTTCGGAGCTCCACTCTGCGTCTGCGGCTGTCCGTTGGGATGGGGAGCCTGATCCTGGGTCGGCCTCATCTGCGCCACTGCCATCATTGCCGCCAGCAGCAACGCCAAAAGTGCAAAATTGGATCTCATTATCGCTTTTCCTTTCTGGGGGATGACACGCTCGCCTTCCCATCACTGCGAAGCTATTGCTGCTCCCGCTTTCCGTTTGGCGGCTGGTACGGTTCTTTGAGCCCGCGTTCCGCCGCCTTTTTGGTGTCCGCCGACGCATCCCCGGCGCTGAGGGCCGCCTGATATTGCGCGACCGCGTTTTCCCGCTTGTCCTGCAAATCCAGAATGCGCCCTAAATAGATGTGGCACCAGGCTGCCATGCGAGGGTCCAGGGTTGCATTCAGCGCCTTTTGAAAGTTCTCCTGCGCGCCTTGCATGTTACCGCTCATGGTGGCCGCACGGGCCAGCACGAAATAAGCTCGTGCCGGATCTTCCTTTTCATTCAGCGCTTCTTCCGCCAGCTTCTGTGCGCCCGCGGGATCGCCGCTCACCAACTCCCGCTCGGCCAAATCCACCTTCGGTTGAGATGCAGGTTTCGCGGCCCGCATCACCTCCGGCGCAGCTTGCGATGCATACTCGACCTGGCTGGCGCGCTTCTTTTCGCGGTCCACGTCAATATGGTGCAGCCAGTCTGGGAAAGCGTCCTGCAGGCCGGTGTTTTCCTTCTCGAAGTCCCGCAATTCGTCGTAGAAATACCGGGTGAAGATGAAGCCTTCAGTTTCGTCCCGCTGCAACATGGCCTGGCGGTCCTTCTCCGGCAATTTGGGGTCGGGCGGAGTGCGCGCTTCGATCGCCCGAATCACACATTCGACAACCAGCAGCCCGGGATCGAGCTTGTAGTCGTCCGCCATGGGCGCTTTTTGTACTGCCACCAACACTGGCTTCAGGCGTTGCAGTGCCGTCTCCCGTTTGGCAATCAGCGGGTCGAGCACGAAATGAAGATAGGTATGCCGCAGGGCGTCTATGTGGATGTTCTCGCCCTTGGGAGAGATCACCAGGTAGTAATAATCCTGAAGATAATTACGCGAGTTCACCTGCCCGGGCGCGCTCATCGGTTCCAGATACACGGTGAAGCTGCGGCCCAGATATCCGGCGAGTGGCATCCGCAGGTAGGTGTCGGTGGCTGTGATCATATGCGCGACTGGCCCGTGGTAGCGGTCGATCAGGGCAAGATATTCAGCTTGGTGCTTGAGCCAGATGGAATGCAGGTTGGCGGCGGCGTAATACTGCTTGAGCAAGGGCACGAACCCCAACACATAGGTCGAATCCGGAGGCATGTCAGATTCTTTAACGCTGGGAGTGAAATCTGGCGGCGGTCCCAGATACAAGGCCAGCGAAACGTATTGCGCCAGGTCGTGCGCTGCATCGCTCTGCTGATGATCGCGATAGAACTGGCACATCTGCTTAGCGGCCGCCGCAGCGGCAGGCAATTTGCTGGCCTCCAGCAGTTCGGCACGAACCTCCACGCGAACGGACGACGACGACTGCAAGTCCTGATCGTATCCGCAGACGTTCATGGCAGCCACCACGCTGAACAAAGTCTCACTCACGTCGAGCGTGGCCTTGGACTGCGCGGGTGCGGCGCAGGCAAACGACGCCAGCACCAGCGGCAGCACAAACAGACGGCGACAACTGCCCAGAAGAGCCTCCTGACACGAATTCGGCGGGGAATCAGTTTCTACAGTTTACGAGCAGAGTATATGGCGCGCAAATCGCCGCACTCCGGGGCTCCGGAAGACGCGTGGCTCGGTTCGTTGCGCTATCCCTTGACCTGGACCTTGGAAAACGACAGGACCACCCGGCTCGCGGTGGGCTGTCCGAAGGCGGTTGCGGGATGGAAGGTGGTGAAGATCAGCATGTTCTTCAGTTGCGGCAGAATGTCCGCTGCGTTTTCCGGCGCCGACAGGATACGGTAATCCTGCACCCGGCCATCGGTCCCGACGTAAGCTTCCACCACCAGCGACTCCGCATTGGCCACGCCCGATAACTCGAAGGGAGTGAATTGCAATTCCGCCGGCGTGTAAAGCATGGTCGGCACGTCGTTGGCCGCCCTCACGTGCACGGGATAGAGAAAACTGATCAGCAGTCCAAAAAAGATCAACGTGGTCACTAGGCCAGCCGTGGCCGGAACCATGGTTGCATTGAAAGCATTCTCCCAACGCACCCGCAGCATCTCCCATCGCGAACGTTGAGAGTTCGCCAGTTCCTGCGAAGCCGCGACGCGGAGTCGAAGCGCCAAGTCGGGCGGCGCGGCCTTTCGCCCCAGCGACCCAACCAGCATCTGAATCCGCTGTGCCGATGAATAAAATCCGGCGCAGTCCTCGCAGCCCTGCAGGTGTTCATTCACCTGAGCCAATTGGCTGCGCGTCACGGCACCGTCCAGGTACGACGACATAAGACGCTTCGCAACTGAGCACTTCATGGCATGACCTCAACCTTCTGACCACCCACAGAACCATCCTTGCGCTGTTTTCTATGTCGCGCCACGCCGGGGTCCATCCCGAAATCCTGCAAGTGGCGCTCCATGCGTTTTCGCAGCGCATCGCGTCCGCGCACCAGCCGTGACTTCACCGTTCCCAGCGAGATATCCATCACCTCGGCGATTTGCTCGTAGGACAGTTCCTCGATGTCGCGCAAAATCACCGTCGTACGGTAGGGCTCGTTAAGGGCCTTCAGTTCGCATTCCACCCGGGCCCGTAATTCCTCGTCATACGCGTTTTGCAGTGGAGACTTGCCTTCATCCACCAGCGCGTCTTTCATCCCGAGGCCAGGCTGCTCGTTTCCGTTCCCGCTCGCCGGCTCGATCGACATCTCCTGCACCTTGTGCCGGAACCACCAGCGGCGATGATTGGAAGCCTCATGCACTGCAATCCGGTAGATCCAGGTCTTAAGGCTGGAGTCGGCGTTGAAATTCCTGATCCCACGGAAGACCTTGATAAATACTTCCTGGGCAGTGTCGGCGGCGTCGGAGGGATCGTCGAGAATCCGGTACACCAGACTGTAAACCGGTTGGTTATAGTGCGCGATGAGCCAGTAAAAAGCATCTTCCGATCCAGCCTTCAATTCGGCCACGATCGACGCTTCCGCGGTGCGGACATCCAGCGCACTTGCGAGGTCACTCAATGTTGTTGCTCCCGCCATGACGGCGTGCCTCAATGATAAATAGATTCGGAGTCCGCAACAACTTTCCGCGACGGTCCCGGCGCTACCACCACCCCGTTCTCAGACCAAACCCTCTCGCCAGGTTAGAAAGCGTGGCGAGTTCTCTGGGCGGGGCTGGATGAGATAGACCCCAGATCGGGTCCAAATGTTCCCGTGATGTTCGCCTATCATCCTGAGCGACGAGCACGGTCGCAGTGGCGACCGGGCGAGGAGTCGAAGGACCCCTATACTGCCTACCCACTCTCGCCTGGCATGTTTTTTCGAGGGAGCGAGGAGTCGAGGGATACCCTGCGGCCGTGAATCCCAAGATTGGTTGTTGCGCCAGACGGCGACACGTGATTTCTCGCGGCTATAGGGGCCTTCGACTCGCCCGCCGCGGCGGGCTCGCTCAGGATGACACTGTCATCATCATGCTCAACCCTAAGGCTTGGGAGCAGAAGTTCCGGCGCCGGTGCTGTCTTTGGATTTAGCGTCGGATGCTGGCGAAGGCGAGCTGCCGCTAGAGGCTGCTGGCTTCTTCTTTTTGTGCACGGTCTTCTTCGATGACTGTGTGTCATCGACGACGACCTTCTTGGGAGGCGCTGCCGCCGCGGCCTGACGGTACGCGCGAACCTGAGTCCGTAACTGAACCAGTTCGGACTGGGTGGAAGAAGTCAATTGCTCCAGCGCATCCCCCAGGTTGCGTCGCACGGAATCGATGGTCTCCAGTTGCTGTGCCAGGGCCTGGTAGTCGTTCTTCGGTCCGAAGGCTCCGGTGGCTTCCGTCAGAGATGCGAAGACGTCGTACAGCGCGTTGAGATTGCGATAGAGCTTAAACTCGGCACCCAAGTCCTGAGGCGCCGCTCGTACCGCGTCGATCAATCCAGGCAATGCGGAGGTGAGGTTCCGCTGAACGGAATCGGCGTTGGCTTGGGCTTGCCGTTTGGAGTCTCCGTCCGCTTTCCATTTGTCGATGCGCAGGTGGCCGAGATCGAGCGTGGCCTGCGATGCAGCGGTCTGTAGTCTGTCCAAATCGGGCAACACCGACACTACGGGCGCATTGCCAACCGACGGCGCATTTCCCCCTGCGGGTGCGCCCGGGCTGTTTGCCGGAGTCTGCGCCAACGCGGTAGCGCCCGCCAGCAAAAAGTACAGCAGGGACAATCTGATGTTCATCTTCCGCTCCCAGCAAGGAGAATCTCAAACGACAGTCGCAGACGAGGTGGAGGGGATAAGTCGGGTTTCACAGACTTAGTTGGATGCTACCGCGGGAGATGGTGGCTACGCCACCGCAAGACGGCCCTTCCTTTAATACTTCACAATCCTGGTGAAGCTCGCGGGATCCAAACTGGCCCCGCCCACCAGCGCGCCGTCAATTTCAATCTCCGACATCAGCGCCGTGGCGTTGTCCGGCTTAACGCTGCCTCCGTAAAGGATCCTCAAGCCCTGGGCGAATTCTTTGCCGAACGCCTTTTCCGCTTCGTGGCGGATCACCATGTGGGCATCGGCGGCCATCTGCGGCGTTGCCGTCTTTCCTGTGCCAATGGCCCACACGGGCTCGTAGGCTATCGCGAGTTTCGCCGCTTTCCTTGCCGAGATGCCGTTGAAGGCGCGGGTGCACTGGCGGCGCAGCACGTCTTCGGTCAGGCCGGCTTCGCGCTCCTCCAGCACCTCGCCGGCGCAAACGATGGGCGTCAGTCCATTCTCCAGCGCGATCTCCAGCTTCCGGTTGACCGTGTCATCCGTCTCGTTGAAGTACTGCCGCCGCTCCGAATGCCCGATGATCACGTGCGTGACCTGAATCGCGGTCAGCATTCCCGGAGAAACTTCGCCGGTGAAGGCCCCCTCTTTTGCCCAGTGCATGTTCTGCGCGCCGACGGCGACGTTCGATCCACTCGCCGCTTCCACGGCGGCGTGCAGGTCAATGAATGGCGGGCAGATCACAATCTCGTCGCGTGAGTGCCCGGCGACCATGGGAAGGAACTCGCTAAAGAATGCTGTGGTCTGTTCCGGCGTCTTGTACATCTTCCAGTTGGCGGCGATGAGCTTTTTACGTGTCATGGTATCAGTCCACTTTCAGAGACAAGTTGGCGGCCAGGGCGCGAGCAGCATGGGCGTACTGGGTGAAGGTTCCGGAGTCAAACAGCACGAACCGCACTTCCCGGACGTGGGCGGCTTTTTGGAGTGCCTCAGCCGCGCTGGTTATGGCGACTTGTGACGCTTGATCCACCGGGTACCTATAGGCGCCGGTGGAAATTGCAGGGAAGGCGATGGATGCAAGCTGCAGCTCGTCGGCAATGCGAATTGACTCGCGATGGCAGCTGGCAAGCGTTTCCGCCTCACCCTGCTTGCCGCCGCTCCAGAACGGGCCAACGGTGTGGATGACGTAGCGCGCCGCCAGGCGTCCCGCCGGAGTTGCGACTGCCTGTCCGGCGGGAAGACGGCCGATGCGCTCCACAATCTGGCGGCAAGCCTCGAGGATCGCCGGCCCTCCTGCACGATGGATGGCGCCGTCCACACCGCCTCCGCCCAGCAGGGAAGAGTTGGCGGCGTTCACGATGGCGTCGCTCTCTTCGCGAGTGATGTCACCGGGACCGAAGATCACGAGAACCCGGTCCCGCATCGTTATTCGCAGAACCTGAGGGCTGGCATGCATGGCGGTTACTTATTGCTCAGCGCTTCCACGCCGGGCAACTTCTTGCCCTCCAGGAACTCCAGCGACGCGCCGCCCCCGGTCGAGATGTGCGTGATCTTGTCGGCCACGCCCGCTGCCTTGACCGCGGCCACGGTGTCACCGCCGCCAACGATGGAAACCGCCGCGCCATTGTCAGCCACGGCGTAGGCGATCTTCTTGGTCCCTTTGGCGAAGGCTTCGATCTCGAACACTCCCATGGGGCCATTCCACACGATGGTGCGGGCGAGGCCGATCTCGCCGGAGAACAGCTCCACCGTTTCCGGTCCGATGTCGAGCGCCATCATGTCGGCGGGAATCGGCTTGCCAACGCCGACGTTTTGGATACGAGCATCGGCGGCCATTTTGTCGGCAACCACGTGATCGACCGGCAGCAGGAATTTCACATGGTGGGCCTTGGCGTCGGCGAGAATTTTCGCCGCCAACTGCACCTTGTCCGCCTCCAGCAGTGACTTGCCAATCTCGTGTCCCTGCGCCTTGAGGAAGGTATAGGCCATGCCTCCGCCGACGATGAGCGTATCCACTTTGCTCATCAGGTGGGTAATAACGCCGATTTTGTCGCTCACTTTCGCTCCGCCGAGGATCGCGACAAAGGGCTTTTGCGGATGCGACAGGGCCTTGCCCAGGTATTCGAGTTCTTTTTTCATCAGCAGCCCGGCGGCTTTCTTCTCCACGAAATGGGTGATGCCTTCGGTGGACGCGTGGGCGCGATGCGCCGAACCGAACGCATCGTTCACGTAGAAGTCGCACAGCTTTCCCAACTGCCGCGCGAATTCCGGATTGTTGGCTTCCTCTTCCGGGTGAAAGCGCAAATTCTCCAGCAGCAAGGACTGCCCGCGCTCCAACTTCTCAGCCATCTCCTCGGCCTGCACGCCAATGCAGTCGGGAGAAAAGCCGACATTTTCTCCGCGTCGCAACACCTCGTCGAGCAGAACGCGCAGTCGCTCGGCCACCGGCTTCAGGCTCATCTTGGGGTTCGGCTGGCCCTTCGGACGCCCAAGATGAGACGCCAATATCAGCCGGGCGCCGTGCCGCAGCGCGTACTCGATGGTGGGCAGCGTCTCGCGGATACGGGTGTCATCCATGACCCGGCCATCGTCGAGCGGGACATTGAAGTCAACCCGCATGAAAACGCGTTTGTTGTTCAGCGGAAGATCGCGAATGGATAACTTCGTCATAGCTTGCACCAGTACTCAGTAGCCAGTTGCCAGTAGTCAGTTGCCGGTTGTCAGTGTAAGCCATCCGTCGTCTGGAGCGGTGGTTTGAGGCGCGCGGTTTCAGTTTTTGCGTCGGGACCGCGACTATCAATACCTCGAGGTTATCCATAGCTTCTGACAACGTAGAAGCTACATACAACTGACCACTGGCAACTGGCAACTGACAACTGACAACTGACAACTGCCTTACAGTCCCTTCCCGGCGATGTAATGAATCAGATCGCGGACTCGGCAGGAGTAGCCCCACTCGTTGTCATACCACGAGATAACTTTTACACAATTGCCGGCCACCACGCGGGTCATGGGCGCGTCCACAATCGACGAACGCGGATCGCCCCGGTAATCGATGGAGACGAGTTCGGCGGTCTCGTATCCCAGGTAGCCCTTCAGCGGGCCCGCTTCCGACGCGGCCTTCAGTGCGTTGTTCACCTCTTCCACGTTAGTCTTCTTCTCCACGAACACCACCAGGTCAACCACGGAGACATTGGGCGTCGGCACGCGCATGGCGAAGCCGTCGAGTTTGCCTTTCAAATCCGGGATCGCCAGATAGACCGCCTTGGCGGCGCCGGTCGAGGTCGGAATCATGGACAGCGCGGCCGCCCGGGCGCGCCGCAGGTCCTTGTGCGGAAAGTCGAGGATGACCTGATCGTTGGTGTAGGAATGGATCGTGGTCATGGTGCCGCACACGATTTTGAAGGTATCGTTGATGACCTTGGCAATGGGCGCCAGGCAATTGGTAGTGCAGGAGGCGTTGGAAATCACGTGGTGCTTCGCCGGGTCGTACTTGTCTTCATTGACGCCCAACACGATGGTGATGTCTTCATTGCTCGCCGGAGCCGTGATGATGACTTTCTTCACCGGTCCGCGCAGATGTTGCCTGGCCAGTTCCGCTTTGGTGAACTTGCCGGTGGACTCGATGACCACCTGCGCGCCGACCGACGCCCAATCCAGCTTGGAAGGATCCTTTTCGGCAAACACGCGGATACTCTTGCCGTCCACGCTGATGGAGTCGGCGGTGGCCGAGATCTGGTTCGGCAGGTTGCCAAGGATGGAGTCGTACTTCAGAAGATGCGCCAGGGTCTTGGGATCGGTGAGGTCGTTGACTGCAACAAATTCCAGATTTTTGTCGGTGAGCGCAGTCCGCAGAATGTTGCGGCCGATGCGCCCGAAGCCATTGATACCTACTTTGATTGCCATTTTGCCTCGCTAAGAACGTCAGATTGAAATGCCATGATTCCGAACTGCGCTCCACCGCGAAAAGCCACGTTGGGGAGCCGAACAAAAAGCCTAGCATCATGGGTAAGGCGAGGCAATGGCCTATGTCACCGAACCTCTGGCAGCCGCTTCTGGGGTGCCGGAGACGGGCAGCCGATTGCTACCAGCTAGGCAGGCGTGTTACAAGTGCAACATGCGCAGATGGATGCGCGACCGCGGTAAGCGGCGCAAACCGCAAGACGATAAGCCAGGGCAGGAGAATCCCGCCCCCCTGCAACCCAAGTTCCCCGAGCCCACTGAGGCCGACGCTGGCGGGCAGCCCGATTTCGCAACGCAGCAGCCTGAAACTCAAGCGGAACCCCAGATCACATCGAACGAGCCGCAGCCAACCGCCCCGGCGGGTGAAGGCCAGGAGCCTGCACAGCCGTTGCGGCGCGACCGCAATCGCCGTCGCGGACGACGTGGCCGTGGTGGCCGTCCACAGCAGGCCGCACAGACCCCTGCCTTGCCTCGCCCGGGTGGCCCGACCGGAGAAGCGGGCGAGGCCGAGGAACCGTCGGAGGCTGGCGAGCCCGCAGCCGTTGCTCCCGCTGCGCCTCGTCCACCCGCGCCGCACGAGACCAAGAAGGCGAAAGGCGCGGTAGTGCTGGCGATTGGACTGCCGGGGTCGGGCAAGAGTACATGGTTTAAGCGTCACAATATCTTCCCGCTATCCAGCGACATGGTGCGCATTCTGCTATTCGACGACGTCACTGAGCAGCGCTACCAGGACCTGGTGTTTTCCACCTTGCGTTCCATGCTGCGCGGGCGGCTGCTGGCCCGGCGGCCCTGGAACTACGTGGACGCCACCAACTTGTCAGCACACGAGCGCCGCAGTTGGATAAAGCTGGCGCATGATTTCGGCTACGAGGCCCACGCGGTCTTCTTCGATGTGCCGGCGGAGGTCTGTATCGAACGCAATCGTCGCCGCGAGCGCAACGTACCGGAAGATGTTATGCAGCGCATGGCGGCCAAACTGCGTCCGCCGAAGTTCGAAGAGGGCTTCGCCAAGATTACGGTGGTGCGCTTGAGGAAGAAGGACGGAGAAGGCGAGACGGTCGCGGAGCCTCAGCAAGCGGCTGAGACCCAACCCGGCGAATCCGAGCCACCCGACCTGGCGGACGCCGAGTACTAAGTCCTGGAAGCCATCATAAATATTGAAGCGGGCCAGTTGAGCCAACGGCAAAGGAAGAGCAGCAGGACGCGCTCTTCCGGCCCAGTGCGCGTTTAGGTTCGCCCGCGTGCGCAACCTAGCTGGCCGAGTGGGTACGGGGCCACGGAATTCCACTACTGGCCGAGTGGATAAAGTTGCATTGGCGCTCAATCCGGCACACAATAACGGCTGGCGATTAGCCGGCACGAGTGTGGGGACGAGCAAAGGGGTCATTATGCGACTGCGGTGGATACTAACTGGGCTGCTGTTTTTAGCGACAGGGATGGCCAGTGCACAGATGAGCACACGTGCCGTTGCTACTCCCGCTGGAGTTACCAACGCAACCGCGCCAGTCGCGGTCAAGAACGCCCCGTTCTCAGCCGAAGTGGTTACGCTGTACGATCGCGCTCTGGACAACGGCAGTCGTATCCATCGCGAAACGCGTGGCAAAATCTTCCGCGACAGTCAAGGCCGGATGCGCACCGACAGCGAGACGCCGTCCGCTCAACCCGGCGCTGAAAAATTTGAACACACGACGATCAATGACCCGGTCCAGAAGGTGATCATCAACCTCAACCCCAAGCTTAAGACGGCGACAATTTTCCACCTTGGACAGAGCGTTGGACCGACGGCGGTCGGGATGGGCAACGTTGGGGGTGCGCCCGTGAACGTTGCTCCGATGCCGGCAGCGCCAAAGTCAGAACCGAAGTCAACCCCCGGGGTTAGTACCACTTCGAAAATGTCAGCGACGCTGGGTACGACGCCGGTCGCGACCCGGACCGAAGCCCTCGGGAGCAAGTACATCGAAGGCCTCAACGCGACCGGTACCCGGACGACGCGGATCATCGACGCCGGATCGCAGGGCAACGAGAAGCCGATCGTCTCCGTGACCGAGACGTGGTTTTCTCCAGAGTTAAAGATGACGGTGTTGACGGAAACCGACGACGGCCAATCCGGCCATAGCATAATGAAACTGGTAAACATCACGCGTACCGAGCCGGTGGCGCAGTTGTTCCAGGTGCCATCGGATTACACGGTGAAGGTAACGGAACCGGCAACAGCAAGCGTGAAACATTAAGGAGCAGGCGGCAAACTGGATGGCTGAACTGGATTTTTCTCCCCCTGACGAACTGACCATATCTTTGTGGCGCTCTCTCCTGCTCAACGTTCTTGACCGGCTCTCGCCCGAGCGCCTTGCTCCGCTTCAGCTCACCTCCAAGCCTGTGGATGTGGGAATCCTGGTGGGCGACCTGGTCGATCTGCCGTGGTATCGCACCATCTTCACCAATCTGGGCGATGTAATTTCACCGGAGACGCTGCCCCCGCTGGAACTGGAATCCCGGCCGGTGGATGTCGGCGAGCTGCTGGGGGATGATTTGAGCCGGGGATGGTGGGACACGCTGCTGGCCAGCCTTCGTGACCGGCTTGCGCCGGAGAAACTTCCACCCCTGAATCTGACGTCGCAGCCGGTTGCCGTTTTCGGAGCTGAGTCAAGTCTTCAGCTTCTGGACTGGTCCGCGCTGATCAGCACTCCAAAGGTTTTCCTGCAAGATGCGCCCAGGCAAGATGGGCTGCAGCAAGACGCGCCCGGGGAAGAAGTCTTGACATCGAGGATGGAAGAAGCCGCGCAGCCCACGGTCCCAGCGGTTCCCAAGGATCCCGTACTGTGGGCGGTTCGAATGCAATTGGCCCGCGACCTAGGCCGCACCCGCTTCCGGCGCAGAATCTGGATTGGACTGGCGGCTGCGGAAGTTGTTTTCCTGATCGTGGCTATGCTCAAGTTTACGTAACCGGAAACCTGGAACGACGGGAGCGGCCCGCGGACCACTTTTATTTCCGGCTACTAACCCTATTTCGCCATTTCCCCGGATTCACTGGCAGTGTAGGATGGTTGCCGCTCCCACTTGGACGACGGCTGGAGCAGCATCGCGAACTCTCGCGACGATGAAGGCGGCCCTGTGAATCTTAAAACCAGTACGCGGGTAGTGAATGGCATTGTCATCGTGGACATCATCGGCCAGCTACGGCTGGGCGAGGGAACCAACGTGGTTCGTGACCTGGTCCGCGATCTGATGGGCAAGAACTACAAGAACATATTGCTGAATCTGGCCGATGTGCGCCACATCGACAGCGCGGGCGTGGGTGAGTTGATGAGCTGCTATACCTCAGTCCGCAATCAGGGCGGTCAGTTCAAGCTGATGCACCTGAGCAAGAACGTCCACGATCTGCTGCAGATCACCAAGCTCTACACCGTGTTCGACATCGAGGAAGACGAAGACAAGGCAATCCAATCCTTCCAGTCGGCGTGATCCACCTCGCGGTGACGAAACCTGTGGGGCACCCTCAGAATGTTAGGGCGGGCCACCGACCCAACTGCGCTCCGCTTTTCGCGGGAAGGGAGCTGTGCGCCCTATCGCGTCGCTGACTTCATCCTTCGGCAACGGAGACGAATGAGCATCGGTAGAATAGCCTAAATGCTAATTTCGACCGAAAAGAACTTGGGAGAGCAGACCTCGCAAGAGACCTCCCAACAGAAATGGCTCGCCTATTCCCCTCTCATCGTAATCGTGGTTGCCGCCATTATTTATCTGGGCTGCATTATTTCCCCACCTTCTCTGATGGACGATGTCGATTCCATCCAGGCGCAGATCGCGCGGGGCATGCTAACCAGCGGAGACTGGGTCACGGCGCGGCTGGACGGACTGAAGTTCCTGGAGAAACCGCCGCTGGTTTACTGGATGATTGCCGGTTCCTTTCGATTGTTTGGCGTGCATGACTGGGCGGCGCGAATCCCGATTGCGGTGTCTGTCATCGGGGTGTGCTGGCTCACCGCGGCGTTCGGGACGTGGGCGTTTGGCAAGCGGGCCGGATTCTATGCCGGGCTGGCGATGGCGACGTGCGTGGGGTTGTTTCTGTTTACGCGCATTCTGATCCCGGACACGATGCTGACGTTCACCATTGCGCTGGCCATGTGGGCCTTGCTGCGCGTTGCTCTACCTGACCGCTCCCTGCCGGCAGGCTACTGCAATCTCATCGGCGATTTGCTGGGCGGCTTTTGCCGGGTCGGGACCTTCGAGAATCGGCCGGCCAATCACCAGATAAGTCGCTCCGGCGGCGATGGCATCCTTCGGAGTGACTACCCGCGCCTGATCTCCGGCAGAGGCCCCGGCTGGACGCACTCCCGGAGTCACGATGGCAAATTCCTCGCCGAGCGCCTTGCGCAGCGCGCGAGCTTCGTGGGCAGAGGCGACCAAGCCTCCACAACCCGCCGCGCGAGCCAGCGCTCCTAAGCGAAGCACCTGGCTCAGGACATCTCCGGCAATCCCCAATTCTTGCAGGTCAGAATCCGACAGGCTGGTCAGCACGGTTACCGCGAGCACCATCGGCTTGGCAGGGGACTGGCTGGCGGCCTCGACGGCGGCCCGCAGCATTTTGCTGCCGCCGGAGGCATGGACGGTGAGCATGCTTACGCCGAGTTCGGCAGCCGAGCGGACCGCCCCCGCGACGGTGTTCGGGATGTCGTGATATTTCAGGTCGAGAAACACCTTGCGGCCGGAGGCGACCAGGTCGCGGACGACCTGCGGTCCCTCGGCCGTAAAGAGCTGTTTGCCGATCTTGTAGGTGGTTGCAGCTTCGCCGATCGCTTGGACGATTTGGCGGGCTTGGGTGGCGCCCGCGACATCGAGCGCCACTATGAGCCGGTCTTTGTTGTCCATCGGCTCCAAGTTTACCGCATTAAGACAAGATTACTGCGGGCCTTCGTTCTCGGCTACGAGTGGGGTTTCGACGACCTCCAGGCTAACGGGATCCACGCCGTCGTGGCCCATGCCGAGAATTTTTGCCGCGCTATAGGACAGGTCAATGATCCGGTTCTTCCGTACAGGCCCGCGATCGTTGATGCGGACGACGACAGACCGGTCATTCTTCAGATTTGTAACCTTGATCCAGGAACCCAGCGGCAGGGTGCGATGCGCCGCTGTGAGTTGGTCCATGTCGTACGGTTCGCCGCTGGCCGTCTGCTTATGCTGAAAGATGCGACCGTACCAGGAAGCCTTCCCGACCTGAAACTTCCGGGTCTTAACGGGCTTCACTTTTTCCTGAATCTGTCCTGGGGTCCCTTGCTGCTTCGAATCCGGTGTGCTATTACCGGGTGCCGCGCCCAGTGCGGTGGCAAAAACTATGGTCACCGCGACCTGGCTGAGTACTCGTAACATTTAAACACCTCTCATCGTTAAGTTTGGTCCTCCCGGGTTCTGTATGAATCCCTATAAGTCTATCCACCGCTAGACGTAAGAGTCAACCCGGCTGACTGAAAGTCCTACTTTCGTGCTTGCCTTGTGGGGAGGTTCGTGCTACGGCTCGCCCACAAGAGCACCACCCCCCTGGGGCAAGAACGGCGGTAAACAGGCTCGATCTGCCCCGGTCGAATAAGTACTGACGGTAGGCGCTTGTAATTGAGATGGGGACGCCGCGACAGGGGTTGGAATGCTGAGAAGTAAGATAAGTTATTTACTTACAATTAGTTACAAAGTTTCTTGAGAGGAAATCTGGGGCGCACTCGAGTTGGAGGAAAACTTGGTCGCCTCTGAGCGACCGCGCCTGACTACCTCGGGGCGAGCGATTGCGGTACAGTCGTCCAATGAGCCGGTCGCCAGTCATCCTGAGCATTGCGGGTTACGATCCCATTTCGGGAGCCGGAATCACCGCCGATATAAAAACGGCGGCTGCCCAAAATTGCTACGCCGTCACCTGCATTACGGCGTTGACCGTGCAGTCCACCCAGGGAGTGTTCGGCGTCCACCCAGTGAATCCCGAACTGGTAGCCCGAACGCTCGCGACCCTGGCCGATGACCTGGAAATCGCCGCCGTCCGAGTCGGGATGCTCGGCTCCGGGGACGTCGCCGCCGCCGTAGCTAACTTCCTCGAGGAGAGGCGGCTGCCGAACATAGTCCTCGACCCGGTTCTCCGGTCGTCGTCGGGTGCCATTTTGCTGGACGGGCCCGGGCAAGAGGTCCTCGTCAAGAGACTGCTGCCGCTCGCGGATGTCATTACCCCCAACGTTGATGAGGCGGCGACGCTGGCCAAGGCTGAGCCAGTCCCGACCGACGCTCCGTGGGAGGAGGCACTTCCGCGTTTGCGGGCGATAGCGTGGAAGCTTCGAGAACTCGGCAGCCGGGCAGTGGCAATCACCGGTGGCCACCTGCCGCAAGCCAATGACTACCTTCTTTATGAGAAGGTGGGTTCGGGCATGGAGGAAGTCTTTCCCGGAGAGCACTTGGAGTCCCGTTCGACGCATGGGACGGGATGCGCCTTCGCCACGGCTCTGGCCTGCCAGTTGGCGCGGGGGAACACGCTGCCCGAGGCCGTTCGGGCAGCGAAGGAATATGTTCGCAAGGCAATCGCCGCCTCCTACCCGCTAGGAAGAGGCGGCGGACCAATCAATCACGGAGTGTGAGCGCGCTATTGCCAGAGACGGTCTGGATTTGTCATGCGGCGCGACCAGAAGTTCCTGGACCATTTGTAGCTCCTTTTGGCGGCTTGCCATATCGGGTAAACTTCTCAGTAGCCACCGGTGATGAAACCTTACCGACTGTACTTTTGCTTCCTAGTTCTGGGCTGCATTGCGGTGGCCAGCAGCAGCCTGTCCCAATCTGCAACAGCTCCTGTCCCCACGCGTTCGGACAACGACCCGGCCACGCGCAAGGGTTTCGACTACTTCTACAACTTGGAATACGACAAGTCGATCCGTGAGTTCGAGGCCACCCAGCAAGCCCATCCTGACGACCCCTTCGCCGTCAATCACGTTCTGGCCGGGGTGATTTTCAGGGAACTGTACCGCATTGGGGCGCTCGACACCGAGGCTTATGCCGCCGACAGCTTTCTTACCAAGAAGCATCCCGAGCCGCTCGATCCCAAGGTGCACGATCGAGTCAAACAGTTAAGTGCCCAGGCGCTGGCGCTGTCGCAAGCGCAGCTCGACAAGAATCCCGACAACGTTGACGCCTTATATGCGCGGGGTATTACACGGGGCCTTCGCGCCACCTACATGGGCATGGCCGAAAAAGCCTGGTTCGCCGCCCTGCGTAGCGCCGTGAGCGCGCGCCACGATCACGAGCGGGTGTTGGAGTTGGATCCCAAATACGTGGACGCCAAGCTTCTGATCGGCACTGACCTCTACATCGTGGGCAGCCTCAGTTGGCCGGCCAAGGTGGCCGCGTCTGTGGTGGGGATCAGCGGCAACAAGCGAAAGGGTCTGGACTATTTACGCGAAGTGGTGGCCGGCGCGCATAGTGAAGTGGCCAGCGACGGCCAGATCGTGCTGGCCCTGTTTCTTCGCCGGGAAGAGAAATATGACGAGGCGCTGAAGCTTGTCGCCGGAATGCAGGCCGAATTTCCGCGCAACTTTCTGGTGGCCTCCGAATACGCTCACCTGATGAATGCTGCGGGACACGGGCAGGAGGCGATTGCAGCCTACCGCAAAGTCCTGGCAGGCTGTCGCAGCAATGCTTATGCGGGGTGCCGTATCGAGGTGCCGGCGTATGGATTGGGCGAAGCGCTGCGCGGTCAGCGCCAGTACCAGGAAGCTGCCGAGGCTTACGATCTGTCCGCCAGCCACGGCAACGATCCGGAGCTGCGCCAGAAGGCGACCCTGGCTGCCGGCCAAATGTATGACTTGTTGCAGAAGCGCGACGCCGCGCTGGAAAAGTACCGGACAGTGATCGTCCAGGATTCCACCTCCGGCGCGGCCGACTTGGCCCGTCACTATATGAAGCAGGCCTACAAGAGCCCTTGAATCCGACCTCCTTCTGTCTGTCATCCTGAGCGAGGAGGTCGCCGTGGCGACCGACGAGTCGAAAGCCCTGATCGTGCGGCGGATGGAAGCGATCGATGCCGATGGCGCGCGCCCCCAGCTTGGCGGATTGATACAGCGCCGCGCTGCCAACGGCCCCCAGACCAACCACCAGCACATCCGCAACCTTGGGCATACGCGCCATCATAGAGCACGAAACTGTGCTTCATCGAGAGCGGTGAGATTTTTGGCTTCTTGCTGCCATGTGGGTGTAAAATGCACGCGTATCCCAATACAAAACAAAATTGCGGATTACCGCTTTCCCCAGGGCAGTGGAGCGGTCTTCCATGCCGCTAGTGTTTGCAGATGTTCCGGAGTGACGGGCCCCCACGCTTTACCGAATTCAACTTCAACCATGTGAAAAAAATTGGAGGACAGATGAGAACCAAGAAGCTGTTGTCAGCTTTTGCTGTGATGTTGTTTGCATTTTCGGTGGTCGCGCAGGAGAAACCAGGAACCGTAGCCGCACTGGAATTTCAAAAGCCCAAGAACGGCATGGTGGCGCAATATGAGAACGGGCGTAAGCAAAAAGCGGCCTGGCACAAGCAACAGAACGACCCCCTACCTCTATTGGTGTGGGAGACACTCACCGGCCCGGATACCGGAACCTACATCGTAGGCCGGTTGAATCAACACTGGGCCGATTTCGACAAGCCAGTAATTCCTGACCAGGCTGACCTGGAGGAATATCAGAAGGTGGTGGGCAATTACGTGGAGTCCATCGTCGCTCGCTATTATGAGGCGATGCCGAAGATCAGTAATCCCCCGAGTCCCGGCATGGCTCCCAAGTTCGACGAAATTGTCACCTTCCATGTGCGCTACGGGAAAGGGTCGGATTTTCGCAGCGCCATTTCCAGGATTTACGACGCTGCCCAGAAGACCAAGTGGCCGGTCAATTTTGAATGGTATGCACTGGCCAGCGGCGGCGACACGGGGACCTATGTGCTGGTCGTGCCGCGCAGTAGTTGGGCAGACTTCGAGGAAAAGCCCGACGTGAAGCCTTTCCGCGAGATGCTGAAGGAGGCTTTTGGGCAGGCGGAGGCGGATTCCATCGTCGATCGAATTGATCACTCCGTGCAGGGTGAGACGAGCGAAATCATCCAATTTCACCCGGAATTGAGTTATCTGCCGGCCAAATAGCCGAGAAGCAACTAGCAGTTAGCTAAGGCCGCCGGGTAAATGGCGGAGAAGCAATAACCTAAGCCCGAAGGGCGACACAATCGTAGCCCAGGACGTAAGTCTTGGGTAAGCGTAGTAAGTAAAAGAGTCCCTTCAGGGACGGCACCTCGGAATGGAACGTATGCAAGGGCTTTCCGAACAAGGTTGCCACTGTGTCGTCCTGTCGGACTCGTCCTATTTAATACCCCGACCCAGCACTCACGTGCTGGGCTACGATTATGTCGCCCTCCGGGCTGGGGATTGACACTTTGAAGATTATGAATATCCAGCTAAGTCTGCTTTTCAATCAGGAGAGACCATGAAAACCAGAACGATTGCACTGACCATGGCGCTGTGCTTTGTGGCAGCGGCGGGGTGCCTCGCCAGCGACGTCAATATCGGCACTTGGAAGCTGAACGAGGCCAAATCGAAGTTCGCCCCCGGAGCGACGAAAAACCAGACGGTTGTCTACCAGGCGGTAGGCGACCAAATGAAAGTCACAATAGAAGGCACCACCGCAGACGGTAAGTCCCTGCACATCGATTGGACGGGCAAATTCGACGGCAAATTCTACCCCCTCACCGGCGATCCGAATAACGACGAGCGGTCTTACAAAAAGATTGATGCTCGCACGCTGGAGGGCACCAGCAGGAAAGCTGGCAAGGTTACTTCCAACACTCGCATTGTGGTGGCGGCCGATGGCAAAAGCCGTACCGTCACCTCGAGCGGGACTAACGCGAAGGGCCAAAAGGTCACGACTGTCGCGGTCTACGACAAAGAGTAGGGACTTCTGCGGACGTCTGGCGTAACGGGAGTGCCCTTGCGCACGGCGGGTCCTAGGGAGCGATTGGTCTCTGGAGTTGTCATTAAGTGGATTACTTCCGGGTTGCCGACGGCCCGGAAGTATTATGGGTCAAGGAGTAGGGAGCCGTGACCACGCGTCAACCCAAGGTTCACACTCAACTCGGCCGAGCCGCAATCCAGATCTTTGCCGCCAATGATCGCATGAACCAGATTCTTATCGAACATCTTGACCCTACCGCCTGGAGAGCCAAACCGCCCGGCAAGGCCCGCACCCAGTCTTTTCTAATCGAAGAATGAGCCTGAAGGAAGCCTGAGCGGGTGGCCGAGGAAAGCTCCTTTCAGGGTTTGAATTTAGAAAACAGTCTAGCAGTCGTCGAGGCGGTGGGAATGTGGGAA
>JBEKNL010000043.1:0-43918 GCA_049522855.1 Candidatus Korobacteraceae bacterium
CTCCCGCTCCAGACGAGCGATCTTTTCCGAATCGGTTTCCTGCGCCACGCGCCAGATTAACCGCTACCACAACCCGTTCAACCACCTTTCATCCGAAAGGCACCAAGACCCTAAACAATTACGTCCATCCTTCATACCGATGCGGCCGCGCCAACCCCAGGCGCCGCCCATGCCCACCGGCAGAATCCTCTGGCTAGTGCGTGCGGACCATGCGGTCAGCGCTAAGACGGACTTCTCGGCTTCAACCAATAAGATGGGAACGGCCGCATCCTTGACGTAGTCGACACAGCCGCGCACGAAGTACAGATGGCGATGGTCACCATACGGGGCGAGGTACTTCTTCTTCGGCTTGGCGTTCTCAATCTCGGGATTGTCGCGGCGCAAGCGGCAGGTGACGCGCTTCTTGTCGGCGAGCGGGTCGAAGTACGGGAACATGATGCCGCTCATGTCCTGGCCAAAAGCCCCCGTGATACCGTACTCGGTCCGAGCTTGCTCATCTGTCACGCTGATGACGCCCGCCTGCTCGAGTAACTCGGGGCCAATTCCCAGATGGGCGAACATTTCCAGATGGACCGTGCGCAAGGAAGTATTCATGCCGGTCCCCAAAGCTGGTGAGCTATCGCCTCAGTCTCAGCGTCACTGACACAATCCTGCTGGACGGGCCAGTCGTCCATACTGCATAGACCAAGAGAAGAGGCCAGCCGTGCCACGTTGACGTCGGTCTCATAAATAAGGTTCTTGTTTTGGTCAAGCAGGTAGTACTCACCCAGGTAGAGCCACGCGCGGCGCCCCGATGGCAGGAGAACCAACTTGCGAGAGGATCGGCTCTTGCGCAAGGCTTTCCCCCAAGGCTCAATCTGACGATTTATGCGCCTTACCAGCCGGGCGCGGTGTACAATGATGTTGTTCATTCGATTCCTTCCTGGGTCGCCTTGCCGCGGCCCTTTTTTTGCGCCCGTTTAGACGCCAACCTGCTCGACTCTTTCAATCTCGGATAGAGGCACAAGGACCCGCGAACCAATTCGGACGGAGCGAATTTCGCCCGACTTGATTTTCCTGCGGACCGTATCCTTGCTCACTTCCCACCGCTCTGCCAGGCTCTTTGCTCCGAACAGTATCTTTTTATCCGTGCTGTTGTTGCTCATCGCTGCTCCTTTGTGCATCGCATTTCCCTTGACAATCGACCAATGCCACCTCTAGAATCGGCACAACGTTGCAACGTGTCAATAAGAAAATTGCGTTGCAACGCAATAATCGACATCCTAAAGAGGATTGCGTTACGAGAAAGGCGGGAGACGGTGACGAAAGACAGTGATCTGGTGAGCTTCGATGAATTGGAAAAGGCGTCAAAGCGGATCGGGACCAGCCCCCAGGCTCAACTCCAATGGGCTTTGAAGCTGGCCAATGAAGACACCGCAACCTCTGGCGCTGGTCGCAAACTCGATCTGAGAGTCGAGGTGCCATTTTTTCTCGGCGGTCCGCGGGTGCTCGGTCTTTTCCGAAAGGACGCGACGCGCTCGATCAATTCTGTATGGTTCCCTTCCGATAAGCAGCTAACGGATATCCACAAGAGCTTCACTGGCGTGCTTGTCAATTACGTGGAGCAGAAGGAAGCTCACATTAGGACTGCCGGGCGAACTAATTTCTATTTGCATGGCGGCCAGTTCGATTTCGTCGTGGAGAGTATGGTCGAGGGGTCCGTCGTCAAGCTAATGAAGTTGATCGGCGAGTTCTCTCAGCACGTTCGCAGGTGCGCCTCCGCTGAGTGTGGCAAATGGTTCCTAGGAAAGAAGACCGACGCCGCCTACTGTTCCAAAACCTGTGGCACTCGCGAACGCAGTCGCGAGCTCCGCCGTCGCAGAGCCAAGAAAGGGGAAAAGAAACGTGGCACTCGAAAAGCGCGGTAAGACCTGGCATTACGACCTCAAGATTCGCGGGGTCCGCTATCGCGGATCGCTGAAAACGACCGATTGGCGCCAGGCGCAAAGCCTGGAAAGTGAACTCCGGCAACGGGCCGAGAAGGGCGAGCTGGCCGGCGATAAGCAGACAAAGGCGCTGGCACGGTTGAAATTCAGGGATGCGGCCGAGCGCTGGATCGCCGATCGCGCTCCCGACCTCGCTGCAAACACCGTCAAGTGCGAGCGCGAGCGTTCACGTGCTATCAACCGCGTTCTCGGCTCACGTTCGGTATCGTCGCTCGTGCCAGAGGATCTACTCGCCTATAGGCGCGAACGGAAAGCGGACGGCATCTCCAATGGCACTCTTAACAGAGAGCTAGACATTTTTCGCGGCGTCCTGAAAAAAGCTCGGCGTTGGACGAGTCGCTTTGCCGAAGAAGTGAAACCGCTGAAAAAGGTAGGCGAGAACGTCGGCCGCGCCTTGACGGACGACCAGAAGGTGCGATTACTGAAGATTGCGACCTTGCGGCCAGCCTGGCAAGCGGCGTACTACGGGGGCATCCTCGCCCTCAACACCACCTGCCGAGGATGCGAGCTCAAGGGGCTCCAGTGGCGAGACATCGACCTGATCAACCACGCGATCACCATACGGCGCAGTAAGACTGACGCCGGGCTGCGCGTCATTCCCTTGAATGCCGATGCGATCGGCGCAATGACTTCGTTGTATCGCCGGGCGCTCGAACTTGGTCCGGTGCATCCGGACCATTACATCTTCTTCGCCTGCGAGCGCGGTGCCATTGATCCGACGCACCCAATGAAGAGCTGGCGCACGGCGTGGCGGACCCTAACCAGGGCGATACGCTGTCCACGCTGCCGCCTGGTACAAGACCCCGCGCCGAAGTGCAAGGCGAAAGGTTGCGACGAGGATCTGAGCAAGATAACCAGTCCGCTCGCCGGCCTGCGCTTCCACGACCTTCGCCACCATGCGATCACCGAGTTGGCAGAGTCCCAGACCAGCGATACGACGATCATGAGCATCGCCGGCCACGTTTCGCGCAAGATGCTGGATCACTATTCGCACATTCGGATGGCGGCCAAGCGTACTGCGCTGGATCAGTTGTCAATGGCTCATGGTCAAGGGGGTTATGCCACAAATCGTGCCACAACCGGGGTTCCGGAGGGGAGCGAGAACTCGCAAGTGCTTGAAAATATGGTGGAGCTAGTCGGGCTCGAACCGACGACCTCATCGTTGCGAACGATGCGCTCTCCCGAATCTCACCCGTTCTGAATCAATCACTTCCAGTGCGTTTCGCGACAATCAACCTAACTTTTCTGGAACGTGAATGGAACGTGCGGATGCTGGAGTTCGCCTCACGAACACAGCAGGAATCGAGCCAACAGAAATGGAGAAGAACAAATGCTTACCAGCAAACGAGTAGAAGGACAGGTTCAATACAACAACGGAGCGTTTGCCGAAATCGCTACCCACGGAATTGAAGGGATTGAGACGGGCCTCGCATTAGAAACGATCCAGATCCATCGTGAGGATACCGAGAATACGCCTGAGGAGTTCCAGCGCAGATTCCCGGTCGGCACTACGCTGAGCATCTTGACGATCACTGAAATCACCGCCCACTGACAAAACGGAGGTCAGTACGATATGAGCGTAAAAAAACAAGCGAGCAAGGTCGGTGAGAATCCCGTGAGTCGCGGCCGGCATGAGCACCAATGCCGTATCTGCGCGCACGCACAGCGAGCCGACATCGAAGATGAGTTCGTCAACTGGGTCAGCTCGGCACGCATCGCGAAACAATACGGTGTCAGCCGCGATGCCGTCTACAGGCACGCGCGCGTATTCGGGCTGATGGGGCAGCGCCGTCGAAACCTTCGGGCTTCGCTGGAACGAATCATTGAGAAGGCAGGCGAGGTAGAGGTAAACGCTGCCGCTGTAGTGAGCGCTGCCAGCGCCTATGTTTCGAGCGGCTGAGCGTGGCCGAATTGGAGGCTTACGCCAAGGACGGAGTTCTGCCCAGTTGGTTTACTGAGACTCTAGGTGCGACAGCCTCCGACAGTCAGGAAGCCGAAAATGAGGGATAAGTCGTTGAAGCTAACGCAACAGACAGCCCTGCTAGACGCGACACCCTGGCGCCCTGGCGACTTTGCGCTCGGATCACTGGAATCGCGAGCGGCCGTCCGCGTGATGCTGGCGGAGCGGCAGGCGGCACGCCAACGCGAGGCTCAGGGCGCACATGTTCAGGACGCCGTGCGCGACACCTACACTTGGGTTACCGAGTACACAAAAACCTTCAATGAGCACTGGCTGGAAGAGGGCCGTCCTTCACCCTACGAGCCCTTCCCCCGCCACGAGTATCTCGCCATCCTCTTCGAGATCCTCGACGCAAAACGTATCGTCTGGATCGAAAAATCCCGCGACCTGATGATCTCGTGGGCGTGTGTGGCCTATCTCACGTTCAAGGCCATGACGATTCCAGAGTGTGGCGTCCTGTTCCAGACGCAGAAGGAGAATAAGGCCATTCAACTGGTGGACTACGCGAAGTGTCTTTACGACCGGCAGCCGGACTTTCTGCGCGACGCATTTCCGTTGACCAAGCCGACCAAGGATCAGCCAGCGCTTTCACTGGAATTCAAGCACGGCGGCTACATCTCCGGCATTCCCGGCGGTGCCGACCAGATTCGCTCCTATCACCCGTGGGGATATTTGAACGACGAAAGCTCGTTCCAGCCTGAGGCGGGCGAGTGTTACAACGAAGCTCTAGCTGCCGTAAAAGGCAAGATCATCTTCAACAGCTCGGCGGGACCGTCATGGTATGCGGATGCCCGCCACGACATCATTCGTAATGGCGAAGACTAAAACAGCACAGGTTCTCGAAAGCATGCAAACGATGGCGCCGCAGACGGCGGTGGACATAATGCAGGGAGTAAGCGTCCGCCGGACCGCGGGCGGCATTCCAGTCGTTCGCCTGCATTACAGCGCCCATCCCGATCGCAATCCTGACGAACATCCCGAGTGGAAAGCCCAGGAGAGGCGCACCTACACGTCCCAAGCGGACTGGGACCGCGAGCAGGAGATCATCGACGAAGCGGGCGGCGGCGAGCTGGTATTCGCAGACACGCTCGTCACCTATTGGGACAAGATTGTTATCACGGATCCCGCGTGGAGGCCCGATCCAGAATGGCGCGTGATTGGGGGCTTTGACCACGGTAAGACCAATCCCACCGCGCTGGAGCGAGCCTATATCGACTATGAAGGTGTCATCTACTTCTCGGGCGAGTATTACGTGCCGGGCAAGAGCGTTTGGCAGCACGCACCAGAACTGCTGGGGATGCCGGACGTGGGTCGCTTTGAAGCCTGCTATGCCGATCCGACAGTGTTTGACCAGAAGACGCAGCAGGAGAGGGGGAAGGAACCCAAGGCTATCGCCCAGGTCTATGCCGAGGAGGGAGTCCACTTCCTCACTCGCTTCTACCGCAATCGCAATGATCAGACGTTTACAGAGGCTCTGTTAGCGCATTGGGGCGACCTCGCCAATCGGACCCCTACCGTCAGAATCGTCTGCCGAAACCACAGTGATCGACCACAGCCCGGGCGCCACGACTGGGACTGCCCCAACCTGCTCTGGGAACTCATGCGGACCCGCCGGCGCAAGCTGACGGCTACGCAGTTGATGTCACAGAACCAGTCTGAAGAGATCATCGACAAAGACAACCACGCGCGCGATGCGATGAAATACGTGGTGATGTCGCTACCCGAACCGACGGAGAAAAGCGGGCAAGACAAGATTGCGGAAAAGCTGGACGCCTATCGGCAGGCCGGGATGAACGAATTTAGCCTGAACATCTACCGTTTCCGCATGGAAAGAGAAGAACGGCAGAGGCAGGACCAGCCGGTTCATATAGGTCGACGGCATGGGATCATTGTGCGCCGCTAGAACGAGGCTGGGCGCGGGGTTTACTTCGGCCTTCTCGTCGGCCCGTGGTACGACTTCAAAGCTGGGCGCTAGAATGAGTGCACGTACGGATCTGTGCGGGGGGCGATCAGCAATGGTCGTCCCTACCGCGATCGGTTGATGGTGATTGGGCGATGAAAAAGAACTTCAGCTCCCTGCACTATTTTCGAGGTGCACCCTCACGCCGACGTGATGGCTTGTTGTATAGCCTCCTTATAGAAGTGCTCTTTCGCGTAAAATACCTCTTCTCTTGGGCAATCAATCCAAAGCGCTGCCGAGTCAGGGAAGAGTCCAACCGGGAACTCTTAACCAGGCTATACCGGGAGATACTTCTCAGAGAACCTGACCGTGAAGGACTTGCTAGCCATATAAAACCTCTAAATATGGACCGCACTACTCCCTTCGAAGTGGAGGGATCGATGCGTAAAAGTGTTGAATTCCGCACACTTGTAGCGCCCTTATCGGAAGAGGTGGAATTCGTTTATGAGCGCTTTATTTTTCGAAGACCCACGTTTGCGGAACTCGCTCATCATGCCAGCACCTTTCGCGCGCGGTCCAATAGCCTTGTAGATCTCGTCCAAATCTTGCAATCAGGACACCTTCGGTCGTGTCTGGGAATACGCCCGCTAGTCGTCGAAATGGATATCACCAACCAGTGTAATCTCCGTTGTGTGTTTTGCTACTTCAGTGACGAGAGAGTCCACAAGAGAAAGCGAGAGGATTTATCGTGGGCGGAATTTTCCAGAATCGCTGAACAGCTTTTTCCTCTCTGCCAAAAAGTAGGTCTCTCAATTGGTACGGAGCCACTGCTCCACCCCAGATTCAGCGAGATGCTCGCTATCCTTCCAGAGTATAGAATTCCCCACACCTTCGTAACGACGAACGGCCTACTGCTCAATGAAAAAGTCATCGCCGAAATGATTCGAACCAACTTCAGCCGCATTAATATCTCGATGGACGCCGCCACTAAGCACACCTACGAGAGGATCCGTGTTGGTGCGAACTTCGAAAAGCTCATCAGTAACGTCCGAGCGATCAACCGCCTCAAGGAGAAAGCAGGGTCTGCTACACCTAGTATTTCCTTGGTCTTCGTGCTAATGCGTTCAAATATCCGCGAGCTTCCAGCATTCATTCGACTGGCCCATGAATTGAAGGCAGTCGGGGTGACTGCGATACACATGGTCCCCTACAAAACGCTGGATGACACGCACGAATCTCTCAGTCTCCAGAAGAGACTGTGCAATCAAATGCTCGATGAAGCCCGATGTTTGGCAAAGAGTTACGGTATAGGATTTATCGGACCTGACAACTTTCCAGAGTCCCAAGCCATTGCGGGTCAGATTTGTCAAATCGCGCCAGCAGGAGTCGCAAGCACACCGGTGATGCCCGTTTCGATTAAGGATCATGCCAGCCGATTCGATTTCAACCTGAGTGATGCTGAAGCGGGGAAGTTCTGCTGCCCGTTTCCTTGGCACTTCGTGGGCATCGACTCCTCCGGGAACGTTACTCCTTGTGGTTGGTGGTATATGGAACGGCCCATGGGAAACATCAAAACACAGACCTTTGAGGAGATATGGAATAGCGTGCAGTACCGGACTTTAAGATCCGAGCTTGTGACTCGCAATTTGCGCAAAACCTGCCAGCTGTGCCCCGCAGCAGGTATGGGTCACGTTCAAGAAGCAAACGCCTTCAGAAGTCGAGAGTTGTGATGCTCGTCTGTATGGCGGTGAAGCCGTGGGTGTCCCAGGCTCGCGTCGTTGCTTTGGCCGCTTACCTGGGACGAGATGACCAGCGTGAGTACAAACCTGTTTCACTTGGCGGCGGTTGCTGCCAGCATCGCGGATGATTCGTCGGGCGGACTGTTGAGCTTCATTCGCGCAATGGGAGCGAGGCATGGATAAAACATTTTGCGCCCGCGTCAAAGGCCTACAATGCGCTGCCCGGCGGAGTAGGCGACAGCTTGCCCCGCCCAAATACACAAGGTTTCGGGCAGGCTGCATAGGGATGTAAGATGTAAGTGCAAGAGTGCAAGCGATCCGTACCACTATAGCTCAATCGCCTTCAACACGGCCCGGTCTATGTCCCCATAAAAGATGACATCGAGCTTTTCGACCGTTTCCTCCGGGAGAGCTGCGAATTGCGATTTGTTTGAAATCGGCACCAGAGCGCGAATGGCACCATTTTCGAGTGCGACATGAAGCGGCTCAGCAATCGACGCAACTCCTTTCAGGTTGCCCTGAATCGTCAAGTCGCCAAGAACGACGGTACCAGCTTGAATGCGGCGGTTTTGAATCGCCGACATAAGTGCGACAAAGAATGCTATTCCACATGAGGCTTCTAGCCGGCCCCCAGAGAGATCAACCGCCTCGGCACAGATGTCTCTTTGCGCAAGTAGCGGTGTGAGACCGAGTTTATCCTTCACCGATTGAAGATAGGCGACCGCCCGATTCAGACTGCCGGAACTTGTCGTATAAGCCTTGATCTTGCAGCTTGAGCTCAAGCTCAGCTAGTTTCTTATCTTTCGAGTAGCCAGCGTACTGTAAAACCTTCCAATAAAGGACAGTCGAAACCGATGCAAGTGTGTTGTCCGCTAACTGCTCACTGCCGAGATCGAGGAGAACAACCGCAGTTCCATGATTTCTAGCGGTCGTTCGAAGTAATGCCTGCAGTGAGACGGAGGTGATTCGCTCACAAAGAAAATCCAGGAATGGCCGATCGGCGATTTTTCGATCGCTGTCGAGTGCAAACCCGAGATACTTGGTAAACGAGCTTTTGCCGGCACCGTAGAATCCTGCAACCCACACGCCGATTTCGGTCACCTGCCCAGTCCGAACTCCCGCATCGTACACATCAAGAAACCGTGTGAAGCATTTGTCGACGTTGTCGGTGACTTCATACTCTTCAATCTCGGATTGCAGACGGGCATCGTCAGTCGCGGAGTAATCGATGACTTTCTCTATTGGGCGATCAATTGGCCGTCGAGTGGAGAACAAAGCGCGAATGGTCATTCAAGACCCCCAAGCAAGGTGGAACGATAATTACCATCAAATGGATAAAAGCCAAGGAAGTGAAGCCCATACTGGCCCGATCGCCGACCCGGGTAGAAGAGGACCGTCGGCACCTTGATATTGTCGTGCAGTCCGGCTTCGAGGGCACGAGCGCGGAAGTAAGGGTGAAAGGCACAAGCGTCCGTCAGGAAAACGACCGTTTTGGGGAGAGCAGCGGATACGCGATTGCTTACCGCTTTGACGAGCGAATTCCCTGATCGAAGGACGTCGCTAATGGCATCATTCACATCTTGCCGGTCGGCATTCGGCTCCAAATCAAGCCACTCTTCCCACCGGCCAGACTGAGCGACGATGTTCCACACCAGCTTGCCCAGAGACACTTCGTCAACTACCCAGCCTTCGTTTCGCAAAACTGACGACCAAACAGGAAGCTTTTGTTTCACTTGTAGGGTCTCGGAAGGGGAATGTACGAAGTAGAAAAACGGATCGCTTCGCGCCGGATTGAGGAAGTCCGGATGTCGAAGGTGCTCCAGCAGAGCATCGAAGGTCTCATCGAGCGAGGGCATCGACTACATCCTCCATGGCGTTGTACTTCCAGCTAATTCGGACAACCGATCCGGCAGCTTGGATGACGCCCCAGCCGGTCGGCATGATTCTATCTAGCGCGTTGCGAGCATCTGATTCGTCCAAGCCGAAAACACGCCAGTCGCGGTGCCCAACTAGTGCAGCATCTGTCAAACCGCAGAAATGGAGGTCATAAGCCAGATACACAAGCGCTCCATCGGAGGGGTGGAAGCTAATCGTTTCTCGTCGTCCCCGAGCAATCTCTCGCATCATGCCGAAACCGACTAAGGCTCCGAGAAGGCCACGCGCCACTTTCAACCGGACCTGCTCTGACCATGGTTCTGTCATCCGGCCATTCGCTTCGGCGTGGCGAAGGAATCCGACCACTTGACGTGCGGTGATAGTCAGTTGACCTTCCCGCACAGCGGGCCAATAGACGTCGACGATGACATCACGCAGCGCATCATCTTGGCGTGCCGAATAGAGCAGCAGTAGATCTGAAACGACCCGCGCCTTGCCGGCATGCAGAAGGCTCTTGAGACGAAGTGCCGGCTCAATATCGGGTACCATTAGCCGCCGAGCGAAGACCCGGCGGACAATATCCTTGACCCGGTACGCCGTCGCACGACCCAGCAGATCCTCGCTCAGGACCCGGCTCTGGAAGTCAACGATGCTTTCGTTGGGTAGCCACGCTCGAAGCAACGTTTTCGTCTCTTCAACTAGCGCACTGCCCTTGCAGATAGCAATTGTGTAACGAGGCGCCGATTGGAGTTCCGGGGTCAATGGCCGGCCTTAGGACTGTCGAAGTAAGGGAAGCGGCGGATGCCGCTTTCCACGGAAGCCAAATATTGGGCCGCACAAACCGATACCCATTTAGCAGTGCCAAGGTCACTGAAACTTCCCATTCTCACCGGGCCCTCGCCAGGACCACCCTTCTCGGCCCCCGCAATCCCTTCCAAGTAAGCGATGAGACCCTTGGGTTCGGCGATGACCGCAGCCTCAATCCCACGGAGTTCATCGCGGTTCATGAGTGGTCCGAACAGGTCGCACTCGATCTCCGGCGGCAGCCGGAATAAATGATACCGATCGCAACCCACGCGGTGATCATGGTCGAGCTGAGCAACAAGGGAAACTGATTTCAGCGCAGCCACTAATGCAGTGCGTGGAAACACCCTGCCGGTGACCCTCAAGCCAACATCCGTGAGTATGTTGGTATGCCACCAAGCAGGTTTCGCGCGCTCACCGACAGCGGCAACGATCGCACGCAACTCGCTGACAGGACCATATTTAGACATGATTGGGTTAACAGAGAACGTTATGCCACGTCACCTTCGCTGTCAATAACTGTTGGCGAGGATCCATAAATCGAAACGCTCACGCAAACAACCCACGAACAGTATCGTGCCATTCTGCCAGGAATGGAAGGCATGACGCGCAATCGTGCTGTGCCCACGGAACACAATAGCTCGTGACTGCATGTACGTGGGCTATGCCGGGCGGTCTCTGCTACTTCCATGCGAATGGTTACAAGGCCACCGACCTCCGCATTCGTGTCAATTCGGTTAAACCTTTGGAATGCACCCTCTGCGCAGCCTGCCCGAAATCTTCTGTTTGTGGGCAGGCAAATCGCACGATTTCGGGTGCCGCAGTCTCAAGCACTTAGCGCAACAGATTTGCAGGGGTAATTGGGCAAGCCCGTCGCGTGTGCTGGTGCTGGCTAAGTCTGAGAATCGGCGCTCTTTGGCATACGACGAACTGCTGGTCTCGGGCGTTTAGTCGCCGCCCCATCTAGACGCGCTGCAAGGACGTCGAAGGCGACTGTGGGACCGACCCAGCGTAATTCGTTCACATCGCCTTCGCTGGTCTTGTAACCAGGCCAAAGCTCATTGCGAAAAGACTCGATGACGTGATCGGTCGCAACCGCGATGTGGGTGGCCCCACCTTTAATCATCCCAAGCACCGACGCCAAAACGCCTCGGACGGCGGCGACTTCTCGGCCCGTCACGTCCTGCACGGACGGCAGAGCGTAGTAGTGCCGGAACAGTTCGTATGTGCCATCAATCAGATAGATTTCCAGGACGCAGCTCCACCACAACCCTATCGAACCTGTGCAGGCTAAATCAAGGCGCCGGGACTCACACCCCAGAACTCATCGTGTCCTTTCGGCAGACGTGCGTGACTTGAGCTGATCGAGGCTGCTAACGTCAGTCTTTCCTGTGTACGAGAAAGGAGAACTGGCTATGGCAATCGAGCCGTCTGATATTCCTCGCGGAATGGAGAGGATTTACGGGCGTTTTGCGCACTTTCGGAGTGCTCACCCTGGAGTGCGCTTGCCGATCCCGCCGCGATTGTGGAAAGCGGCGGCGAAGGTGGCGCGCGAACACGGGGTTTGTCGCACCGCACAGGTTCTGCGTTTGGAGTACGGCAAGCTGAAGCGCATCACAGAGTCAGGCCAGTTTCCTATTCAGTCCGATTCCCGCAAGGGTCGCGCGATCCGCCGTTCGACGGCATCGCTGAGCGCTACGGCGGAGGTGCCACGCCCAAGGGCGAGCCGCGCTCGGGTTGCGGCTTCGCTGCCGTCCTTCCTGGAGGTGGTCGGATCATCGGCGATCACTGGGTCGGAGTGTGTGATCGAGTTGGAAGGACCGCAGGGCAAGATGCGGATTCAGTGGAAAGGGATGGGCGCGCCAGATCTAGCCGCTCTGGGTCGCGTGTTATTGGAGCCACGAACCAGGTGAGGCAGTGATCCAGATTACTCCGCAGATGCGGATTCTGGTGGCGATCGAGGCCGTGGATGGACGCAAGGGCATCGACTCGCTGGCCCAGTTATGTCAGGAGAAACTGCAGGCCGATCCTTTCTCGGGCTGCCTGTTTGTGTTTCGCAGCCGGCGAGGAACATCGATTCGCATTCTGGTGTATGACGGGCAAGGATTCTGGCTGGCGCAGAAGCGGTTGTCCAAGGGACGTTTCGTGTGGTGGCCGAGTGGCAACTGCTGGCCGCGGGGAACCCGGATGCGGTGGCCGCGCCGGTATGGCGGCGGGTGAACGCGTAGTTATCTTGCCTTGCGTTTTTCACTTGCGTTCCATTTTGTACTCTGCCACACTGCAGATGTGTCTGCTCCGTGCCGATATCGTGGTCGAGAGATTCGCGCCGAAGACGTCGTCTTCATCCAACAGCACATTGCGGAACATCCCGGAGTCAGTCGCCGGAGGCTCTCGCAGAAGCTATGCGAAGCTTGGCAGTGGAAGCAGGCCAACGGCGCGCTGTGCGACATGGTGTGCCGCGGTCTTCTCTTAAGGTTGCATCGGGCGGGCGAGATCGAGTTGCCGCCGGTTCGCTACACGCCGCCGAATCCTCTGGCGAAACGCCAACCGCCGACGCCGCGGTTGATCGACAGTACTCCGATCCGCGTTGCGCTCCGTCAGCTCCAGCCCATCGAGATTCAGCAAGTGCGGCGCACGCCCGAGGAGGCGTGGTTCAACAGCTTGATGGAACAGTATCACTATCTCGGGTACGAGCAGCCGGTGGGCGAGCACCTCAAGTATGTGGTGTGGGCGCAGGGGCGGCCGATCGCGTGCCTGGCGTGGAGTTCGGCGCCGCGTCACTTGGGCAGCCGGGATCGCTTTATTGGCTGGAGTGCGGAAGCGCGGCGATGGAACCTTCGCTTCCTGGCCTACAACACGCGCTTTCTGATTCTGCCCTGGGTGGAGGTGCCGCATCTGGCTTCGCATTTGCTCGGTCGCATGGCGAAGCGGTTGTCGGAGGATTGGGAACGCCTCTACCAACACCCCATCTATTTTCTGGAAACCTTCGTGGACCCGGAGCGGTTCCGCGGCACCTGTTACCGCGCTGCCAACTGGATTCTCTTAGGACTGACGACGGGGCGGGGCAAAGACGATCAGACGAATCGAGTCAACCGCTCGATCAAACAGGTGCTGGGATATCCGCTAACTCCGCGCTTTCGCGAGTTACTGCAGGAGACTTAGATGCAGCCGGCAGCGCCGCCTCTCGATGTTACTCCGGAAGAGTTGGAGACGTTGCTGGAGGGCGTGCGCGAAGCACTGGGCGAGGCCGGATATCAGAAACTGAAAGCCGCGATCCGCACGCTGAGCTATGTAACCGAGCTCTTGGAGAATCGCGAAGCGACCCTGCAGAGCCTGCGCCGATTGTTGTGCCGGGCGCGCAGCGAGAAGACCGAGGCGGTGCTGGAACAGGCCGGCATTCCGAGCCGTCCGACCCAGGGGAAACCGGAGGCAAAAGAGACTGCGAAAAAGCCGGAGATCGGCCACGGTCGTAATGGTGCCCAAGCGTATCGCGGAGCAGGCCGCATCGCGGTCCCCCATTCGTCGTTGCACCAAGGGGATCGATGCCCGGAGTGTCAGCGCGGCAAAGTCTATCCGCTGAAGGAGCCGGGACGACTGGTGCGGATGCGAGGTCAGGCGCCGCTCGCAGCCACCGTGTACGAGTTGGAGAAGCTACGCTGCAATCTATGCGGAGAAGTGTTCACCGCCAACCCACCAGACGGCGTGGGCGAAGAGAAGTATGACGCGACGGCGGCCAGCATGATCGCGCTGCTCCGCTACGGCAGCGGGTTTCCCTGGAATCGCCTCGCCGACATGGAAGCGAGTTTGGGCATTCCGCTGCCGGTTGCGACGCAATGCGAGATCGTCACAGAGGCGGCCGCCAGGCTCCAACCCGCGATGGAGGAGTTGATTGGCCAAGCGGCGCAAGGCGAAGTGCTGCACAACGACGACACCTCCATGCCCGTGCTGGCCCTGCGGCGGAAGCAAGCGATGGACATGGAAGAGGAGGAGGGCGAAACGCCCGAGCGCACGGGCGTGTTCACCAGCGGGATTGTCTCGACCGCGCAGCAGCAAACCATCGCCTTGTTCTTCACTGGACACCAGCACGCGGGCGAGAACCTTGCCGACGTGCTCCAGCGGCGGGCTGTGGAACTGGCTCCGCCCCTGCAGATGTGCGATGCGCTGTCGCGCAACCTGCCCAAGCTGCCGGAGAAGTTGCAAGTCATCGTGGGCCATTGTCTGGCCCATGCTCGCCGGCGCTTTGTGGAGGTGACACCCAACTTCCCCGAGCCGTGCCGGCACGTGCTGGAACAACTGGGCGAGATCTACGGCAACGATGCCGTAGCACGGGAACAAGCCATGACGCCGGAAGAACGGTTGCGCTTCCACCAGCGGCAGAGCGGCCCGGTGATGGACCAACTGCATATCTGACTCACCGCGCAGTTTGCGGAGAAGAAAGTCGAACCGAACTCCGGTCTGGGAGTGGCGATGCGGTATCTGCTCAAGCACTGGGAGCGGCTCACGCTGTTTCTGCGGCAGCCGGGAGCGCCGCTGGATAATAACATTTGCGAAAGAGCCTTGAAGAAAGCCATCCTGCACCGCAAGAACTCGCTATTTTACAAGACCGAGAACGGAGCGCACGTCGGCGATCTGTTCATGAGCCTGATTCACACCTGCGAACTCTCGGACGCCAACCCCTTCGACTACCTAACCCAGTTGCAGCTCCACGCCGGAGAGCTGGCCCGCAATCCGTCGCAGTGGATGCCGTGGAACTACCCAGCCACGCTGGAAGCAGGCGGCGTCCGTCTCGACTCCAGTTAGAGTAAAATGATCCCGTTCTGGCCGGAATCTCTGGATTCTGGCCAGGCGGGAAGGTCCTTGGAAAATGCCCGCCGAACGGGCCTCTCTGCTCACCGAATCGCGCCGGGTTTTTGGCCAGGGGGCTGGCCGGAGGGAAACTCCGTTTTGCGTCGGCCTGTACGCGCGCGTGTCCACCCACGACCAGCAGACGCTGCCGATGCAAAATCGTGCCCTGCGCGAGTACGCTGCCCGGCAAAGTTGGACCGTCGCGATGCAGGTAAAAGAGGTGGGCTCCGGCGCGGCACAACGCGAAGCTCGCGAGAAACTGCTGGCAGCCGCGCGCCGCCGGGAGATCGACGCCGTGCTGGTGTGGCGGCTGGATCGCTGGGGCCGCTCGGTCACCGACCTGCTCAGCGCGTTGCAGGAACTGGAGCATCTGGGCGTCGGTTTCGTCTCGCTGACCGAAGCGCTGGACCTGACCACGCCCGCCGGTCGGGCCATGGCCGGACTGCTAGCCGTGTTTGCCGAGTTTGAGCGCGAGATCTTGCGTGAGCGGGTGCGCGCTGGTTTGGCTCATGCCCGGCAGAATGACAAACGCCTGGGCCGGCCCATCACCGCCGCGTTGCATGCCGGTCAGGTCCGCCAACTACGCCGCTCCGGATTCAGCAAATCGGCCATCTCCCGCCGCCTGCACATCGGCCGCACCTCGGTGCGTCGTATACTGCAGAAATAATGGTCATTGACATCCACACTCACTTCTTCCCCGATGCGTGGCCCGATCTTGCCGACCGCTACGGTACGCCCGACTGGCCCCGAATCAGGCACCTGGAGGGCGGCGAAGCCGATATTCTGCTCGGCGACCGCTTTTTCCGCCGAATCAATTCGGCCTGCTGGGATGTGGAACGGCGCATCCAGGATCTGGACCGCGACGGCATCGATCTGCAAATCATTTCTCCAATGTCGGTGCTGTCCTCCTATGCGCGCCCGGTGGAACACGCGCTGGACATGGCCCGGTTGTTTAATGACGCCGCACTGGAGCTCTGCAGCCGCAGCGACGGACGCATGAAATCGCTGTGCCAGGTGCCGCTGCAGGATATTGACGCCGCCTGTGGGGAGATCAGCCGCTGCATGCAGGCCGGCCACCTTGGCGTCGAGATTGGGGATCACATCGCCCTGAAAAACCTCGACGAACCCGGCATGATTACTTTCCTGCACCATTGCACCGATGTGGGCGCTGCTGTGCTTGTGCATCCGTGGGACATGATGGCCGGCGACTGCATGACCGAAGACATGATGCCCTGGACGGTTGGCATGCCGGCGGAAACGCATCTACTTGTGGCCATGATCGAGGGCGGCGCGTTCGATCGCCTCCCGCACAGCCTGCGGATTTGCTTTGCCCACGGTGGCGGAAGCCTTCCCTTTCTTTTAGGAAGGATGCAAAATGCCTGGGAGCATCTTCCGGTCGCACGGAGGAAGTCGGAGCTTCCGCCGAAGCAATACGTGGACCGGTTTTTCGTTGACTCAGCGGTGTTCGAGGACCGCACCCTGCAATTCCTGGTGAGCATCATGGGGCCCGATCAGGTGGTGCTTGGCTCGGATTATCCGTTTCCGCTGGGAGAGGAACGGCCCGGGACTTTGGTGCGAAATGCCGGTTTGCCGCTGGAGGTGAAGGCCAGAGTTCTTGACGGCAACGCCAGGAAATTTCTCGGGCTTGACCACGCGGAGCATCCATCGGCGGTGAAATCCGCCCCATTGTTGACCTACGGCCGTTACCTCCACGTGCCCGAACTGCTGCATTTGCAGTATCCGCCGTCCTCGCCGCCGCATCATGACGAACTGTTGTTCATCATCGTGCACCAGGTCTATGAGCTTTGGTTCAAAGAGCTGTTACACGATCTGGACGAAGTGGCCGCCTGCCTGAAAGCCTCCACCGCTGCACCCGGTTCCTCGCCCCACCGCCCTTCGTGCGGCGGGGGCGGCGGCTCTGAAAAGAATGGTCCAGATGGCGAACATCCGGCAGGCTCGGAAGAAGTCTATGAGGCTGCGCGGATACTTCGGCGCTGCACTGAGATCATGCGGCTGCTGGTCGATCAGTTCACCATTCTGGAGACTATGCTGCCCACGCACTTCCTCGCTTTTCGCGGCAAGCTGGATGCGGCCAGCGGATTCCAGTCGGAACAGTTTCGCGAAATCGAGTTCCTTTGCGGCCAGAAAGACGAGAAGCTACTGCACCACCATGCTCCCGATCTGGAGGCCTATGCGAAGCTGATGCGGCGTCTGCGCGAACCTTCATTGCACGACGTATTCTTCGAGGCGCTGCGGACCATCTGTGGGCCGCCTGGCACGAGCGGAAGCAACGAAGGAGATGGGCACGAGGCGCGTGTTCAGGCCATTCGCCATCTGTACCAATCCGAGCGCCAGCATCGCGATTGGATCGACGTAAGCGAGCGGCTGGTCGAATTCGATGAGCTGTTCATGGGCTGGCGGTTACGCCATATACAACTGGTGGAGCGGATGATCGGGACGGGTACGGGCACCGGCGGCTTCGGCTCCCTGTATCTGCGGCAGACTCTCGATAAGAAGTTCTTTCCTGAGCTATGGGAAGCGCGCACGATCCTGCAGGCGGAATGAAGACTCCCACAATCACAATCGCCGGCGCTGGACTGGTGGGGCCGTTGCTTGCCATCTCGCTTAGGCAGCGGGGGTTTCCGGTGGTCCTCTACGAACGGCGCGCGGACATGCGCCGCGTCCAAGTCAGCGACGGGCGCTCGATCAATCTGGCCGTTTCCGCGCGCGGCATCTATGCGCTGCAGCAAGCCGGCGTGTGGAGCGAGTTGCGCGACATTGCAATTCCCATGCGCGGCCGCCTGATGCATTTGCTCACCGGCGAATTGATCTTTCAACCTTACGGGCAAGAGGAATCCGAGGTTATCAATTCCGTTTCTCGCGCGGCCTTGAATATCGCGCTACTTGATGCCGCCGAAGCCGCGGGGGTCGCAATTCACTTCCAGCAACGCTGCCTCGGATGCGCTCGCGCCGACGATGGCATTGTTGTGCGTTTGCGTGACGAACAATCGGGCAAGGAAACAGCGATTGCCGCCGAAGTCGTAATCGGCGCTGATGGTTCGTCTTCGGCGGTTCGCGGGGAAATGTCCAGGTCGCCGGAGTTCAGGCTCTCGCAGGAGATGCTGGATTACGGCTACAAAGAGTTGACAATTCCCGCCGGGCAAGGCGGCAGCCACGCAATGGAAACGCGCGCGCTTCACATCTGGCCGCGCGGATCGTACATGCTAATCGCATTGCCGAATGTGGACGGGACGTATGGCTGCATTCTGTTCCTGCCGTTCGAGAGTGAACGTGGATTTGCGGCCCTTGATTCCAAGTCGAGGGTGGTGGAATTTTTCCGCGCCAACTTTCCCGACGCGCTCGCCTTAATGCCGAATCTGGCGGAGAACTACTTTGCCCATCCCACGGGCGCCATGGTTACCGTCCGCTGCTTTCCGTGGCATCAGGAAGGAAACATATTGCTCCTTGGCGACGCCGCGCACGCGATTGTCCCGTTTTTCGGGCAGGGAGTTAACTGCGGGTTCGAGGATTGCACTTGCTTCCTGGAATTACTGGATGCCGCGCGGACGAGCGGCGCAGAGTCGATCGACTGGCAGAAGCTGTTCACTGACTTCGAGAGCTCGCGTAAGCCCAATACCGAAGCCATCGCAGACCTGGCGTTAGAGAACTTTGTCGAAATGCGGGACCGCGTGGCTGATCCGCATTTCCTTTTCAAGAAGAAAGTGGACCTGGCATTGGAAGCCAGATTTCCCGGCCTATACACGCCCAAGTATGCCATGGTTACATTCCATCGCATTCCGTATGCGGTCGCACAACAACGCGGGCGAATTCAGGATCGTCTGCTGGACGAGCTCTGCGCCGGCATTGATCGCTTGGAAGATATCGATTGGAGCAGAGCGGCTTTGCTCGTGCATCGTGACCTGACGCAGCTGGAGAAGTGATAATGCAGGTTGCGGAGTGCATTCGCCCTGCGGTCGGGCTCGAGTCGTGCGGATCGCGATGAGACTGCGGATCAATTGCCCACTGTGAGTGGCGAGAAAAGGGCCATACTCCATACTCCACACCCATGGCGGCATCATGCAGCTTCGTTTTGGATCATGTGTAAGACGCAATCCAGCACCGTGGCCCATGCTGCCGACTCCGGATCGACTAAATCCATGTGCTCCGCGCCGGCAATTTCCACTAGCCGGAGGTTTTCCCGGTCCGCCGCCTGCCGTTCGAGAAAGCGCCGGCTCAGCGAAACGGGTACCGTTTCATCGAGCGCTCCGTGCACCAGGATAGCTGGCGTCTTCAATGCATGGCGCGAAGGGCAAGCTGCCTCATAAACAGCGGGCGCTTGCTCCTGACCGCCTCCGAGAAATCCGGAGACAGCGTCATTGCTCAGGTGGAGTTTATAAGCCAGATCGAGGCAAGATACCGGCGCCAGGGCGACCACCCCACGCATCGCGTATTTCTCGCCAGCGAGGCGCAGAGCGAGATGACCTCCGGCGGAGTGTCCCAACAAGACCACACGGGCGGACTTGTCGAAGTGCGCGCAGGCAGCCGTGAAGCCGTCGATGACATCCTCGAATGTACTCGGCCATCCACCGCCTGGGTCGCCGACGCGTCGATATTCCAGGCTCGCGACTGCCAGGCCGGCCCGCGCCAGCGCGGCGCAGGCGTGGCTCGCATGCGTCAAGTCATATTGCGCGCGCCAAAATCCACCATGGATCATCACGATCGCACCGCGGACGTCTTTTCCTTCTTCTCGCGACTGCCACAAGTCAAGAAACTGATTCGGTTCGGTGCCGTAAGCGATTCGCTCGTCGGCAGAAACTGGAGGCAGAGAGAGAAGGTCGCGTCCCATAGCTTTCAATTAACCCGGAGTTCTTCGCCGAAAAACTTATCCCACCATCACTGATCCGCCGTTCACGTTCATGATTTCGCCGGTCATGAACCCCGCATGGGGAGTGCATAGAAAAAGCACCGGCGCCGCTATTTCTTCGGGCGTACCTACGCGGCGTAAAGGAACGGTTCGCAAAATGCCTTCTCGTAAGGCAGGATCGGTAAGGTAGGGCGCGGCCATGTCGGTATTCACCCAGCCGGGTGCAACGCAGTTCACGTAAATGCCAAATGGAGCCAACTCGGCCGCGAGGCTCTTGGTCAGGCTGATGATGGCGCCCTTCGAAGCCCCGTAGTCGCAGAGACGGGCTTCGCCGCGCTGACCGGAGGCGGAGCTGATGAGAACGATGTGGCCTGGACCTTGCTGCGCCTTCATCTGCGCGACTGCGCCGCGCACCAGGGCAAAAGCACTATCCAGGTTCACAGCCAGGGTGTGTCGCCACCGCGCATCGGTCATTTGGTCGACGGGCACCTCATCCGGCGCAATGCCATGATTTACCACCAGAGCGTCGAGCCTTCCATAATGCTCTACGGCTGCAGCGACGAGGGCCTGCGCCGACTCGGATTGATCCAGTTCAGACGCAATCGCAAAGCAATTGTGCGGGCCGCACTCGCGCACCAGAGCTTCAGCCTGGCTGCGCGCCTGGCGATAACTGAAGGCCACACGCGCGCCCGCCTCGGCAAATAACCGGACACAAGCCGCGCCAATTCCGCGCGAACCGCCGGTGATGAGAACGACTCCATTCGCAAAGGACAATGTGACGGCCACAGTTCTTGTTCTCCTCCGAGGAAGGTAATGGAACACATTGACTTAAGGCCGAAAAATTCAGAACCCTAACGCGTGATCTCGCAATTCAAATACGTTTGCCCTTGAATCTACCATTGCACATCATTGCCGAGCCATCACATTAGCAAAGTTGATGGCTAGTTGCGCAGAAACGAGACTGCTCAAAAGGAAATGGGCGGCGGGGCTAGGCCGAAACGCTGAAACGGCTTTGCAGCAGACTGAGTGTCGCCAGCCGCAAGACAATCGGCGATGCCTCTCCGGCGCGCACATCATCGGCATCTGTCAACGAATCGAGGTAGGCGCAAGTTTTGGCCCGATCGAAAAAGGGTTGATCAGAAAAGCTGCGCGAGCGGATGATGTCCTCGCAGCGTTCCTGCAATGGATCTCTCTTTGCGTTCTTCGTCGCCTTGCGAAGGGGTGGCGCGATGAAAGGGAACTTCTGACGCGCGTAGAGTTCTGGTGTGATCACGTCCCGTGTGGCCTCGCGCAGTACGTACTTTTCTGTGCTTTCGCGAATCTTGTAGTGAACGGGGAGGCTGGCCGCATATTCGCTGACATGGTGATCGAGGAACGGCACACGCCCCTCGACCGAATGTGCCATCTCCACGCGATCGACCAACACGGTCAGAATGTAATTGATCAGCATCGTTCTTTGCCACATGTAGAGCGATGTGTTCACCGGATCGCGCCCGCGGATGCGGCCGTCGATGTCCAGTTCCGAAAGAACGGCATGATACGGCAGATCCAGCGTATCGATGCCGGGTGCGTCGGGCCGCATGAGCTCTAACATCACGCGGTAATGCACGGCGAAGCTTTCTATCCAGGAGGGGCAAAAGCCGATCCCGTCGCGAATGATGCGTGCTCCAGCCGCAGGCACGCCCCGCGGCAACATCAAGGGCGCGGAAAGCGGATTGGCCGCGATCAATGCAGCTAAAGCCGCCTGACGATCGGCGTCCGTCGCATATTGCCGGGAGTAAAGCATCAGATCCCGCCGCTCGAACATATAGCCCGCGAGCATCTCGTCCGAGCCTTCTCCCGTGAATACGACCTTGATGCCTGCGTCGCGCACAGCGCGCGATAGGAGAAATTTGGCTACGACATTGGCGTTGAATATCGCTCTTTCGCAGTGCCAGACCGTATCCTCGAGTGCATCGGCCATCACCTGCGGCGTTACGGGAACCGGAACATAGTTCGATCCGGTGAAGGCGGCAGTGCGTTGCGCCAGGGGGGATTCGTCGAACGCGCCTTCAAATGCGATGGTGAACGCGCGCATCGGCCGGTCGAGCCGGGCCTGCGCGAGACCCAGAACGGCAGATGAATCGAGGCCGCCGCTCAGGTAACACGCCACTTCGACGTCTGCGGTAAGACGTTCGGCGACCGCATCGTCGAGCACAGCGCGGAAGCCCTTGATGATCTCGGCCTCGCTGCGTTCCTCGCGCGCAAGCGCAGCACTCGTCGGATAGACCGTTTCCCAATAACGCTGAACGCGCACCTGACCGTTCTTTGCGATGACAAGACAACCTGGCGGGACTTGCTGGATGTTTGCGAACAGCGATGCGTTGGTGCGCATACCCGAAAGTTCGCTCAGAATGCCGGCCGTATCCCAGCGCGCGGGAACGCCCAGCGCCAGCAGTGCCTTGCATTCCGACGCAAACAGCACCTCGCCATTCATGACCGTATAGAAGAGCGGCTTGATGCCGAAGCGGTCGCGCGCCGCTATGAGCTCACCGCTGCGCCGGTCTGAAAGCACCAGCGCGAATTCACCCCGCAGCTGATTGACGAAATCCAGTCCGTATTCGTCGTAGAGATGAAGAGCGATTTCGCTGTCGGAATCCGTGGCGAAGCGATAACCCATCTCGCGGAGCCGAGTGCGAATGGCTTTGTATCCGTAAAACTCGCCATTGACTACGAGATTGAGATCGCCGCGCGCGTGGCCGAGCGGTTGAGTGCCATTCTCCAGACCGATGATGCTTAACCGGACATGGCCCATAGCCGTCAGCCGGTCCTGGGAGTACCAGATGGAGCGACCGTCCGGCCCGCGATGGGCGATGGATTGCAACGCCTCGCTTAGTCTGTCTTCCGTCAGCCACGGCCGTTTGAGCTGTGCTGCCACCACTCCACACATGGAAACTCCACCGTCAACTCACGTAATCAACTGCCGCTTAGGGGCCTGCAGCTGAGATAAACCGCTCCCCCAAGGATCAGCGCACCGCCGGCGAGAGCCGTCTTCCCCAGGATCTCATGCAGAACCGAGACGCCGAGGATCGTTCCGACCAGCGGTTCCAGGTTAATGAAGATTCCTGCCTGCGATTCGGGAACCCTCTTCAGTCCCCAGTTCCACAGCACGGCTGTGGTCGCCGTTGCCAATAGCCCTTGCGCGGCCACCGCAAGCCAGGCACGGGAGGAGTAATGCACGGAAGGAAGACCTGATGCCGTCATGACCACCGCAGCCAGCATCATCGTGCCAATCCAATACACGAAGGCAGTGACCATCAGGGGAGAATGCCGCTGCATCAGACGCTTAGAAATAAGAATCCAGCCGATGGCTGCAAACAGGGAAAGCACAACCAGCAAATCGCCTCGAAGGGTCGGGCCTGCCGCGCCAGAGTCGCTCCCGCCGGAGAGCGCAATCATCCCGGCACCGACGGTCGAGCCGAGAACTGCAACCCAGCCGCCTAAGTGCAACTGCTCTCCGGTGAACAGCACTGCCGCAATGGAGCGCATTCCGCTGACGATTCCGCGACTTTTTGAGTACAACTCCACTCCGGCGAACAACACCGCCGAAATGGCGAGCAGCGTTGGCAGGGTACCGACCATCAGAGCAGCGTGCGAAACCGTCGTGAGGGAGAGCCCTTTGAACTGAAGGAGGAATACGACGGGCACCCCGAGCGCCGCGGCGGCGAGAACGGAGACCCATTCCGCCCGGGCAAAGCGAGGACGGTCAAAGAACAGGAAAGGCAGCAAGCCGGCGCACGCGAAAAGCATACTGAACAAAACCATGGTTGAGACGGGCATCTCGCGAAGTGCGATCTTGCCGAAGAAAAACCCCGTACCCCACAGGCACCCCGCCGTTGCCAGCGCGAAAATGGGAATAACACGACCGTGCCGCTCAGACATTGCTTCCAATAATACCTAAAAAAGGGAGCCGGCGTTGAGGACTTGTTGGTCTCCGTAAGAAGCTTGCGCTGGTACTAACGATTCTTTGCGGGCTGGTGGCTGGCACAATGCCAGTGGCGGTGGCGAATCAGTCTTGCCGGAAACTCACTGTGCAGGTGTGCAGGTCTGCCGAAAGGACACAACTCATCTGCACTAGCTGATTCTGTGACAAGGCCACGTGAGCTCCGCTCCGCAATCGAGGGTGTATTCGTAGATGCAAGCGCGTTTCCCGGTACGAATCCGCGGATCCCAAGCGAACCTCAGCCAGATGAACGGTTTGGGCGTTTTACATCCAAGTGGCTGCGGTCAACGGTCACAACCCGACTTATTGGTACCGATCCGTTCGATGAGGGCGCTGGCGATTTGGAACTCGTCGACGTGCTGGAAAGTGTCACTGACCCAATCGGAGTCTGTCGTCGCGAGAATCGCAAACGAACGTTTCCTGCGATCGAACACGATCGCAGTCCAGTCCCACGCGATGCCATGGAGCAGTACATGCTCGACCAGTGCCTCGGCTTGTCTATCTCTTCGCTCTTTTGATCGCCTATGGTGAGCTGGCTGTTTTCGTCTAGCAACCTCGGCTCGTTCAGCCTTGAGCAATCTTTGCCTGGAGGTCGATCGCTTCCGGGATCAATTGGGCCGTGAGATAGGCAAGGATGCTGCGGAATGAATCTCCTGTCTCGCTTGGCGTAAGAGTCAAGCTACGGTGAGACTTCCACACATACTGGACCACAGCTAGCAGAGCATCGTTTAGGTCCCTCTGACGGCTGCCCCGCGTGTCTGGTGACGGCAGGACCTGAGCAAGCCTGGTTAAGCCGAGGACCACAATCTCTGGCGACTTTACGGAGCTAACAAATCGAGCAAATGGAGCGCTGAAGTCTGGATCCGAGAGCCATCTGTCGCACCACTTCTGCAGTTCTGGGCGGAGAATAACGAGCGCCCCCGAGAGGTTGTCGGCGGCAGCGCGTGGCGGGTGTCCTGTAAGGCCGAGCAAATCTCTGTTCAAGTGTTCGAGATGGTACCGAAGGCCGACCTTATCGTAGTCCCAACGGGGTGAAGTCTCTGTGTAATCAATCAAAGCACGCCAGCGATCTGCGAGGTCTTCTTGAGATAGACATAGGGACGGCGCGTGCAAAAGGAAGCCATTGAGGAAATCACCAATCCATCGGTGTGCACCAGCACCTAATGACATGATCGGTGCGCCTACTAGTTGCATCGCTTCCTTGATTTCTAAGGTGGCGTAGTAAACCCCTGCTACCAACATGATCCAGTCGTCAAAATCGTACTGAGTCTGAAATTCCGCAGAATCGACTTGTGATGAGTTTGGAAGAAGGCTCAGTTCAAGAGCGAACAGTAGTTCAAAAAAACTGCGGAGTTTCGGTGCGTCCTCCGAACGTAGACCTGCGAAGACGCCAAGGAAACTGAACCCACTTTTCAGCAGTTCTAAATCCAGATACGTCTCATACCGATGAAGGCGCTCTCTATCTCCAAGCATCGCAGGATTGGTCGCGAGGAGTTCCATCCGCTGTTCGTGCCACTCCCAATTTGAAGTGCCAGACAGCGTCTTCCGCGCAAAGCGATGGTTGAGCTTCAACAAATACTGGGCCGAATACCGCCGTGCCTTGAAATGACCGCGAAGGAATCGAACGGCCAATAGCTCTTGATACGGTCGCAAGATATTCGGGTCGTTGCGATACCCGATCGCGGATGCGGGGCCGCGCACGACTGCCCACAGATATAGAGCGTTGGCCAACTCATAGAACCGCACCTCATCGTTTGAGCGATCGCGGTACGCGAGCTGCATGATTTTCTGGGTTGTTTGGTAGTGATACCCAAAAACAGCCCTAAGCAAAATCCTCCACAACTCCGGAGTGCTGTTTTCGGACTTTATGAGGTGTAGCGCGGCACTTCCTAAAAACAGGTCTGCACCGTCGCTCACAGACCTGTCCGAGTCGAACTCCTTAGTGGTTGGCTCTTCATCGGCGAGTTTGAGTAGATTCACCATGCAGAATTGCTTTGCATCTGGCCGCTCTTCGAGGAAATCACCTGATGCAGTCAGGAGTACCGACAATCCACCGGCAATGGCATCATGCTGGTAGACTTCAAAGTTTCCGTCTGTCATCTCGGATTGGACAACCGCTTGTAGCTGGTTATACGTCTCCAGTGCCTCGGCGGGGGTCAACTTCTTGTCCTGGTCAATCGCCCGTCCTGCCTTAGCGATCAAGGCGAATGCCATCAGGCTGAGCTCAGGGCGCTTGCGTTCACTGTCAAGCCGTTTCTGCAGCGCTTCGTCGATGACTAGCTCCACCGAAACTTGGCCATTGCCAGCATCGCGAATTACATAGTTGTTCTTTGTGAACTGTGCAAAGAAGTATTCAGTCGTCGTAGGAAGCGCTGCGCCCTTATCCAAGGATGCCCGAGCCTCCGCCTCCCAGGATGCGCGGAATGCTTCGATGCGAACGCTTGTCGCTGGATCAAACACGAGGCACCATCGCGCGACTTCAAGTAGCGAAGAACGCCGGTGTGGCATCTCGAACCAAGCTCGTACTTCGCCGCTGATTTTCGCTCCGTAGCGACCCCAGGTAATGTCAAACAAGAACGACCAGCTTGTATTCATAACGGCTGATCGCTGTGTCATAAACAGATCGCCATTTGAAAAAAGCGGCAACAACGGCCCTTGGAAGAGGGGAAGATGATACAGACCGACCGAGACCAGCAACCCCAGAACAGATGCGGAGCGAGACTCAGCCAAGAGTTGCTGCAGATCGTTATCTATACCTTCTTTTTTGTCGATGCGCTCATAGAACCACTTTTCAAGGGCCATGAGCGCGCTTTCGACAACAACTGCGCGGTCGGACATGTAGCTATGCCAGTTGTAGACATTGCCGTCTCCGACAAAGTCCTTTTCGGTTCCGTCGAGCAGAATCTTGAATGCGGGAAGCTCTGGAGTTCGGGTGAACGCTTTGTATCCTTCTGCCCATCTGTCGGTGGCAAACTCGATGAGGCGCAGAATCGTTTTCAGCGCGTGGATCGGGGATGTACGAAGGAACAGGAGCCAAGGTCCCGTAAAGTACATCGCTGGCAGATGATTGTGCCAAAATGCAAATCCGCTCTCGTCAAGTCTCAGTGAATGGTTGTGGTTGTATTCATTCTGCGGTTCCTCGATGCAGCAGGCCAGGATCACTTCTTGTGCTGTCTCTGGGCGGGAAGACATCAGTGCCAACAGCGAGTCTGTCTTTAAGACCGCGTCGCGGAACTCCTCATCGACTCGCCGTTTAGGACCGTCGGGCCAAGGGTCAAGCTCTCGCCCAAACATTCTCGAGGAAAAGCCAGTGGAGTAGACGATCTTGGTAGATTCTTGCTGCGGATCAATGACGGGTTTTCGTTCGGCAAAAACGAGGGCAAGTTCAGCGACCTCGTTGGGGAACTCCTTGCCCGCTCGAAGCACAGCCTCAAAGACTGCCTGAGACACCCCATGACCGTAAGAGAATCGCTTATTTTCCGACGAGTTCTTCTTGGCTCGATTACCTAGCGCAAGTGCGAGCTGGGCCGCAAGCCGTCTCCGACCGTAACCCGGCGGCACGGTGCGCAAGTAGAAAGCGCACAACTGCCCAGCTTCTTCGATGCAGAATTCCGTTACGTCACCGACTTTAAGCAAGAGAGCTTGTAGCAGACCGTCCCAGTAGGCCGTTATGGGGAGACGCCACAGCAGCGAAACTGCTTCGCTGAACTCTTCGCCGAAATCTGTATGCGGCGTGAGTTCGAGTGTTCCGACTACTAGAAGTCGCTTGAGAAGGCGCTTGAAACGGGAGCCCTTGTCTGCGATCAACGACGGCCAGACGCGCCTCAGAAGCTCAAGCGAATTTGTTGCCAGCAAGAGGCTGTCCGAAAAGATGTCGGCTGCTACCTGGTTGTCGCTGTCTCCTTGGCCAAATGCGCCAAACTCCTTCTCCCATTCGAGAAGACCTTCATTCTGTTCGAGCAGCGATTGAGAATACAGGCGGATTGCTCGCTGCCAGCGTGGGTTTTTGACGTGCTCCAGAATATGGCTATGTCGTTCGGACCCTTGGCCCTTCAACGAATGGTAGCGTGCCCAGTCTCCGACCACCTCGTGGCTGAACCGAACACTTTGAGAGTTCACGAGGGTGAGGCTCGCGATCCTTGAGTCCCCGAGGATGCCCTTCATTTCAAAGGGTAGCTTTGCCATTGGGACGACAGGACCAAGCGACGCATCCTCATCGCCCAGCAATTCGATGAGGCTGGCCCTCTGATATTGAGCAGCATCTGTGCCACACCAGTAGATCCAGATCCAGTCGATGATTTCGGTTTCACCAATCCATCCTTTTGAAGGTGCTGTCGCTTGAACTGTTGCCACTTTCAAAACTTGATCCAATGTCGCTAGATTGGTGAAGACCCTCCTCAACTCGGGCCTCACCAACAGCGAGAGTACAACGCTGTTCTGCGAAATAGCAGAGAGGACGTTCTCGAATGGTGCTCCCGCGAAGAGGAGTTCTTGGACGCCTTCGGTCTTCCATGTTCCCACGTCTAAACGAATTCGCGACCAGTATGAAGGCTGTGTAGTAAGCAACATTTTATAGTCCAGAGTGGGAACGGACTGCATCGCTCTAACGATCTCTGAAACGCGTTCCAACGCAAGCGGAGAACATTGCTCCGCCGCGTCCAGGACAAGGTAGACCGGTTTCATGGAATTTCCCACTAGCGTGGGCAGGTCATCAGCAATCCCTAGCGATGATGCAAGGACATGCTGATTTGGCTTGTCGAGTTCATCCTGCGACAACCAGATAAGGTTTATGTCTTCAATCCGCGAACTGATATCGAATTTGACGAGAGATGACTTGCCCGTACCTGAATCACCAATGACAGCAGTCACATGCCTCAATTTTGCATTCTTCAGTCCACCCATGTCCGATTCTGCGAAAACGACGAGCGTATCTTGTCCCGCGACGGAGTGCACAGCGTTACAGTTGGAGAGTGAGCGTTGATTCACGCTTTGCCATGCCGCTCTGAAATTCGGATGGTCTTTCAACTTGTACTTGTTGCGAAGCTCAGACAAGAGCTCTGGAAGGTCAAGCGTTCCGCCGGATATGCGATACCTAGAGGCGATCGTTTGGAGATCAATCCAGAGGTCGTTCCCGACAGAGGGCGCTTCGAGCCGGAGCAGCAACGTGCAGTCACGCCCAGCAACCGCGTCAACCGTGTTATCGAAGTGCCGCACACGGAGTCGCTTGATCAAACGTGCAGCTTCAAGATTCGTTCGCTTCTTCGACGCGACGCCAAGAAGACTTTTGAACACGCGCTTCTCAGTAGCGGAGGAACTTCCTGTCTTCGTTAGCTGATCCGCTAGATGCTTTGGATCTCCGGTAACGCTACGACGTTCGATGTCTTCCCACGCTGTTTGAGCATCGGGTGATAGACTTCCCACCACCAAGGCCATATAGTCCCGTGTTCGCTCGAAAGGGGCTCCTTCAGACCATTGTGCCCAGGCATCAGAAACGAATTCACTCTTGAATCCATACTTAGTCAGATAAGCGGCGCTCTTTACCGAAACTGAGCAGAACAAAGGCCCTGCATTATTCCGCATTTCCAGGAGCAGATCGTCCAATTTCCAGCCGCTCGCAGCGACCTGAAAACTAAGACGTTCAACACGGCTACCTTTAATGTTCCACGGCTCAAGACCGTCCAACATCCGGACAAGGAGTTGGCCCGCCACCTTGTCTTCAAAAGTAAATCCGTACCCACCTGTCGATTTGATCTTCGCGAGCTTCTTTGCTTTATTGGCGGGAGCCTTCGACGCTTTCTTTGCTACTGATTTTGAACTCTTTTTTGCCGATGCTTTGGCCGAAGCAGAGCGTGTTACCTTGGCCTTCGCGCCTTTCTTTGCGGTCTTCTTCTTAGTCAGCTTCTTTTGAGAGTTTCTTGCCATATCGTCCTCACCGTGGTCCCGAAGCTCCCTTATCTAGGCGAATTATTATCGCTAGCGACATACCAAGGCGCCTCCTTCTCCTACACCCTGGCGGCTAGCGCCATCGGCGGATATGTCGAAGTCACCAACTCGACCGCGGTAACCTGCGACTGCGTCTCTTGAACCGTGTTGAGCCGCCGATCCACGCCAGAACGACAAGTCCGATAACGATTCGATTCATGCCGATGAGCGTAGAAGGTCCAATGGTAGCGCAACCTTAGTCCACTCCGGGCAGTAAACCGGCTAACCTAAAGTGAAGCGACGAGTGCCAAGCTCCCCAGGTTCGAAACCGGTCAGCCCGCTCGATATTCGAAGCCTGAATGGTGAATGCCTGTTCTCGGGGCTTCTCGTATGCCGGTTCGAGGTCAGGAGCGTCACGATTTCGTCCTCGTATTTTCTGATCAACAAAATCGACCCTAGCCGTCGTGATTTCGCCATGGCGGAGATGACGCACCACCGTTCTGCCCTGCCATATTTTCAGTTCGTTGAACGTCATCCTTCTTGATTCCGAGCGTATCACCGGCTATGCGGACCTTTTATAACACTTGGCCCTCTCGGGCTGGCAATACGCCGTTTTGGGCTCTCTCATTTCTGAGCCCATGTTTTCTGTGCTCCAGGCTCGCCAGATCTCAACTGCCGCGTACAGGCCAAATCACTCGTTCGCAGCGATTTCGGTGTCGATTTGGGGATCGGTCCCCTGAAACGCGCCTGGCTTCGCCAATCCACCTGGCCGGTTTGTCGCCGACTCGGTGAAGTGGCAGCCAGCCGATTACTCCCCATAAGTCGGCCAGTGTCTACGAGTGTATGCGCTCCTGCCGGTATGCCCCTCCTCGGAATATCACTTGATGAGAACAGGGCTTCCCATGAGCTGAGGCTTCAACTCCCCGATGGTGCAATACCGAGCAGTCAGTTTTCTGAAATCACTCCGGATTGATTCTCATTCGCCCACGATCAGGCTCTGTTCCGGAATTGGATGATTCTTCGACGATCGCGTTTGGACGGTCTGCTCGTAGGCGACTCTTCGAACTGCTGCATCGCCTTACGCTCCGCTGCCAGCTTCAGGCGTAGCTCGCGGCTCGTCTCCGTCTCGAGGTACAGCGTTTGTGCAACAGATGCCGGGCCGCGCATCTCGCTCAGGAGCAGCACTTCGACCTCAAAGTCACCGCCATCGTTTGTCACTCGCAGCATGTCGCCAATCCGCACGTCGCGCGCAGCCTTGGCGGGCTGCCCATTGGATTGAATCCTACCGAGTTCACAGGCTCGTGCGGCCAATGCTCGGTTCTTGAAGAATCTGGCGGCCCAAAGCCACTTGTCCATTCGTACGTTGGTCATTATCTAGTTCTTGTAATAGCAAGGTCTTTATCGATGCCGCTGCTGTCGTTCCCGGCCCGCACAGACTCCGCGCGCGGCTTCTTCCGATGATGTTTTACGGGCGGACGAAGTGCAGCCTGCACCGGACGTTCCGCTCCTCTGGGGTCCTCGGCATAATCCGGGTCGAACATCGCAATCACTGATACGGCGCGACGGGTATAGCGTTTGGCCCACTGGCTTTCGATAAGGGTTTGTTGCACTGCTTTCCAGTGCTCGCGCTGGCTTTCCATACTGCCCTCCGGTGGCACTGCACCTTGGAGGATGAGGCCATCGTTAAGGGCGCTGAGAAACTGCACAAACTCCTCAAGATTTACACCCATCTGAAACACCAGTTGGCTTAGTGCCATCTGTTGCGACGCGGTTAGCTGGTCGAAATCACGGCAATAGGCCCTCGCATTATGGACGGCCTGAACGGCAGACACATGTAGCAATCTTGTCGCCTCGTCTTCCGTCAGTTCCGGGGGCAGTCTGTGAGTCCTGATCTTTTTGCGATAGTTCTTCTTCTTCCATGTCTTCAGGTTATGGTCAAACTGGTCGAGTATTCTCTGCAGTCGTTCCGGATCAAGCCCTGCAGCTTGCCATAGTTGGGCGGAGGAGGGCTCGATGAACGTATGCGGGTTAAGCGGGTCGCTCTGGATGTGCTCGCGTGCGACAACATCGAGACAGAATCCCGCACCAATAAGCGGGCGACTTGTTTTAGGGTCGGGATAAGCCGCAAGCACCCAGCCTTCGTGCCGGCTGTCCCGGAGGATCCTCATTAAGCTCTCTAAGTTGAACTTGGTGTTGGAATCCTTGAAGTCAAACAGTGGTGGGGGCGCCAGTGGAACCTCGGACGGCGACAAGGGCGATTGTGACGACGGCACTTGAGTCGGCTGTGCAAGGGTCACGGATGGCGACATTTGCCCCATGGCGTTTCGCCCCGGAGCGGCCATGGCTAGTACAAGTGTCCCGGCCAGCATGAGGTGGTTTGTGGCCCTAATCTTTTCCATCGCTGCTGACTCAAGCGGCACCATGACCATACACGATGACTAAAATTCGTTGCGTTGTGATCAGAGTAGCGCATTCGCCAAGCCATTTGAAGAAAACCATTCGGCATCACTCTAAGCTGTTGTCGGCTATCCTTCCCCAATCCCTTTTAGGCAATTGTGGCAACCGATCGCTGGGCGCTCCCCTTACTCACATTGAGGGTTCGACATACCTGGGACCACGAAAGCCCTTCACGCCGCAGCGCAGCCACACGCAGAGCGTCCACCGGCGCTCGGGGTCTTCCGAACTTCTTGCCCTTCGCGCGCGCATTGCGCAACCCCGCCTTGACGCGCTCCTGGATGAGCGACCGCTCGAACTCAGCCATCGCGCCGATGATCTGGAACATTAACCTTCCCGAAGGCGTGCTCAAATCAAGGTTGTCGCGGAAGCTGACAAAGGCCACGTTATAGGCGCAAAGATCCGCGAGGGCGTTGACCAGATGCTTTAGCGAGCGACCGAAGCGATCGATCTTCCACACCAGCACGGCATCGAACTTCCGCCGGTGAGCGTCGGCCATGAGCTGGTTTAGTTGAGGCCGCGATTCTTTTGAGCCGGACACCCCAAGATCAACGTACTCGCTGGTGATGGTCCAGCCGCGGCGGGAAGCGTACTCCCGGAGTTCCGAGAGCTGCATCTCAGGATCTTGCCCGTTGAGGGTGGAAACACGGGCGTACAGGGCCACGCGAGCAATTGTGAGTGGTGGTTCTTGAGTGAGTGAAGATGCGGTGTTACGTTGATGTACAGCCATTGGGTGCCTCCTTGTTAGGTGCCCTGGTTAGCGTCGTGTCGGTGTTCACGCACCGGCACGGCGCGTTTAGATTCAGGTCCTCATGGCTTCGACCCTGTTGCCAAATTGTTTACGCGCGACGCGGCTGTCTCTTGCCCCAGTCTGGGGTTCCGGGCCGGGAGTCAGCGTATCGCTATCCCGATTGTTCCCGTTTGAGTCTGCGAGTTCTCGAATAGCCGAGCCAATCTCGGTGCGGTTCTGAGAAATCCACTTATTAGTAACAACTTCCAAACCCAACACCCTGTAGTTAGGCGACCTTTTCAACTCTTGGTTCACCGCATTCACCATCCGATTCCGTGCACGACTGCTCTGGTGCCACTTTTCGTCCAAAATATTGAATCGCCATGCGGCTCTTGCTGCGGCCAGCTGTAACTCATGACGATAAATCTCTCGCTTCTTTTTCGTTCCTACTGCCGCAGCTCCCAGACTTCGCTTTCGGTTGCAGGCACGACAATATGTGCCAGTCTCATAGATGAAGTTCACCTTCTTCAACAAGAAGTAGGTTGCGCAACTTTCATTCCTGCATTTCGCAACTCGTTGGCGCCAGTCAGACATGAGGGCGGTCAGAAACAATCGGGTGGCCTCTTCCTCGGCGAATGCTCTCGGATTGTCGTACTTGTTATGAGGTATATCGAAGAGGCTTGGAATTTCCAGTCGTAATCCTGCCTGCGATCGGCACACCTGGGCGAAGTTTCCCCCGACGTATCTCATCGCTAAGCGCAGAGTGTCGTCATCCACGCACCGGAGACTTGGATCTTCGGCTTCCACAAATCGCGGCTCGACGAAGTCGGAGTCTATTCCTCGGCCGGTGGCTAGCCATCGATCCACCTGTGCCCTGAGCGTGTCCTGGAACTGAAGTGCAGACATTTCGTAGGCATCGGGCGAAGCGAACCAGGGACAAAGCAAGGCTGCAACTCCCCCACGAGTGACCGCCTCCCTGGCGCGGGATGCCCATTCGTAGGGATCGTTCAGCGCAGCAATGAACTCCTCCGGTGATACCAATGCCGTCTCCTATTTATATTGATAGCACATAATTATCTTATATGCTATCAAAATTTACAACTTTCTTGCCCGGCATAAGGCGATACTGCCCGTGAGGTAGAAGAGGCACTGCAATGAGACCTCTCATCGTTGCATCGAAAAGGAAGCTCAAGTGACTTCTGAGGATTTCTCGAGATTCGCGTCGTTTGGTATCTCGCCTGACCTGCTCTCGGAAGCCGGAGTGCGGCGTGTCACTGATAGTGAAGCGCGTGATGCCTATGGAATTCGTTTTTCGGCCGGTGCGGACCTCTGCGGACTGATATTCCCCTACTTCGACCCTAGAACCGGGAGACGAGTGACCGCCCGACTCCGTCGTGACAAACCCGAAGTAGATTGTGACGGCAAGCCCTTGAACAAGTACCTGTCGCCCTATGCCGATCAACGACACCTGTATTTCGCGCCAAGAGCAAAAGAGGTTCTCGACAACAGTGCCGTCCCTGTCATCGTGGTCGAAGCGGAAAAGTCTGCGCTTGCACTGACAGCTCTCGGCCGCCGGATGAATCATCCGCTTCTCGCCATCGCATGTGGCGGCTGCTGGGGTTGGTGCGGCCGAGTGGGAAAGGTGATTTCCATCGATGGCTCTACGTCGGACGAAAAAGGACCACTACCAGATTTAGACCTCATATGCTGGGAAAACCGCGATGTAATTATTTGCTTTGACTCCAATGCGGCGACGAATGCCAAGGTACGCCAGGCCAGGCACGAATTGGCCACAGAACTGTCCGCTCGGGGTGGACGCATCCGTGTTGCCGAGCTTCCGTCTGGTGGAGGTGTCAACGGCCCCGATGACCTAATCGCGAGCGCCGGCGATGAGGCTCTACTGAGGCTGCTCGATTCAGCGCGGCCATTCGCCGAAACGGCAATTGCAGATGCAGAGCGGGCAATTTCGGATCTAGAGGAAAGCAAAGCGAAAACCCTCGCCCCGGTACTGGTGGCCGTCGCGGCGGTGGACGATCAACTGCAACGCACCCTGTTGATAGGTCGCCTTGCCGGCCTGAAGATCCCGGGCCTTACGAAGGCGGTCATTCAAGATGCCGTCAAAGCGAAACGAAAGGCGGCAGAGGAGAAGCAAGCCAATGCGAGCAAGATGGCACAGCGAGCGCGGCAGCTACGTCTTAACGTAAGCCCGGGGCAGCTGATCGCCGAACTAGAAGCCTATTATTCCCGCCGCCGGCACCTGCCGCAAGACACAGCCTTGGTGGAAGCTCTGTTTTGCATGAACACCTACGTCTTCGATGCTTTCGACACCACGGCATATCTTCTCTACGAGAGTGCGACCGGGGGCTGCGGCAAAACCACTGCGCTGGAGTTTCACGAGGCAGTCTGCGCTCGCGCTTATCTCGGCGTAGATCCCAGCGCCGCCGTCCTCTATCGAAGAATTGAACGCGATAAACCGACTTGGTTACTCGACGAAGCACGCATCTTGCAGAGCCACGGTGAGCGCGCTCAGGAGCTGCTTGCCCTCTTCGACGCAGGTTACAAGGCAGGTGCGACGGTCTCCCGCTGCGAAGAGCATGGAGAAACGCTGCGTGACTTCAGTGTGTATTGCCCTAAGGTCCTTGCTCGGATTGGCGGCTTTAAAGGCACGCTCCTTGATCGCGGCATCGTTATTCATCTCGAGAAGGCTCGCGGTTTGCCGCAGACGCGCCGGAAGGTTCTGAAAAAGGAAGCGGCGCCGCTCAAAGAGGCACTGGACGCCTACGCATTGCAATATCGCGCTGCCTTGGAGAATCTCTACGAAAACGAGCCTGACGAGACCTATTGGCCGCAACTTTCCGGGCGGGAATCTGAAATCTGGGGGCCACTGCTTACCCATGCGCGCTTAGCCGGGCCACAAGTTGAGATGCGCGCGTTAACAGTGGCTTTGGAGTTCTCTACGGGGAAAGCGGAGATCGCGGTTGTGGAGGACCATCACCTGGCTTTGGCGCAGGAAGCACTGGAAGTCCTGAACATGCTTGAGGGCGAGAAGTTCTTGTCGAGAGAACTGATGGAGGGGCTCGCGGGACGAGAAGCCTGGGGCGAACATCTTGCGGGGCTGAAGAGCGAAAAAGCAAAGGAGTCCGCGGTTGGAAGATTCTTCCGCGCATTCCGGCTACAGTCTCGTAAACACACGGCCTCTGGAACCGGGTACAGCCGTTTAGAGGCTATCGAAGCGCTTTGCCGGCATCTTCCCATCGCTGACGCCCTCCCCGGAAGTGTCACAGTGTCAGCGAGTCACGTAACCCGTACGAATCCAGATGGTTGCGGGAGTGACACTTCTGGAAAAGAAGTGTCATCGTACCAACTTAGTGAAACTAAAGGAGCTGCCATTGCCGTTGACACTTTGACACTTCAAGCACTGGGAATAGAAGAGGACCTATGAGCATCGGCGAAATCTTGCGTGAAGTCGAGGCTACCGGCATCGCGCTTCGACTCGATGGGGGTAAGGTACGCATCTGGTACCCAGAGCCTCAGCAACGTGAGAGATTGGCTCCGCAGGTTGCTTTTCTTCGCGCTCACCGATCCGAAGTCGCGGAATTTCTGCAAGCACGGGACACAGTTCCTGCTATGCCCTCGGGCGTACGGCTGGTCTCGTGGAGTCCGAAACGCCCCCCGATCATGCTGAGCCGATACAGCGTCATCACCGATGTGCCGGCATTCATAACTTCGACATTGAAACAGTTGGAGGCAGCTCTGAAGGGCAATCGTTGGCGGGCCGGAAATTGGAGTGTTCGCGACCTTGTGGAACGGCTGGAGGAGGCGGGTGTGAAGTTGGAGGTTACCGAGCGATGATTCAGCAGCAGTGGCACCTGACGGTGAACTGGTCGCGTCACAGCAGCCACGAGACTGCGCGTGCTGCGTGTGACATACGGTCGGCGAAGAGCCACATGATGGAAATCTCGGCAGATGGCTCCAGAGAGCGTTCCACAAACCCTGAGCGCGAAAGGAGCCGTAAGTAGTTGATCTTGCGCGGCGGCAAAGGGCATTTTTGCAGTTCGGAAAGTAGATGATTTTGGAATTGAGCACGACAAAATAAAGATGCAAGACCTCGGGCACAACTCGCAGATGACCGCTTCCCCGGAGCGTGTTATCGTTCTCCCCGAGGCGAACTCCGGCCTTCCGCTGAAAGGAGAGTTTGAGCGGATGGCGAGAAGGAGATTTCAGAGTCCCAAGCCCTTTCGTGAGGGCAATTGGTGGTGGATCAACCCATGGCAAGACGAGTTCATCGAAGGGAGGATTGTCAGGAAGAGAAAACGCATGAAGGTCGCGCCGGCCGCGCTTTCCGAGCGCGAGGCACGCAGGATTGCTACCGAAACCCTTCGGCCCATGAATCAGGGACTAGAGAGCATCGGTTCGGCAACGCAGTTCGGTGCCTACATTGCCAGCACCTATCGCTCAACCGTGTTGCCACTTTTAGCAACCACAACCCGCAACAACTACGAGGGGGTTCTACGCAAGCACCTGCTGCCCATGTTCTCTGAGGCTGCTCTTCGAGATGTGAACACTATCACGCTGCAGAAGTACTTCAGCGGCATGAGGTCGGGCCACACAACCGCGATGAAAATCAAGGACGTGCTGGCAAGTGTTCTCGGAAGCGCCGTCAGATTTGGTCTGCTGGTGAAGAACCCGCTCACTGGCGTGCAACTCCTGGCTCCCCGAGTCGGGAAGCGCACCAAGTCCCACATCACTCCAGAACAGTTCGATGCGCTGGTGAATCTCATGGCCGAGCCCTACGCGACGATGGTTTATGTCTGCGTAATGGCTGGGCTGCGAGTCAGCGAGTTGATTGGATTGAAGTGGGAGGATGTACATGCTGACGCGATTACTGTCGATGAGCGTTTTTGCCGCGGCGACTGGGGATGCCCCAAGACCACGGCCAGCAGTGCAACCATTGGGGTTCATGTAAGCGTGATTCGGCGGATCAACCAACTCAAGGATGCGAAAGTCACCATCAACTGGGGAGCCCGCGGCGCGAGGAAAGAGTTTAAGTTGGTGCGCTCCGATGCTCCAGCGGATCTTGTGTTCCAATCGCTGCGCACGGGCGCTCCGATGTCGGACCATAACATTCTGTCGCGTCACATCAAGCCGGCCGCCGAGAAGTTAGGCATCGGCTGGGTGAACTGGCAGGTACTGCGGCGCTCGTATGCGACCTGGCTGGTCGAGTCGGGAGCCGATCCGAAGGCGGTACAAGGGCAGATGCGACACTCGCGGATTTCAACCACCATGGACATCTACGCGCAGTTCGTCCCCGATTCGCAGCGGCGAGCGGTCACGCAGATGGCAGAAATGGTGGCTGGGCGGGTGGCGAAACCGAAGGAAGCAAGTGTACTGGTTCAATGAATTGGAACGTAATGGAACGTAATTGCAAAAAACGGGTCGCTAAGTTATTGATTTTTGGTGGAGCTAGTCGGGCTCGAACCGACGACCTCATCGTTGCGAACGATGCGCTCTCCCAGCTGAGCTATAGCCCCACAAGGGATGGGAACCAGGGAAGTGCGGGCGGCCATCAGACCCGCTCGCGTCCTCATTATACAAAGAACGCCGGGCGCATGAAATACGCGACAACCTGCAACAACTCGCGATTGATTGCGGTAGATGGCCGCGCAATCTTCTCTTCGTGGGCCGCCCGTGCTTCACAATAGCGTGAGAAAGATAGCCGCGCCGATGGTCAGCACTACGATCTTCCGGCTATTCTCTGCGCCAACGCCTTGAGCGGAAACCTGATTCCTTCGAACAAGATCTTGCGGCTGAACTTGGACTTGCCGGCTTCGCGTTCGGAGAAAATGATGGGGAATTCGCAAAAACTGGTGCCGCGCCGGTGCAGGCTGAATTTCATTTCCATCAGGAAGGCGTAGCCCTCGGAACGGATGTGGTCCAGGTCGATTCCGCGCAGAGCGGCGGCCTGGTACCCGACAAATCCCGCTGTCATGTCATGGACCGGCACCCCGGTGAGAGTTCGGGCATAAAGATTTGCGCCAAAACTGAGAAACCGCCGCGATAAACTCCAGTTTTTCGCGCCGCCGCCCGCGACATAACGCGAACCAATCACCACCGGACACACCTGCAGCAGCTCAATCATGCGCGGTAGCAATTCGGGCGGGTGCGACAAATCCGCGTCGGACTGGATCACGTAGCTGGCAAGGTCTTTGCGCAGGATCTCTTTCATGGCGTCGCGGCACGCCGATCCATAACCACCTTTACCCGGCCGTGCCATCAGGTGAATGTGCTGGTCGCTCGCTTGCAGGCGACGAATCTCATCCGCCGTGCCGTCGGGAGAGTTGTCATCCACAAAAAAAATCGGTTCGTTTCCCACGGCTTTCCGGATCCTGGCCACGAGGACTGCGATATTTCCTTTTTCGTTATAGGTGGGGATGATCAGCATTGTGCAGGCCTTCCAAAGTATGGGTCCATCATGGGTAGAATCGGCAATCCTACAGGATTCAGTGGCCCGGTGGTCAACTATTGCGGAGCCATCGTGAGCCCGACCGCGTCGGCTGACTCGAGTGTGATCGCGTCCGGCGTTTGCGAGACCCAGTCCATCGGTGTCGCGACCAAGCGCAGCCTGGTAATGGCAGAGCGAGGACTGGGGCGCCAACTGCTTTCGTCCGCCTTGAAATAATCAACCAGGTCCGGTGAACTCCAAGGATAAAACCAGACTTCCGTCGAGACATTAGGCGGCAACACGAACCATTGCAGGGTCTGGCTGCCGTTGGCGCGCGTGATTTCTAACTGCATCCGCTCCGGTTTGCGCAGCTTCCATAAGGCGTTGTAGCGCACGGTGAGGCGCAGCCGCAGAAAGTCTGCATTCGCGGGCCAGTTGGGAACCCCAAGATCAATCGTGGAGCTGCGTTCGTTTATGGGGTAGGTTTGCGCCGCCAGCCCAAGCGACTGCGACTGCATCGAGATCCGAGAGGCCCGCGAGTCGTCTCGGCGCAGTCCGAAAACTCCCAGGCTGAGCTGTTGCTCGGAGCGATAGTGATGCAACAGCCAGAACCAAACCTCGGGCGTGCGCGTGAAATTAGCGACACCATCCACCGGCAGGCTCAGGTCAAGATTGCGCCAGTAGGCTATCTCGCGATCGGACCAGTGACTCAGGTCGGGATCGGGCAAGTACAGTGCCGCCGGCGCCGGTGCGCGTTCCAATCCGGCAATCTCCAATTGCGCCAGGTCCGCGCCGCTCGCGGTGTAGGGTTGTATCAGTCCTCCCGCCACGTTGCGGCGTGAAGCAATCCCGAACCTGGTCTGGTACGGGAACACCACGATGGAGTCGCTAGTTCCACTGTACTGGTGCAGGTAGGTGGCAGCCGATCGCAACATTCCGGTAAATGCCGGGGCATAGCAGGTGCGGTCGAATTCGGTGAAGCCTGCGGGACACCTGGTTAAAGGATGTCGCAACTGCGCATAAAGCTGTGTCAGGCTCGAGGGCCGGAACGCCGCCTCTCCCAGAAAGGGGGAACACAGGAGCGCGACCAAAACGGCAGCCAGGGAGAGCTTGGGCGATTCGAACGAGAACAAGATTACGCCTGCCAGGAAAATCATGGCGAAACAGGCCGAAACAATATGGCCGGTATCGGCGCGCACCAGGCCGCTCTGCATCACCATCACGCCGAAGACAAAACCGCTAAGCAGGAAGCCGCTCCGTTGAGCGAGGGCGGAATTCCCGCTCCGTCGAATGCTGGCGCGAAGCAGAAAAATAACGGCTGCGCCTATCAGCGTGGCGAAAAGATGGACCGCTCCCGCCGTCGTCATGGGAAACGGTGTTGCCCAGCGATAGGCGGAGACCTGCACGAAAGAATCCCTCCAAAAGCGAAGATCGAACGGTTTGGCGAATATCGAATTAATTACGATCACCAACACCGCTGAGCCGGCCGCAAACGCCAAGACCGCCAGCGACAATTTCCTGGCGCCTTGCACTCTGTGGCGGGTATCGATTGCGACCGCAGCCAGCGTAACCAATAGCGCCGCCATGGCGTAGATCCCCTGATCGGCAGCCACCAGGAATGCGATTGCGCAAATTACAGCGGCGAGGCATCCGAAGACATAGGGCTTGGCGCGGCCTTCGGCGACCGCATACCAGCCTCGCAGGAAGACCGCGAAGGCGAGCAGCGCGAAGGTGGTCCGCAAGGACGGTCCCCAGAAGATGCACAACAACAGCAGCAGCAGAAAGCGCTTCCAGGGAGGTTGCTCGGGAAGCAACAGCCGCAATGTGAAAAACGCGAAAAGTACGGCGCACCACAGCGGCAGCGTATCCCAGGTAGGATAAATGCCTCCCGTGGATACTCCCATAGAACGCCCCGGCACGCTGGAGAGCCACTGGAACAGTGGACCATGGGTAAAGGCGACATCGCGGCCGATCCAGATTCCGCGCGAAGCCTTGAACACGGCGTCGAGATGCCAGTTATCGTCGATGAAGCCCGGGTTTGGGACGACCACCATCGTGTGCGGCGACAGCCATGCTGTCGGCAGGGAGGCAACAACGATTAACAACACCGCCAAAAAGTCCGAGTATGGCCCAAGGCGCTCTATCGGCCGTCTCCCGGCCGTCTGCGACTCCGATGAACTTGCGTCGCTTACCACGCGATTGAGTCTTCCCATCATTGAATCCAGCATACCTTGCCGCAGGGAAAATGTGATTTCCCTTCCTGCTGATTTTGGAGGGAGATGCCTTTCGGTAACCGGGAGAACTCGTTTGCCGATCCGCAAAATTCGACCACGCGTAATTTTTTTGGGGTGTCATCCCGAGCGACGAGCGCAGCGAGGAGTCGAGGGACCCCTATCGCCGCCAGCAATCTCACATTTGTTGTCCCGGGCGGCCACACTCTGATTTCTTGCAAGTATAGGGGTCCTTCGACTGCGCGCCCGCCCGACCCGCAAAACCAGTGGGTCGGAAATTCTTTGCGGGCGCTCCGCTCAGGATGACGTCTCCGGGTTCATGAATAATCCAGCTGAAGCGCCGCTCTACCCGTACTCGCTGGACTAAACCAATTCTGAAACTGCGACGGAGATCCGCCTTAAATCCCGATTTTTTTGTCGTCGAAAGCGATTCCTGTCATACTCGAAATCCAGAAGGCGATTCTCCGTTATTTGCGTGTTGGCGGGGTCCCCTGCGCACCCGACTCGAGAGGAGACATGCAGACTTCGAGCAAGGAAACGGTACCAACCGCCCGTTCACCTCAAGCCAAAGATCCGCGAAACCGGAGTGCCGCCGGCAGTTTCCTTGCGGCGGCGATTCTGGCCGCCTTCTACTTCGCAACCAGTATCTATGTTGCGGCCCATCGTGTCTTCTGGTTCGACGAACTCTTCACCATCCATATCGCGCGACTGCCCGAAATTAAAACCATTTGGGTCGCTCTCAGTCATGGCGCCGATTCTTTGCCTCCGACCTACTACATGGTTGTCAGGTTGTTTGGCGACTTGTTTGGAAACAGTGAAGTCGCCGCCAGATTACCATCTGCCCTGGCATTGGCGGCTGGTTTGCTTCTGATCTTCGATTGTGCCCGCCGCCTGACCGATGGTTTGCATGGATTGATCGCGCTCTCGGTGGCCACCTGCTCGTTTTTGCTTTACTACGGCTACGAGGCCCGTTCGTACGTCCTCTACTTCATGCTTTCGGCGCTCGCCTTATGGGTGTGGTTTTGCACCCACGACGACAAAAAGTCGTCGGCCATTTTCTTCGGCGTGGTGCTGTGCTTGGGCGTGACCATGCACTATTACTTCGTCCTGTGCCTGACGCCCTTTGCGATTTGGGAGATTCTTCGCGGGAAGCGCGGGCAACTGGCCTCACCAAAACTGATTGCCGGATTTGTGGGGGCCATTGTTCCGGCCGCGCTGCTGTCGCCAATTATCTTGTCGTTCTCCCGCAAATTTGCCACCGGCTTCTGGAACCGTCCTTCGCTCGGCGAACTCAGGGCAATCTTCCCGCAGCTATTTCCCGATGGTTTGTTCCTGCTGGTGCTGATTGTGATCTGGATTGTTCTGGCCGACTCGGACAAGAAGAACGTCTCTGTGCAACCCATCCAGTCTGGCGAAGCCATCGGCTGGTTATTTCTCTGCATTCCCTTAATTGGCTTCCTTCTGGCCGAGTGGAAGACCAATGCATTCTTCGGCCGCTATTTCATTGGCGTGCTTCCAGGCGTTGCCATTGCATTTTCGTGTTGGGTGTGGCGGCACTTCCGCAATGCCTCGATGGTGTCAGTTGGAGTATTTCTGCTCCTCACAGGGTGGGGAATGGCGACACAGATGACCGTCGTGCGCCACCCGGAGTCGATTGAGGCCACCGGTATAAGGCAGTACCTGGAGTTGGAAAGTTCGTTGGCGATCGAGGGGAAGCGCTATTTTGTGTTCTCGAATCCACTTCTTTTCCTCGAGGCCCAGTACTATTCCAATCACCCCGAGGAGTGCATCCTGCTACTGCCTTCCGACTTCACCCAGGACGTGGATCCCAGGCGGACCACCCCCGATCCCTACTTGCACCAGCGTCTCGAGTTGAACTTGTCGCAATATTATCCAATGCAATTCTGGAGAATCGGCGACCTCAGAAACCATGCCGGCGAAGCCGCATTGATTGAACCGCCGCCCGACATTCTGAGTCAGGTGAAGCAGTCTGGCTTCAAGGTTGAGATGCGGTTCTCGAAGCCGCCTTCGGTTGCGTATCTGCACTGAAGGCTGCGGCTTAATACTACTGTGTTATAAACTAGATACCTTGTGCTGATTTTCCTGGCGCTGATGAATACGGGGCAGTACGTTGAGGGCGATGAACAGCCGCCAACCGGATTTCTCCCGCCAGTCGGGGCGCCTG
>JBEKNL010000044.1:0-31519 GCA_049522855.1 Candidatus Korobacteraceae bacterium
CGAGCCTTGGTTGGATTGGGCATTTTTTCCTTTAGAGCGAAATGGCGCTCTTCTTCCGAGCGCATGCCGTGGTGTGCTCGAAAAGTGCTTGACACCGCCGACATTGTCAGAGAGGCGATTTTACGCTAGTTATGTTGCCGTGGTAGTAGACTTTCGGCATGAGTTCAACGGCGACTCACCACCAAACGGTTGCGGATTCTCCTAAAACCGCCAGCGTTGCCCGGCAATGTGTACGTTACGCGCTGCATGTAGCTGCTGTTTACATCATCGTGAAGACTACGACCCTGTGGGTGGCGGGGCGGGTACATGACACGGTGCTACCGCTGATCCAACAATGCCCACCTGCGGAAAGTTCGTTCCAGTTCTTGTTTTCGCACCTGTTCTTATTCAGCCTCTTTCCGGCGTTAATCGTTGGATTCGCTTATGCGCAATGGTATCCACACCGCGTTGCCCTTTTCGTGTGGGCTGTTCCTTTGGCGATTCTCGTTTACAAGTTTTCCACGTTCCCCACAACGGCCTTCGAGAATCACTTCGCGGCGGCATTTCACGAATATTTTGGTGGTGGGTTCTTGATCGCGGAGTTCCACAGTTACCGCGAGTTGTTTCAACTGGCCGCCAGCCCAGATATGCGCCGGGGAATGCAGCAACTGAACTTTACGGCTCCCGTTTATGCCGCGATTGGTTACAGCGTCGGAACGGGGTTTGGAATGTATTGCAACATTCCAAACCTCACAACCAGTTGGAGAAAACTGAAGCCCACATTGCCCTCGTCTCAATAGGTGGCGATAACAGGCCTTATCACAAGTAAACCTGAAAACTGATCCACTGAATCGGCTGCCGGTCTCCGCGATTGCTAAACGACGGTCATGTCTACCTCCCCGCAAACAGAATGTAGTGACTGGCCGCGCCCATGAAGAACAGCATGGGGAACGACACCCAGAAATTCAGGCGGGTACACAGCAGCGCGATTCTCGCCACCTTGGGCGCTTCGGGCGGCATCGCCGTTCCCTGAGCGGCATTGGCCTCGGTCCAGCGGATCATCTTCTTTTGCATACGCCACACCACGCCCCAAACGTTCAGCAGCATGAACCAGCCCAGTCCGCCGCCAATGCCGATCGCCAGGGCGCGATTGCTCTCCCAGCCGTGCTGATTCAAGCTCAGAAAAATGCACGCCGCCGCGACCACCGCGATCCCGACAATGACGCCCAGCACAGGCCCCTTCCTGAGCACCTCGGCCGGGGACATCAGCGCTCCCATCTCGATGACGAACGCCAGCGTCCAGAGTCCAAAGAAGGCGCCGAACATCATCCCAGCCGAGGCCGGCTCGCCCGCCGACACCGCATTGCGAACGTCGCTGGCCACGATGTGCATCCAGTAGGCGATGCCAGCGAGGACGGTCACCACCGCGCTCCAGCGAAACCACCACAAGGCCCGCCGCATCAGCTTGGGGACGACGATTGTCCGCGATTTTGCGTCGAGTTCCTGCACGAACGGCACGCCCACCAGGTTGAAGAAGTACAAGAGCCCGACCCAGGTGATGCCCGCGACAAAGTGAATCCAGCGAAGCACCATCAGCGCGGTTGCTGCGCCCCCGGGGAATTGGATCGCGGGCGAGAGGAGTAACGCCACTAGCCAGGAAGTCATCTATTGGTCACCTATGTTAGGCCGGTATCCCGCGCACGCTTTGGGATTCGGAGCAGTGCGCGAATTCTACATCACTGGGCCTGGTGCTTGTTTTAGTTGAAATCGCGCGGTCGCCGCCTTATCGTAGAGTGGGTTTATGATTGCTTCTGGAACCGTGGCCTATTCGGCTGCGGACGGGTTTCTACAGGCCCGGAATCGTAAGAGGCGCGAATCTGGGGCTGTGCTGTTTTTTGCATATTGCCAGGAGGGACGTATGGAAAACAAGGCAGCACAGAACATACAGGACGCATTTTTAAATACCGCCCGTAAAGACAAGTTCGTAGTTGCCATTTACCTACTCAGCGGGGTGAAACTGACCGGAAGGATTCGCTCCTTCGACAAGTATTCCATCGTTCTGGACACCAACAACCAGGAGCAATTGATTTTTAAGCACGCCATTTCCACCGTGGTTATGTCGCGTTCCGGGCATTCCGAACGCCACGTCGAGCACCGCGTGTCAACGGAAGCAGCGGCTCCGGCGGACGCCGAGACCGTGACCACGACCTCCGAGGGCTAGTCTATTTCCCGCGCCGATGGAATGAACTCCCGAGCGAATGGCCGCTCTTGGCGAACCGGCCAGGGCCAGCCGGAACGCGTCTTCCTCGTGGAGGTGGAATTCTCCTCCCGGCCGGCGGCGGGCCGCGATACCCAAACCCGCGGTTCGCAGGCCGGGCCAGGGGAACCCGATGCGCCGCTGCCTGCTCGGCAGCAACCTGCCGGAAAAGTTCCACCCAGCGCGCGCGTGGCGCGCAGCGTCGCCGCTTCTCACTTGCACGCAGAGGGGCGGGAGCATCGCGGATTTTCCGCCGAAGAGTCCATGGCCGAGTTACGCGAGCTGGCCACTAGCGCGGGAGCCGTCGTCATCGGCGAATTCCAGCAGCGGCGCCAAAAGCCGGACCCCGCTACGCTCATTGGCAGCGGGAAGCTGGAGGAACTGAAAGGCGCCGTTGCTTCCAGTTCGCCCGATTTGGTCATCTTCGATCACGACCTCACGCCATCGCAGCAGCGTAATCTCGAGCGTGGGCTCGACCTGCGAGTGATCGATCGCACCCAACTCATCCTCGACATTTTTGCCCGTCACGCGCGCACCCGCGAGGGGCAGCTCCAGGTGGAACTGGCGCAACTGCAATACCTGCTGCCGCGACTAGCGGGACGCGGCGTGCAGATGTCGCAGCTCGGCGGCGGCATTGGAACTCGTGGTCCCGGTGAAACCCAGTTGGAGACCGACCGCCGCAAAATCTACCGGCACATTCGCCACGTAAAAGAGCAGCTGGAAAATGTTCGCCGCATCCGCGGGCAGCAGCGGCAGCGACGCGAGTCGGTTCCCATCGCAACGGTGGCGCTGGTCGGCTACACCAATGCGGGGAAGTCAACCTTGTTCAATGCGCTCACCCAGGCCGGGGTGCTGGAGAGCGAGCGCATGTTCGCCACGCTCGATCCCACACTGCGTAGCGTGACCCTGCCTTCACGGCGGCAAGTCCTGCTGTCTGACACTGTGGGATTCATCCGAAACCTGCCGCACACGCTGGTTTCGGCATTTCGCGCCACCCTGGAAGAGGTGCAGCGTGCCTCCTTGCTATTGCATGTGTCCGACGTCACCAGTCCGACGGCGGTGGAGCAGCAGGCGCAGGTCGAAGAAGTGCTGCGCGAGTTGGAATCGCAGGACAAGCCACGCCTCTACGTGATGAACAAAGTGGATCTGCTGCCGGAGAAAAAACGCGAGAGCCTGCGCGATACGGCGAGCGTGATCCACGTCTCGGCCACAAAGGGGTTTGGCTTGGACCGGTTATTGAAGTGCATCGACGAACTCATTGCCGAGGATCCGGTGCGCCGGGTGCATTTGCGCGTGCCTCAGTCGGAAGGCAAAGCGCTGGCTGCGCTCGATGCCAAGGCTGTTGTATTTGCGCGGGAGTATCGCGACGGCAATGTTGAACTCGATGTGCAAGCCCCCGAATCGCTGCTGCGCAAGCTGAAGAACTTCGTCGTGGGGTGAACGATCCAACCGCTGGCATCGCTGGAGTAGGATAGATTCCATGACCTACCGCGTGGTGCTGTTACCCTCCGAAGAAGGCTTTGCGGTGTCCTGCCCCGGGCTCCCTGGCTGCTGGTCACAGGGCGCTAACGAGCAGGAGGCACTGCAGAACATCCAGGACGCCATTCGCGAATATTTGGAAGCGGTCACGGAACTTACGCGCGGCCAGGTTGTGCGTGAGGTCGAAGTGAAAGTCGGTTAATGGGCAAGCTTCCAGGAATTCTCCATCTTCAGGCGGTTCGGGCTCTGGAGAGGGCTGGATTCCGCATTCTGCGGCAAGGTAAACATATCGTCATGACGGACGGCCAGCGCATCCTTACGATTCCGCGCCACAACCCTGTGAATGCCTTCACGATGGGTGGGATCATTCGTGACGCCGGGCTCACCATCGAGCAGTTTCGCAAACTGCTCTGAATACCCTCCCTCCACAAATTTTTTCTCAGCGCCTATACGATTCGCGTTCCCGCATCGGCCTGCTCGTCGGCGTGATAGCTGGAGCGCACCAGCGGGCCGGACTCGACATGGCGGAAACCCATCTGCAGGGATTCGTCTTTGAGCAAGCGGAACTCGTCGGGCGTGTACAACCGCGCAACGGGAAGGTGGTCCTTCGACGGCCGCAGGTATTGGCCGATGGTGAGGATGTCCACGTTGTGGGCCGCGAGATCGCGGAAAACCTCGAGCAGTTCGTCCGTGCTCTCGCCCAGACCGACCATGACGCCGCTCTTGGTCGGAATCGCCGGATTCATTTCCTTGGCGCGCTGCAGCAGCCGCAACGTGCGCTCGTACCGCGCACCGGAGCGGGCGACGCGATACAGGCGAGGCACGGTCTCGGTGTTGTGATTGAGGATGTCGGGCTTGGCATCCATCACGATGCGCAGCGGCTCTTCCAATCCCTGAAAATCGGGAATCAGCACTTCCACGCGGCATCCGGGAACGCGTCGCCGGATTTCGCGGATGGTGTCGGCGAAGACGCGCGCCCCACCGACGTTGTCGTCGTCGCGATTGACGCTGGTGACCACGGCGAACTTCAGCCCCAGCTTCTCTACCGCTTCGGCGACCCGGCGAGGTTCTTCAAAATCGATCGGCTGCGGACGGCCCTTCGGTACGGCACAAAAGCCGCAGCGGCGGGTGCACAGATTGCCCAGCAGCATGAAAGTCGCGGTGCGATGGTTCCAGCACTCGCCGATGTTGGGACAATGCGCCGACTCGCAGACGGTGTGCAGCTCCAGGTTGCGCGCCAGCGTCTTAAGGTTGTGGTAATTCTCGCCCATGGGCGCGCGCGCCTTCAGCCATTCCGGCTTGGAAGCCGGACGGCGCGGGCCAATCTCGATCTGGATCAGGTCGGGAGCGGTAGCCATGGGACGTGACTATTGTACCGCGTGTAGAAGCCGCTCTTCGCTGTTCGCTCTTCGCTTCTCGCCGTTCGCATTTCGGCTTTTAGCCGTTAGCTCTTAGCCTTTAGCAGTCAAGAACCGCAAAAGTTGTACTCTGCCGAAAGTTAAAAGCTGAGGGCGAGAGGCGAATAGCGAAAAGCGAAGAGCGAACAGCTAACAGCGAACAGCGGCTTCTACAGCGTATGCAGGTACGCCATAAGGTCGTCTAGTTGCTGCTGGGTCAACTTTTGCTGGAATGCCGGCATCTTGGCGCGGCCCAGAAGGATGATGTCCGTGACCCTGTCGTCGTTGGCGGGAATGCCGTTTTTCATGAATGGCTTTTTGAACAGACCGTTCAGGCTGGGTGCGCGCAGGTCATGTGTACTGTAGGCGTAATGACATTCGGCGCAACGCACGTCGTAAACGCGCCGTCCTTGCGCCTGCTGCGGAGTCAGCCCGAGCTCGGCATCGCTCTTGCGGGGCTCGGAATCGCAGGCCAGAAAGATGGTGATCACGATCAGAATAATTGCAGATAAAAAAGCAAATCGCGCTGGCTTCAACGTAACCTTCCAGGAGTTATAGCGCCGCACGTCCTCATCGAATTCAAGAACCGAGTTCCCTCAGGGGCTAAAGCCCAGTTCTCTTGGCCTCAACCGGCGCAGCTAAAGCTGCGCCCCTTCAAAACAGACCGTCGCATGCCGTGGGGGAAGCCTCGCACAACAAACCATTGCGTTAGCGCAGTTCCCCGGTATCGGAGTTAGAATACACCTCGCATGACGGTTGCTCTCAAACGGGTTTACGCCGAGCCGTCGCCGCACGATGGCACGCGCGTGCTGGTGGACCGGCTGTGGCCGCGGGGATTGACAAAATCCGACGCTGCGCTCGATGCCTGGCTGAGGGACCTGGCTCCTTCGAATGAGTTGCGCAAGTGGTTTCACGCGCATCCCCAGCAGTGGAACAAGTTTCGCGAAAGGTATCTCAAGGAACTTACGACCGAGGCAGCGGACGCAGCGCTGCAGCAGCTTTATGAGTTACAGAAGAAACGTCGCCGCCTGACGTTGTTGTTCGCCTCCAAGAACGAAGAGCGCAATAACGCGCTGGTGTTGAAGCAACTGATCGACGGCGAGCGCAAGCCGCCCACCGGAACCGGCCCCATCCGCGCCGCGGCCACCAAGCGCGGGCGCGCCTCGCGACCGAGATAGGCTCCATGGTCCTCCGGCCCGAAACCCAACCTGCCCACGCCAATAATGCATTTGTCTCTGCTTGGGAGGCCGTGGCCCGCGCCGAGAAAACTACCTCGGCAAAGTATTATCTGGTGCGCCAACCCGATCACGCGCGGGGTTCCGGCGATATAGCCCGGCAGCTTGCGATTGCGGGTGCGCCTCCGGTGGACGATGACATCGTGCGCGGCATCAGCTTGCACGATGAGGGCTGGAAAGATTTCGACAACGGCAGCGAGCGGCTGAGCGCGACTCCCGCAACGTATTCCGGGGAAAATGTCGCTCTGAACGCAGAAGGCAGGCCGCTGTCGTTTCTGGAGATCAAGGCGGGTGACTTCCTGCGTGCGTGGCGAGGCTCGATTGATTCCGCCGAGGCGGTCGCACCTATTGCGGCCCTGATCGTCAGCGGGCACTTCTGCCGGCTGGGCAAGTTTGGGCTCAGCATGGCCGCCTACGCGGAAGACGATGCGCGAAGCGTGCGCGAATTCCTGGCGTCCGAAGAGCAGCGCCACTGTCGCTTGCTGCGCCGGCAAAGCCGCGGCGAAAGCGAAGTGCAGTACTGGACGGACGTGCTGCAATTTTGCGATCTGCTGTCGCTCTATCTGTGCTGCGGCTCGAAAGAGAACGTCGAATTTCCGCAGCGCATCGGACCGAAAGGCGAGACGGTCCGCTTGCAGGCACAGGACGCAGCTTTTGTACTTTCACCGGCGTTATTTGCCAAGGAAGTTGAGCTCTGGGTCGAAGCGCGTCCCTATCCGGCGGAGACGGGTGTGCCGCCCATCACGATAAGGTGGCGTGTGCGATGATTTCTCCCTGTGCGTCAAGAAATGCCCAGAAGGAAACTCTTGCCTTTTACAGGCTCTTGTCCAGCGCTTTTTCGATGACCTCGCGCGAAACATAGCCGACGATCTGTTCGCGCACCTGGCCGCCTTTGAAGACCAATAAGGTGGGAATGCCGCGCACTCCGTAGCGTTGCGGAGTGGAAGCGTTCTTGTCCACATCCATCTTGCCAAATGTGACCCTGCCGTTATAGCTCTGCGCCACTTCATCCACGATGGGAGCCAGCGCCCGGCAGGGGCCGCACCAGGCCGCCCAGAAATCCACCATGACCGGCTGCTCTGACTTCAGCACCAGTTGGTCAAAATTGGCGTCCGTTACCTCTACAATTGCGTCACTTGCCATTCATCCTCCTGAGGGTCGCCGGTTTTCAGCCCAGCCCGCCGTGGCGGCCAAGCCGGCAATTCATCGTAACATTCCGGCTTCCATTAGATGCTGGCGCTTGCTTCTGGACGCAAGCAGCCGTTTGGTAACTCCAGAGTAGCCTGGCGCGGGAAGCGCTGGCGTTGGTAGAGAAGCAGAAAATTGCAGCCAAAAATTTAAGGCGCTCAGCGTGTGAACGCCGAGCGCCTGGAAGGCAGCCCTCCCCCAGAACTGCCTGACTACAGACTGAATTGTGCCGCGAAACTCTCAATTTGTAAATACATCTCAGGTAATTTATTAGGTGATCTACGTGACAGATAGTAGTCGCCCGGAATCCCGTTCTGGCACGGCTTTCGAGGATTTAAGAGCCGCACCGCAAAGGTGTCCGCATCAGAGTGTGCTGGCCAGCAATTCCGCGGGATGAAAGACCTCGCGTCCCAATCCTGCCGACAATTGCTCATGGCAGGAAATCCCGCTCGCGACTAAGGTCCGCGGTCCGCTGTCCTCTTCGGCGCGACGCACTTGCGCAAACAGGTCTTCGCCGACAGCCATGCTCAGCTCGTAGTACTCGTGCTTGTATCCGAAGCTGCCGGCCATGCCGCAACATTCCACCGACGATGTCACCACGTCGAAGCCCGCCGCGCGCAGGACCTCGACGGTTTGCGTCGCGGAATTACACGTCTTCTGCTGGCAATGCGAGTGGTAGAAGAGCCGCGTGCCCTGCGGGCATCGGCGGGCGGCAAATATTTGCGCCAAATCGAGCTGCATCTCGCGCGCGACTCCCCACAGCACTTCCAGCGACTCAAAGCTGTTCTGCGCGAGCAACGTCTGGGTGCGAGGGTCGTCGAGCAGATGCTTGAAGTCGAAGCGCAGCATGGCCAGCACACTGGGTTCAAGCACGACGATCTTCTTGCCTTCATCCACGTAGCGCTTGAGCACCGGGGCTAGCGCGCGCGCCTGCCGCTGCGCTGTGTCCATCATTCCTTGCGACATGGCGGCGCGGCCGTCCGCCATGGCCGGGCTGAGCGCCACGTCGAGGCCAACCGCGCGCAAGACGCGAATCGCCGCCATCCCGCGTTCCGGTGCGCCGTAGTTGGTGAACACATCTGCCAGCATCACCACGCCGGGGTCGATAGCGCCGGGCTTCACGCCGCGCTCCTCGCGGAACAACTGCTCCCAGGTTTTCTTGGGGAACAGCGGCAGCTTGCGCCTGCGGTCGACCCCGAACGCACTCTCCATCAGGCCACGCGCTCCCGGCAGGCGCATGGACGCGTTGGCCAGCCCAGCGAAGCGCGTGCCCCACTTGCCAAGGCTGTGATAGTTGCCGAAGAACTGCTTCTGGAGCGGCGCAACCCGGTCCTGCTCCGCGCTGCCGGTCATCGCGCCAAATGCGGACTTGGCTGCCGATGGCGGCTGCTCCCGATTCATGCGCTGCCGCAGGTTTTCGTTGAGCCATGGAATATCGATGCGCACCGGACATTGCGGCACGCAACGCGAGCACGCCGTGCACAGTTCGCTGAATCGCGCGTTCATCAGCGTACCGGTGCCGGCTTCCCACGAACCGCCGATGCCGCCGGAATAGGTTTCTCCGCCGAAGGCATGCCCACCGACCGTTTCAAAGTTGGCGCAGGAGTTCAGACAGGCGCTGCAACGGATGCAGTAGAGCGCTTCATGCAGCACCGGATCTTCGCGCATGCGGCTGCGTCCGTTATCAATCAGCACCAGGTGGAACTCGCGCGGCTTGGCGGTCGCGCCCGGCGCGACAAACGGCGGCGCCTGCAAAGGCGGATGCAGAATGCTTACGTAAGACGTCAGCGGCTGTCCGGTACCACTGGCCGGCAGCAACTCAAGAAACGGGCCGAAGTCAGTACGCGAGGGGACGACTTTTTCAATCCCCGCAATCGCGATGTGCAGCGGTGGCAGGGTCATCGTCATGCGGATGTTGCCTTCGCTCTCCACCAGCATCAGCGAGCCGCTGTCGGCGGCAATCAGGTTCGCGCCCGAGATGCCTGCATCGGCGGCGATGAACTGTTCGCGCAATTTTTCGCGGGCGAATCGCGTGAGTTCTTCGCCCGTGTCGAGCGGCAGATCGGTGGTGAACTTGCGCTTGAACAGTGCGGTAATGCGTTCGCGGGAATAGTGCAAAGCCGGCGCGATAATGTGCGACGGCTGCTCGTCCGCGACCTGCAGAATGAATTCCGCCAGGTCGGTCTCGGCCACGGCAATGCCGGCAGCTTCGATGGCGTGGTTCAGCCTAATCTCTTCCGAGGTGATGCTCTTGCCCTTTACTACCCGCTTGACCTGGTGGCGCACCAGCACGCCGCGAATGTACTGATTGGCGTCGGCTGCAGTCTTCGCCAGGTAGAAATGCCCGCCGTTGGCTTGCACGCTGGCTTCCAGCCGTTGCAGAAGCTCGGGAAGATTGGCGATCGCGTTCTCTTTAATCTGGCGCGCGCGGTCTTTCAGTTCGTCGTAATCGGCGATCAGGGCAGTCGCGGCGTAGCGGTTGCGGTTGAAGGTCTGGGTATTGTGCCGGACAGCGGCGCTCTGCACATCGAGCGTCATGCGAATGGCGTCGAGCAGGGCTTTCTTATTGCTCTTGTTCGCTACCTGGCGCGGTTGGATCTCTGCCGAACTTAAGGGCACGGCCATGGCTCACCTCACCACGATGATGTGCAGCTTGTGCGGCCCATGTACGCCGCGCACCAGCGGACCCATGTCCGCGGTGGCGCTAGGGCCGGTGACGAACACAAAGTCCCGCCTCAGACCCTTACCGTCCAGCATGTCGGGGCGAAACAGGTCACGCGGTTTGGGCACGATGGTCTCGGCCGCGACCACCGCGATTTGCAGCGGAGCCAGCAGGCTCACCATCCCCGTGCGTTCGTAGCTGACATCGATGCAGACCGAGCCCGTGCTGGCAACCCCAGCGAAGGCCTCGGTCACTCCCGCCGCGGAGTGCACCATCTCGTCGGGAGTTGGATTGGCCACAACGCGCGCATCGTTTAAGAACTCGCTGAACAGTGCGATCGGAAGTTCCTGCGGCAGAGCAAACAGGATGCGGGTCGCGTTTCCGGCTGCGCGCAGGATGGCATCGCGCAGCGTAGAGGGAGAGCGTTCGATGACTTCGACAGTGGCCACGGCCGTGACGGCGGCCTGGGTGAACTGCAGGACGGAGGAAGATTCAAGGGCCATGAGCTGTTGCATGAGAACCTCGCAGCTTATAACGAATGGCGGTCAAAAGCACGGAATAACCGCACCTGCTCTACGGCCAGATGCCGTGCTCGATGACCGCCGTAGCCACGCGGCCGATGGCGACAATGTACGCCGCAGCGCGATAGTCACAGTTGTACTTTTTAGTGGTGTCGTGCACTTCGTGAAACGCCTTCACCATCACCTGCTCCAGCCTTCGGTTTACTTCGGCCTCGTCCCAGAAGAGCTGCTGCAGGTCTTGCATCCATTCGAAATAGGACACGGTCACACCGCCGGCGTTGGCGAGAATGTCGGGCAGCACCATCACCTCCTTGCGGCCAAGCATGAGGTCGGCTTCCGGTGTGGTCGGCCCATTGGCGGCTTCGGCGAGAATCTTCGCCCGGACGTAGCCCGCGTTCTCAATCGTGATCTGGTTCTCCAGAGCTGCGGGGATGAGAATGTCGCATTGCGTCTTCAGCACTTCGTCGCAGGGGATTGGCCTGCACCCGGGAAAAGCCTCGACGCTGCCGGTCGCGGCCTTGAAGCGCAACAAGGCGGGAATGTCGATACCCTCTTTGTTGAGTATGCCGCCCTTCGAATCGCTGACGGCGATCACCCTGGCGCCTTCCTCCCAAAGCAGTCGCGCCATCACACTGCCAACGTTTCCGAAACCTTGGATGGCGACGGCCGCCGTCTTCAAGTCGAGGCCCGTCACTTTGCCGGCTTCGCGGAGGACGAACAGACATCCCCGCGCATTCGCTTCGAAGCCGCCCAGAGAACCGCCGAGGACGGTCGGCTTGCCGGTTACGACAGCCGGCGTGGCGTGACGCATAGTCATGCCATAGGTGTCCATGATCCACGACATGGTTTGCGCGTCGGTATTCACATCGGGGGCGGGGATGTCCTGGTCGGGGCCGATCAGCGCCGCGATCTCATAGGTATAGCGGCGAGTGAGGCGTTCCAGTTCATCGCGCGAGAGGTGCTTGGGATCGCAGGCAATACCGCCCTTGGCTCCGCCGAAGGGTACGTCCATAAGCGCACACTTCCATGTCATCCATGCCGCCAGGGCCGACACTTCGTCGAAGGTGACGTTGGGGTGATAGCGGATTCCACCTTTGCATGGTCCGCGGATGTTGCTGTGCTGCACGCGGTAGGCATCGAAGACGCGGATGGCGCCGTCGTCCATCTTGATGGGAAGCGTCAGCGAAATGGAGCGGCGGGGACGGCGCAACATCTCACGCAATCCGGCGTCGAGTTGCAGGTAGTCGGCGGCAATTTCGAATTGCTGGCCGGCAATGTTTAACGGATTGAGATCTTCCAGAATTTTCTTGGAGAGAGCAGTGCCAGGCATGGTTGCTGGCCTTTCCGGTGGCGACCCACCGTGATCGGGCTCAGGTGGACCCTGAGAGCGGTTCGGTTGCGACTAGCCAGGGGCTGGCTCCAGCGTCCGCCGCAGCAGACGCCGGAGGACAGCTAGTCAGATTCGTTGCTGTAAACGGGCTCTTTAGTCTCAAACGGACTGTCGAGGCCGCCGGTGCTTCCAAAGGACGCTTCGTCGGCAATTTTCTGCAGTGCCAGTTCGAACTCGCGGCTGCGCCAACGCACCACCAGACGCTCCCTGTGTTCGCGACCGTGGCCGTGGCACAGCGGGCAGAGGATTTCGTCTTTTTCCGATTGCATAATGATTCCGACCTCCCGGCTTATAGCCGGACATGAAAACCGCTCGGGGGCAAACCTACGCCCCGCAGCCGTCTGTATTGCAACGCGGATCGCCCCGCAACGCAGTGAGCCAGGTCACGGATTATTGTGAGAGGGCAAACAGGAATTCCACGAAATCGGCGCTTCGTTTGCGACCGCCTGTTCCCTGAGGTGATCGTCGCCCCTTGCAGACCAGACCTCACTGCACCCGCACTTCGATTTGCAGCTTGCCGTCGCCGGTAATCTGGACAGCTTCTCCGCCTTGCAAGTAGGGCTGCAACACCGCAGGATTGCCCCACTCCAGGCCCCAGCCATCGGCCAGCGCGAGCACGATGTATTGGCCGGGCACAACGTTGGGCAGCGTGAAGCTGCCATCGCTGTCGCTCTGGTCGCGGCGGAATAATGGCGAATTGTTGGCGGCATCCCGGGGAACGAGCACGATCATTGCGCCAGAAAACGGCTGGCCGCCGCGCAGTGCAACTCCATCCACCTGCGCGACGCCACGCCCTACCGTTGCGGCAATATGGACGCTGCTGCTGCCGCCGATCTCCAGCGTGCGCCCGGTTAGCTTTGCCCCGGTCACCGACATCTTCCTCAGGAAATATCCGCCGCTGCCCTGAAGAGCCACGGTATAACGTCCCGGCTTCATTCCCTCGAACTCGAACTGCCCTTTATCCCGGATTTCGCTCGCGAAATTTTCGCTGGTCTCCTGATTTGAGAGCTGCATGGCCACTCCTTTCGGAACCAGTTGCGCGCCCTCAAACAATACGGAGCCTCCAACGCTAACGAATCCGGAGCTATCATTCGCATTCACCTCGAGATCGCCCGCCAGATCAACTTCGCGGTATCCCTCGCGATTGGCGCCTTTGTCGTTGCCACCCTTCGAACTCGGCATCTCGATAACGTAGTGGCCCGGCGCCAGGCCGGCGATATCGACTACGCCCGGTTCAACCGATGACTCGGGAGCGTTGAATACGGGGTCCAGGTAGCCATCGAAGATGCGCTGCAACACTCGCGGGAACCCGACCATCCCCGGGCCGCCAGCGCCGCCAGAAATGCTGGTGCGGATCCTGAGATGCAGCGACGGCACGGCGCGCATAACCACGTCCGCTGTGACCCGCTCACCGGGATGTAACACGATGGGACTCGCGCCTGCCGAATCCGCGGAATCAGGATAGAAGGTGAGAGGGTAGGTCACGTCCAGCGCAGCGGCCTCTTGCGCCGCTCGGGCCTCGGCGTCGGGATTGTTCGATTTCCGGCGCAGAATCACACGATTGTTTTGTGCATACCAGGGACGCGCCGAGACGGCGAGATAATACGTCCCGGGCTCCAGATGGCCGATGCGGAACTGGCCCTGATCATCGGTCTGCCCCTGGTTCATAGGAACGGTTCTCTGCCGTCCCTCTTCCCTCGATTGTTCAAAGAGGCGGGCCATGGCGTTCTGCACCGGATCATTGTTCTCGTCGGTAACTATGCCTTCAATAGAGGCATCTGGCTGCAGCCGGAAAACCAGGTGCTCCGAATCCAGGTCTGGACCCGTCACAACGGCTGTGGAATACATGCCATGTCGCTCGAAGCCCTGGAACATGAAACCATGTGCCGCAGCCACCAGCGAGTACTTGCCGCGACTCAGACTGGCGAAAACAAAGCGGCCGTCGCTGCTCGTTATCACCGACCGCGATATGTGTCGTTCTATGCCTTGCGTAGTTGGAGCGATCGCGACCGAAGCCCCAGCCACCGGTTGTCCGGTCGCCCAGTTCACCACGATTCCCGCAATCCGGTAGCCTTGCTGGACCGATGGCGCATGAGCAGACTGGTCCGATTGCGCCGACAATCCGACGGCGAACAGCACGACAAACGCGAACCGCACAAGCATTCGAGTCAGTCTCCATCCCCGGTGCGTATCAGATCGAGGGCGACTTGCGTCTTCTGATTTGGTGACAGGGTGACGTGGGCGGCTTGCGAAGCATAGGTTTGCAGGACGTCAGGATTGGAATACTCGATGCCCTCGGCGTAGTCGAAGGCGTAAATCAGGTACTCGCCGGGGGCAAGCCCACTGAAGGTGAAGCCGTTCTGCGCAAACGAGTACGCGACCTTGGCGGCAACCTTGGAAGCCGGTTCGGGGACTGCCACCACGGTTGCTTGCGTCCCCGTTCCATCGGGGGACTTCACTGTTCCCGTTACGGTTGCGCCGTCATCCCGCAAGACGATTTCTATGGGATAGGTTTGTCCCGCCGATGCGATGGCGAGGTCGTCGTGGAGCAAGTTCGTCTGTCCATACTGGGCAGACTGCACGTACCACGCGCCATGCGGTATCAGATCAACCGAATACTTCCCAGGCTCGACGTTCTGCAGCACCACGGAATTAGCTCCCGGGCTGCCGCGTACGGCGGTCGAGTAAGATTCCGCAGTGGTCGGGTCCGAGGAAATCAAACGCACGGCGACCGGCGCAGCCTGAATTCCTTCCGCCGCAGCACCTTGGCTCGAAGACGCTCGCGACTCCATCCGCACACTCACGGGAATGGAGATGGCCTGACCAAGAACCAGGTGCAGGTTCTCGACGTTGGCAACGACGTTCAGGTGCGCCTCGCCGCGAAGTGGCTGGTCCGGGCCTGCCTGGGAAAATGCCTTCACCACGTAACTGCCCGGGGGCACGCTATCCACGTCAAAGCGTCCGGTTTCCATGTTGAATTTGATAGGGAGCGACAGGTCATCCCCCGACGGGCTCAACAACTGAAACCCCACGCCTTGCTGCGGGGCATACCCGGTGACGCTACCGGAGACGTGGTAAACAGGGCCTGTGGTCATGGAGAAGTCGGCTTCTGCGTGCTGGCCGGCGGCAAGCTGAAGCGGCGACGCTGACGCCAAATCGGGTACCCCTGGATAATACATGCTGGGGTAGCCGGTCTTTGGTTTCTCGGCTCCGGGCAGAATGCGCGTTTCATCGCTACCGGGTCCAGCCGCCAGGTAGTACGTCCCCGGCATCAAGTTGGCGAAGCGATACCGGCCATCTTCATCCGTCTGCTGCTGACCCCGCGCTTCCCAATGTTTGCGGCCGTCACGCACGGCCTTGGCCGTCAAATGAACCGGCACATGCTCGATTGGCTGGCCCGTGGCATCCGTGACCCGGCCCGAGATTGTACTTTGCGGAGTGAGCTTCACCACCACCGAGTCCGTGGTGGGACCGACGTTCACCAACTTGTTGGCGCTGCCTCTGAACTCCTGCCGGCTGAAGTACCCCGGCTTCTGCGCGGTGACGATGACCCTCCCGGCCGGCAGCCCCTCAAACTGGAAGTGCCCTTCGCCGTCGGTAAAAACCGTGCGTTGCGAACTGCCCGCTATCCGGACGAGCGCGCGGCCAACGGACTCGCCGGTGACGGAGTTGACGACCGAGCCACTCAGCGTAAAGCTGGCGTCGCTTTTGGCCGATCGCGATGGAGACATCTGCGCAGCTGTGGTTCCACTCAATACGGTCCACAAGCCCAAACTCAAACTGAAGAAAAGCAACAGCAGGGACCGTCGACTGCCCAGCAGCGCAGGCGAGGAGAGGTTCAGGTTCGCGCAGCAGTGCGTAAGAGATTGCTGTTCACAAGGCACAATAGATTGTCGATGGCTCAAGCGCATCTCGGGTGATGCCGTCATCATAAACCCAGTGGGCCGCATCACGACTCGCCGCTGAAGCTGGAGTATTCATGAGCGCACGCAATTTTGTAGGTGTCATCTGTCATCCCCAGTGACGAGCGCAAACGGGGTCCCCAGCAAGCACCGGGTGTCTGCTTGCTGGGGTGTTGGAGCGAGGAGTCGAGGGAACCCTATAGTCGCCGACGATCCCAAATTTGTTGCCATGCCAGGCGGCTAGACTACAATTTTTGCAGCTATAGGGGTCCTTCGACTCGGTCGCCGCGGCGACCTCGCTCAGGATGACAGACCGAAAAGCAGGCCTTCGACTGCGCGCCCTTTCAGGATTACGTTTGCGGCTCGGGAGTGCCTTCCGCGGCAGCCTGCACGTGCGGGCGCAATTCGACGTAGCTGTTGACCATGTCCTTCAGCTCTTTGCTGGGCTTGAAGAACGGAATCTTCTTGGCGGGAACCTCGACACGCTCTCCGGTCTTGGGATTGCGACCCACGCGGGATTTGCGTTGGCGCGTGCGGAAGCTGCCAAATCCCCGGATCTCGATCTTGTCGCCGGCACGCAACGAACGCACCACGCTTTCGAAGATGGTCTCTACAATGACTTCGCTGTCCTTCCGGGTGAGCTCCGCCAGCCGGGAAACTTCATCGATCAAGTCTGCCTTGGTCATCTCGCACGCCCCTTATCGCGAAACGAATCGCTTGCCCGCCCGCACCACGGATACTCTCAGATTTGTCGCGGGGTTGGCAAGCCTAAGTTTTCGTTGCACTTCCGTGTTTTCATAAATGACAGGACCGCTTACTTCCAAAGGTAATAAAACCCGACATTGGTTTCCATCAATTTCGCCCGGCTGGGCAGGTATTCCGAAACATCCCCGAAGAGAAGGTCGAGCACGGTCTTGCGCTCTTTCTCCGGGTGCACCAGGGTGGGCTCGCCCTTAATGCCGACCGATTTTGCCGTGTCGGCAATGGCCGCGCGGAAGTCGCCAATCTGGTCCACCAGTTTCAGCGGCAGTGCCTGCTCGCCGGTCCAAACTTTGCCATTGGCCAGTCCCTGCACCTCGTCGTCCTTCAGGTGCCGTCCGGTGGCTACGTTGTGGATGAACTGGGTGTGCATGTTGTCGATCAGGGCTTGCAGGTAGGCGCGCTCGGCAGGGGTCATATCGCGCGTGGGCGATCCCGTGTCCTTGAATTCGCCCGCCTTCAGAGTGATGGCCTTCAGCTTGGCCCACTTGATCAGCTCTTCGTAGTTGTACCATTCGGCGATCACGCCGATGGAGCCGACGATACTGGCCTGATCAGCGAAGATTTTGCTGGTCGCCGAAGACACGTAATAGGCGCCGCTGGCCCCCACCGTCTCGATGGACGCCACAATCGGTTTCTTCTTCTCGTCGCGAATGCGCAACACCTCGCGATAAATTTCTTCCGAGGCCGCAGCCCCTCCGCCGGGAGAGTTCACATGCAGAACAATGGCTTTTACCGAACCGTCGTCGGCAAACTTCTTGAGCTGCTCGACGGTATCTTTTGGACTGAGGATGACACCCTCCAAATCAACTACGGCGATCTTGTCGCCGAACCCGCTGAAGGTTGTCTTCTGCTGCGAGCGCACCGTGAAGTAAACCAATGCGAAGATGGCAATGAAGAATAGGAAGAAGGCCCCGCCGCCCAGCAGGACCCAGAGAAACACGCGAGAACGCGATTGTTCCGTCATAGGGGAAGAGTAAAGTTTAGCAGAACGGAGCAAGAGAACATCCGCCTGAGTGTCACACGGGCCTGCGGCCCGCCTGTAGGAATGAAAAACGCCTCAGTCTGTCATCCTGAGCGACGAGCGCAGCGAGGAGTCGAAGGACCCCTATGTTGCCCACTCCCTCCCCACGTGCATGATTTTCGACGGAGCAGTCGGAAATGATTTGGGCGGTTGATCGCGGACGAGCCTAGGCTGCTAGAATTGATGGTCATGATAAGCCCAGACCTGCTGGAAATCCTCGCCTGCCCGGTTTGCCGCAAGCCGCTGGTGCTGCGTGGCGAAGACAGCCTGAAGTGCAACGAGTGCAAGCGCGTTTATCCCATTCGCAACGGCATCCCAATCCTGCTGGAACCGGAAGCCACCATCGAGCAACTCTGAACACCACTGGGTGAGCAAGTTTCGCAGCCGCCGGAAGGGGTGCCTGGCTGGCTGGAGAGGCTGTGTCGCGACCTCTGCCGTCCCTACGGGACTCGGGTTCCTTTACTACGCCCACCCAGCGCTGAAGCGCTGGGCTAAGCTCTTTCGCCCCTGCGGGGCTGGTTCTTGTGTGTTTCCCTTCCACCGTGGCAAACCGATACGAGTTGCGAGACAAGCTCGGGAGCCCCAAGCCTGAAAGAGGCCTCCACAGTGGTAGAAATCGCCCAGTTTTCCCGAAATAGTGCGCACCGCTAAAGCTCGAAAGAGCATTTCTCCTCCGCATCTGCGCAAATTCTTGCAGCGGCGGAATGCCGTACACCTCACTTTTGTGGCAGAAATGGGAACCCGACGCTCTTTTCGCGAGGGCAACCTGCAACTATTGCGGCATGAAGGGGTTGGATTCAATACAAAAAGCGGGCACCAGGGCTGGCGGGTTACCATGTTCGGCACTCGGATTGCTTGCAACTTATTAGCTGTCTGCTCCGTCTAAGCTAGCAAAGCCCGAAACGGGTCGGAGGTGAGGTGAATATGGCAGAAAAGTTTTCCGTCCCGGAGTTAACGGCGCTGAGGAGCGAGTTGCTCCAGGGATTTGACTCCAAGGATTCAGCCGAGCTGATCCAGATGTTCCTCGCCGGACACGGCTATGGTGTGTCGGCCGAGGAAGCTCGCAATGCGGTGGCCAGAGCGGGAATGCTGGGTGGCAGTTTGGAGACCTTCCAACGAGAACTGGAGAGCATTGCCCTCGTGATGTAACGACATGTAGCGGCGGAGTGACGCTGACAAGATTCGCTCAACCTTAAATGGAACGGAACGCGGGCCACGCCAGAAACTAGACGCACGGCCCGCGGACCGAAGCGAAAAATGAAGGGCCCAGGCTAAACGGCTTGGGCCCTCCTGTTTTTCTCCGCAGATCATTGTTCTTCTCAGGGTTTCTTTTTCGGGCCCAGCAATTGGTCGAGCGCTCCTGGAGGTCGGGTGTGCCCCTACGAGGTGGTGGTAGTGGGCTCGTCTTCTTCGGCGCGGATGAGGCCGAACTTCTTCAGCTTATAACGCAGTGCGTCGCGGCTGATGTCGAGCAGGCGGGCGGCATGGGTCTGGTTGCCGTTGGCTTGGGCCATGGCCATGTCCACCAGCTCGCGTTCCACCTCTTCCAAGGAAGTTCCACCCTCCGGGATCTCCAGCTTCGGCAAGCTGCGGCCATCGGGCAACTGCTTGCCGGCGCCGCTGCTGCCGTTGTTGGCTGAGGAGAGCTCAAAGGCCGTATAGGCAGACTGCTGTTGGGCCACGGCGAACGGCATGTACTCGGGATGAAGTTCGTCGCGGTCTTCCAAAATCATGGCGCGCTCCACGGCATTCTTCAATTCGCGCACATTGCCCGGCCAGTCGTACTTGAGCATCAGCCTGCGAGTTTCGTCGGTGATGCCCTTCACCGATTTGCGGAACTTGCGGTTGTAGCGGGCGATGAAGTATTCCACCAGCGGCAGAACGTCGTCTTTGCGCTCGCGCAGGGTGGGCAGAAAGATGGAGATGATGGCCAGCCGGTAATACAGGTCCTGGCGGAACTGGCCATCGCGCACCGCGCGCTCCAGGTCGCGGTTGGAGGCGGCGATCACGCGCACATCGACCTGCATGTCGCGCACCCCACCGACACGGCGAATGACCTGGTCTTCCAGCACGCGCAGCAACTTGGCCTGCAACAGCGGCGACAGCTCGCCAATTTCGTCGAGGAAGAGCGTGCCCCCGTCGGCCATCTCGAACAGGCCCTTCTTCATGGCCTTGGCGTCGGTGAAAGCGCCGCGCTCGTGCCCGAAGAGTTCGGCCTCCATCAGGGTCTCGGGAATGGCCGAGCAGTTGATGGCGACGAACGGTTTGTCCTGGCGGCGGCTCTGATAATGGATGGCCTTGGCGATAAGATCTTTGCCGGTGCCGCTCTCGCCTTGCACCAGAATGGTGGTCGCCTCGCTGGTGGCTATCTTGCTGACGAAACCCAGCAGCTCAGACATCTTCTGAGAGACGCCGATCACATTGTGATAGCCGGCGCGACGGCGGACCTCGCCGCGCAGTGACTCAACCTCGGAACGCAGGCGGGTGGTCTCCAGCGCGTTCTTCACCGCCACGGCCAGTTCGTCGAAGTCCAGCGGCTTGCCGACGAAGTCGTAGGCGCCCAGCTTGAGTGCGGTCTTCACGTCCTCAAGCTGCGGATCGGCGGTGATCATGATGATGGCGCGCGCGTCGTTGGATTTCTTCAGTTGCTCCAGGATTTCGATGCCGCTGGAGTCGGGCAGGCGCACGTCGAGCAGCACGAGGTCGGGAGACTCGTTGCGGGCCACGCGCAGCGCGGCCGAGCCGTTGTCGGCCTCCAGTACGTGATAACCCCACTCTTCGCACTTTTGCCGGAGAGACCAACGAACCAGCTTCTCATCGTCGACAATTAAGACTTTTTCCGAGGGCATCTAGCTCTCATTAGATTACTACGGGAGGGGGAAAGAGGAAATTTTGGAGCGGTTTCAGAGCTGGCGCAGACAGGGTAGAGCCAGCCTCCAGGCGAATGCCCACTGGAACCATCGGGTCCGTGATTCATTCAGCTGTCCTTCTGCTGTTTAGGGCCGGATCTCGCTGGCGGGAAAAATTCGGCCTCCGGAGACTGTTCCCCACACCTTGATGTCGCGGATCTTCTCTACTGGAACGGCATGGGGGTCCTGTTCGAGGACAACAAAGTCCGCGAGCTTTCCGGCCTGGATGCTTCCGACTTTCTTTTCCGCACCCAGCGTGTAGGCGGCATCGATGGTTACCATGCGAAGCGCCTGGTCGAGCGTTATCCGTTCCTCGGGTGCGCGCACATGGCCCGACAAGCCGAAACGGTTGACCGCGATCCAAAGCTCTTCCAGCGGGACGGGCGGCGCAACGGCCGTGTCGGTGTGCATCGAGGTCACCACGCCGGCATCGATCAGCGTCTTGAGCCGTGCCGCCGTATAAGCCCGGTCGGAGCCGAAGTACGGCGCTCCGAATTCCGAGCGAGCATACACGTAATAAGGATTGGTGCTGACCACACCGCCTAGTACCTTGACTTGCCGGGTCATCTCGGGGGTCGAAATCCCAAAGTGCTGGAATGCGAAGCGGTGGTCGGTGCGCGGATACGCCTTCAGCAAAGCCTCGAGCGCGTTAATCGTGGCCTGATTTCCGCCGTTGCCGTTGGTGTGCACGTTAATTTGAAAACCGGCCTTCCACCACGGCAGCCAGGTTTCCACCATCTTGTCGGGCGGCGTGAGGAAGATCCCTTGGCGTCCATCGATATAGCCGGGGTTCTCCATCACCATCCCCAGGCTGAGGAAGGAATCGTCGGCGAAGAACTTTACGCCATGGAAGATGAGCTTGTCGGTGTTCTTCTTGGTCAGGCTCTGCACGAACGGGATCGCCTGGTCGCCCTTGGTCGCCATCATGGCGGCGCCATCGGTCACAACCACGCAACGTATCGGCATTTGTGGATTGTTGAACGTCTGGTCAAACAAACCCTGTTCCAGCTCGATATTAAGCGCGCCAAAGTCCAGCTCGGAGGTTGTGGTGACGCCATTCTTCCGGCTCAGGTCCATCAGGTACTTCATGTTCTTGAGTGCGATCGCGGGCTTGGCCAGTTCGCCCATGGGTGCTGCCAGGATGCGGCCCGCCGCAGTCACGCCCAGAAACTGCCCGTTGGGCTCACCGTCCGGCCCGGCCATCACTCCGTTAATCGTGGTGTCGGCTTTCGTGATGCCGTACTTCTTCATCGCCGCGGTGTTCGCGTAAACGAAGTGCTCGGAGGCGTCCCACACCAGGATGGGCTGGGTGGCGGAGATCTTGTCCAGCATGGTTTTGTCGAGGTGCTGCCCACCCATCGCGATGAGGTCGTAGCCCCACGAAAACACAGTGTCATCCGGCGCCTTTGCCTGCGCCACATACTCCTTCAGCTTGGCTGCCGCCTCTTGGCGCGTCTTTACGCCGGGAAACCCGGGGCCATAGGGACTGGGCATAGGCAAGTACGTCAGAAGCGGAAGCGTGAGCGCAGTTCCTCCGATAAACGGGTGCCCATGCGGCTCCACGAAGCCAGGCAGAAGCACCATGTCCGCGAACGTGCGGTCGATCTTGTAAGGATTCTTATCGAGCCAGGGTTTGAGGTCGTCGAGCGATCCGACGGAAACGATCTTTCCATCGCGCACAGCCACGGCGGTTGCCTCCGGCCACCCAGGATCCATAGTGATGATCTTCTTGGCTACAAAAACCGAGATGCGCTGCGATTGTTCCTGCGCAGCCATGATGCCGACCGAAAACAATGTGGCCAACACAGAGGTGAGGACGGCAGATCTCCGCGTCATCGGCGTTTCCTCCGAATCTTGGAATCTCGTCCAATGCCGCCTACCGTAGGCTAAGGACAATGTCGCTTTAGAGGGTTTGAGGAAGCGTAACACAAAGCGGGTCTGGGAATGCCAGAGACGCGGGCACTTCGGGTCGTGAAGGACTCTTCAGACACTCCCGTAGGGCCGAGGGCCGGTTCCGCTGAGCGACGGGCTAATCGAACGTTGACTCAGTTGGCGAAAACGGGGCATTGCGTGATTGAGGAGGGGGAAGGGACCGGCTCAGCCGATCGCGAACCATCCCTTTCTTCCAATTAGTATGAGAAGTCGGCTTCTAGGAAGTGATCTCCGCTTTTGGCATGGAATCTGGGAAGATCATGCGCAATCCGTCGACAGTCACCCCGGACCGAGCAGGCCGTTCCGCGATTCTGACAGGTCATTGTGAACTCGTCATCCCCTTAAACACTTCCCCGCCCTTCATCACGAAGTTCACGTGCTCCAGTTGAGTGACGTCCGCCATGGGATCGGCGGGCACGGCGACGATGTCGGCGAACTTGCCGGGCTCCAGCGAGCCGATCTGGTCCTGCATACCCAGCAGTTCGGCAGCGCTCATGTTGGCTGAGCGCAAAGCCTGCGCCGGAGTCATGCCGTACTTCACCATCAGAGCGAATTCCTTTGCGGGATCGATGGTCCAGGCAAATCCACCGGCGTCAGTACCGAACGCGATCCTCACGCCGGCATTCAATGCACGCCGAAACGTGGCGGCGTGAATGTTGATCATATCCACCCACACGTGCGCGCCTGTGGCCGCGCGGCCTGCGGCGACGTACTCCCCGACGAACAGCGTGGGCACGTAGAAGGTGCCCTTGGCAGCCATGGTCTTGAGGTCTGCGTCGGCGATGTAGAAACCGTGTTCGATGGAATCGACTCCCGCCTCGACCGAGTTGTGAACACCGTTCAGCGCCGAGGCATGGGAGGCGACCTTGTGATGCTCGCGATGCGCTTCGTCAACGATGGCGCGCAGCTCGTCAGGGGTGAAGGTGGGAATATCGTCGAGCACGCCGTCAGGCCGCACCCGATAGCTGCGGTCGGAGTACACCTTGATCCAGTCCACTCCGTTGGAGATCTGCTCGCGCACTGCCTTGCGACCGCCTTCCGCGCCGTCCACCTCCTGCACGCCCTTGGGCATCTTCAGCTCCCAGGAATAGCCGAGCAGAGGGTAGGAGCCGGTCACGTCCATGGCGCGTCCGGCGACCTGCATGCGCGGGCCGGGAATCACTCCGGCGTCGATGGCGTGCTTGATGTCCACATCGGCGTAGCCGGCGCCTTCGGTTTCGACATCGCGAATGGTGGTGAAGCCGTAGCCGAGCGCACGCTGTGCTGCCACCGTCCCGAGAATGGTGCGGTACGGAGTCGAGTACTTCAGCAATTGCACGTCATAATCTTCGGCGGTGATGTCGCCTTGCAGCAGTACGTGGGTGTGGGTGTCGATCAGTCCAGGCAGGCAGACCTCGCCGGTGAGGTCGATGACTTGGGCGCCGCTCTCGGGCTGCGGCATGGTGTCGCCGAGTTGATCGATCTTCTCGCCTGCGATGCGCAGCGTGACGTTCTTGCGGGGAGTGTCGCTTTTGCCGTCGTAAAGGGTACCGCAGCGCAGGTAGGTGATGCTGGGCGAAGAGGATTGCTGCTTGGCTTGGGCGAAAGCGATTGTGGCGGCGAGGCAGAAGAAGACGACGAGACGGAATCTCATGGTGTGCTCCGGTATGGGTGAACGACCATGACTATACCAGCGCACACCGCAGACTGGAGCTTTGTAATCACCGCGGAGAACACGGAGAGAAGCAGACTGAACGGATTCCCTCCGTGGCTCCGCGGTGAGGAGTCACTTACACGCCTGCTGCCGGACGTTCGCACATCTTTCCGCCGCAGCAGCCCTTGCTGCCTTTGGCCATGTCGCACTTGCCGTCTTTGCAGCATCCGCCATCTTTGCCGCAGCACGACATCTTGCCGTCCTTGCCGTTATTTTTCGCCATCATCGGGCACTTCATCCCCGACTTGCCGTCCTTGGACATCATCTCGTCATGGGACATCATGGCGTCTTTGCCGTCCTTGGACATCTGACCGCACTTGCCGTCCTTGCCGCAGCAAGACATCTTGCCGTCGGCCTTATCGTGATTGCAGCAGGCACAGGCCTTGGGCTGGTCGCCGGATGGGGCCGTAGGAGTTTGGGTCGCGTTCTGGGCCATCAGACCCAGGGCCATGACCAGCGTACTTAGAATTACCAGCATCTTCGATTTCATAGTTTCCTCAGAATTTCGGTTGAACATCGTTCCTGTCACAGGGCCATAAGGCCCAGTAGCGTTCGCGGCTAGCGCGCATAAAACGGCGCGGCGCGAATCAGGCCGGAAGCTGCAAGGATTTTGAGCGGTGCGCTAAATCCGCAGGTCCGTCTTCAGTTCGAAGACAGGTCGCTGAGCAGCGTGGTTAATGGAGAGGAAGACAGAACCTGGAGGCGCGGGCGCCGAGATGGTGCCTGCTGGACCGTTGGCGCTCAGCGGGGGCGTGAAAGAATTGCCCGAGGCGACCAGGAAAGCCAACGGTCTGGCAGGCTGGCTGCTTATGTCGCAACAGCCTGGGCGATCTGCGCAGTGGGTGGCAGCAGGCGCCGGGTGCGGCGGGCAGCAAGGCATGGAATGCGGGCCCTGTGGGCAACAACCAGACGGGGTTGCGAGGGTCACGGAGTGGGTAGCGTGCCGGTGCATCGGCGCCATCCGGACATGGCATTTCGAAGCATGGCCGGAAGCGGGAGGCATCGCCAGGCCAGCTTCGGCCCATAGAACGATGACCAGCGACAGGACCAACGACAAGCCTCTCCGCATTGCGCTCCGCGAAATCATGCCGATCTCATTGTTGCTTCCGGCGACCCAGCCGTCTGTGACCAGCGTCACTGTCCTCTGGTTTGACGGAGCAGGGCTGAAAAGGGTGCCGCTGAGTTGGCGCCCGTTGGGCGGCCCGCTTTTCCTCACAATCCACAGTCATCCACATAGCTGCACCGAGAACGGGCGTTGAATCGGCTGCATCGCGGGGCTAGAGTCCAAAGGATGAGTCGACTTTCGAGCTTTGAGTTTCGGGGCGAGAGCGAAGCGGAGATTCGTTGACTGGTGCCCGCCCTGACGCGGAAGATCGCCTGGCGAAAAGCGTGTTGGCACACGGTTCGCGGAAGAGGTGGCATTGGTACTCCGACGCCTCGTCCAGCCCTGAAGATTGAAAATTTGGGGAAACCGGAGAGGTTAACTCTTTTGGTTCGGGCTGAAAAGGCGTAAAATACAAGATGTAGTGTTATGCACTTGACATCCACAAGATGTCGGGAGTACTGTTCGCCGAAGCTAGGCGTTTTTGGAAGGGGTCTCCCCCAGAGCCACGGCGGGCAGAGGTGACCGCCCTGGCGTGAAAGTGGGCCCGGGTTCTTGACGATTCCTCCTCTGGATTGGGCGCAGGTTTCGTCAAGCGCAGCGATTTAGGGCAGGGCTTGCGGCAGATTTGCGAGAGAGAAGCTTCACGCGGTTCCCCAACGCACGCGCCATTTGCGTGCCGCGGGGTGGCAGTTGGGCCAACGAAGTCATCGCAAGACGATGACCTCAGCGTTGTTCCTTTCCAAGTCAGTGCGGCACTTCAGCGCGGGCCGTTGCGCGCATGAGTTGCCCGTCCGGATTCCGCCACAGGAAGTATTTCCTGGGCGGCACGCGGTTGTGCGGTGGCGCCGGACAAAAGATCAACCGGGGGCTTCTTTCCTGTCGACGTTTCGCGGGCAGGCGAAGAGGCCCCCACAACCTTTGCAGTCGGAAATAATAAAGCGGGCCTCAGACCCGCGTAATAAAGCAATAATTAAAGACTGATCAGGAGCACTCTCCATGGCCGAAGTCACCACCAACCCAACCACCGCGAATTCGCCGTCCATCGCGACCGGTGAGCCCACGACAACTGCCGCATCCGCCACCATCGCCGCGAACACTACGCCCAAGAAGCGCGCGCCCGGCCTGACCTTCAAGCGCTTCTTCACCAAGGCCGGCGTCTCGCCCTACGACGAGCTGGAGTGGGAGCTGCGTCTGGCGCAGATCACCGACTCGCACGGCGGCATCATCTTCGAGCAGAAAGACGTCGAGGTCCCCAAGGACTGGTCGATGACCGCGACCAACATCGTCGCCAGCAAATATCTGCACGGGCCGCTGGACACGCCCGAGCGCGAGACCGGCGTGCGCGCGCTCGTGACCCGCGTCGCCGAAACCATTCGCGACTGGGGCATCAAGGGCGGATACTTCCGCAGCGACGACGACGCGGCCATCTTCCACGACGAACTCGCCCACCTGCTGTTGCAGCAGAAGGCGGCCTTCAATTCGCCGGTATGGTTCAACGTGGGCTGCGATCGCATCGAGCCCAACTCCGACGCGCAGAACTGGCACTGGAACCCGCAGGCCCAGCGCGTGGAGTACGGCGCGGTCGGCTACAAGAATCCGCAATGCTCGGCGTGCTTCATCAACTCGGTACACGATTCGCTCGACAGCATCCTCACCCTCGCCAAGACCGAAGGCATGCTGTTCAAGTGGGGATCGGGCACGGGCACCAATCTTTCTCCGCTGCGTTCCTCCACCGAAGCGCTCTCCGGCGGCGGCACCGCCAGCGGTCCGCTCAGCTTCATGAAGGGCTTCGACGCCTTCGCCGGCGTCATCAAGTCCGGCGGCAAGACGCGTCGCGCCGCCAAGATGGTCATCCTCAACATCGACCATCCTGACGTGGTTCAATTCATCGAGTGCAAGCAGAAGGAAGAAGCCAAGGCTTGGGCGCTGGTCGAAGCTGGATACGACGGCAGCGGTCCCGACAGCGAGGCCTACTCGTCCATCTTCTTTCAGAACGCCAACAACTCGGTGCGCGTGACCGACGATTTCATGTACGCCGTGTTGCGCGATGGCGACTTCAGCACGCGCTCGGTGAAGGACGGCCACCCCGTGCAGACCTTCAAGGCGCGCGAGCTGCTGCACAAAATTTCCGACGCCACCTGGCACTGCGGCGATCCCGGCATGCAGTACGACACCACGGCCAACCGCTGGCACACTTCCAAGAACACGGCGCGCATCAACGCGTCGAACCCGTGCAGCGAGTACATGTTCCTTGATGATTCGGCCTGCAACCTGGCCAGCTTGAACCTGATGAAGTTTGCGCCCAACGGGACGTTCGATATCGAAGCCTATCGTCACGCCTGCGCCGTCATGATCACCGCGCAGGAAATTCTGGTGGACAACAGCGGCTATCCCACCGAAGCCATCGGCAAGAACTCGCACGACTACCGTCCGCTGGGACTCGGTTATGCCAATCTCGGCGCGCTGCTCATGGCCGCGGGCCTGCCCTATGACTCCGACGCGGGACGCGACTACGCCGCCTGCGTTACCGCCATCATGTGCGGCGAAGCCTATCTGCAATCGTCGAAGATTGCCGAACTGTGCCAGCCGCTCACTCCGGCCACCGCGGCGACCTCGACGGCTGAGATCACCGGCGCCGCCTGTCCCGGCTGGTACATCAATCGCGAGCCCTTCCTCGACGTCATTCGCATGCATCGCGCGTCGGTGAACAACATCGACAAGACCCACGTTCCGCCGGCGCTCTTTGAAGCCAGCAAGAGCACCTGGGACGAAGCCCTGAAGCACGGCGAGAAGTTCGGCTATCGCAACGCGCAGGTCACGGTGCTGGCACCCACGGGCACCATCGGCTTCATGATGGACTGCGACACCACCGGCATCGAGCCCGACCTGGCGCTGGTGAAGTTCAAGAAGCTGGTGGGCGGCGGCATGATCAAGATCGTGAACAACACCGTGCCAGCCGCGCTGTTCAAGCTGGGCTACACGCCCGACCAGACCAACGCCATCGTCAGCTACATCGACGCCACCGGCACCATCGAAGGCGCGCCCTCGGTCAAGGAAGAGCACCTGCCCGTTTTCGACTGCTCCTTCAAGCCCTCGAAGGGCACGCGCACCATTCACTATCTGGGACATGTGCGCATGATGGCGGCCGCCCAGCCGTTCATCTCGGGCGCAATTTCCAAGACCATCAACATGCCCGAGAACGCCACTGTGGAAGACATCACCGAGGCCTACATTCAGGCGTGGAAGCTGGGGCTGAAGGCGGTCGCCATCTATCGCGACGGATCGAAGAAGGCGCAGCCGCTCAGCTCCATGGGATCGGCCACCGCCAAATCGAAGAAGGGCGACGTGCTCGCTGCCCCGGTCGAGGTGGAAGACGAGGCCGCGGCGCCGCCGCGCGCCATGCGCCACCGTCTGCCCGACGAGCGCCTGTCCATCACGCACAAGTTCAGCGTGGGCGGACACGAAGGCTATCTCACCGTCGGCCTTTACAAGGACGGCATGCCCGGTGAGTTGTTCATCACCATGGCCAAGGAAGGCTCGACCGTCAGCGGCCTGATGGACAGCTTTGCCTGCGCCACGTCGCTGGCCTTGCAGCACGGCGTGCCACTCAAGCTGATGTGCGAAAAGTTCGCGCACACCCGCTTCGAGCCCAGCGGCTGGAGCCACAACCAGGACATCGGCTACGCCAAGTCCATCATGGATTACATCTTCCGCTGGCTGCAGTTGCGATTCTTGACGGGCCAGCAGCAGGCGCTGTTCGACGGCCTGCGTCCCAAGTACGTCAACGCCCCGCCGCCGGGCGTCCCGGACGAGAACGGCTATGCGCCGAAGACGTTTGGTGATGTCCTGAACGGAGAGAGCGAAGCGAACGGCGCAGAAGGATCGGCGGTTTCTTCGCAAGGGGCCCTGCCCTTGTCCGCCGGTATTAGCGGACAGGGTGGGAAAGCCGGCCTCAGCGGGCCCAGGGGCCACCATCACGCCTCCGACGCGCTGCAGGACCTGATTGACATGGGCGACGCACCCGTGTGCTCCGTCTGCGGCGCCATCATGACCCGCAATGGAAGCTGCTACAGGTGCAATGAGTGCGGGAGTACGAGCGGGTGTAGTTAGGGCAGTGGTTAGTGGCTAGTGGCTAGTGAATCGGTGGTCCTGTTTTTACTGACAACCAACAACTGGCCACTGACGACTGATTTGTCATCCTGAGCGGAGAGAGCGCAGCGAACGGAGTCGAAGGATCTGCGGTTGGGTTTAGACATTTGTTGGGCCTAAGTTAGACGTACTGTGAGGGGGCACGGCACGCCGTGCCCCTTTTTGCTTTTGATTTGTTAGATACATAAACTGGGTAGGGAGACAATCAAATGGAGAGCAAAGCACTCACCGTCGGGGTGGTTGGAGGACTGTTCTTGATCGTATGCTTGTGCCTCTGGAAGATAACGGCGGGCACCGCTACCGCTACGGAAGCTCTCTTGTTGAGCGTGATTCTCACGCTCTGTTCGGTGGTCGCTTCGTGGGTCGGATCGAAGCACTATGCGGATTACTCCTACGACAAGAATCTCCGGATCTTTGCCTTGAAGGCTGCCGAAAAAGTAACAAACTTGTCTGACGAACTGGTGAGGCTCTCCGGATTTCTGCAGCAGGAGTTAGAGTCCGAAGAGTATGAGTCTCCAAAAGAGGCTGTTCTCGCAAAGAACGACAGAATGGAAGCTGCGATCCACATGATAAATACCTTGAAGTCGGTTAATGATAGGTCACTTAGCGATTGGCAAGGGGTAATCGGAGACGAGATCAAAGAGCAGCGTGCCGAACAAGAGGAGCGCGAGGAAATGATAAGTGGGTTATTGACACGGCTGGAGTCATTGCCGGTGCCTCATTCCTCACCTGACGAAATAGACGGTAACCCCCGCACGGAAGAGTTACGCCAGGATCTCGAGTCGATTCGAAAAGAAGTCCGTGTTCTTGCATCTCAAGTGAGCGGTGTGCCCATCCGCTTGAGGACGCCCACAGTACCGCGGGAACACATAAGCCATCCTTGTCCTGTCTGTAGTACGACGCTGAATTATCGGCAGCGGGCGAAGGAGGGAAGTACGAAGGTAGTGAAGTGCCATATATGTGATACTAAACTTTTTTCACGCTTTTCGCGTGGAGAGTTTAAGTTATTCGAACGAAAAGTGACACCCGAACAGGTCCGCTGCCCATCCTGTGATCGAACGGTTACCTTGCTGATTGATCCAGTTGTCGGCACAGGAGAGAATAGGTGTTGCCCAAATTGCGAAGTTCCCTTACGCGCCACTCGGACCAACACCGGTGTACAGGTTCGTACAATCGATGCTCTGCCCGCCGGAAGCGCGTCGTTTGACAGCGGGCTGGACCTATCTGAGGTAATGGAAAAAGTACGTGCGGCCTTGCCGGAACAGCCCTGGCCAAAGGGAACCGCACGAAGGGTCGCTGCCGTTCTAGGGTTGCCGTTCCACGAGGTTTCCGAGGCAATCCAAGAGATGATAAGAATCGGCCAATTTAAGATGCAGGTCGATGGTCAACTTTATGAGCCTGTATCGAAGAACGATAGTCAAGTTTAGAGCCCGATCAGGCGGGTGGCCCGCCCCTTCGGCTTGACCGGGCTTCTCAGACATGGGTGCCCCATCCTTCTCGCCCGCTTTTGGCGAGAGGGTGGGCACTATTTCGTGACGATGTCATACCCACCCCGTCGCCCAAGGAAGGCGACAAGGGTGAGGCACCCGGCAGCGGAGCTGGGCACGGGCCGGGTTTCCGGTAATGTGGAACCAGATTGAAATTAGCGGCAAAGATCTGTCGCGAAGTTTGGATCTAAGTTAGGATTGTCCGTAGATGATTGTGATCACGAAAATCCGGAAACTGATTGGGGTGCTCACTTCATATGGAAGCGTAGCCGAGAAACCAGTTTTGTCTTTCGGCGTTGGCCAGCTCGACCTCATTGCCGAACACAAGGCTAGTACTACTGTGTTATAAGAAGCCTCGCAGGCAGCAGGGACACCTGGGCAGGGAGCGGGCCAAGTGGGTGGCGATCAGGCGGCGCAGGGTGGCAATCGAGGATGGATTATGCCGTTCGGT
>JBEKNL010000045.1:0-31441 GCA_049522855.1 Candidatus Korobacteraceae bacterium
CCTCAATTAATCTCCACTGCCGCTCACTCAGCCTCATGCCAACAGCTAAGCCCAGTGCTCCCCTGCCGCATAAGTGCCTGCCTTGAGGCCGAACCTATTTATGAAACCAGCTCTAATCACTAGCCACTAGCCACTGCTTTCCAATACTCTTCCCGAGTCAATGTTGTGGTCGCAACTGCCGCGTGTCCCAAGGCGCACATGCGCGCCGCCGCCTGCGCCTCTTCGCCGGAGGGGAACAACCCATAAACCGTTGACCCGGAGCCGGACAGTGACGCATAACGCGCCCCCTCGCGCTCCAAGACACGTTTTACCTCACGCAAATCGGGATACTCAGGAAAGACGACGCGTTCGAAGTCGTTCTCGATCCCGGCTCGGACGAGGTCGAGAAGCGGTGTCTCGGCCCGGTCCCCGCCCACCGCGGGAACACCGGATGCAGGTCCATCCGCGGATACCACCCGCGGGAGAACACTCTGGCTCAGCCAGGCATCCACCGCCTGACTGAACTTGTTTATTGTACCTGCGGCCCCGGCGCCGGTCAATGCAGCTTCTCGCGCGACCAGTTTGTCCCATTGTGCAAACGCCTTGGGGGTTGAAACGCTGATCGGCGGCGTCACGACCACCAGGTGCATGCGCGGCAGATCTTGCAGCGGATAAACTTCTTCGCCGTGGCCGATGCCCAGCACCGTTCCGCCAATCAGGAACAGAGGCACATCGCTGCCTATCTCGGTGGCGATTCGCATCTTGGCCGCGGCCGGAATTTTCGTTTCGAGCGCACGCTCCAGCCCGAGCATGGTTGCGACTGCATTGGACGAGCCCGCGCCCAGCCCGCCTTGCACCGGTAATCGCTTGTCGATTTGAACGATAACCTTGGCGCTGGCCTTCGCCGCCCTCAGCACACGCTCGGCAGCCTGGTAGCAGGTATTGGATTCATCGAGCGGGACGCGCGGGTCGTTGCAGCGAATTTCGATACCGGAGCCGGGCTGCACCTCCACACGCACGACATCATGCAGCGCCAGCGTCTGGTAGATGGTTCGCAGCTCGTGAAAACCGTCAGCGCGCGCCGGGCCGATCTTCAGTCCGAGATTGATCTTCGCAAATGAGCGGACGGCAATGGACATGGGAACCAGTTGTCAGTGGTCAGTTATCAGTTGCCAGTTTAAGCCGTCGGCGCAACTCCGGAGTCGATGGATATTCGGCTCACTGTCACCTCTTGTTCGGGCAGGGAATGGGCAACGATGCAACGGCGGATTAGCGACACTTCCTCATCGGCCACTCACCACTGACCACTGGCAACTGGCAACCGACAACTTCCTCAGCTATCGGCTGCGGAACTTGGACAGCAGCCGCAGAATCTCGAAGTAAAGCCAGATCAGCGTGATCATCAGCGCGAACGCGCCGTACCACTCCATGTACTTGGGAGCGCCCAGCCGCGCGCCGTTCTCGATCAGATCGAAGTCGAGCACGAGGTTCAGCGCCGCGACGGCCACTACGATCAGGCTGAAACCGATCCCAATCGGACTGGACCCGTTGATCGCGGTGAAGTGCACGCCGAAGAATCCGAGGATGAATTGCAGGAGATAGAACACGGCGATGCCGCCGGTGGCCGCCACGATGCCGAGCCGCAACCTTTCCGTCACCTTGATGAGGCCAGTACGGTAGGCGAGCAACATGATCAGGAGCGTGCCGAAAGTCAGCGAGACGGCTTGGATGGCGATGCCGTGGTAGCGCAGCTCCAGCATGGCCGAGATTCCGCCCAGCACCAGGCCCTCCAGCAACGCGTAAATCGGCGCGGTGATTCCCGCCCACTCTTTCTTGAAGATGGTGACGATGGCGACGATGAAGCCGCCAATGCCGCCGATGGCGAGCGCCGGCGCCATCGCCTGCATGGCCTCTTCGGGAGGCGCGTTGAAGAAGCGATTCCAGGTCCATGCCGCCGTTGCGACACAGCAGATGAGTAGAATGCCCGTCTTGTTGACCGTGCCCGACACGGTCATGCTCTCGCCGACGGTGACTTCGCCGGTGCGGAAGGCGTCAGAGCTTAACGCCGGGTTGGACGTTCTCATCAGTTGGGCCATGCGGGGGTCTCCTAACTTTAATTAGCTTACCGATTAGACGCGCTGAGCGCTACTTGGACTCGTTGGAACGGATTCTCGCTCTTCGCTATTGGTTCTTCGCTCGTCGCCCTTCGCCCTTCGCTTTTCGCTCTTCGCCAGAATTGTCATCCCGAGCGCAGTCCGCCGCGGCGGACGGAGTCGAGGGATCTGCGGTTCCTCCCCAACTGGCAACTGACAACTGGCAACTGAAACTAGAACAACGTCTCCTGCCCCGCAGCATTCGTCCTTGGCTTCTTGATCCCGAAGTGTTCATACGCGAGATGCGTGGCCACGCGCCCGCGCGGGGTGCGATCGAGAAAGCCAATCTGGATGAGGAAGGGCTCGTAGATTTCTTCGATCGCGTCGGGCTCTTCGGCGAGCGATGCCGCCAGCGTGTTCACGCCCACCGGCCCGCCTTGATATTTCTCGATGATGGTCAGCAGCAGCTTGCGGTCGATCTCGTCGAAGCCGTGACGATCGACCTCGAGCATCTCCAGCGCGGCCTGGGCGGTGGGCTTGTCGATCTTGCCCGTCCCGCGCACCTGGGCGTAATCGCGCACGCGGCGCAGCAGGCGATTGGCGATGCGCGGTGTGCCACGGCAACGGGTGGCGATCTCAACCGCGCCAGCCTCGTCGATCTCGACGCCGAGAATTTCCGCCGAGCGCTGCAAGATGATCTTCAGGTCCTCGGGGGTGTAGAACTCCAGCCGCAGCAACAGCCCGAACCGCGAGCGAAGCGGCGCCGACAGCAAACCCGCCCGGGTTGTGGCGCCTATGAAAGTAAACGGATCGAGACTCATGTTCATGGTGCGCGCTGACGGCCCCTGCCCGACAATGATATCGAGCTTGTAATCTTCAATCGCCGAATACAGAAGCTCTTCCAACACAGCTTGCAGACGGTGAACTTCGTCGATGAACAGCACCTGCCGATTCTTCACATTGGTAAGAATTGCTGCGAGATCGCCTTTGATTTGCAGCGTCGGCCCCGAGGTCTGCTGGAAGGCAACGCCCAGCTCGTTGGCGATGATGTTGGCCAGCGTGGTTTTGCCCAGCCCCGGCGGCCCGTAGAGCAGCACGTGATCGAGCGGCTCGCCGCGCGAGCGCGCCGCCTGGATGGCGACCTCGAGGTTGTCCTTGACCTTGTTCTGTCCAATGAACTCGCGCAGGCGCTGCGGACGCAGCTTCAGCTCGAACGACGAGTCGTCGTCCACCGGCACCGCCGAGACGATGCGGTCGGGATGGGCTTTGTCGCTGGGTAAAGGCACGCAGGGCGATAGTAAAGCGAATGTGGGGGAAGGCGCAAACAAATGCGAGCCAGTTGTGAAGGGCGCGGTCCTGATTGCCCAGCATCCGTTTGCATCCACAGACGCATCGGAGCTACCATCAGCCTATGGCGAAGGTGAAGAAGTTCGAGTTGGAAGATCCCGTACCCATCCTCGACGATGAGGATGCCGAAACCCTCGCCGCCATCGATGAAGGCGTCCGCGACGCTGAGGCCGGTCGAACCGTGCCCGGTGAAGAAGTGCGAAAGCTCCTGCCCAAGTGGATTTCCGCCTCCAGTACACGCAAAGAGCGATAGACGATTTGGCTGGAATCCTCGGCCATATTGCCGAAGACGACGCTTCACTCACCCCAAGGATCAACAATGCGAATATCGCAGTTTTCGAAATCGGCGACATTGTGGGTCGCGAGCGCAGCCCCTTGACGCTGCGCGATAGCCGCGATCTGCGCGTCGAGATGGCTGATCGGTTTGCCCAACGCGCGACGGCGAGCCGCTATCCTCGAATAGGCCCTTGCCGCCTGGCTGTCGAAATCGAGGATGCGGTCGCGGAAATCGTCTGCGAAAATAGCTTCTGCCACGGCCAGCAGCCCATCGCGGCGCTTGCCCGTGGGCAACAGTTCAAGTCCGTAGAAGATCTCAGCCTCGGTGATCGAGGTCGTGAACACCTCCGCAACGGGTTGCCTTTCAGTCCACATGACAACCTGAGCTGAAGGTTTCGGGCGCATCAACTCGGAGAGCACGTTGGTATCGAGGATGATCATGCGGCAAAATCCGGCGGGTCGCGCATCGGACCTCGTTTAGGCAATTCAAGTTCGACCCCGCCGAACGCTGAAAGCCTTTGCCGGATGGATTCGGCCAGATTTCTCTTTTGCAGCCGCGCACTGGTTAGGGCCGAGCGCAGTATTTCTCGAGCCTCTTCTTCCATGGAGCGTCCGTGGTGCGCAGCCAGCACCCTGAGACGGGACTTGGTTTTCTCATCGAGTTGGCGAATGGTTAATGTTGCCATGCGCTCAATGCTATCATTGCTAGCAATGCCTGCCAACCCTTTTCCAGCTTAGCGTTTATCATTTGCATATCGCTCATGAAGAACCTCGGCATACTGCTCTCCGGGCGCGGCTCGAACTTTGAGGCCATCGCCGACAACGTCGCTTCGGGCAAGCTCGACGCGAAGATTGCGGTCGTCATCTCCAACCGGGCGGACGCGGGCGGGATCGAATCGGCGCGACGGCGCGGGCTGAAGGCGCTGGTGATCCCGTCGAAGGGCAAACCACGCGAGCAGCACGACCGCGAGGTGGTGGTCGCGCTACGCGAACACCAGGTCGATCTGGTTTGTCTCGCGGGATACATGCGTCTGCTGTCGCCGTGGTTCGTGCAGCAGTTTCCCAATCGCATCCTCAATATTCATCCAGCACTGCTGCCAGCGTTCCCCGGACTGGAGGCGCAAAAGCAGGCTTTCGACTATGGCGTGAAGGTCTCGGGCTGCACCGTTCACTTCGTGGACGCGGACCTCGACCACGGCGCCATCCTGGTGCAGAAAGTCGTGCCTGTGCTCGACAGCGATGACGATCACGCGCTGGCCGCGCGCATCCTGGAGCAGGAACACATTGCATACAGCGAGGCAATCCGCATGGTGCTGGAAGGGAAGTACACGATCGAGGGGCGGAGAATTGTGATGAAGCCGCAACAGCGTTAATCAGCCGCAGCAGCAAGGAAAGCAGGTCCCTCGACTCCGACTGAAGTCGTCGCTCGGGATGACAATGCTAAAGAAGAAAATGATATGACCATGTTAAAATGACCATGGTCATCTGGAGGTGACCATATGTCGTCCAAAACATCCATCAAAAGAAAATCAGCGGTCAGCGTGACCCCGCGTAACGGCATGAGGCAGATGGCGGCCGGCGAGTTCAAGGCCAAATGCCTGGGGGTGATGAGCGAGATTGCAAGCACTGGTAAACCAGTACTCATCACCAAGCGGGGTGAACCTCTGGTTGAGGTGATCCCGCCGCGCAACAAGAAGAGCAGACGGGGCGACGACTTCATCGGCCGGCTGGAAGGCATCATGGAAATCGTCGGCGATCCGGATGATCTCATAAAGCCAGTGTTCCCGCTGGAAGACTACGACATGCTGAAATGATCCTCCTGGACACTCACGTGCTGGTCTGGTCTCAGCTGCGGGGCAGCAAACTATCGCGTGCCGCTGCATCGTCCATCAGGAGGGCGCGGGCATCCGACGGGCTGGCGATCTCCGCCATCACTCTTGTGGAACTGGCAGGGCTCATCCGCCGTGGCAGGGTGGCATTGCACGGCAGTTTCGAAACAACGATCCAAGAGCTGATCGCCAAAGTGACAATCAAACCCATCACTCTGGACATCGCGGTTTTGACCGCCCACTTCCCCCCTGATTTCCCTTCCGATCCTATGGATCGCATCATTGCCGCGACCGCGCGTGCGGAAAACCTGCCACTAGTAACCGCTGACGAGCGGATTTTGAGCTGTCCGCTGCTCAAAACGATCTGGTAACAAAACCCGCAGTTACTGCTTCATTGGCCACCCGCAGGCTCTACATCTCATAGTGCAGCAGCGAGAAGACGTCGTAGCCCTTGAGCTTGTCGCGGCCTTTGAGGCCGTCCAGTTCGACCACAAATCCCAGTCCACAGATTTCGGCGCCCAGCGATTTCGCCATTTCGGCGGTGGCCCTGGCGGTGCCGCCGGTGGCCAGCAGATCGTCGCAGATGACAATGCGCTGGCCCGGCTCGATCGAATCCCTGTGGACCTCAAGGGTGTCGTGGCCGTACTCCAGTTCGTAGTTCCACTGCAAAACTTCAGCCGGTAGCTTCTTTGGTTTGCGCACCGGCACGAAACCCGCGTTCAAGCGGTACGCCAGCGCCGGTCCGAAGATGAATCCGCGAGCCTCGATGCCCAGAACCAAATCAATGTCCTTGTCGATGTAATGCTCCGTGAGGGCATCGATGAGGCGGGCAAAGCCCAGCTTATCTTTGAGCAGCGTGGTGATGTCGTAGAAAAGGATGCCGGGTTTGGGGAAGTCGGGAACTTCGCGGACCAGCTTCTTGAGGTCGTCGCAGTTGTGCGACTTTTGCGGCTGCATGGGTTACCACACTCCTTGGATGCGAAACGACTGCGCTTCCAACAACGGCGCGGGGGATTCGCTAACCTGGTCCACACGCGCGGCGCGCGGACCCTGCTGCAAACGGGCCCGCAACGCACCGTGCTGCTCGCGCGTGCCCGTAGCCAGCACTTCAACGTCACCGTTTTCGCGGTTGCGCACCCAACCGGCGACGCCGATCTGCGCCGCTTCCCGTTCCACGAACCAGCGGAAGCCGACGCCCTGGACGCGTCCGGAGATGACGTAGCGGCGGGTTTGCAAGTCAGCCATTAGCGGTAAGCAATTAGCAACTAGCAATTAGCAAGGCACCAACTATCGATGAGCGGCGGCAATTGTGCGCTTTGCTGCGAACAGCGATTGTAATTGGTTTTGGGGCGAACGCGCCCATTGAGAGTTCTTCTGGCTGAAAGAAACGCGGCCCTGGGATGTCCAGAACCGCGTGTCGACCAATAAACACAACTATCCAGTTCTTACATGTGTTTGGGTGACATCTTGTTGAGCAAGTTCACCAACGGCTTCCCGCCGGCAGTGGTCTTTACCGCGTTCTCCAGGATGATCTGTTTGGCGCTCAGATCTTTTCCGTAGAAGTTCTTGTTGGCATCGTCGTCGGAACGCAGAGTCGAACCGGCCAGCGAAATTCCGGCAAAAAGTCCTTTATTGCGCGACCATGACAGAATCTCGGCGTTCATGACGATGTCGGTCTCAGCGGAAGTTGCGCGACCTACCGGCCCGGCGGCCACCGAAGCGTCGCCGCCAAGTTTTACTTTGCTGGTCATTACAGATTTCGCGCCCTTCTCATTCATCACCAGCAACACGAAGTCGGTAGCCTGGCCTCCGATCTGCAAGCCAAAACTGCCGCCCTCAATCGCGTAAAACGCCGGAGCGCCCCATGGACCGCGAAATTCCGGGCCCGAGCGGCAGGTCATGACCCCGCGACCGTAGCTGGCGCCCACTACAAACGCCGCCTTCTTCACCGACGGTACAACAACTACGCACTCCGCCTTGTTCAGCAAATCGCGCGGGATACCCTTATCGGGCATGCCGACGACCGCCTTCAAAACTGAGTAGGACTCATGCAGCCTGTCCGCTTCCTTCTGCTGGGCAAACGCAGGAAGCACGAAGCCCATGCACAGTGCAATAACGAGCAACTTTTTCATAGTTTCTCTCCCATCAAGCAGGATTTCTTGGACGAAAATGAACTGCAGACCCTTACGACTCGGGCGTCAGAAATCGGCGCACTCGTTAAGGATAACAATCACAACGACGCAGTGACAATAAAACGGCGCGTTCCTGCGCTACGGTAACGGACCGTCGTACCGCGACTATGCCCGTGACAAGTATGCGCCTTCCGACGTGTCCACGCGGATCTTCTCACCTTCGTTGATGAAAGGCGGTACCTGTACCACAAGTCCAGTCTCGGTTTTCGCCGCCTTGGTAACACTGCTGGCAGTTGCCGACTTCAAGCCCGGTTCGGTTTCCACCACCGTGAGTTCCACCGTCTGTGGCAACTCGACGCCTACAGCCTTGCCATCGAAAAACTCAATCTTGATCTGCAGATTGGGGATCAAGTACTCAACCGCATCGCCCAGGATGTCCCGATTCAGGTGGATTTGCTCATAGTTCTCAATGTTCATGAAGTGGTAATCGTCGCCGTCGGAGTAGAGGAACTCCATCTGCACTTCGTCCACGGTGATCCTCTCGATGGCGTCACCGGAGCGGAAGCGGTGCTCGAACATGGCCCCGGTGCGCAGATTCCGCAGTTTGGCCTGGATGAAAGCGCGCAAGTTTCCCGGAGTGCGGTGTTCTACGCTGAACACCGAGTGCAAGTCATTGTTGTGCTTAATGACCATGCCGGGACGCATTTGTGTGGCTGGAATCGCCATTCGTGTAACTCCTCATTTCCTGGGAGAGCCGCCGGCCGGAAGAGCGCCCCCTCACGCCGCTTCTGCGGCGCGGGTTGGGAGCCCGCAAAAAACGCGCGGCTCGAGAGACCGACACTTGATTCTAACGTGGCCCAGCAAAATTGGGAAATGTTGCCGGGCTCCCAAGGCAACGAGCGCGGCGCCCAAGGTTTCCAACTGGCTTAAGGCCACATCAGGCGAAAACGAAGTCGCGCTTTGACGAACCCGGCTAGGGCGCCAGCAGGCGGCGCTGCATTCAGGATGCAAGCACCGCGGCCCGAATCGCGATAGAATTTTCCGGAGGACAGATCCGATGAATGAACAAGTGAGAGATTTTGAACCAAACGGAGAGGCTGAGGAGTCATGCCGCCTCGGCCTGGGTTTGACCATGCTGTTCATAGGGCTGGCAGCCGGCGCCCTGGTGGCTTTGTTGCTCGCACCGGCGACTGGCAAGGAGATGCGCCGCACCCTCCGCCGGAAATATGAGGGCGCGCGCGAAGTGATGGAAGATATCGGCGAACAGGCGGGCGACTGGATTGACAAGGGTTCGGAGTGGGCCGACAAGGCAAAGAGTAAGATGCCGCCACTCAAGAGACCGTTCGGGCGCTAACGGCTGGGAAATTTGCAGATGAGGGAAAGCGTCAGTACAGCCGGAAGTTCACTTCCACGTTAATCATGACCGGGACGGGCTGGCCGTCTTTTCTGGCAGGCTCAAAGCGCCATTGCCGCACCGCCTCGACAGCCTTCTCGTCGAGTCCCATGCCCAGCGGGCGCTGCACTCGAATCTGCTGCGGCTTGCCGTCGGCACTCACCACCATCCACAGCACGACGGTGCCCTGATATTTGGCTTTGCGGGCCTCTTCTGAGTATTCCGGATCAGGCGCGTACAACGCCTTTGGTGCGCTGACGCCGCCCCCTACTCGATACGCTCCGCCACCGTATCCGCCACCATGACCGGGGCCAACACCGGGGCCGGTTCCGGAACCCACGCCGCCACCGCTACCGCTGCCGATCCCGCCGCCATATCCCGTTCCGTTGGAAGGAGGTCCAATCACCTTCGACAGAGGATCGCCGAGGGCGCCGATTGTCGGCAGCTTCAGCTCCGGCGGAACTACCACCGAAGGCGGCACCGCCAACTTGGGATTGTCATTGCGGATTACGATCGCCGGAGGCACGATCTGGTCCTTCGACAGCTTGGGCAAAGCGCCTTTGGGGGCGTTCAGCTTGTCGCGATCGCCGCCGCCACCGCCGCCGCCAGCCCGCGTATTGGAAGCCGGCAGCGGCAGGTACGGGCCGATATCGGTCGCCAAGCCAATTACCTGTTGCTTGATCTCGTTCTTGTGCTCAAACGCCCAGTGGCCGGACCAGATGATCAGGCCCACCGAAAGCATGTGGACGATAAAGGAGTACACAAACGTGTCTTTGCGCTGCGGATACAGTCCCTGACCTGCGCCAAATAGCGTGGGCAGAACCTGGTCCTCTGGCGTGACGCTTGCAACCTCTTCGGCCGCCGGATTCGACACTACGGGGATAGACATTTCCTTGTACTACAGTATAGACCCAGCTACCGACGATAAGTTCCAGAAAAATGTGGGGCGGCGCTGGCGTTCGCCTCGCGCTTACTGCGGTTCGTCCCAGAGCAGGATATTGCCCATCCTGGAACTTCAACTGCCTTCATCCCCAACAATCACCCGTAGGGCATTCGGACGCACCCCGATCTCGACCGGACTCTGGCAAATATACTCCCCGTCGGCAAAGACCTCAGTGACGGGATCGGTCTGGATGCGCACCCGCACCGCGCGAAAGTATTCCACCTCCTTCATGCCGATGTGCGCGCCACGATAGACCACCCGGAACAGCCGCAGCAGCCGCGGCTTACTCAACGTCCGCACAAAACAGATATCGAGCAGGCCATCGTCCATGCGCGCCTCGTGGGCCAACCGCATGCCGTGGCCGTATCGCGGCCCGTTGCCGGCGGCGATCAGGAAGCCGGGCTGGTCCAGGCGCGTCTCCCAGCGGCCGTCCACTTCGACGGACAGCTTGATGTGCGGCGGACGAAAGCCGCCCAGCACTTGCAGCAAAGCCACCACGTATCCGCCGTGCGCGCGCAGCCATGGCGACTGCTTCAGGGTCCGCCGATTCACCGCCGCATCCAACCCGGTACCGGCGATGCAGCCGAAAAACGTGGTGCGCGCGACTGCGCGTTCGGCCTCGGCCAGGCGGCGCAACTGCGATTGCATAATGCGCGGGCCCAATTCTTCCTTCGCCCCCGACGAGGGGTCGCGCCGCGGACCGTCGGGCACGAAGTGCAACGACTCCAGCGACTCGTCCTGCCAGGGAACACGATCTTCGGCGCCGGACTTGCTTCGCTCGTCGAGCGGCTCGATGGTCCCCAAGTCGATGGAGTGCGTGTTATTGCCCGCCGAGCAGAAACGTCGCCATGCCGCAATCGCCTGCTCCACGGTCTCGATGCCGATGGAACGCGCGAAGTCGTTGGCGCTGCCCAGCGGCACGATCAGCGTGGGAATCTGCCTGAGCGCCAATCCGCCAAGATGGCGATGAAGGGTGCCGTCGCCGCCCAAGATGAGCGTCGCATCGGGTTGGTCGGTGGGATCGAGTTCGTCGCCGATAAACAGGTCGACGCCCGGCACTTCGAATGGCCGGATGTGATGCTCTCTGGCGACAGGTCCAAGCAGGGCAACAGCGCGCACCGCGCTACTTTCGCACATAGCAGCGCAAATGCAAAATTGATCCCTAAATCACCTGGTCACCTCCACCTGTGACCGGCGCACTATCATCGGCGCCAGTCCTGGGTCACTCTCCTTTTGTCGTCGGTCCAACCCATCGGAAGAATCATGCATTCCACCAAGGAGTCCTCATGCGGAAAACCGTTATATCGCTTGCTGTGGTTATGTTCGTGGTGGTATCGATGTTCGATCTACACGCCGCCAGCCTGGCGGGGGTCACCCTGCCGGACACGGAGCAGGTAGGGAGCACCAAGCTGGTGCTCAATGGCCTGGGATTGCGGACCAAGATGATGTTCAAGGTCTACGTCGCGGGGCTCTACCTGGAGCAGAAGTCGTCGGATCCCAGCGCCATCCTCAAGGCCGACGCGCCCAAGCGGATCGTTATGCACTTCGTGCACAACGCCAGCAAGAGCCAAATGGTGGACGCCTTCAACGACTCGTTCAAGGACAATTCGCCGGACGCCGTGAAGACGATGAAGGCCGACATCGACCGCTTGCTCGACGCGCTCGAGCCCGTCAAGCCGGGCGACCAAATGGTCTTTACTTACGTCCCGGGCACGGGCACGACCTTCGCCCTCAACGGCAAGGACAAGCTGACCATTGCCGGTCCCGCCTTCGGCCCGGTGCTGTTCTCGGTGTGGCTCGGCCCGAAGCCGCCCAATGCGGACCTGAAAAAGGGGATGCTCGGCCAGCGCTGAGGTTCGCTAATCAGCAGATGCACGTGCTCCGGCATGACCACGTAGCCGGTGATGTAGAAATCGTAGAGGACGCGACTCAGTTCCAGCGCGACTTCAAACTGATGCATTGCGCGCGAGCTGGCCAACAAAGGTTCGCGGTGATAACAACTGAAAGTGATGAAGTGCAGATCGCGAGCTTCTTGATGGCGCTTCAGTCCGCGAGGCATGTCATGAGGATAGTAGGTCTGAGAATCTCGTCAATGACCGCCGATACCTAGCTATGTGACTGCCCCGCCCTAGCCAAAATCGGGCTAGAACGGGGCACCCAGATGTTTATTTTCGTGCGACCGACGAATTCTTAGGCTGGGCCACCCCGGCAGAATCAGGCCGCGCAGACCGCGATTCGCGCGGACCGATTGCGGGGCTTGGCTTTCACAACGATTTCGACATCCTGTCCGAGCGCCACTAAGAAGCGCATCAGCCGCTCCACGGAGAAGCCTTCCAGCTTGTAATGCAGCAGAGCGGAGACCTTCGGCTGATTGATTTCGAGCGCCACCGCGACTTCGGCCTGGGTAAGCCTACGCCGTTCCACAATCCTATTGATGGCGGCTGCAAGACGGGCTTTGGTGTCGAGTTCTGCGGCATCCGCCAGCCCCATGTCGGCAAAGACATTGCCGCTGCTGGGTAGCACTCGTTCCGTGGTTGCTTTAGCCATATCTCTCCTCGTAGTCCCGTTGCCGGGTGTCCCATCCTTGTTGCGCAGCGACAGGATGGGAATCGCACTAATCGCCGCCAGCCACCCGATCCAGGCGGGCAAGCGTGTCGGGATACTGGTTGACCAGCCGCAGCAGCACGACAGCCTGAGCGTTGGGTCTGCCACGGCCTTGTTCCCAGTTCTCCAGAGTGCGAACGTTGGTGTACAGCTTGCGGGCGAAAACTCCGCGCGACAGCTTCAGCTTCGCCCTGGTTTTGCGGATAAACGCCGGGCTCACCGGGCGCAGCGGCTTGGCTTCCCGCTTGTAGCTGCGCAGCGTGATCTTCCCTTGGCGCTGCGCCGCCATCGAGTTCACGCCCTCCATCAACTCCTCGAAGATGTTTCGCTTTGCCTTCATCGTGTTCTCCGTGGCCGTCGCTTTAAAGAACTACATCGCGGCAATTATACGCGATTAGCGTATAAATTAAACTCGCGAATATCGTTATGTTCACGCAGCCCACATGCACCTTCGTAACTTGACAGCGATGGGATTCGAGCTACGCTTGAATGTTGGGCCGAGTGCGCCCAATGGGCGGGCCGAGACGTGTGCAGCACGTCGGCTTAGCCCGGTGCTCTTTGAAAACATGGCGGCCCTGCAAGAGGCTTGGGTGCCCGATAAGTGTTTTGTTCGGAATATCTTGCGTGTATCTACTTTAGATAGAATATCTTGGCGGGAATCGCGTAAGATATTGAGCGGCAAAGACTTACGGCTGCGTCTAAGTTACGTGTTATGAATATTTTGCGGGTAAAATATTGAAAACAAAGATGCAGAAATGCCGGGGGGAGGGGGTACTTAGGGGGAATTTTGCGTGGAAGGCCAGCGCCACTTATTTCCCGCACCCCGTGCTCGTGCCGGGTGCCCCATCCTTGTCGCGCAACGACAGGATGGGAATCAGCGGCGACAACTTTGCCGCGGTCAGCATGGCGTTGAACGGCGCCAGGTCCTGCTCGCTCAGTTGCCGCCAGTTGGCCAGGTCTTTATCGAGGGCGTCGCAGCTCTGTTGCACCGCCGAGCGTACCGCTTCCGCCGGACGGATGTCAGCGCTTTCCACGCTGAAAATCAGTCGGGTCAAATCGCGGTTCACCGGCCCGAAGCCGGGCGCAGTCCGAGTTCCCTTCTCAAGCGCGTCGATCTTCTTATCCAGGGACGCGGCTGCGTCTTTCGCCTGCTTCAGTTCGTCGCCGTTCAGAGTTTTCTGCCGCTCGGCCAGGTCCTTGCGCAATGCCGCTACCCGAAGGTAGGCATCGTGGCTTGCCTTCATGCCGCGAGTAATGTCTTGCGCCAGATCGAGCTGTTCCACCAGCTCCGATTGCGAAGCATGGACACGCGGATCAAGCTCAATGGTCAACGGCTGGCGAAGCGTCTGGCCGGCGACGCGCAGCTCTAACGTGTAGTTCCCGGGCACAACCAGCGGTCCCTGAGGCTGCACACGCGGGGTCTGCCCAGCGATTGCGTGGTCTGCCAACGTGTACTCGGCGTAATCCAGCAGCTCGCCATAGTAGCCATAAGGAAGCGAGAGCGGCGGCGGATAGCGAAGATTCCAGGCGAAGCGATTCACGCCCGCCGCTTTGGGCAAAGTTGCCAGCGGCGCAAACCAGTAATTGGGAGCGTTCGCGGGAAGAAAGTTCGGAGGCTTCGCGTCACTGGAGAACTGAGCAACCTCGCCGCCCTTGTCGTCGTAGATCGTCAGCGTTAGTTCATCCTTCGGCGACGCTTTCAGGAAGTAGTCGAGGATGGCTCCGTCGGGCGGGTTTTGCCCGGCAGGAGTTTCGACGGGATAAGGCGTGTCCTGATAGTTGTCCCATCGCACGCGCATAGCGCTGGCCGGACGAAACAGGTAAACATCGCTGGCGGCGATCTGCGGGCTGATCTCGCGCAGCGGCGTGACGTCGTCCAGGATCCACAAGGCGCGTCCGAAGGTTGAGATGACCAGGTCGTTCGCGTGCACCTGAAGATCGGTCACCGGCGTGGCCGGCAGATTGAGTTGCAGAGATCGCCAGTGGTCGCCGTCGTCCCACGAAACGAAGACGCCGCTATCGGTCCCTGCATAGAGAAGCCCTTGGCGCTTTGGATCTTCGCGCACCACGCGAACCATCTCGCGTTCGGGAAATCCGTTGACGATCTTCTGCCAGGTGCGGCCGTAATCACGGGTGCGGGCGACGTAGGGCGGAGTGGATTCGCGAGTGGCGCCCACCGCGAGGTACGCGGTTGCGGCGTCATGATGCGAAGCTTCGGCCGCAAGGATTTCAGTCGGCTCAGCCAATCCGGGCGGCGAGACGTTTTGCCAGCTTGCTCCCGCGTCGCGAGTGAGCTGAACGATTCGGTTGCTGGTACCGGCCCACATCACACCCGCCTGCACTTCGGAAGGCGATAGCGTCGTGATAGCGGGTGGACGCGGCTTCTCGGAATCCCGTTTAGGTTCTTCTTCGTTTTCTTTCTGCTTGTAGCCCGTCAAGTCAGGACTGATCGGCTGCCAGCTCAATCCGTGGTCCGAAGTCTTGAGCACAAACTGTGTTCCCAGATAAAGCGTTGACGGGTCGTGTGGCGAAAACACCAGAGGCGCCATGGATGCGGTGCGATACTTTTCACCCGCCTCAAATATGGTCGCGACTTGTCCGGTGGCCTTATCGAAGCGGACAACGGAGCCGTACCATCCTCCGCTGTAAACCCAATTGGGATTGAGCGGATCGGGAACGATGAAGGCATATTCAAAGCCGCCGATGGAAAACCAATCCTGCGCGAGGATTTCGCCGTAATCGCTGCGACTGAGAACGCCGGCGGTGCCGCTGTCCTGCTGCGCTGCATAGACGCGATAGGGAAAAGCGTTGTCGGTGGAGACGTGATAGAACTGCCCGGTCGGCTGGTTGTACCAGGAACTCCAACTCTTGCCACCATCCACGCTGATAATGGCGCCTTGGTCCACTCCCAAGATCATGCGCGCTGAGTTTTGCGGATCGATCCAGAGGACGTGGAAGTCATCGCCGCTGGGTGCTCCGACGTAGGCTTCGAAGGTGTGGCCGCCGTCGGTGGAGCGATACAGCGAGGTCTGCGCCACATCGAGAACGTCGGGATTTCGCGAGTCAACAAAGATCCGGCTGAAGTAAGCGCTGCCGAGCACGCGCGGGTCCTTGGTGGACTGCTGCCACGAGGCTCCGCCATCGTCGGAACGGAAGAACCCTTGCTCCAGAATCGCATACAGACGCCGGCCATTGGTTCCGGGAGCAACCGCAATGCCTAATCTTCCCAGACCCTTCTCCGGCAGCCCCTTGGTCACAAGAGGATTCCAGGTTGAGCCTGCGTCCACCGACTTAACGATCTCGGAAGTGGCCGGCACCTCGGACTTGCCAGACCCGGAAGCCGGCCGGTAGAGAGCCGCATAGAGCGTGCGAGGATCGCTGGGATCGGAACAGAGATCGACGACGCCGAGCGAATCGTCGCTCGAGAGCACCTTGTTCCAGGTTTTTCCGCCATCCGTGGTCTTGAAGATTCCGCGGTTGGCCGTGTGTGCAGACTTTGCCAGCGGAAGCCACAGGATTCCGACTCCTATGGAATTACCGCCTACGACGATGATGTCCGGATCTTGCGGGTCAACAATCACTGCCTGGATGTAAGGGACGTCCTGCAAGCCCACGTTGTTCCAGGTTTCACCACCGTCCGCCGACCTGTACAACCCATTACCGGCCGTCTGCTCGCCGGTCCCCACGTAAATCACGTTGGAATTCGACGGAGCTACGGCAAGAGCTCCAATGGAAGCGACTCGTTCGCTATCGAAGATGGGACGCCAAACTTGTCCGCTATTGGTGGTCTTCCAGACTCCGCCTCCCGGGGTTGCGAAATAGTAGGTATCCGGATGGCCTGGCACACCCGCCACAGCCGTGACTCGACCGGCGCGAAAGGGGCCGATCAGCCGCCACTGCATGGCCGAGAATTGGCTGCTGTTTAATTCCTGACCGTGAGCGAGGTTGAACGGCAAAACGCTCAGGACTGCCATCATCCATAGAATGGACCGCAAGTATGGTTCACGCCAGCTTAGAGTCACGCAGATTCAGATCTCCGGTTCAGGCAAGACTAGCACGGCGATGGTCATGATGACCGGCACGCTGAAGGTTCTGTGGCGGAATGCCGATAAAAGAAATGCGAGTATTCCCCTGTTGTATGGGGGAGGGTGAATATTTCGCCGGAAGGGGACCACCATTCCGGGCAGGTATGGAGGCCCCTTTCGTATGCGTAACAAGGGCAAACGGTCGATCGTACTCTCCTTATTCTTTCGCAGGGAAAACAGGCTCCAATCCGGTGAACGGACTGGAGCCTTCATTTCTGACAGCAGCGCCGGCGAATTACCGCTTCGACTGACCGCGTGCCAGCTTTTTCACCTTGCGCTTCGCCGAGCCGCGGGCATAGGTGCGGGGCGCTTTCGGGGCGGCTTTCTTACGCGCGGCGCGCTTTACCTTCTTGCGTTCTATTTTGTCGGTAATGCTCTTGGTGTTTGCCATGAATTCTGCGTTCCTTTAATTGACGGGCTTACGCCTTTTCCAATTGGGCGTATTTCTCGACCAGCTTTTTCAAACCGAATCTTGGAAATTGTACCGTAATCTTCGCATCTTCCCCGTCGCCCTCGCGTTTGTACACCGTGCCTTCGCCGTACTTGGGATGACGAACGCGTTGTCCGGGCCGGAATCCGGTGCGTCCGGTGGGCTGGGGAATCTCAGCCTTGGGCCGCGAAAACTTCTTTCCGCGCGAGGCAAAGAACTCCGCAATGTTGTCGATGGAGTTGTAGGAGGGCCCGCTATATTGGCTGCGTTGCGGCTTGTTGCGACGATCGTGCGCCGGGCGTTGATCTTCATCCTCGTAAGCGTAATGCCGGCTGGTGGGGTGATCGCTGCTCGGCGCATAAGCGGGCCGCCGCGGCGATCCCAGGTCCTGGAGCAGTCCTTGGGGAATTTCCTCCAGAAACCGCGAGGCCACGCTGGGCTCGGGCATGTTGGTCCCGTAGCGGCGGCGATAGCGTGCGCGGGAAAGAATCAGCGTGTGCATGGCGCGGGTCATGCCGACATAGCACAGTCGCCGCTCCTCTTCGATGTCATCCGGGGTGAGCAGAGTGCGCGAATGAGGAAACAGCCCCTCTTCCAGGCCGATCAGAAAGACCACCGGGAACTCGAGCCCCTTGGCCGCGTGCAAGGTCATCAGCGTGACGCGCGCGTTCTCGTCGTAATCGTCGGCATCGCTGACCAGCGCGGCGTGGTCGAGAAATTCATTCAGCGTCTCGCCACGATCGCGCGAGTCCATGGCCGCATTCACCAGTTCGTGCAAATTCTCGATGCGGGCCAGCGCTTCGGGCGTGTCCTCCTGCTCAAGCTGCTTGATGTAGCCCGTGCGGTCGATCAGGAACTTCAGCAGCTCTGCCGTGGATGCTGGATCGCCGGGAGCGCGGAATCCTTCCACCCGCTCCTCGCCTGCCGGAGCAGCGACGCCCTCGTCGGCGTCCCCGTCCGCAAATGTCTCAGGCGCAAACTCCGCGCTCTCCCCCGCTTCAAACTCCGCTGGCGAAAAATCGATATCGTGCTGCGAATCATCTTCTGTGTCCGCGACCGGAACAACGTCGTTCGCCGTAGATTCGGCGGCTTCGGTTACTCGTTCGCGGAAGGCGCCCAGGTGCATGGCGCGGGCATCATCGATCAGTTCCACAAAACTCTTGAGCGCCGTCAAAGCCCGCAAGGGAAGAAGCTTTCGCCGAAGCACCTCGTTGATCGCACCCCACATGGAAGTCCCGGTCTCCAGCGCAATGCTCTCGATGGTTTCCAGAGTGTTCTTGCCGATTCCGCGCGTCGGCGTGTTGATCACGCGTTGCACGGCGATGGAATCGTCCGGGTTTTGGATGACTTTGAGATACGAGATCAAGTCCTTGATCTCAGCGCGCTCGTAGAAACTAAAGCCTCCCACAACGTGGTAGTTCAACTGATAGCGGCGCATCGCCTCTTCCACCAGGCGCGATTGCGAGTTGGTGCGGTATAGGACCGCAGCCCGCGGCGTTCCTCCATTCTCACTCGCCGCCTGCCGAAGATACTTGGCAATGTAATCTGCCGCGAAAAGGGCTTCATTTTCGCCGTCTGGGGCCTCGTAATATCCGATCTGCGCGCCGCCACTGCGGGCGGTCCACAGGGTCTTGCCTTTTCGTCTGACATTGTGGGACACCACCGAAGAGGCCGCCTCAAGAATGTTCTGCGTGGAGCGGTAGTTCTGCTCCAGACGAATGATGCGCGCCTCAGGAAAGTCCTGCTCAAACTCCAGAATGTTGCGAATGTCGGCGCCGCGCCAGGAGTAGATGCTCTGGTCTTCGTCGCCTACAGCGCAGACGTTGTGTTCGCCGGTGGCGAGCAGGCGCATCAGTTCGTATTGTGGGCGGTTGGTGTCTTGATACTCGTCCACCTGGATGTGGCGATAGCGGCGGTTGTAACGCTCACGCGTCTCGCCGGACGCTTTCAGCACGCGCACCGCATACAACAACAAGTCGTCAAAGTCGAGGGCATTCGACTTCGCCAGCTCCTGCCGGTACACCTCGTAAATATGGGCCACGCGCTCAGTCTTGGGGTCCCCCGATTGCAGGTAAACCTCCTGTGGATCGAGCATATGGTTCTTGGCCCACGATATGCGCGCCAGCACGTTGCGCGGCGTCAACTGCTTGTCATCGATGCCAAGCCGGCGCATGGCGGCCTTCACGACGTTTTGCTGGTCGGCCTCGTCATAGATGACGAAATCTTTGCGATAACCTTTGCCGCCGACCTGCAACGCGTCGATGTCGCGCCGCAGCAGGCGCACGCAAAACGAGTGGAAGGTGGAGATCAGCGGCTTGGCGAGCGAGCGGCCGCCCACCAGCGACTCCACCCGGCTGGCCATTTCAGAGGCCGCCTTGTTGGTGAAAGTGACCGCCAAAATGGAGTCGGGCGGCACGCCAACACCGTCAATCAGGTGGGCGATGCGATAGGTGATGACCCGCGTCTTGCCGCTGCCCGCTCCGGCGAGGACCAGCACCGGCCCGTTGACCGCCTCGACGGCTTCGCGCTGCTGCGGATTCAGATTATTGAGATACGACGGCAATGTAGGGAGCACTCAAAATTAATTCGGTTTGCTACTGCTGACGGGAGCATCCATGGCGCGGTGCGCCTTGCATTCCGCGCAGGGACAATGCTCGCGCAGAAACTGCCATGAATAGATGCCGTGTTGGTGGCCATCGTTCCATGAGAAACGAATGGCGTATTTGCCCACGGGCTCAACCTCCTTCGGCCGCGCCGCCGCCTTGAACATGGGCAACTGCCCCGCAATGGGCTTGAGCGGATCGCCCGGCTGGCGGCCATCCTTGGTGCGCTCTTCCTCGCACAGCGCACACGGGCAGGCATCGCGCAGGAAGGGAAAGCTATACACGCTGCGATGCCCGTCCTTCCACTCGATGTCCATGCCGGTGCCGGTGGTGACGTTGACCTTACACGATTTCGGAATTGCGACTGGGTCCATATGGCGAGCCTGCTTCTAGTATCGCAGAAAAGTTGAGCCACCACAGAGATAGGTCGGCACAGAGTTACAGGATTGCGAGCCAGTTTCCGAGTTGCCCGTGATACGACAAAATGCGTAAGTGCGGCCCAACAACGTGTAGCGCGGCGGCGTTCTCAATTGACAACTACTGACACCGTCGCAGATACTACAATCTGCGCATGTAGGATGCAACGGCACGTCGCTGAAGGGCAATGCCCACCTACGATCTCATCGTGGAGGCCTACATGCCCAATCTAGAGAACCTCAAAAAGCAAGCCAAGCTCATATTGCGGTGGCATCGCGAACGCCACTATCCCGTCGCCGCACAAATCCGCGAACATTTGCCTCGTTTCCTGAATATGCCCGACTCCGAGATTCTTGCGGCGAGCTTTAAGCTCAGCGATGCGCAAGAAATGGTCGCAAGACAGCAAGGCTTCGATAGTTGGCAAGCCCTGAAAACTGGACTTTCGACCACGTCGCTCAAGGTGAAATCATCGCCATCCAAAGCAACGATTGTCAGTGCAGAGCCGCAACTGTTCGTCACCGATATCAAGAGATCATGCGAATTTTTCCGTGAGAAGTTAGGCTTTACGCTTGTATTCAGTTACGGCAAACCTCCCTACTATGCACAGGTGGGTCGCGACGCGGCGCGTCTCAATCTAAGGTGCGTCGAGCGACCAGTAATCGAGTCGACGGTCCGCGATCGGGAAGAACTGTTGTCGGTATCTATGGCCGTCGCTACAGCGGACGAGATCAAGCTGCTGTTTCTTGAGTTTCAGTCCGCTGGTGTTGCCTTTCACCAGACGCTGAAAAAGCAGCCTTGGGGCCCCAAGAATTTCGTCGTCAAGGATCCGGATGGGAATCTGCTGCTGTTTGCTGGACCCGCAAACTAACAGCTACCAAGCCGAAGTGTGCTGATCGAGCATGTATAGTTCGCTAACCTGAAATTGAAAAATCGCCAAGCGCGAATGCGTTGACGGAGGCTTTGTGTCGGCATGGTGAATTCTTCCGCCTACATCGCGATCTCTTTCACCTGCCGGGTGATGGGATGCTGCATTTCTTCGAGATCGCCTTTCACCAGGTTCAGGCCGTACACGCACGATTCGAACTCGCGTGCCAGTTTGGCGAAGAGTGGCGACAGCCGGGCGTATTCGAACTGGTCGAACTTGGAGACGATGTAATAGCTCTCCTTCCCAGCCCTGATGAAATCGATAAAGTTCTCCAGCCGCTGCCGCCGCAAGCGGTAGTGGTTGACGCTCTCGGGAAACATTCCGGAGAAGAACAAGGTGTAATCGCCAATGTGCTTGCGGACCTGGCGCTCGCGGTCAAATGACGGCGCCGGCCCGTAAACGGGGTCGGCCTCCAGCAGCATCTCGCCAACGTCGTGCAGCGGGCGCCCTCCGGCGTCGCAAATCTTGTACAGTTGCTCGCACTGGCAGAACTCCGCGAGAACGTTGACCACGTAATCCTTCACTTCGGGATCGCGCAGTCCGATGTCGCGGTCGAAGTGCTGGTCGATCAATTCTGTGAACAACTGCTGCAGGGAGTGCGATTCTGGAATCATAGCCTGGTGTTCGTCTCCTCCGGTTGCCCGTCTCACATAGAGATGTGATGCGAGTTCATAGCGCACTTCTGTTTTCAGTGCAAGCGTTTCTTCGCGGGCACCGTGACTTTGCGGGTTCGCTTCCTGCGTCGCCGCCGTGTCCCGTGCTTTGCAACCGATCTTCTTCCAGGAGGAGTATGTTGATTTTGAGTACTGTTTATGCGGGTTTGGTTTGCTCATCCGGCAAAAACAGTTACAGTGCGAAGCGGCTGTTAGCAGAAGGTGTCGTTGGATGCCAAAATTCGAGGCAACCCGCTGAGGTGCCGGATGGGACGTTCTTATGGCACAATGCCGCCTTCTACGGAGGCACCGTAATGGAACGGCAGAATATCTCGGGCAACTCTCCTTACGAGCCGATTGTCGGCTTCTCGCGCGCGGTAAGACTGGGACCCTGCGTCTGGGTTGCCGGCACGGTTGCAACCGGTCCGGACGGTAAGATCGTCGGGGCGGGCGACGTGTACGCGCAAGCGGTGCAGACGCTGAAGAACATCAGCCACGCGCTGGAGCAGGCCGGCGCCAGCTTCCGCGACGTGGTGCGCACGCGGACCTTCGTGACCGACATCAGCCAGTGGGAGAAGGCCGCCAAGGCGCATGGCGAGATTTTTCGTGACATACGCCCGGCGGCCACTATGGTTGAAGTATCGAAGCTGATCTCGCCGGAGATGCTCGTCGAGATCGAAGTGGACGCAATCATCGCGTCGGAGATGAAGTGAGCAACTAGCAACTGGCAATTAGCCCTTAGTAGAGGAGCACAATGAAGAATTCCATCGGTAGCATCGTTGTCCTGCTGCTCTCAGTATCCGCAATCGGCCAATCGAATCCCGCTCAAATCCCTCAATCGCCGCAGGTCACCGTGATTCGCGCAGGAACCCTTATTGACCCGCGCGCAAATGAACCGAAGCACAATCAGGTGATTGTGATTCGCGGCGACAAGATTGAAAGTGTCGGCGATGCAGCCTCGGCGCAGGTCCCTGCCGGCGCGAGGCTCATTGACTTGTCGAATGCCACGGTGCTGCCAGGCCTGATCGAATCGCACACCCACATCTTTCTCCAGGGAGAAGACCCGGCACTCGGCGGCTACGACATTCAGTTGCTGAAGTTCCCGCTGGCGTACCGCGCGGCGCGGGCGACGGTCTCGGCACGGCGCGCGTTGGAGCAGGGATTTACGACCATCCGCGACATGGAAACCGAGGGCGCCGGTTACGGCGATGTCGGAATCAAGATGGCGGTCGAACAGGGTTACATCCCGGGGCCGCGCATTTTTACCACCACGCGCGGCATTTCGACGACCGGCGGCTATCCCCTGGAAGGTTATGCGCCGGAGATCCAGGTGCCCAAGGGCGTTCAGATCATCGACGGCCCGGTGGAGGCGCGTAAAGCAGCGCGCGAACAACTGGACCATGGTGCGGATTGGATCAAGGTCTATATGACGCATCGTTCGTGGGCCGACAAGAATGGCCACCTGGTTTCGCAGCCGACGCTTACCGTGGAAGAACTGAAGGCCATCGTGGACGAGACCCACAGTTGGGGGCACAAGGTCGCTTGCCACGCCTACAACGGCGAGGGACTGCACCGCGCGCTGGACGGCGGATGTGACTCCATCGAGCATGGGCTCGGGCTCGACGATGCGGCCATCGCGCAGATGAAGCGGCAGGGCACCTGGTACTGCCCGACCATAGCGATTTACTACAAGGAGTGGTCGCCGGAGAACACGCTCGCAGGGCAGCGCGATCGCGCGCGGGCGGCCGAGCACGAACAGTCCTTTAAGAAGGCGTTGCAGGCTGGGATCAAGATCGTCTTCGGCACGGATGTGGGCGGCTTCTCGTGGACGGAGCCGATCGCGCAGGAATTTCCGTACATGGTGAAGTTCGGCATGTCGCCGATGGAGGCGATCCGCGCCGCGACCGTCAGTCCGGCGGAGATGCTCGGCATGGCGGGACAGATCGGCATCATTGCGCCCGGGGCCTACGCCGATGTGATCGCGGTGCCTGGCAACCCGCTGAAGGACATCACGGAACTGGGGCAGGTGAAATTCGTCATGCACAACGGGCAGGTGTTTGAGGCGGAGTGAAGACGCTATTCGCCTTTCGCTCTTCGCTGTTCGCTATTCGAGCGGTTCCAGGATTGGTGTAGCCACCCATACGGGTAGTGCAGGACTTCAGAGACTGTGTCGCAACCTCTGCCGTCCCTACGGGACTCGGTCTTATTTCCCACTTTACCCAGCGCTAAAGCGCTGGGCTAAGCTCTTTCGCCCCTTCGGGGCTGCTTTTTGTGTGCTTCCTTCTTTTCTGGCAAACCAATATGAGGTCGCGACACGGTCTCTTCAAGCCCGCGTATAGGGGCAGGAAGAAAGATCGCTGAAGTGCGTCGCACTACCCGTGCAACAGCTAAAGACGAGAAGCGAAGAACGAAAGGCGAAAGGCGAAAGGCGGCTATCTTGTCACCTCCAGCCCAATCCCCTGGCCCTCATAAACCCTCTGGCCCGCCGCCGGCGTGGTACGCACTACCGTGCGACTAGGGCGAGCCGGAGCCTCGGTGGAAGTGCTCTCGCCAGCCGGAGGCGGTTGGCTCGCGATGGTGCTCACGTGCAGTCCGGCGCCGACGATCGCGTTAACCGCGTCGTCTTCGCTACGCCCAACCAGGTCCGGCATGACAAAGGAGTTGCGCTCCTCCGGCGCGGCCAGCAAGACGCTGATCTTCGGCGCAGATACGTTTGTCGCGTTGGCCGGCGGACTCTGCGCCACGATCTGATCGGTCGGACCACCTGGAATGGTTGCGCTTGCGATGCTTCCCAGCTCCAGGCCGCGGCGGCGGATATTGATCTCGGCGGCGCGCTCGCTGCCTCCGATGAGGTTGGGGATGACCACGCGCTGAGGCCCCATGCTTTCGGCGACGCGAACCCGCCAACCTCGTCGCACCAGTACTCCCGGCAGAGGCGCTTGTGACATGATCCGGCCTTCAGGAACATCCGCGCTGAAGAAGCGGTCACCTCGTTCCAGTAGCAGCCCATGATCGGCCAGCAACCGCTCCGCCTGCAGAGGAGCTATGCCAACCACTTTGGGGATGGTGGTCTGGCGGCCGTGGATGGCAAAGCGCATCGCCGTCAGCGCCGACGCCATGAACACTACGATCAGCACCAACACGCGCACGAGATAGCGAAAGAAGCGGCGCATCAGTGGTCCTCAGTGTCGCCCGCGGCGGGCTCGGGCGGTTCTGCTTTCCGAGCGACAGCGTTGGGCGCCGTCGGCGGAGGGGCGGCGAAATCTTCCGATTCGCGTCCCTGCAGCGCCACCCGCATGAAATCCATCCAAATGGGCAATGCAGCAGCCGCGCCGGTTTCCCTGTTGCCGAGGGTCTTCTTCTCATCGAAACCAACCCATACCCCGCACGTCAGCGAGGGTGAGAAGCCCACGAACCAGGCGTCGGTGAAATCGTTGGTGGTTCCCGTCTTACCGCCCAGCGGATGTTTGAGCTTGCTGGCGGCATAGCCGGTCCCGTGCAGCACCACCTCACGCAACATGCTGGTCATGATGCGCGCGGTGCGCACGCTCACGACGTCCTTCACTTCGGGATAATTCTCCTCCAGCACGCGCCCGTCGTAGTCGGTGACCTTGCGAATGTAGCGAGGCATCACGCGCACCCCGTCGTTAGGAAAAGTGGTGAATGCGGCAGTCTGTTCGGCCAGCGTAATGTCGGCCGCGCCCAGCGCCACCGGCAGATACGCGGGCATGGGCGAGGTGATGCCGAACTTGCGGGCGTACTCGATGACCGTCTTGATGCCACCCACGCGTTCGGTCACTTTCAGCGCGGGAATGTTACGCGACTCGGCAAGCGCGTGACGAAAGGTGATGACGCCCTCGAACTTGCCGTCATAATTGTGCGGCGTGTAGGGACCCGACGGGGTATTGAACGTCACCGGTGCGTCGAGCACGGTGTCGTCAGGCGTGAGCCCTTGATCGATCGCAGCGGTGTAGATGTACGGCTTGAACGACGAGCCCACCTGGCGTTCGGCTTGGACAGCGCGATTGAACTTCGACTGTTCGAAGTCGCGCCCCCCGACCATGGCCTTCACGTCGCCGGTGGAGTTATCCAACGCAAGCAGTGCGCCTTGCACTCCCGATTCCTGTTCCAGCGATGCGCGGCTGTCGCGGCCATTCAGCGTAATGACCTTTACATATACCAGATCGCCCCTGGTCAAGAACTGTTGCGGCGACGTGTGGCGTGTCCACTTGATCTCAACCGGTCCAAGGCGGCCTTCGTAGCTGGCAAATTTCACGGTCGCCGATTGCGGGTCAACCTCGGTAACCAGGGCGTGAACGTAGCTGCCCGGCACAATATTCCCGTCCCAATCTACATGGTGGTAGGTCGCCAACGAGTCCCCGTCGGCGATGACGTTCAGCAGGTTGCCCTTCCACCCATGGCGCCGCTCATAAGCAGCGAGGCCATCGCGCACCGCTTGCTGCGCGGCCTTCTGCATCTCCAGATTCAGCGAGGTGTAAACCCGCAGCCCAGCCTCGTGGACCTCCTCGGTTCCGTACTTCTTCTCCAGGTACTGACGGATTTCTTCCACGAAGTACGGCGCTATGTCGTTCGGTTCGATCTGAACGTTAAGCCTCAGCGGTGCACTCTTGGCGCGTTGCGCTTCGGTTGCGGTTATTTTGCCGTCCTCCAACATGTTGTTGATCACCAGGTTGCGCCGACGCAGCGCGCGCTCTGGATTGTTGATCGGCGAATATGCGTTCGGGGCCTTGGGAAGTCCCGCCAAGACAGCCGCTTCCTCCAGGGTGAGGTCCTTGGCTTTCTTGCTGAAATAGAAGTTGGCGCCCGCCTCGAAGCCGTACACGCCGTGGCCGAGGTAGATCTGGTTGGCGTACAAAGTAAAGATTTGCGGCTTGGTGAAGCGCCGCTCGATTTGGATGGCCAGCATTACTTCCTGCATCTTGCGCCGGAAATTGCGGTCGGGCGAAAGGAACAGATTGCGCGAGAGCTGCATGGTAAGCGTCGAGGCGCCCTGCGCCCGGCTGTCGAGCAGGATATCCCTCCAGGCCGCGCCGAAAACCCGCCAGACATCCACGCCCCAGTGCTGCTCGAATTCCTTGTCCTCGGTCGAGATCAAGGCATCGCGCAGCACCTTGGGGAAATCGTTGTAAGTGTCGATGACGCGCCGCTGCAGCGCAAACTGACCGATCACTCGTTCCTGATCGTCATAAAGCTGGGTTATCGTGCTGGGCCGGAACTGCTCTAATTCTGTTACCTGCGGCAGATCGGTGGAGTAAACCAACAGCAAGCCGGAAAGCGCTCCCGCCACGGCTGCCACGGCGATCAAGAGAACGAAAAGGGCGTTGCCGAAAAACTTGCGTCCGCCACTGCGCGCTTCCGCTGGGGGCGTGATAACGACCGGGGGCTCTTCAACATCGCGCTTCATGGCTGTGGGAGCTAGGCACAGAATAGCATTGAAAAGCATGGTGCGAGCCGTGGCTGGATTGGCACTTCTCGTGATTCGAACCGGGCGGCGCGGTCATCCAACATCTAGCCTCGACGAGCGCAAATAGCGAATCGCGAAATGTCGTAAGCTGAAAGCTGATGGCTGACAACTGATAGCGGATGATCCTCAACGTCCTTAATCTCGGCCTGGTGCCCTACGAAACCGCTCTGCAACTACAGCGCACGCTGATGGAGCTGCGCAAAGCCAGCCGTGTGGAAAACACCCTGCTGCTGCTGGAGCATCCTCCGGTAATCACTTTGGGCCGCAATGCGCAGGTCTCCAACGTACTTGCGTCACCCGAGTTCCTGGCCCAGCGCGGGGTGGAGTTGTTCGACATCGACCGCGGCGGCGACGTGACCTTCCATGGTCCAGGACAACTGGTGGCTTATCCCATCTTCGATTTGCGCAGCTTCGAGCCCAAGCTTGGGGCGGTGGAATTCGTGCGGCGGCTGGAAGAGGTGCTCATCCGCACCTGTGGCGATTTCGGCATCGCCACGCAGCGAATCCAAGGACTCACCGGGGTTTGGACTTACGCGCTACGCAGCAAACCCGAGGCCAAGATCGCGGCGCTCGGCGTACACATCTCGCGAGGCGTCACCACGCACGGCTTCGCTCTGAACGTGGGCACCGACTTGGACTTCTTCTCGCTCATCGTGCCTTGTGGCCTCACCAATAAGCTAGTAACTTCCATGGAGCGAGAGTTGCAAAAGAGATTGACGTTGGAAGAGGTGGCAACAGCGGTATCGCGCAACTTCGGGCGAGTGTTCCACTCGCGGATGCTGTGGCTGGAGTCGCTCGATGACCTGCTGGCGCAGGCTGCCGTGGTGCCGAAGCCTGAACTGGCAGAATCGCCCGCGAATCAGGACACACCGGCGCGGGCCCCGAAGGAGCTGCGCAATCTACACGGCAACGGAGACGAGTTGGCGTAAGATCCGCTCTTCGCCTTTCGCTTTTCGCTCTTGCTTTCAGCACTCGCGTATCTTGAAGGAGCAACGGAACCGAAGTTTTTCGGAGGGACCGTGGCGAGGCGGCTGGTGTAAGCGAAGAGCGAACAGCGAAAAGCGGCGCTCACTCAACTTGCCTCGCCCGCCTCCTGCGTTTATCGTTCTTCTGAAATCTATGGCTCACAAGAAGCGATCCAAATCCCCGCAGAAAAAGTCGGCCAAGGTTCCTCTGGCGCCAGCGTCGAAAGCGCGGAAAGCGCCGCCACCTATCGAGCAGGCTGACGGCTCGCCCAAGCCGACCAAAACAGACATATCCCCGGCTACTAGATTCGGCGACGATTCAGCTTCCTCCATGCTGCGCTGCTACAACATTCCCGACTACCGCCTGGAGCATCCCGAGTTCCGCATCTTCATGTCGGGCGAAGGATCCAGCCTGGAGTACAGCATCGAAGGCGATCTGAGCGCCGCGGCGCCACCCATTCGCGATTCCAAGTACCTGTCGAGCGGGCAGTGCATCGCTCTCTACCGCTGGATGCTGCTGAACCGGCGCATGGAAGTCGCCCTGGAAAATCTGTACAAGCAAGGCAAGGTGGTGGGCGGCGTTTATTTCGGACTGGGCCAGGAAGGCTGCTCCTGCGCTTCGGCACTCGCGCTCGGACCCGATGACTGGCTGGGGCCGATGATCCGCAATCAGGGCGCGATGCTGGTGCGCGGCTTCAGCGCGCGCGACATCATGCGGCAGTACATGGCCAAGGGGGACTCGCCCACCTGGGGGCGCGACGCTTCCTCGCACTTCGGCGACTGGCAGCGGCGCAACGTATGCGCGCCGATTTCCATGCTGGGCGAGTTGATTGGCGTCATGGACGGCATCTGCCTGGGCGCGCGATTGCAGGGCAAGAATATTGCGGGCCTCACGTACGTCGGTGATGGCGGGCAATCCACCGGCGTCACCTACGAGAGTCTGAACCTCGCCGCGGTGCAGAAGCTGGGATTGGTGCTCGTGGTGGAGAACAACTTGTGGGGATACTCCACGCCCAGCGATATGCAGTTTTGCGTGAAGGACCTGGCGGAGCGCGCCATTGCGTATGGGATTCCGGGAGTGATTGTCGATGGCACCGATCCCTGCCAGGTTTACGACGCAACCTACGAGGCGTGCGAACGCGCCCATCGCGGCGAAGGCCCCACCCTCATCGAGGCCAAGATGATGCGCATGAAAGGACACGCCATCCACGATGCCGCGCAGTACGTGCCAGCCAAGCTCGTTGACTACTGGCGCAACCGCGATCCCATCGCGCGCTTCGAGAACTACCTGATAAACGTGAAGGGGTGGCTCACGGCGGAGGACAATCACAAGTTGATTGCGGACGTGGAGCGTGAACTAGAGGCCGATCGTGAAGCGGCCGTCACCTCGCCCATGCCCGACCCTCAAACCGACAAGACGCATCAAGGCGTTTACTGCGTTTCATCGTGTCACCAGATCAAACCGAAATATGGTCCGGTAGTTGCGAAACCGCGCGAGCATGGATCAGGGGGGCCGAAGGCAGTCGAGGCGGCAGCGCATTTGAAGTGAACCGCCATTCGGCAATCCAATGCGCGAGCACATCATTGGTCTTAACGATAAGCTGTCTCCTCTAAATCATTTTGTATCGGGGCAAGGCTTCCCAAATAGCTCGCGATCTAGCGGTAGACTTCGCGCCGGTGTCCGATCCTGACCACCGTGACAACCAATCTCTTCTGTATGACTGTATAGATCACGCGGTAGTCACCCGCGCGGATGCGCCAAAACCCATCCTCGTCTGCTAGTTTCTTGGAACCGGCAGGATACGGGTTTTCTGCCAGGGCTTCTATTGCTTTAGAGATTCGGGCTCGGTTAGAAGGGGCGATGTGTCGCAACGCTTTGAGTGCCGAAGGGCGGAACTCGACGGAATATCCCATCGCATTCAGAGGTTCAGCTCTTTCTTAACCTGCGACCAGGGAATACTCTTTCCTTTTTCTTTCATTGCCTTGCGCGCCTCCGCGAGATCAATCTCATCCTCAAGACGTTCTAACCGCTTGAGGTCTTCAATGGGCACAACCGCCGCTACGGGTTTTTTTCTGCGGTGCACGATGGTGCGCTCGCCGGCATATTCGGCGCGATTGACGAGATCGGCAAATTGGGCACGGGCGGTGCTGGTGGTAAGCTTAATGGACATATGGTACAAATTGTACACTTTGTACAACTAATGTTCAAATACAACTCCCGCTTCCAAAATATCTTGGGATGACTGTAGAACTTTTGCAGGAGGGCCGTGCGGCTCTTGATTTTTGCCTGCACTGGTTTAGGGTGTATGGACCCTGAGTCCCAATCTTTCCTGCTAAACTGAATCAGCAATTCTCCAGCTTGCTAATAAAATAATGAGCACTCCGGTTTACAAACGCATCCTCCTGAAGATCTCGGGTGAGGCTCTGGCCGCCGGCCAGGGCTTTGGCGTGGACAATACGCGGGTCCACGAGATCGCCGCCGAACTCGCCGAGGTGCATGGCTTGGGAATCGAAATCGCGATCGTGGTTGGCGGCGGCAACTTCTTCCGCGGCGTGGCCGAGCAAGCCAAGCTGATGGACCGGGTCTCCGCCGATCACATGGGCATGTTGGCCACGGTCATCAATGCTCTTGCCCTGCAGGATGCCCTGGAGAAGCAGAACGTTTTCACCCGCGTAATGACCGCTATCGAGATGAACCAGGTGGCCGAACCTTTCATCCGTCGCCGCGCCATCCGCCACCTCGAAAAAGGCCGCGTCGTGGTCTTCGCCGGCGGCACCGGCAACCCCTATTTTTCGACCGACACCGCTGCTTCGCTGCGTGCCATGGAGATCAAGGCCGACGCCATCCTGAAGGCCACCAAGGTTGACGGAATCTACTCCGACGATCCGGTGCTGGTGAAGGACGCCACCATGTTCGACGAGATCAGCTACATGGACGTGCTGCGACTGGGGCTGCGGGTAATGGATGCCACCGCGATCGCGCTTTGCCGCGAGAACAACCTGCCGATTGTCATCTTCAATCTCAATCAGCGGGGCAACATTCAGCGCGTGGTGATGGGAGAGCGCGTCGGCTCGCTGGTCAATCAGGGATAATCCAACCGTCGGCGGGGTAGTGCCTCAGTTTGAAAATAAACCAAACAGTGCGCGGTCTATTTAACGTCCCCCCGCAACCAGACTTGATATTCCCATTCCGAGAGACCCGATTGGCCTAGCTATAGGTGGTAAGCGCCCACTAGTCAATGCCCAATTCCTTAGAACAATGTCGCAAAGACTTGCACACCC